>NZ_JAHKPR010000025.1:56060-90893 GCF_018860585.1 Colwellia sp. E2M01
AACGGACTTGGTATAAGTTAAGCTCCTGACTTCTATAAAAGAGGATAATACTATGTGGACTCAAACTGAATTAACGTTAAAAGCAAGAAAACGTGGGTTTCACTTAATTACTGACGAAATACTCTGTCAATTACCTGAATTAAGCCAAGTCAATTGCGGTATTTTACACGTATTTATTAAGCACTCTTCCGCTTCCATTACCTTAAATGAGAATGCCGATCCAACCGTTAGAGCAGATATGGAAGCGCATTTTAATCACTTTGTACCAGAGCGCGCGCCTTATTATCAGCACACCTACGAAGGTGACGATGATATGCCAGCTCATATTAAGGCCAGTTTACTGGGAAATAGTTTGAGCTTACCCATTAGCAACGGACAATTGAATATTGGAATTTGGCAAGGTATTTACCTAGGTGAGCATAGAAATCACGCAGGAAGCAGAACACTCGTTGTTACGATTAACGGAGAATAAATCTTTTATTAATTTAATAATAAAGCTCAAAATTAACATGTCATTCCCGAAGTCACTTGTTGGGAATTTATCAGTATCAAACAAGGTATATTTTCGAAAATTAAAAACTGGATCCCCGACAAGACACCTCGGGGATGACGGTGAGAAGTTAGCCGCCCAACGTTAATTTAAAAGTAACTCTGCTTTTAAATAGTTGATAAGTATGAACCGAAATAAAATTCAGCTTTAAATTGTATACTGCAAGTTAATGAAAAAGCACAGGGTTGACGGTAGTCAATGAGCAAGTATCTAGTCTCTTATCCAAATAAACTTATGCCAAATGATATTCAGCTTTAAATTGAATGCTTCAAGTTAAAGGAGAAAGCACGGAGTTGACGATAGTCAATGAGCAAGCATAAATCTCTTATCCAAATCAACTTATGCCAAATGATATTCAGCTTTAAATTGTATGACTCAATTTCAAGGAAATAGCACGGAGTTGATGATAGTCAATGAGCAAGTATCTTGTCTCTTATCCAAATCAACTTATGCCAAATGATATTCAGCTTTAAATTGAATGCTTCAAGTTAAAGGAGAAAGCACGGAGTTGACGTTAGTCAATGAGTACTTTCGACGAATAAATTGATGCGTACAATGACAAGATGAATGTTATTTTTTAGTCTTCTTCTAAAACATGCGGCCCTGCGTAATTATCAAAGCGCGAGTACTTACCTTGGAAAGTAAGCGGTACTCTACCAATCGGTCCATTACGCTGTTTACCAATAATAATCTCTGCCATGCCTTTAAATTCACTGTCATCGTGATAAACCTCATCACGGTAAATAAACATGATTAAATCGGCATCCTGCTCTATTGAACCCGACTCACGTAAATCTGAGTTAATTGGACGTTTATCACTACGTTGCTCTAGACCACGGTTTAACTGAGAAAGTGCCACTACTGGCACTTGTAGCTCTTTCGCTAAGGCTTTGAGTGAGCGTGATATTTCGGCAATTTCTAAAGTACGGTTATCGGAAAATTGTGGTGCGCGCATTAATTGAAGGTAATCAATCATGATTAAACTGATACCGCCGTGATCACGATGAATACGACGTGCTCTTGATCTAACCTCGGTAGGCGTTAAACCTGCGGCATCATCAATAAACATTTTGCCTTTTTCCATGAGTAAGCCCATGGTTGACGATAAACGCGCCCAATCTTCATCTTCTAATTGACCAGTACGAATTTTAGTTTGGTCAATTCGACCAAGAGATGCGAGCATTCTCATCATGATTTGATCTGACGGCATCTCTAAACTGAAGATTAATGCGGGATGATCTTGGGTCATAGCCGCATGCTCTGCCAAGTTCATCGCGAAGGTTGTTTTACCCATAGAAGGACGAGCAGCAACAATAATCAAATCAGATTTTTGTAAACCTGCAGTCATTTTATCTAAATCGGCATAACCGCTTGGAACACCGGTAACACCACCTGATGGCGCTGCACAAAGTTTCTCAATACGATCGACGGTTTTTTCTAACACCGAGTTAAGACTTTCGGGACCTTCGTTTTTACTGGCGCGTTTTTCTGCGATGGCAAAAACTTTAGTTTCGGCAAAATCAAGTAAGTCAGCACTGGTGCGCCCTTGCGTGTCGTAACCGGCTTCGGCAATTTCATTGGCAACACTTATCATTTCACGCGTAACTGCACGTTCACGCACAATGTCAGCATAAGCAGTAATGTTCGCCGCACTTGGCGTGTTTTTCATCATCTCTGCGAGATAAACAAAACCACCTGCGTCATCAAGTTTTTGATCGTTTTCTAGCCCTTCAGACAAGGTAATTAAATCAACAGGCTCGCCTAACTCAATTAATGCACCAATGGTTTCAAAAATAAGGCGATGAGAGCGACTGTAAAAATCTGCCGCCACTACTTTTTCCGCAACACGATCCCAAGTTTCATTATCAAGTAACAAACCACCTAATACTGACTGCTCAGCTTCTAATGAATGTGGCGGTACTTTTAATTCATCAATTTGCTTATCTTTCATGAAGTCTTGATTTTTGGAAAACTGTCGATCTTTGGAAAACTTTCGATCATTGGAAAATTCACGCGGCTTTTGTTCTGCCATTACCTTAACCCTACTCTTACTATGTTCTGCTATATCATCATACTCATCAACATTATTCCTGCATTTATCACGAAAAAACGCATTTAATAAGGACTTTATTGAGTATGTAAAAAGGACTGTTAATGTAGCAGAAATTGTCTAACTCTAATATAAGAGATTAACTTAAAAAATAAATTCCCTGACTAAACAGAACTAAATTTTAGACATAAAAAAAGCGCCATCAGGCGCTTTTTTTCACGTTTTTCTACTAGCAAGAAGTGATTACTTCTTGCTAAGAGCAGCAAAACGTTTGTTGAATTTATCAACACGACCACCGGTCTCAGCAGCTTTCTGCTTACCAGTGTAGAACGGGTGACAAGAAGAACATACGTCTAAGTGAATGTCTTTACCTGCTGTAGAGCGAGTAGTAATAACATTGCCACAAGAACAAGTTGCTTTGAACTCAACATAATTAGGATGGATATCTTTTTTCATGGGGACCTCTATCTCTATTTTAGAGAAATTGGGCGCATCGCCACTTAGCCATTTACTTATTGTATAGATAATTAGGGTTTTCTTAGTTGAAAACTCACTAACTTCTAACTGAAATGCCAAGCACCATACGAAGTTAAAATTAATGGTGGCGAATAGTAAAGGATAGCTTGCTTAACTGCAACATAAATCAACATAAATGGCTTAAAAAATCTCGAAATTTCATTATTTATAAAGAAAGCGTGATTGTTACTTGGCAGTAATGCTTTGGGTTGGCAAAATGGTACTAATTATTATTTACCATGATCTGCTATTTACGTGTCTGAACCAAACACTGAACAAAACACTAAACTAGCCTCTGCGCCAAACGTTGAGCAAAAAACAGGGCAATATATTCAAGTAGCTATTCCTGTTCCTATGCGGCAGTTATTTACTTACCGAGTTCCTGACGAGTTAACTTCGCCAGCGATTAAAATAGGTGAGCGAGTTGCTGTGTCTTTTGGTTCACGTAAAGTTATCGGTATTGTAATAGACCCACAAGCAGCGTGTGATTTTGATCCCAGTAAAGTAAAAAGCATCGCTGAACGTTTAAATGATAACTTTAATTTAAGTCAGTCATTGGTTAGCTTTTTACAGTTATGCGCTAAATATTATCACCATCCCGTTGGCGATGTATTTCAACAAGCCTTACCTATTTTACTAAGAAAAATTGAAAATATCACTTTAACACCGCCCATGGTTTGGCAAACTAAAACCCTTGATGATGATAAAAAATTGCTTATAACCGCTTTAGAGAAAAAAGCTAAAAAGCAATTAAATCTATATCAAATAATTAATAGTCATCATGGAATTAGTTGGGTTGAACTGCGTACGCTAGGTTATAGCAAGGCGCAACTTAACGCCCTAGAAAATAAAGCACTAATTGAAGAAGTAGAACAGGCTTCTACTGAGTTTACTTGGCAAGACGACACCTTAAATCAAAATAATAGATTACTGCTTTCCAGTGAACAGGCCATTATTGTTAGCGCCATTAATCATTCTTTAGGTAAGTTTTCTTGTCACTTAATTGATGGTGTAACCGGTAGTGGAAAAACCGAAGTTTACCTACAAGCTATGGAAGCTGTACTTGCCAATAATCGACAGGTATTAGTTATAGTGCCCGAAATCGGGCTAACGCCACAAACCCTTGACCGCTTTGAGCAACGCTTTAATGTCCCTATTGCCCTGCACCACTCAGGGTTAAATGATAAAGAGCGCCTAGCTACTTGGTTAAGTGCACAGCAAGGTAGTGCCGCTATTATTATTGGTACTCGCTCTGCTATTTTTACGCCCTTGCATCGCCTCGGTTTAATTATTATTGATGAAGAGCATGATTCATCATTAAAACAACAAGACAGTTTTCGCTACCACGGGCGCGATATGGCCATTTTACGTGCCAGACAACTTAATATTCCTATTGTATTAGGTAGCGCTACGCCTAGCTTTGAATCACTACACAATGCTTTGTCAGGAAAATATAACTACCACCAATTACATAATCGTGCAGGTAAAAGTAATAAAGCCAAAATTGCATTAATTGATATGAACCAACAGCAAGTTGAACTTGGTTTATCTGGCACGCTGAAGCATGAAATGAAACAAACCTTGGCTCGTGGTGAACAGGTTTTATTATTTTTAAACCGACGCGGTTATGCGCCAGCAATAAACTGCCAAGAATGTCATTGGATTGCAGATTGTCAACGTTGTGATAAACCTTACACCTTGCATCAAAAGCAAGGGCTGTTAATTTGTCATCATTGCGGCAGCCAAAAACGTATCCCACCACAATGTCCAAGTTGTGGCAGTGTCCGTATTGCACCGTTAGGTCAAGGAACTGAGCAATTAGAATCTCGTCTTGAAGAATTATTTCCTGATAATTCTATTGTGCGTATCGACAGAGACAGTACCCGTAAAAAAGGTGAGCTTGCTAAATTATTGCAAGAAGTGAGTGACAAAAAACATCAACTACTCGTTGGTACACAAATGCTTGCCAAGGGTCATCACTTCCCTGATGTTACCTTAGTCGCTGTATTAGATGTTGACGGCGCGTTATTTAGTTTTGATTTTCGCGCTAGCGAGCAAATGGCGCAATTACTTATTCAAGTTGCGGGTCGTGCAGGACGTGCCAGTAAACCCGGAAAAGTATTAATACAAAGTAATTTTGTTGACCATCCATTATTACAAGATTTAGTGCACAATGGTTACCATCATTTTGCTCATCAAGCTTTAACCGAGCGTAAACAAGCATTATTACCACCTTTTACTTTTCAAGCACTACTGCGCGCTGATGCAAACTACCCCTCATATCCTGATAAATTTTTACGTGAATTAACCGTTAATAGAATCGATGGCTGTGAGTTTGCAGGGCCAGTTCCTGCAGCAATGGAGAAAAAAGCCGGTAAATTTAGGTATCATTTAATTATCCAAGCTAAATCACGAAATGAATTACATCGCGGCATATTGCAATTACTTGCGCAAATACCGAGTAATCAATGGTTAAACAAAATACGTTGGAGTTTAGATATTGATCCCATTGACCTTAATTGGTAGGCAATATTAAATATCAGCCGTAACAATTGCTTATAAAAAGCTATTAGGTATTCGTATTTTTTTTTACTCAGCTCGGTTACACTAGCTGAAATTTTTCCGTAATAACCCTTATTTTCTATGGCTAACCAAGATTATATTTCCCGTACACCTCCCAAAAAGAAACCAAATAAACGTAGAGGCAAAGCTGCACCTAAAAAAGCAGGTAAGAATACTCATGGTACACCTTTAAAGGTAAAATTAATTAGCTTATTAATACTCATATTAATAAGCGCTTTTGCCTATGGTTTATGGTCGTTAAAAACAGATCCTGAGACTAAAAATCCTCTAAAAATGCCCGTAAAAGTTAAAGAGAGTACTCAAACACCTAATAAAGAAAAAGCGTTACCTGCACCACCAAAAGAAAAGTGGACTTATGTTAAAGACCTAGAAAACCAAGAAATTGAAGTAGGTGAATATAAAGTTGAAGATAAAGGTCCTTATCAAATGCAATGTGGCTCTTTCAGATCACAAGAACAAGCCAACACTTTAAAAGCACGCATTGCTTTTGCGGGTATTGAGTCGCAAGTAAGATCTGCCAAAGGTAGTAATGGCACTTGGTACAAGGTTATTTTAGGGCCTTACAAACGTAAACGAGAAGCCGAGAAAGACAAGCATACTTTAAGGCGTAAAAGTAATAACATTAATGGTTGCCAAATTTGGGGCTGGCGATAATATTATTCAATTAAATAACATTTCAATACGATTAAAATTGGCACAAATCCTTGAAAAAACACTAAAGCCCCCAATCATATTAACATCAATGAATTATTAACAAATCATCAGGTGATTTGGTTTAGACGAGGTTAATGTGACTACGATTGTTTCAGTAAGACGTAATGGAAAAGTAGCTATTGGTGGTGATGGTCAAGTATCACTTGGCAACACAGTAATGAAAGGCA
Organism: Colwellia sp. E2M01; assembly: GCF_018860585.1. Classification (GTDB taxonomy): domain Bacteria; phylum Pseudomonadota; class Gammaproteobacteria; order Enterobacterales; family Alteromonadaceae; genus Colwellia. The sequence continues at coordinate 62,641 of NZ_JAHKPR010000025.1, forward strand.
ACGCCCGTAAAGTTCGCCGCTTATATAATGATAAAGTACTCGCTGGCTTTGCTGGTGGTACTGCTGATGCCTTCACCCTTTTTGAACGCTTTGAAAGTAAACTTGAGCAGCACCAAGGTCACTTAACCAAAGCTGCCGTTGAGCTTGCGAAAGATTGGCGAAGTGATCGCGCATTAAGAAAACTTGAAGCTTTACTTGCTGTAGCCGATGAAACCGCATCATTAATCATCACCGGTAACGGTGATGTTATTCAACCTGAGCATGATCTAATCGCCATTGGTAGTGGTGGTAACTTTGCCCAATCTGCGGCAACTGCTTTATTAGAAAATACCGAATTAAGCGCCAAAGAAATAGTCGAAAAATCATTAACTATCGCTGGCAATATTTGTGTATTTACCAACCAAGAACAGACAATAGACGAGCTTTAAAAAATTTTCAGCTCTATTAGCCTAATCTTCATCAAACCCGATTTAAAATGCGATCTCAAGTTGAGTACAGACTCCTTTAGATCACAACGAGGAAATAAATAATGTCATCTATGACCCCACGTGAAATTGTTCATGAATTAGATAGCCATATTGTTGGCCAAAGTGACGCTAAACGCGCTGTAGCTATCGCCCTAAGAAACCGCTGGCGTAGAATGCAGTTAGGACAAGATTTACGTAATGAAGTAACCCCAAAAAATATTTTAATGATTGGACCAACGGGTGTTGGTAAAACTGAAATTGCACGTCGCTTAGCTAAACTTGCAAATGCGCCCTTCATTAAAGTTGAAGCAACTAAATTTACTGAAGTTGGTTATGTTGGTAAAGAAGTAGAGACAATTATTCGCGATCTTACCGATATGGCGATTAAATTGGTAAAAGAAAGTGAGATGAACCGTGTTAAACATCTTGCTGAAGAAGCCGCTGAAGAACGTATTTTAGATATTTTATTACCGCCAGCACGCGATACTTTTGGCAATGATGAAGAAAGTACTAACAGTAATACTCGTCAAACTTTCCGTAAAAAATTACGTGAAGGTCAATTAGACGACAAAGAAGTTGAGCTTGATTTGGCCGCACCACAAATGGGGGTTGAAATTATGGCTCCTCCAGGCATGGAAGACATGACCTCACAATTACAAAGCATGTTCCAAAACATGTCGAGTGAAAAAACCAACAAGCGCAAGTTAAAAATTAAAGATGCGTTAAAAGCACTACAAGAAGAAGAAGCCGCTAAAATTGTTAATCATGATGATATTAAACAAAAAGCCATTGAGTCAGTTGAACAAAATGGAATTGTTTTTATTGATGAAATAGACAAAATCTGTAAACGCGCCGACCAATCTGGCGGCGGTGATGTTTCTCGTGAAGGTGTACAACGTGATTTATTACCTTTAGTTGAAGGCTCAACCGTAAGCACTAAACACGGCATGATCAAAACCGATCATATATTGTTTATCGCCTCTGGCGCTTTTCAAATGTCAAAGCCATCAGATCTTATCCCTGAACTACAAGGTCGTTTACCTATTCGTGTTGAATTAAAAGCACTCACTGCTGATGACTTTGTGCGTATTTTAACTGAGCCTTTTGCTTCATTAACCGAACAATATATTGCTTTATTGGCAACCGAAGGTGTTGCTGTAACCTTTACTGATGACGGTATAAAATCTATTGCTGATGCTGCTTGGCAAGTAAATGAAACTACTGAAAACATTGGTGCTCGCCGTTTACATACGATGATGGAACGTTTAGTTGAAGATTTATCTTTCAATGCCGATCAACGCAGTGGTGAAACTATTAGTATTGATAAAGAATACGTAACAAAAGTATTAGGAGATGTAATTAAAGATGAAGACTTAAGTCGATTTATTCTTTAATTTCATTAACCTAATTTATTACTATGCTTTAATAGTTTTGTAGTAGATTGAATTAAATTGAGCTGAATTAAATTAAACGAAATTAAATCTTTTCAGATCAATTTAAGATAAAAACGTATGTAGGTTTACTCAAATGAAAATCGCGCAATTTATTTTAAATCAAGCTCAACACTCGCTAACGATTAACTTTGCTGAAAGTGTTGGTAGCAACAGAGAAAATCAACAAGGTGCAGAGCTTAGTTTTGAGTACTTGCGCATTAGTTCGCCTAACGAACTAGCTAAAAAAGCAAAGCAAGGGCAAGTGGTTTGCCATAAAAAAGAAGTTAATCTAAGCCGTATTGAAAGCGTTGCTAAGCATGGTTACCGCTTTATTTTTGATGATGAACACAGCGCTATTTATAGTGAAGATTATATCCAAACTTTAATAGCTGAGCAGGATAGTCGCTGGCAAAGCTACTTAGTTGAGCTGAAAGCAAGTGGCCACTCCCGTGAAACTATGATTGATTTTAAGCAATTATAAACAACTATTAACGCGCTAAAAAAATAAGAATTTTCAAAAAAAAAGCCCTGACATTCTTAAATGCCAGGGCTTTTTTATAAAATAGAAAACTACAACTAAACAGTAAAGCGACTCACTTCATTAGTTAGCACTTGTGCTTGTTGTGATAACTCTTCACTCATACTTTCATTTTGCTTGGCTGAGCTACCCGATTGTTCAGTAACATCTCTGATCATCACCACATGTTGATTTACTTCAGAAGCAACCGCACTTTGCTCTTGGATCGCAGTAGCAATAGCGCTATTCATCTCCATGATTAATGCAACATCTTGGGTTATTTCATCAAGCATAGCACCCGCTGAGCTTGCTTGATCAGCACTCTCTTCTCCTTGCGCGCGACACTGCGCCATCAGCGTTACAATTTCTTGAGTGCGTTTTTGCAATAACCCAATAATGGTTTCTATTTCTTGGGTTGAGTCTTGAGTTCTGCTTGCGAGAGTTCTTACCTCATCAGCAACTACCGCAAAACCACGACCTTGCTCGCCTGCCCTGGCAGCTTCAATTGCAGCATTTAATGCAAGTAAGTTAGTTTGCTCTGCAATACCGCGAATAACGCCTAAAACAGAAGCAATAGTGATACTTTCTTTTTCCAGTTCTTTTACCACGTTTTCAGAATCTAATAACTTTTCTGACAATTGCCCTATTTGGTTGATAGTTTCTTCAACGCCGACTTTACCTTTTTCGGCATTACTATTGGTTAGCTCTGCTTTATGCGCAGCTTCACGTGTATTCGTGGCTATTTCATCAACCGTTGCGACCATCTCAGTAACTGCTGTAGCAACTAAGTCAGTTTCTTGCATTTGCGTTTCAACGCCCTCATTAGCATTATAAATATTTTCAGCCAAGCTACCTGTTGCCGTATTAAGAGTGTTTACTGAATTGTTAACTTCAACAATAAGTGAGCGAAAATTGGTTAACATTTGATGAAACGCTTTAGCCATGTCGGCCAGTTCATCATCACCACTAACTTCAACAGCGAGTGTTAAATTATTAGTTTGCGCAATATTTTGCATCGTACTTTGCAAGCTATTAATGCGCTCTAAAATACTGCGAGCAATTAACCATGCACTCGCTAAAGTAATTAAAAGCACAACGCTAAAAATACTATAGGCAACCGTATTGATAAAACTAATGCTTTCTTTAACACCTACCTCACTTTTAATAACAATTTCTTTTAATATTTCATCAACTTGATTTACCACAATGTTCATTTCACCCATGACGCCAGTAGCTTTGTGGTAGCCTAGCTCTTTTTGTACCGTAACTAAGGTAATAAAAGCACTTTGGTATTTAGTAATTAAATCACTAATTTCCTGAATTTTAGATGTTGCTAAATCACTTTTATCTAAACTGCTTTGTAAGTTGCGAATATTGACTTTAAATACATCAACGTACTTATCATCTAAGCGCAACATAAAGTCTTTTTCATTACGTCTCAGTTGTAGCATATTACTTAACAATTGCGGGTTATCACCACCAATGAGTGACTCAACATTGTGTACCGAGGTACGTAACTCGCCATACAAACCAGTGCTAGGGTTTAGTCCTATTTTTTTCTGTAAAGTAACGACTTGGTTAAATAATAATTTATAATTATTTAACGTAGACTTCATGTTATCTAGCTCTGGTATAGCTAACTCAACTTCCTTAAAGTTTTTATTTAGCGTGTCTATTCTTTCATAAATATCGACGATACCTTCCTCAAAATCACTTGCGTATTTAAGGTCTTTACCCTCCATAAAGTTATTCTCATATCCTCTTAACTTGAGAATAGAGCTTTCTATATTCCCTATGCTTTTCGCAGTACCTATATCATGTTGTAATGCATTGCTTTGATAATTCACTATCACTAACATTAAGATCATGGCAACAATCAAGATTGCCGTGTTAGCAATTAATTTATGTTTAATGAGCATATATTTAACCTAAAATGAATAATGCCACTCCTTATTAAAAAAGGGGTTGATGAACGCTAGTCAAAAAGAACATTCATACAATGAAGTGGCAAAAATATAGTTGAATAAAAATTGTGCTTTAAATAAGCCAATTCAATTTATCTTTACTGGTAATACCTTGTAATGCACTGGCATGAAGTAGTGCGATACAAAGTATAGAAACAAAAAGTAGTGACCAGCAAGTTACTCTTAACGTTATCTTTTCCTAGTATATACATGTATCGGTAACTATCAGATTTATTTTAGTTTTTTTTATTAAAAATTAAAGAGATTGATTAAATAATCACTAAAAGGTTTAACAGAACAATTATTTGCCTATAAACATTACTCTCCGGCTAGATATAGGTTTTATTTTTAACATAACAAGATATACTGAAATAGCTTTTATCTTTAAACAAGAGAATCACTCATGCAATACAACACTTCTGAATTATGTGACTTTTATGCTGACTTAATTGATGTAGTTGATCCTATTTTCTGTAATTATGGTGGTCGCAGTTCTTTTGCAGGAAAAGTTGTTACCTTAAAGTGTTTCGAAAACTTAGGGCTGATTAATGAGGTCCTCGAAACTGACGGAAAGGGTAAAGTACTGGTTATTGATGGTGGCGGCTCTACGCGTCGAGCACTTATTGATTTACAAATAGCCCAATGCGCTGAAGAGAATGATTGGGAAGGAATTATCTGCTATGGCAGTGTTCGCGATGTAGATGCTATTGAAGAAATAGATATTGGTATTCAAGCGCTAGTATCAATCCCTGTAGGGGCAAGCGACCAAAGTGTTGGTGAACTAGATACCGCTATTAACTTTGCTGGTGTTACCTTTTTACCTGACGATCACGTTTATGCTGATAATACCGGTATTATATTGTCGCCTGAGCCACTTGATATTGAATAGATTTACGATTTTTCACTTTTTATTTGATATTAAATAAAAAGTGAAAAATGGAAAATTAAGCCTCTCAGTATTAAGTGTAAATCTACTAACTGATTATTTATTTCTGTTAAAAACACAAACTTTAATATATGGAAGGTTTTGCTTCTGGTGGGATTGATTCAGGATGCTGTAAATACCATTTTTCTAACCAAATCTCGATTTCTTCTGGTACAACGCCTTGATGAATGATATCACCTTGCATTAACTCTCCCCCCATAGCAATATAAGCTTCCGAAGCCTCATGTCTATCAATATTAGTACCCACTAGCGGTATTTTCATACTTCGAGTCAAAGTTACTAATGAGTTAGTAATTGCTTTATCTACACGGTTACTACCATCATTTGTTAACCCTCGGCAATTTATTTTAAGCTGCTGTATTGCCATTTTTCTAACATACCGTAAAGATTCATAACTCCCTGAAAAATTAGCAATAGATATCTGTATTTCTAACGACTTTAACTGATCTATAATTAATTTAACGCGAGAACTTGCACTAAGCATTACTTGCTCATTTAACTCAATCATTAAATATCGACCAGAAACATTATGTTTTTGTAGTTGTTGGTCAATATAATCAACAAGGTCTACTTCAAATAAACTTTCACTCGATAAGGTTACAGAAATTCGTTGATATACTCCTATAGCGTGTAACTGGGCGATAGTAGAGAGCGCCTGGTTTAACATAAATTTAGTTAAGGTATATAATTCCCCACTGTGCTCAGCAAGCTCTACAAACTCGGATAAACCAAGAGGTTTTTCCGCATCTTTTTCGTACCAATGGACTTTTAACTCAAAGCCAATAATATTGTGATTATTGATATTCACTTGCGGCTTAAGGTAGCAAAATAACTTTTCTTCTTCTATATCTTGTCGTAATGCTTCCATACGAGAAAGTAGTACTGCACTATATAAAATACTATTATTATCAAAATAATTAATTTGTTTTTCTTGCTTGAGACCATTTAATAATGCATCGCCTGCATGAGCGATAACTTCATCAAAGTTATCACCACTGTCTCCGGAAATAGCCACACCGAAAGCAAGTTCAAAATTTAAAGAAAAACTTTTAAAGCTCATTGCTTCTGGTACCGATGCTGCTATTTGTTGGCATACTTCGTTAACCATACTTTGATCATCAAAACGACTATCGGTTAAATTATAAAAGACTAAAAACTGTAAGCTTTGTAAGCGCGCAATACGTACTGGTGGTTTTGCCCCCATACTAAAGTCGAGCAATTTAGGGTTATTAACGACTTGTTGTTGTAAACAATATGCAAGTTGCAACAATAATAGGTCCGAATTATGGTAACCAATTAAACTATTTACTTGTTGAAAGTTAATTGGTTTAAACACCACAGCGGCGTAACGTTGCCCCATGTCAACCTTCATGGTTGACTCAAAAGCAATTAAAGCTTGCTGTGCTGTAGGTAAATTAGTTGCAGGATCATGAGTAAAGGAAAAGAAATCTTCAGCGCTAACTCTTTTACTAGCATCATTAAAAGACTCCGCAGCAAAAACTTTAGGAAGAAAATATAAAGCTAATATAGTGACACCAATAATCACTGATATATAACCAATAATATCTAACGCACTCATAGGGAGTTTGTCGCTATAAATTTGTGCAAAAAGTACAGAAATAGCAATAACAACAATTAAAATAATAAAAAGTAAAAAATACTTGGCGTTAAAACGATTCATTTATAACCTCCCTTGCTAAATAAGTCCCATAAGATAACTTCCTAGCCTAATAAAAATATGTTTACTTGTACAGAAATACTCAACGGTTAAGATGTTTTTGGTTGGTTAAGCTGTTCATTTTTAAGTACTTCAGTGACACTTCCTAAAAATAAATAGGGATCTATATCTTTAAAGCCTGGTGTATTTAATGAGAACTTAATTACAATCGAAAACTCCCCCAAACTTGCAAAAGATCTTGTGTTTATGGCTTGGGCTATTTTTTTTAATTTTTCGTCAACAGCTTGATTATTTTGATATTCAAATAATAACAAGAACTCATTTTCACTTAAGAGACCAGCATAATCAAATTCATCAATTTGTTGGTTAATAACACTCGAAATCTCTTTAATAACCTCTTTAATTATTTTTTGGTTAAAATGAAATGTTAACTCTTGCCAATTATCGATAGTGAGATAACCAACCCCTAATGGGTATCGAAAGTTTCGAGCTTTCTTAAAGGAGCTTTGATAGTGAAACTTAGTTTGAGTGGGGTTGTGCATGATATAACTTGGTCTTTCAGCTTCATCATAAGCTAAATTAACTTTTTGTGCTCTTAAGCGAATAAAGGAGATAATTAACACGATAAAAAGTACGACAACGCTAATCGATAAACTGATAATTAATAATCGTTGCTTATTATATTTACCGACAAAACTACCTGATAACTCACTAGTTTCTGCTAACTTAACCGCAAGTCGCTTCGATTCTTGTCTAGGCGAACTGTTGTCTATATCGTTCATTTTATTACGTGGCATACTCGTTAACAGGTTAGCTGTTTTTTTATTTGAGTTAAATTTTGCTAATGTAACTTGGCTATATTTATCAAGCCATTGATAAGCTATTTGATATTCTTGTTGAGCAAAGTACATTTCGGCAACCATACGATAAAAACCCGAATATTCAAGCGAAATGTCTGTACCTGCTAGGCGCACAATCACTTCGGTTAATAATGCATAAGCCTCACTCTTTTCGTTAGTGCTTAATTTTGCTTTAGCTAAAGCAACTGAAGACTCAATATGTGGTACCAGCATATTGTATTTTAAAAAAACTTCATTAGCTTTTTGCAAATGCAACAAGCTTGCTCGATAATTTTTTTGTGTTAATAAAACAACCCCTAAACCTTTTTCTGCTTGCGCCACATTAATCGGTGCAAACTTTAATTCGGCTGACTGTTTCGCTTCCCAAAAAGCGTTATATGCATCATCGAAGCGCTGTAAATAAAAATAGGCATAACCTAAATACAAGTATGTTTGGTCAATATTATTTTTTTGATTCAGCTCAAAACGTAATTTTAGTATTTTTAATTGCATAGTGAGTGATGTTTGGTAATCCCTGAGGTTATGGTAAGCCAAAGCTAAAATAGTCAATAACTCAATCTGCTCTGAAAGTTCGCTATTATCTATGCCTTGCTCTACTTTTTGCAGGTTTTCCAACGCTTGTTTGTGTTGTCCTAACATGGAAAACGCCACACTACGATAACTTAACGCGATAAGGTTATATTTTACATTGGCGATAAACATACTCTCTTCAATTACTTTTTTCGTTAAATCAAGTAACTGCGTATATTGTTTTTCAGCTACGTATACTTCCGCTAATTTTAACAAGAGTGATACATTAATCCTTTTATCTACGCAATTAGCTGCTAAGCCTCTCTCAGCAAAAAACAAAACATTGTTAATATTTCCTCGATTACTGGCAACTACAGCGGAAAGAAACGATATTTTAGCGATCACATCATTTGAGTAATGATCGCTATTTTCAAATATTTTATCGGCAAGTAGATTTACCGTTTCGGCGGGAACCTTTTCATCGCTTACCGTTAGCAGTTGTTGTACCTGGTTACTCAACGATATGTGTTCTAGTGAGTGATTCGCTTTTACATCGTTCATCATGAACAACAAAAACAAGACAACCTTAAAGAAGAGCCGTGCAAAAAATAATACTTGTAGGTTATGCAAGCCAATAGCCATAGTTACACCATTAAATGATTAAAAACAAAACACTAGAATATGAAAATTGTAAGATAGCTCATATTTACCTTATACCAGCAAATAAAAACAGTTCTTTATGTTTACATCTATAAATATTATCTTATAATGATCTCGTTAAGCATCAAGCTTGATAAGGGCAAATCTAATGAAAATTAGAGACGCAAAGTTACCGGTCTAATGGGAAACCTATGATAGCGGGACTGCAAATGTAGATATAGTGGGGGCTTATCTTATTTGATAATTCACTATCTTTTTTTCTTCCGTTTTCTTTGCGTGCCTCTTCTCCCTTCTTTTTATCCTTTTTTAACGCAAAAAATCATTTAAAAGAAGTAAAAAAAGAATGTAATACCAATATTACATTCTTTTTTAAGTTTATTGTTACCGATATTTTACTCGTTCAAACAAATAACCATTACGGGTATTACACTTTAAAAAATAATTCTTTATACACTTTAAGTTCAGCAATTGATTCTTTAATATCGTCTAACGCTAAGTGTGCACCTGTTTTAACCACTGCATCTAACACTTCAGGCTTCCAACGTCTGGCTAACTCTTTAATAGTACTAACATCAAGATTACGATAATGAAAGTGATCTTCAAAGTCAGGCATATATTTATTAATAAAGCGTCTATCTTGACCAATGCTATTACCACACATAGGCGATTTTCCTTGTGGTACCCATTCTTGTACAAAGGCTAAACTTTCTTGTGTTGCTTGCGCTAAGCTAACTTTACTGTCACGACAACGTTGTGTTAACCCCGATTTACCATGATGTTCAATACACCACGGATTCATACCATTAAGTACTTCATCTGTCTGATGTATAGCAAAAACAGGACCTTGCGCTAAAATATTTAACTGGCTATCGGTGATAATAATCGCTATTTCTAAAATAACATCTTCCACGGGCTCTAAACCTGTCATTTCTAAATCAAGCCAAATTAAATTACTGTCATTTTTTGCTGTGGTACTCGTCATGTAACCGTCCTTAAAATTCCTTTAAAAAATGCACAAGCATTCATATATAATTGTTAGTATAATACGCCAGAACTATACCGTATTAAAGATTGTATTACATAAATCTCGGAACCGATAAAACCCTATGAATAAATTCTATGTCTAAAGTAAAAAAACTGACAAAAGGTCAGCAAAGGCGCATTAAAGCCAATCATGATAAAAAGCTTCAGGCAAAAAACTCTAAAGACAAAGTGCAATGGGATGACGATGATTTAGGTCCTGCGCAGCAAGGTGTTATCATCAGTCGGTTTGGTCAGCATGCCGACGTAGAAGATGAAAAAAATAATATACATCGCTGTAATTTACGTCGTTCGGTTAAGTCTTTAGTATGTGGCGATAAAGTACAATGGCGCTTGGGTAAAGAAACTCAGCACTCTGTTACAGGTATTATTGAAGCGGTTCATGAGCGAGATTCAGTACTTAGTCGACCAGATGTGTATGATGGTGTTAAGCCTATTGCCGCCAATATAAGTCAAATTCTTATTGTATCTTCAGTGTTACCTGTTTTTAATAGCGACATTATTGACCGTTATTTGGTGGCCGCTGAGCAAACAGGTATTACTCCGGTTATCGTCTTAAATAAAACGGATTTATTAGCAAGTATAGACACCGAAGAACAAGATAACATAGCGCAACAACTACAAATTTATAAAGATATTGGCTACCAAGTTCTGTACGCAAGTAGCCAATCTCGCGATGGCATTAGCGAACTAAAAACACAATTATCGCAACACACTAGTATTTTTGTGGGTCAATCAGGGGTTGGTAAATCAACTTTAGTAAATGCCTTAATGCCTGATGTTGGCGTGCTTACTAACGAAGTTTCTGGCAACTCAGGTTTGGGGCAACATACTACAACCGTTGCTCGCTTATATCATTTTGATGATGGTGGTGAGTTAATTGACTCACCAGGTATTCGTGAATTTGGTTTATGGCATTTAACACCAGAACAAGTTTGTCATGGCTTTATCGAATTTTCAGACTTTCTTGGTTTATGTAAGTTTAGAGACTGTAAACACCAAAACGATCCTGGTTGCGCACTCATTGCTGCTGTAAAAGATAACAAAATAGAGTCCGCTAGGTTAGCGAGTTTTCAACGTATACTAGCCAGCCTAAATGATAATAAATTAACCTCACGCTTTAATGATTAAGGAAAAACGAGTGTCTACAAATAATAGTTTTAGCGACAAAATAAAAATAACTTTGCAATACATCATGCCTAAGCATGCTATTTCACGCTTAACCGGTAAATTAGCGGCAGCAAAAATGGGTTGGTTAACAACAAAGCTTATTAGTATGTTCATAAAATCTTATGGCATAAACATGAATGAAGCTAAGTTTAAAAATGCTAGCGATTTTGACACCTTCAACAATTTTTTCACGCGTGAATTAGAAGAAGGTGCGCGACCAGTCGATGATGACGAAAAATCACTTTGTTACCCTGTTGATGGCGCCATTAGCCAACAAGGTGACATTGTTGATGGTCAACTAATTCAGGCCAAAGGTTTTAATTATAGTTTAACTTCTTTATTGGGTGGTGATGCAAAAACAGCCGAGCCCTTTCAAAATGGTAAGTTTTCTTGTATTTATCTCGCGCCAAAAGATTATCACCGTATTCATATGCCAATGGCAGGTACTTTACGGGAAATGATTTATGTGCCGGGTGAATTATTTTCAGTAAACCCATTAACCGCAAAAAATGTCCCTGATCTTTTCGCTCGAAACGAGCGTGTTGTGGCTATTTTCGACACTGAATTTGGCGAATTAGGCATGGTACTAGTTGGCGCAACAATCGTAGCAAGTATTGAAACAACATGGGCAGGCACTATTACCCCGCCTGCTGGAAAAGACGTATTCCGTTGGAAATATCCGAAAGACGGTGACGACGCAATAACCTTTGCCAAAGGTGATGAAATGGGTCGATTTAAATTAGGCTCTACAGTAGTCAATGTTTTCACTCCGACTATGCTAGATAATTTTGTTGAAGGCGCCGGACCAGGAACAGTTACTCGCCTTGGTGAACCTTACGCTTCAATTAAGTCAGCGACAAAATAAATCAGAGTAAATTAACGTAAAAACGATAGCTTAAGTTGATCACTAAATAGATAATTAACTTGCTCGCTATAATTTAACAATCAACAAAATGGTTGCTCATTTAGTGTACTCATTATAAGCTTAACCGAATACGATACAATTCGTAATATAGTTAAGCTTGTTTGAAATGATATAAAACGAACTATTAACGTAGCAAATAGCAAATAGCAAATAAACAGAACACTAAAATCTGTATAAAGAATTTAGTACAAACAATATTTTATACATAAGTAATTCAATAATTATAATAATACTATCAATGAAGGATGTGTACATGACGCATGAAAATTCTACTGTAAAGCCAACCGAAGCAGAGTTAACTTTGCTTAATATTCTCTGGAACATGGGGCCAGCCACAGTAAGACAAGTTCATGATGTTGTGAGTGTTTCGCAAAATACTGGCTACACAACAGTGCTAAAAATATTACAAATAATGCATGAAAAATCATTAGTTATTCGTGATGAAAGTAATCGAGCTCATGTTTACTCTGCCGCTAAAAGTGAAACGCAAACACAAACTTCACTCATTAAAGATTTAATTAGTAAAGCTTTCGGCGGCTCTACGTCGAAGTTAGTAATGCGTGCTATTGATGATTCAACAAGCGCCCAAGAAATTGATGATATTCGTCAATTATTAAATTCATTAGAAAAATAAATAACTTACAATGTTTGAATTAGTACTTAATAGCCCTTTTTTATATAGCTTATCTTTAACTTTAGTGCATTTTTTATGGCAAGGTTTACTGGTGGGACTCATATTAAAATCAGCATTAATGAGTATTGATAGTAATAAATCAAAACTAAGGTATGGCCTTGCTACCTCTGCAATGTTAGCAAACCTTCTGTTAGCAATGTTCACTTTTTTCATGGTATACCCTGAATCAAGTACTGATCTTAACAATATAATTCATCCTTTACCGCTAACCAGTTTAGTTCATGAGCTAACTCGACACAACGTAGACTTTACCGAGCAAGGCTTAGTGTCATCAATTATCGCATATTCCTTACCGTACTTATCAATACTTTGGTTGTTATCTATTGTGATACTCGCCATTAAACTGTTAATTGAAGTACGTAATGTTAATAGTTTACCTTGTCGTGGTGCTGTGGCGCCAACTAGTGACTTACTGGCTCGCTTTAAAGAGTTAGTTAAACAAATAAATTTACCAAGACCGCCTAAGTTACTTATTTCATTACATGCCGATGTACCAATGGCAATTGGTTGGTTAAAACCCGTGGTATTGCTACCGGCAGGCATGGTAACCGGTTTAAACTCGGCTCAACTTGAAATGCTTATTTTGCATGAATTGGCACATATTCGTCGTCATGATTACTTGGTCAACTTCTTACAAACCTTAGTTGAATTACTGTTTTTCTTCCATCCAAGTGTAAGTTGGGTAGGTAAACAAATGCGTAATGAGCGTGAATATTGTACTGATGATATTGCTGTGCAACATTGTGGCGATGCGATAGCTTACGCGCATACCTTAACTGATACCGCCTCACTTTGCTCTAAAAAGCATTGTCATACTATTCCTAGCATGGCGATGGCAGCATCAGGTGGCGATTTAAAAGCACGTGTACTTCGTTTAGTCGATCATCATTGCGCACCAAGTAACGCAACCAGTAAATGGTTTGTAGCTATCGTATTATTATTAGGGTTAACATTACTCGGTTTAAACCAGGTAATTACAACACCTGTAAGTAAAAAACTCGATAGTGTTTTACTTTGGAAAGGCAATAAAATACACCCTGTAGATAATTTTAGTCAAATCAATTATTTTGGCAGTGAAAGTGATTTTAGTTCTGTGCCTGACAGTTCAATTGCTGCACATTTATTATTAACAAATGATAAAAGATTCAAAAATTTTCCACTAGAACGAACCCAGTTAAAGAACAACAGCAAAAAAGAGCGCGCTAATAACACTGTAAAGCTTACACCGTTAGATCCTTTTTTCGCTTCCAAACTAGATGATAATATTGCATCGAAAAAGGCTGTAACTGAGCCACAGCTTTCTTCTACTACAAAGAATAAAGCTAATGACAGCTTAAAAGTGAAATCTAACAGCAAAAATAACGATTCACTTGCAACTGTAAACAAAGAAAATGGCAATAATAAAAAATCAACTTCATCGCTGTTAGCTAAACATATAAAGGTCCAAACCGAAGAACTAGCGCCGACCAAAAGCTCAACAACAATGGGGATTAAAAGTGAAAAAAATTCCCTTCCTCCTAAAGCAGTAAATAAGCTAGAAGACACATTGTCAAGTGAGTCACTAGTTAAGAGAGAGGCAATAGCTGTTAATGAAAAATTAAAAGTTAAAGATAAAGATAAAACTCAAAAACCAACACAAGTTTTACAAGTAAAACACACAGTAAAAGATGAGAAAAAAACACAAACTCTCGCGAAGCAAGCTGAAGTAAAAATTATTAATGCAAAACTTTTAGACTCTACAAGCCCCGTGTACCCTAGTGCTGCCATGCGTCGAGGTATAGAGTTAGAAGTAAAAGTAAACTTTACGATAGATCGAAACGGTGAAGTAAAAGATATTAGCTTTGATGAAAGAAGTAAGCTGACTTATTTTAAATCGGCTATTCGTTCTGCCATTCGCAAATGGAGATTTACACCAGCACGAAGAGATAACCTTATCGTTGAAAGTCAAATGAGCAAAATATTCTCTTTCAGCTTACAGTCATAAATTCTTCAACATTAAGTAAGATCAACTAATTTACTTTTAAGCACGAAACCTTTAAATATATAAATCACAGTCATTTTAAGAGTTTTTCATGGATACATTTACGTCTTTTCACCAAGAAAAAAAACTTAATGAAATGGCTAGTGAAATCATTAACTTTTGGGATCAAGGTCAGTTCAGCTCCTTTACCGGTGTTGACGAGATAAGTATTCACTATGCCTGTTTCTTTCATAAAAATGATATCGATGAGACTAGTGTAGAACCAATTAATCACCAGCGTGAAAATAAAGCAGTTGAACAAGCGACAATAGTCATTGTTCCTGGGCGCTGTGAAGGCTATTTAAAATATCAAGAGTTAGCATTTGATTTATTCCATCAAGGTTATAATCTTTTTATTATCGATCACCGAGGCCAAGGCTTGTCTGGCCGCTTACTTACGAATTTAAACAAAGGTTATGTTGTTAATTTTCAAGATTACGTAACTGACCTAGGTTATTTTATTGACAATATTGTTATGAAAGATAACGTAAATAAGCCTTATTTATTAGCTCACTCGATGGGAGGAGCAATCTCTTTACGCTACATGCAAGATTGCCCAATGACCATTAAAGCGGCAGTAATAGCGTCCCCTATGCTAGGTTTTAATTCCGGCTTATTACCAAAATTTCTTGCTCAAAAAATCGTTTCGATAAAGTCACTATTGAACAGTACCTTCGAGAAGATACTCAACAAAGAGCCTAACTACTTTTGGGGGCAAAAAGACTATTACTCAAAAAGCTTCACCAAAAATAAATTGACGCACTCAACAACAAGGTACCAAGCGTTTATTGATTTATATGGTAACAATAAACTTATTCAATTAGGCGGGGTAACGACGCATTGGCTCGTACAAGGTATAAAAGCACAAAAAAAGATATTCACAGAGCTAGTTAATCTAAAAACACCTATTTTGTTATTACAGGCCGGCGAAGATAGTATTGTTAACCAGCAAGCACAAAACGACTTTTGTAAGAAGTTACATAACATACAACCACAATCTTGTCCTAGCGGCTCTCCTAGTAGAATAGAAGGCGCTTATCATGAACTGTTTTTTGAATCAGATGAATATAGAAATAACGCCATAGCTCAAACGCTATCTTGGTTTGAGCAGCATCAATAAATTATAAAAATTCCCCTAAAACACACACATTACTGCTATTACGTATAGTAAATAGCGCATACTTAATAAAAAACAATACAACTAATCAGCAATCACTTCAGAGCTTGGCTCATGATGAATAAACACTTCACATGGCGCTAACACATTACTAATACTCGATTCTATTTCATCACCAATACTATGGGCTTCTAATAACGATAAATCGTTTTCAAGCTCTAAATTAAATTGTATAAATTTAACCGCTCCTGATTGTCTAGTTCGTAGTTCATGAATACCAATGGCTTTTTTATGTGCTTTAATAATATCTTTAATTAACATCAGTTCATTATCGCTCAGTTGACTATCCATAAGCTGAGAAACACTTTGCACTATAATTTGACCTGCACCAAAGACAAGGTATAACGCCACCAAAATGGTAAAAACACCATCGGCTTGTAACCAGAACCCTTGGCTTAAAACAATAGCAACTAAAACCCCTATATTAAGCAGTAAGTCTGATTGATAATGCAACGCATCACCACTGATAATTATAGAGCCCGTGCGTTTAATAACATATCGTTGAAAGGCAACTAACATAAGTGTTAACACTAAGGAAATAATGGTGACCCAAATAGCTACCGAACTATGCACAATAACTTGTGGGTTTAGCACCCGAGATACGCCATTAAAAATCAATAAAATCGCCGAACCTAAAACAAAAGATGCCTGCACTAAGCCAGCTAAACTTTCTGCTTTACCATGACCAAAAGTATGCTTTTTATCAGCAGGTGCTAAAGCGAAGCGTAAAATTACGATACCCATTATTGATGAAAACAAATCCAACATTGAATCCGTTGTCGAGGCTAATATCGCACTAGAGTCAGTAACAAACCAAGCATAAAGCTTAAGTGCTACAAGAATAAAAGCTGTTGTGGTTGATAATATGGCGGCAATTTTAACCCAATACGCGTATTCATCTGTTGATGTAGAAGTAGACATATCAATCCTTGGAGATTAAAAAAGTGAAAGCGGTAGCACAGCTAACTTCGCTAAATTCGGACTAAATAACTATCGAACATCCTTATCAAACATAGCTTTAAGATAGTTCAAACATAGTTTAAAGATAGCTCAAACATAAGCATTAAAGATTACATTAATAATGAGTTAACTGTTAAGCTCTTGTTTTGAAGCAGATAATCAGCTTCTATTAGAAATACTAATGCGCTAACTGAAATTATGCAATTTGCCCATTAATGAGTATATAATAACAAAAAATTTATCAGATGAAGATTGTTATGCTAGATGTAGTTCTTTTTCAACCGCAAATTCCACCTAATACCGGTAATATTATTCGCTTATGCGCCAACTCAGGTTTTCGTTTACATTTAATTGAACCACTCGGTTTTGACTTAGAAGATAAAAAGTTACGTCGTGCAGGACTAGATTACCATGAATTTTCATCACTGCAGCGCCATGCTAACTTTGATGCTTTTATGGCGACAGAAAAACCTAAGCGCGTGCTAGCAATCACCACAAAAACTAATAATTTTTATGGTGATGTTAACTTTAAAGCTGGTGATTATTTATTATTTGGCTCTGAAACAGCAGGCTTACCTGAAGAAGTTCGAGTGCAAATTCCAGATCAAGATAAAATTAGAATTCCCATGCTTAAAGAAAGTCGCAGCATGAATTTATCTAACGCAGCAGCTGTGATTGTTTACGATGCTTGGCGTCAACTAGGTTTTCCTAACGCTGTATAAATACCTAAATAAAAAAGCTGTAAATAAGCATTGGCTTAATTTACAGCTTTTTTATTTTTACGTAATTATCTTTAATAATACTAAAATTTAAGTGTTTTATTCGAATTTTTTATCACGTGATAGTAAGTCAGCAGCAGCTAATTTTGCATTTTTACCACGATAAAGCACTTCATATACTTGCTCTACAATAGGCATTTCAACATTATTTCGTTGTGCGAGCATATAAACTTCTTTAGTGTTGCGGTAACCTTCAACCACTTGACCAATTTCAGCAATAGCTTGTTCAACTTCATGGCCTTGACCTAAAGCTAAACCAAACCTGCGGTTTCGTGATTGATTGTCAGTACAGGTTAAGACTAAATCACCTAAGCCTGCCATCCCCATAAAGGTGGCAGGATCTGCCTTTAATGCGACACCTAAACGAGTCATTTCTGCTAAACCACGCGTTATCAATGCAGTACGCGCATTAGCACCAAAACCGATACCGTCAGCCATACCTGCAGCTATAGCGATAACATTTTTCACGGCACCGCCAAGCTGAACACCAATAAAGTCTTTGTTGGCATACACTCTAAAATGTTTTTCACAATGCAATAAATCAGACAAATAAGTAACAAATTCATCATCGTCAGAAGATAACGAAATAGCCGTTGGTAAACCAGAGGCCATCTCTTTAGCAAAAGAAGGGCCTGACATAACCGCTAATGATATATTGTCGCCAAGTACCGCTCTTGCTACGTTTTGTAATAAGTCACCAGTTTGAGGATCTAAACCTTTAGTCGCCCAAGCAATTTTTTCATTGCCCATTAGCATAGGTTTTATTTGTTTAAGCATGCCAGCAAAAGCATGACTTGGCACAACCACTAAAATATTATCACTGGCTTGCACCGCTTTTTCTAAATCTGCTTCAAGGATTAAATGCTCAGGAAAAGGACAGCCATCGAGATATTTGCTGTTTTCTCTATCCTGAGCCATTGCTGAAACGTGATCAATATCACGTCCCCACAATAAGGTTTCATGACCATTTCTGGCTAAACAAATTGCCAATGCAGTACCATAAGAGCCAGCACCAAGCACAGTGATTTTTGCAGATAACGACATACTAACCTCTATTTTATAACTACTTGATTATATTCATTTCTAATATAGCTGATTAATGTGCTTCTGTGCTTTGCGCTAAACTTTCTGCACGTTGTTGCTGTACATATGAAGCGTACAAGGCTTCAAAGTTAACTGGTGTTAAGTTAAATTGAGGGAAAGAGCCACGATTTACTAAGTTAGCAATTGCTTCGCGTGCATAAGGGAATAATGTTGTTGGGCAAAAAGCGCCGATAGTGTGAGCAATTTTCTCATCAGGTAAGTTACCAATAACAAAGATACCTGCCTGTTGTACTTCAGCTAAAAAGGCTACTTTTTCGCCTATTGTTGCCGTTACCGTAATAGCAAGTACAACCTCATAAGTGTTTTCAGCTAATTTACTTGAGCGTGTATCAATATCTAACTTTATTTCTGGTTTCCATTCAACTTGAAAGATTGATGGTGAGTTTGGTGTTTCAAAAGAAACATCTTTAGTGTAAATACGTTGGATTGCGAACTCTGGTGCTTTTTCTTGCGCGTTGTTTACTTGGTTTTCTTCAGCCATGATTGGCTCCTTTATTGTAATTTATACTTAAAGTTATAATTAAATAATTTTTAGGTAGGTTTGTTGTTAGGTACTTATACTTGATACTTACTAGTTGATAATTATGTTAGGTAATTAACCGCGCTATGCGTTTAAAAGATCATCTAATTGTTTGCTTCTTTCTAAGCCAACTAATTGATCACAACCACCAACATGCGCATCGTTGATAAATATTTGTGGCACAGTATAGCTACCATTGCTGCGTTCAATCATAACGCTACGCATAGCCATATCACCATCAATTTTTATTTCGGTATACTCTACCGACTTACTCTTTAATAAAGCAAGCGCATGAGTACAGAAAGGACAGTATGCCTTGGTATATATTTCCACCTTTGCCATTTTATTTACTCTTGGTTATGTACTATTAACAATCATTTACGATCGTGACTTTATAATATTTAAACAGGAAGTTTAATTATTTAGCGACAGGTAAACCTGCACTTGTCCAGCTATTCATTCCGCCTTTAAGTACACTAACGCGGGTATAACCAGCTTTATGCAAATCATTTGCTGTTTGTCCCGCAGACAGACCTGAAACACATACTACTATGATGGGCTTGTCTTTGTATTTTTCAAGACTAGAAAAATCCTTTTTAGTGATTTTCTCACCCGTAAAGTTAATTGCATCAAGGATATGTCCAGCTTTAAACTCTTTATCTTTACGGATATCAAGCGTAACACCTTCCTCTCTATTCACCAAAAAAGTCAGATCTTGCGTACTGATTTGTTTAATTGGTGACATTTTCATTTTAATTGTTGTGACGATAATCATTACCACTAAGGCAACCCAAACCGCACTTAACATGCCATTGTTACTTGCAAAAGCAATTAATTGTTCCATAAATAAAGACCATTTTGTGAAATTGAGAATCGGCATATTATACGCAAACCACTTATAATTGCGAGCACATACCGCTTACTATAAACGACTAATTTCAGTACGAGAATATCTAACAAAATTCCTTAGTGAATAACACCCTCTGACCGTGTACAATATGACTTATAGAAAACAATACACATTAAATTAAACGGGAATAAATATGGCTAATAAAAAATCAACAGTACTGATGATTCTAGATGGTTGGGGATACAGTGAAGAAACTAGCTCGAATGCTATTCATCAAGCAAATACTCCTGTATTAGACGATTTAAAGGCTAATTACCCAAATATGTTAATCGATACCTCAGGCATGGCTGTAGGTCTACCTGATGGACAAATGGGTAACTCTGAAGTTGGTCATGTTAATTTGGGCGCGGGTCGTGTGGTTTACCAAGAGTTTACTCGCATTACTAAATCAATCCTTGATGGTGACTTTTTTGAAAACCCAACCTTAACAAAAGCGGTTGATGGTGCTGTTGAAAAAGACAATGCTGTACATATTTTTGGTCTACTTTCTCCAGGTGGTGTACACAGCCACGAAGACCATATTTTTGCGATGATGGAACTCGCGAAAAAACGCGGTGCTAAAAAAGTTTACTTACACGCCTTTTTAGATGGTCGTGATACACCACCACGTAGTGCTCAAGCGTCTATCGAAAAAGCACAACAAAAATTTAATGAATTATTCAAAGACGAAAATGATGGTGAAGGACAAATTGCTTCAGTAATAGGTCGTTACTACGCTATGGATAGAGATCAGCGTTGGGAGCGTGTTGAAGCGGCTTACGATGTAATGGTAAGTGGTGAAGGTTTACATCAATATAGCAACGCACTAGACGCCTTAAATGCCGCTTACGAGCGTGATGAAAATGATGAATTTGTTGGCGCTAGCACAATAACAACTCCAGCTGGCGAAACAGTCCAAGTAAATGATGGCGATGCATTAATTTTCATGAACTTCAGAGCTGACAGAGCGCGTCAATTTAGTCGTTGTTTCACAGAGCCTGACTTTGATGGTTTTGCCAGAAAACGTACTCCAGCAACAAGCAGCTTTGTAATGCTTACTCAATACTCTGCCGATATTGACGCACCAGCTGCCTTTGAGCCAACCGCGCTGCATAACGTAATGGGTGAATGGTTAGCTAAAAATGACAAAACGCAATTACGTATTTCAGAAACTGAAAAATATGCACACGTAACATTTTTCTTCAGTGGCGGTAAAGAAGACGAATACCAAGGTGAAGAACGTATTTTAGTACCATCGCCAGATGTAGCAACTTACGATTTACAACCAGAGATGAATTCAACGTTACTAACTGATAAATTAGTTGGTGCTATTGAAAGTGGTAAGTACGATTTTATTGTTTGTAACTACCCTAACGGCGACATGGTTGGACATACTGGTAGTCTTGAAGCCGCAATTAAAGCCTGTGAAGCAGTAGATACTTGTATTGGTCGTGTTGTAACAGCCTTAAAAGCCACAGGCGGTGAATGTTTAATCACAGCCGATCACGGTAATGCTGAGCAAATGCTAGACCCAGTTTCAGGTCAAGCACATACCGCCCATACTTGTGAGCCAGTACCACTTATTTATGTAGGTCGTAACGCAACACCTGCAGCCTCAGGTACGTTAAGTGATATTTCACCAACGGTATTACACTTGATGGGTATGGAACAACCGACAGAAATGACAGGCTCTATATTAATGCAATTAAATAAGTAAACTAAATAGTCGATAAACTAAGTGATATTAAATCAATAAGCTAAGTGCTATATTGCTTGTTGGTTTTTTATCATTTATATCGTTATTTTTAGTATTACATAGCAAATATGAGATTGTTTCCCCATTCAGATTTACCTCAAAAATATCCATTGCAACTTGTTATCACAAGCTTGTTACTTTTAAGCTTGCTCTTTGTTTTACCACTACAAGCAAAAAATGCTGCTAATGAAAGTGCACAACAAGAAAACCGTGAAAAGCTCAGTAGCATTCAAAAAGCGATAGCTAAGCAAGAATCAAATATTTTTGATACTAATAAACAACGTAGTCATTTAGAACAACAACTTAAACAAGATGATTTAGCTATAGCCAAAGTTGCTAAAGCGATTAATCAAATAGAGCTCGACTTAGACAATACCCAAGAAAAAATTACCGAGCTAGCCAAAGAAAAAAAACAGCTAACAATAGCCAAACAAAAACAAGAAACGCTATTAGCACAACAATTAAGATCTGCCTATACAACCGGTCAACACGACTACCTCAAGCTTTTGTTGAATCAAGATCAGAGTGAAAAAATTCAGCGTACCATCAGTTATTATCAGTATTTAAATAAAGCTAGAATCAAAGAAATTGATAGCTTTCAAATAACGATAAGCCAATTATTGAAAGTAAGCACTGAGCACCAAAGCCAAATAGCACATTTAAACAGTCTAAAATCTGAACAATTACAAAAAGATACTCAATTCAAAACCAGTAAAAACCAACGAAAAGCCACTTTAAAGCAATTAAGTAAACAGTTACTTTCAAGCCAACAGCAACTAGATAAACTCAAAGCAGAAGAAAATAACTTAAACCAAGCTTTAAATAAATTAGCGGCTATTATACAAGCCGAAATTGACTTAACCGGTTTAAGTAAATTAAAACGCAAACTATCTTGGCCTGTTAAAGGTAAAATTTTGCATAGTTTTGGCACCAACAAGCAAGGTTACTTAAAATGGAAAGGCGTATTAATTAGCGCGCCCTTGAGCCGACAAGTACAAACTATCCATAATGGTACGGTTATCTTCTCAGACTGGTTAAAAGGTTACGGTTTATTAACGGTTATTGATCACGGTAGCGGTTATATGAGCCTTTATGCTCATAACCAAACCCTATTAAAATCTGTTGGCGATCGCGTAGAAACAGGAGAACCAATATCTTTAGTCGGGCAAAGTGGTGGTTTAGAGCAATCAGGATTGTATTTTGAAATTCGTCATCGCGGCAAAGTGGTAAACCCTAAGCTTTGGTGTAAATAAATTATTTACACCAAACGATGAACACGTTATATTTTTTATTCTGAACTTTAACTAGATAACAGCTATATTCTTATTTCCTATTCAGAGTATTTATCTGCTCAGAGTTAACCATTAAATCTCCTCATCAAAGTAAATAATTAAAGCGAGCAATCCCTCAGTGCTAAATACTTCCGCTAAGTGTCTTTTCAACTTATCAATACTAAAGAGTTTATTACCTCTTATTCTTATTTTGCTATGTTTTCCAAGTAATGCAGCGACTTACCGAGTTGCTATTGTCATTGATGACATGGGTTATCGGCACACAGACAAACAAGCATTAAGTTTACCGGGTGATATCACTTATGCGGTTTTACCACACACCACTTACGGAAAAATACTAGCTGAGCAAGCGAATAAAGAAAATCATGACGTGTTACTTCATATTCCAATGGAGTCTGAAAATAAGAAAGAGTTAGGACCCGGCGCATTAACTAGCGAAATGAATAGGCAAGCAGTTAGCAACAGCTTAACAGCCTCATTAGCAGAGATCCCTTTTGCAATTGGTATTAATAATCATATGGGGAGTTACTTAACACAACTTTATCAGCCAATGACTTGGACCATGGATTTTTTGAAAAAACATAACTTACTCTTTTTAGACAGTAAAACCACAGCTAAATCAAAAGCAGAGCAAGCCGCCATTGATGTTGGCGTACCAGTACAAAGAAGACATATTTTTTTGGATAATCAATTAACAGAAAGCTATTTAAGACAACAGTTTTCACAACTAGTAAGTTTTGCGCAACAGCATGAATCAGCGATTGCCATTGCTCACCCGCACCCTGAAACTATCGCAATGTTAACTAAACTTATTCCAACATTACAATCTCATAATATAAAACTAGTACCTTTATCTAGTTTATATCCGCAGACTACAATAGCCCATAAAGCACCTGCGCTATCACATAACAAAGTAACTGATGTTGCCGCCAATAAAGCCCTTGCAGTCAACTAAAATCAATGTTTTGCCTATACCAAAAACCAATAAAGCGCAGCTTAATAATTTCCTCTATTAAAGCTGTTTACTATTACTACACGATATAGCTCAACTAGTTAACCTCCCCTTTCCCCACAATGGCAAGTTAATTAAGTTCGATATTATTTTCACTTAGCATTTCATGTAAATATTTCACGGGTATCGCATAAGTAATGCCACTAGGTGTACTCATTGCAGATTCTTTTGTCGACTGTACAAAAACTTTGTTAATAATACCCAGCACTTCACCATTTTTTTTATCGTACATAGCACTACCACTATTTCCTGGGTAAGCAGTCGCATCAAGTTGATAAACTAAATAAGGATTTTTCATGCGTTTAAGCATTTTAACGGTAATTTTTTCTGCTGACAAAGCAGGAATTATGGTTGGCGTATTACTTGAAATAATACCTCGATGCGTTACCGGATATAAACCTAGAACGGCGCCTATGGGGAAACCAGTAAAAGCAATAGCAGTACCATCGGGGTACATTTTACTATCACTTAACTTCATAGCGGGTAATGGTTTTCCTGATATTTTCAATATCGCTAAATCATATAAGCTTGATGTAGCAATGATCTCTGCGTCTCTTACTTTTGCATTTTTACCCGAACCAATAAATACTGCCATTTTTTGCAGTAACTTTTCATCAAGCATCTTCGGTAACACATGATCATTAGTAACAATATATTGACCATTACCAATAACAAAACCAGTACCGTGCAAAGTGTTTTGTGGGCTATTTGTTGGTGTATGAGTGCCTATACCAACCACAGAAAGTTTAATATTAGCGACAACATCAACAAAATCAGCTTGAGCAACCGGTATGAAAAATAGTTTGAATAGAACAAGTAAAAGTATAATTTTGTACATTTAGGTATACTCCGTTGAAACAACTAGCTCTAATACTACTTTATATTAGTAACTAAGATAATACTAAGCTCAATTCAAGCAACACATAACATAGCAATTTACCGACAATCTCACTTTTAAATATTACGGTCGTTTGAAATGATAAAATATTAGGTAAAAATAAAACCGAAATAAAAGCCTGCATGCTTCATATTAATATTTTTTATATTATACTTACATATACTTAGCGATAAAAAAGTTTCATCTCGGGTAATATAATGGATAAACCTATGACTGCAAAAAAAAACAAGATTAAGCAAAACGCCCCCCCAAATAATGGCGCTAAACTTGCTCCACAAAAGCAAGAAAGTATCGCAGATCATTTCACTCAATTTTTACAGGCCAGAATTGCAGTAAACGACAAACTAAAAGACGAGGTTTTTCAAATACGCCATAACGTTTACTGTGAAGAGCTAGGTTTTGAAAAAGCCACAAAAGACGAACGAGAAACCGACGAGTTTGATCAACGTTCTATATTTACTTTAATTCAACATAAAAAATCAAAAGTTTTCACTAGCTGTGTACGCCTGGTTACCTCAAATAATACTGACGAGTTGCTTCCAATAGAGACGTTTTGTGCGAGTTCCATTACTAAAAGTGACTACAGCCCCGACAACTTTGACCGTAAGGAGATTGGAGAAATTTCGCGCTTAGCTGTTAAATCAGATTTTCGTCGCCGTAAAGCAGATAACTTTAAAGGCTGTGCTACAGGGGCTATTAGTGAGCATAATTATTCAGAAACCGAACTACGCTGCTTCCCTTTTATTGCTATCGGCTTATATATTTCTGCGGCCATTATGTGTACAAAACAAAATATAAAGCATGCCTATGTAATGATGGAACCAAGACTTGCACGCAGTATGAAATTTGTCGGTATCAATTTCCAACAAATTGGGGCTAGCGTTAATTATCATGGTCTTCGCGCTCCTTACTATATTAAGCCTGCCGACTTTACCAAACAACTTTCGCCTGAGTTTAAAACGCTTTATAACACAATAGAAAAAGACATTATTGAACAACTTGCAGAGTCTAGTTAATTTCCTTGTAAGGCATGCCTGCTGCACCAATAATTAGTAACGATTTATTTTAAATAAACTAACAGCGATCCACCGCTAAGTCATAATTATGCCGTTAACATTATCATCTCTGCTAAAGAGCGTACTAGCGCCCAGCTCTGATTTATCCTTTGACACACAGGATCTTGCTCAGCTCAGCAAAGGTACTGAAGGTTTAGAGTACTTAAAAGATAAAAAAAGACAGCTACTTGCTGTTATTACTTTAACTCAGTCTTTTGAAATAAAAGCATTACTTGAATTAGCAAACAAGTATGCCGATGATCAACAACTGGCTTTTTCAATATACCCCATTAGTAGTGGGAAAAATTGGGGCTACGGCAGCAGCCAACCCTCTGGAATAAATAACAATATTATTTTGGTAGATTTAAGTCAGTTAAACAAGATAGTTCACTTTGATAGTGAGCTGGGCTTATTAACCATTGAACCAGGAGTTACCCAGCAACAGCTTAGTGATTTTTTAGAGCACAATCAACATAACTACATGGTACCTGTCACGGGCGCAGGTCCTGAATGTTCTATTGTCTCTAATGCTTTAGAGCGAGGATACGGTATCACACCTTATACTGACCACTTTAGTGCGGTAACAAGTATTCAAGGCTACTGGGCAAATGGAACCTCTTATCAATCAGCTATTAATGAATTAGACCAAAGTACAGAAAAGTTAGTTGATAAAAGCTTTAAATGGGGCCTAGGGCCTTATTTAGATGGGCTATTTACGCAATCAAACCTTGGTATTGTTAGTCAAATGACGCTTCGCTTAGCTAAATTGAAGCCTGATTTTACAGCTTTTTTTATACAATTAAATAATGACGAGTTGTTAGAGCAAGTTGTACCTTTAATTAAAGAAGTATTACAAACTTATGAAGGTATTGTTGGTTCAATTAACTTAATGGATCAGCGTCGACTATTAGCTATGTTTGCCGAAAACCCTAATGGTTATGAAGCACATAAGGTGATGAGTACTGAAAATATTGAGCGATTAACACAAAAATCACAAACGCCAAGTTGGACAATTGTTGGCAGCATTTACGGCAGTAAAAGAGTCGTACAAGCTGTTAAAAAAGATATTAATGCTATTTTTAAATACATTCCCTGTAAGCGTATTTACTCAAATAATTACAACATTGTGCTCAGCAATAAACTAATTAACAATTTACCTCATTGGTTAATTAAGCACTCTACCATATTATTCAAATTGGCTGAGCAGCTTAAAGCATTTAACAAAGGCAAAGAAATAATGCTAGGCAAGCCTAATAAAGTGGCTTTAAAACTGGCTTATTGGCGTAATAAAAACAAGAATGATTTTCCTGTAAACTCGTTATCGCCTGCAAAAGATGGCTGTGGATTACTTTGGTATGCGCCTTTAATACCAATGAAAGCAAATAAGATGCGAGAATTTGTTGATTTTGTTAGATACACCTGCCCTCTATTTAATATTGAACCTTTCATTACTTTTACTAATTTAAGGCACGATTGTGTCGACAGCACTATTCCAATTGTTTTCGATTTAAGTAACCCACAAGCCGTTATCGATGCACACAATTGCTTAAAAGCATTAGTTGAGGGCGGCCTGAAAAAAGGCTTTGTGCCCTATAGGATTAATATAGATCAACAACAATCTCTACTTGATAAAAAAAGTGATTTTTGGCAAACCGTTAATCAATTAAAAAACAGCTTAGACCCTAATAATATTTTAAGCCAAGGGCGCTATAACCCTAGATAAAATAATGCAGTAAGCGTTTTTTACAATCTAATACCAAGTTGATTAAGTTCTTTCCCACTCAGCGAAAGTTAAAAGGCTTAGAGGCAAGGCATTGATTGAAGAGAATGGTTATTCAGGAGAATAAGCTCCTGCATTCTCTTAGTAAGCTACATCCATGTAGCGTCCTTGTCAAAATCAATAACGCAGCATGTAAGCCTTTTAAA
>NZ_JAHKPR010000075.1 GCF_018860585.1 Colwellia sp. E2M01
TTTTGTCATATTGAACAATCGAGCCAACCACATCAGGGTGTTGCTTGATGGTTAATGGGTCTACGGTGTTAAAAGTCTTCATGGTTATTTATTCCGTGTTTCAAAATCGTTAGCTTATAAAGCAATACGCACTAAAATGTTATTGTCTTCTAAGTACTTTAAGGTTTGAGGGTTTTTGTCCTGGCTAAAAGTTTCAACCATGCCTTGGCTAATTTTACCCGTTACAGGGTCAGTATTACGGGTTAAACCATTACCTTGAAATTGTTCATTCGCGCCGTATTTTCTATCTATTCTATGCCTTGCCCTGAAAATATCTTCATCAGCCTCGGTTAATTGCATATCTCGGGAAAATTCACTAAATTCATCTTTATCTTTTAGATTTACTCCATCAGCTTTGGCGACTTTAACAAGTGCCTCATAGTCTTTTGAATACTGCGGTGTCATACACGCGGTGATAACATCCGCAGGGGTGTCTTCAAGGTCAGCTTTAGCAAAATCAGTTAGGTTGTTATAAGTCGGTATAAAGGTTTTCATATCGCCTTCTGTCGCCGCTTTGTCTGCATCTATCACCAATAAGGTATAGTCTGCTGCTTTGTTATACGGGATCCCCACTGCACTGGTAATTAATTCAGGATCCTTATCGGCATACTCCAGCTGGCTATACGTTGTTGTCCAGTAGGTTGACTGTTTAGTTTGTGGGTTTACCCAACCCACGGTACCTTCATCTGTAGCGTATTCACTTTCAATGATACGCACTATGTATTTTTCATCTAAGCCCTGTTCAACAATATCAAGTTTATCGGCAAGGGTGTAAGGTGAGGTAGGTAGTGGTGCTCCGGTACTGCGGGCTATAGCTACAGCTTCAGTAGCTGCTTGCATTCTTGCCTGAACTTCAGCCATGGTTAATGGTGGTTTGATGGTGCTGTTATTACTTTTGTTGTTTTTATTTTCACTGGCAAGTATTTGTGCAGCACTTGGAGCGGTGTTTGCTCTAGGTTTTGGTGTGGCATTGGCCACTTCATTATTTAGTGCTTGCGCATTAATAATAGGAATATTACTACTAGCGGCTTTTTGCTTAGCACTTTGTTCAAGTTCATAACTGGTTGGTGAACTATACACTGACCTTGGCTCATCCAGCGGAAATATTAATAAGTTACCCGCTTCAAGCTCTTTGGCAATATAAGGGATAAGTGCGCGTTCATCATTGTGAAGAGCATAAACACTTTCACCTTTGATATAACTATACAGGTGACTGATAATATTCTGTTCGTTTTTCCATTCATGTAAATTATTTAAGAATTGCTCCCCGTAAGTGGCGCAGACTCTTAAGTCCATTTGCGATGGTTTTAAAAAAGGGTCGTTAGGTTTGTCGACAGGTTTACAGGCTAGGTAGCGATATGAAAAATTGCAAACAAGGTAATGCCCCTTGCTAAAGATGCTTTGACGACCCACGTTGGGGTATGAAAATTCCGTATTCATTTTAGTTTCCGTTGAGTCTAACTTATTCAAGTACCGTGATAATACACCTTGTAGTATGAAATTTAAATACTCAATCATCTAGTGTAAATGTGTTTAGCGTTTAAGTTACTGATGATTACATTAGCTTTATCGTGTAACCACTGAAATAATTGTGCAATAAAAGTACTATAAAACTGCAATTAATCCGAAATAAATAGTTCAAATAAGCGTGCTACTTTTGCTATAAATTAGTGAGATGGACATGTTATTAATGGAAGAAACATACGCAGTAACATTTACGCAATTTATAGTACTTTGTGCAGTAATAATTTATCTAGTTAATAAAATTAGAGTTCGTTTAGCGTTATCAAAAGCTAAACACCCTTCACTTAGAGGTCATAGCAAATGGTCTCGTCGGTTGGCCAAATGCGTCAAATTTTTTGAATATAAAGAAGACAGTTACTTTGCTGTTGATGGCGCGCCAGCGACTATTCAAGAGCAGCGTAAACAGGCTTTTCATCAGTTAAAAGAACGCATGGCAGCAAACTCCCCGAAAACTATTGCATTTTCATCTAACTTACAGCAAAGCGTATCTGACTTACAATTCACCAGTAAATATCGTGTTCCTTTCCCTTTTCGCAATCAGCTACCTAAACCTTTCACCTTAAGTAATATCGTTAAAGAAACGCGAGGTACACAAATTAAAGATTTAGACGGTAACTGGCGATATGACTTGTCTGGCTCGTATGGTGTGAACGTATTTGGTTATGATTTTTATAAAAGTTGCATGCAAGCTGGTAGCAAGAGTGTTGCTGACTTAGGACCTGTTTTAGGACCTTATCACCCAATTATTGCCGAAAATGTTGAGCTGATTAAAAATATATCTGGTCTTGATGAAGTGTCGTTTCACATGTCAGGCACCGAAGCTGTTATGCAAGCGGTACGCTTGGCGCGCTACAACACAGGTAAAAAATATTTAGTCCGCTTTTGTGGAGCTTATCATGGCTGGTGGGATGGCGTGCAACCAGGTGTTGGTAATCAGCGCGATATTAATGACGTTTACACCCTAAACGACCAAAGCGAGCAAACTTTACATGTGTTATCTACCCGTAATGACATTGCTTGTGTACTCATCAACCCGTTACAGGCTTTTCACCCAAATGCAGATTCGGCCTCAGATGTTGGCTTAATTGGCAGTTTACGCGCCACTAATTTTGACAAAGCGGCTTACAGTACTTGGCTTAAACGTTTACGTGAAATTTGTACGCAAAAAAATATTGTATTGATTTTCGATGAAGTGTTTACCGGTTTTCGTTTAGGTTATCGCGGCGCACAGCAATATTTTGATGTACAAGCCGATATGGTGACTTACGGTAAAACTATTGGTGGTGGTTTGCCAATAGGCGTTGTCGCCAGTAGCCACACTTTAATGAAACGTTATAAAGACAAGCAACCTGCGCACGTGTCGTTAGCGCGCGGTACTTTTAACTCTCACCCTTCTGTTATGGCGTCGATGAATGAATTTTTAATTCGCATTCAACATCCTGATATTCAACAGCAATATGAACAGATTGAATCTGTGTGGGATGAACGTGTTGCCAAGTTTAATGAACGTCTGCAGCAAGCTAACTTACCGCTGAAAATAACCAATATGCAAAGCATTTTATCGGTTATATACACTAAACCAAGCCGTTATAACTGGATGTTTCAGTTCTATTTACGAGCCAACAACTTAGAGCTGAGTTGGATTGGCAGCGGCAGAATGATCATGAGTTTTGATTATACCGATGCAGATTTTGATCAGGTTATTACCCAGTTTATTACTGCAGCAGAAGAAATGGCCGCTGATGGTTGGTGGTGGCAATCAAGCAACTTAACCAATAAAACCATTAAACAACAGTTCGTATACGACATGGTTTCAGCCTATTCGCCTTTGTTAGCTAAGTTTTTACCAAGCCCGTTAATGTCGAAGTTGAAAACGGCGGTTAAAACGAGTAGTTCGGTTAACGCAGTCAATATAGCTAAGACAAGCAGCACAATTAAAGAATAAACGTAACGAACAGCACTACTAATCATACATAAAGGCTAAGCACTCAGGTAACGAGTGAAAAAGGTAAGTTAATGAATAATTCAACTAAATCTATATCAGCTGAACAATTTAGTACGCCAGAGATATGTGACTTTCGCTTATCATTAAAAAATGAATTTGACAGTTTTTTAACAACACAAAAAACTAAATACGCGCCAGAAGACTGTTTAACCGTTGATTTACATTGCCATGATCATAATAGTGATGTGCCGGATGAGTTATGGGGGCGTATTTTACGCTTACCTGAAACCTGGTTGAAAACTAAAAAGCTGGCGAAATTATTAAAGAAAAACAACTGTGACGTTTTTACCGTTACCAACCATAACAATGCGCGTTCATGTTGGGATCAAATTGCCAAAGGTGAAGACGTATTGGTTGCCGCAGAATTTACCTGTTACTTCCCAGAATATGATTTGTTTATTCACGTATTAACCTATGGCTTTAGTAAAGACCAAGAAAATATATTAAACGAGCTACGCAGTGACGTTTATAGCTTTTTAAAATACGCCGCTAAAAATGATATTCCCGTAATACTGCCGCATCCGCTTTATTTTTATACCCGTAATGAAAAAATAGACATTGGCTTATTTGAAAAATTTGCGGTTATTTTTTCACGCTTTGAAGTATTAAATGGTCAACGTGATTTATGGCAAAGTGTATTAACACTGAATTGGGCACAAGGTTTAACAAGTGACAAAATTATTGCCTATGCAGCCAAGCATGATCTTAACCCTTATGACTTTGGCGTTGACCCTTATCAAGACAAAATATTAACCGGTGGCTCAGACGATCACACCGGTATTTTTGCCGGGCAATGTGGCTCAAAGTTATATGTAGAGAATTTGCAGGAGCGTTTAAAAACTCAAAGCGCCTCGTCACTTGCGCTTGAAGCGATTAAAAAAGGTAATGTTGCGGTATTTGGGCAAGTGGCTGAAAACGAAAAACTCAATATTGCCTTGCTTGATTACTTCTCACAAGTTGCCACTAAAATTGAAGATCCTGGCTTCTTTCGCATAATGTTACACCGTGGCTCGCCACTCGATAAAGTTGGTTGTTTTGCGGTAAGTAATATCTTGCTTGAAATGCAAAAGAATAAATATGCAATGAAGTTCTTTGGGTTTATTCACGATGCCATGCAAGGTAAAAAGCCGAGTAAACTAATCAAATGGAATGTACCGAAGAAATTTCGTTTTTGTATTGAGTACCTTGAACAAATAGCTGAAAGTAAGAAACAATCGCCAGAAGCTTTTGCGACAACAGTAAATAACTCGGTTAATGGCTTATTTACTCGTTTAAATGAACATATTGCTGATAGTGTTGAAGGGGTAATGGTTAATAACAAAGGGCCAAAACTCGAAAACTTTACCACCGAAGAAATCACTCGAAAATTTGAAATTCCAAGCCAACTTACCGCACTCTTTTTAGGGGGCGGTAAACGACAAGACAACCTCAGTAACATTAACCTTGAAAAGTTAGTTGATAAAGTTTCTTTCCCGTTTTTAATTACCACTATATTAGCCGCGGCATCGTTAGCGTCTACGCGTGTGTTATATCAAAATCGTGTGTTATTAAATGACTTTTCAGAACAAATAGGTAAAAACAGCCATCCTAAACGTGCTTTGTATTTAACCGATACTTTGCGCGATAAAAATGGTGTGTCTAATTCATTATCAGGAAAACTAGCCGAAGCACAACGCGCTAACTTACCTATCGATTTTCTAGTATGTGACAACAACATAACCCCAGAGCCTCACTTATATGTGGTGAAACCTATTACCACTTTTATGGTGAAAAAGTTTGGTGAGCAAGAAATACGTATCCCTGATTTGATGGCGATTGCGCAAATATTTTACCAAGGTGGTTACGACCGTATTATTTGTTCTACCGAAGGCCCAATGGCGCTTGTGTCGTTGTTTTTACAGCAAATGTTTAACGTGCCTAATTACTTCTTTATGCATACCGACTGGATTGACTTTATTAAACATGGCACAGAATTAAATCAATATGAACGTGATCGTGTACGCCGTTTAATGCGCGCTTTGTATAACCGATATGATGGTATTTTTGTCTTAAATAGTGATCACCAGCAATGGCTTAGTAGTCATGAAATGCAGCTTGATGAAGAGAAAATATTTTTAACCGCTCATCACACCCAAGCGAGAAATCCAAACATAGTTAAACGCAATAAAAGCGACATAGTGTTAGGTGCAACCGATGACACGCCTATTTTATTTATTGCTTGTCGTATCAGTAAAGAGAAAGGTTTGTTTGACCTACCTGTGATCATCACTAAAGCAAAAGAAAAAATTCCTAACCTAAAATTAGTGATTGCTGGCTCAGGCCCAGCCACAGAAGAGTTAAAAATTGCCCTTAGTGAAGTTATGCCAGATGCGACCTTTTTAGGGTGGCAAAGTAAAGAGCAAATGGCGGCGCTGTATTTAAGCTTAGATTTATTTATTTTCCCATCAAAATTCGACACCTTCGGTAATGTTATTTTAGAGTCTTTTGTTCACGGTATGCCAACACTGGCTTACAACTGCAAAGGCCCGAAAGATATTATTGAACACGGAAAAAATGGCTTTTTGTGCGAAACCAAAATAGATATGGCCAATGCAGTGGTTGAGTTTTTTAGTACACCGGCATTACAGAAAACTATGCGCGCTAATGCGTTAGTTCGCGCCAGTGAATATCAAGCTGAACCTATTATGGGCACCTTTATGGAGAATGTTGGGTTAGATATACCTGACGGTTACAACACAACTAGTAAAGTAGATAATAAGATAGACAACAATATAGAGCGTTTGATTGCCGACATAAGCAAAAAAACGCCTAGTGAAAAAGAGCAGTCGGTGCAAAGGACGGTTGCTTAGTATGAGTATGGATATGACCAAGAATGAGAAAAGTCGTGAGCTGAGGGTGACTGAGCAAGGAACGTCAAAATTAACAAAAAAAGAGCAATTAAATTTTTTATTAACTAACCGTATTCCGCGTCGTTATTTAACCTTGTTTATGGGTTGGTTTAGTAAAATAGAACAACCTTGGCTTACTAAGCTTTCAATAAAAATATGGACAGTGTTTGCAGAGGACTTAAAACTTGAAGACGCTAAAAAGTCTTCATTTAAGAGTTTAAATGAATGTTTTACCCGCGAACTCAAACCCGGTTTACGTCCAATTGCTAGTGATAACGATATTGTCACTAGCCCATGCGATGCCATTGTTGGCGAGTGTGGTGAAATAGCAGGAAAAACGGTTTTTCAAGCTAAGGGTTTTCCTTACGAATTAAGTGAATTGATCCCAGATTTTCACCTCAACAATAAATACAAAAACGGTAAGTTTATTACCTTACGCTTAAAGTCGAGTATGTATCATCGTTTTCATGCTCCGATTGATTGTGATGTAAAAAGCGTTAATTACATTTCAGGCGATACATGGAATGTAAACCCGATCACCTTAAAGCGCATAGAGCGATTATTTTGTCGTAATGAACGTGCTGTAATTGAGCTTAAAAACAAACCCCAAAGTACCCATAAAAACCATAGCATTACCCTTGTTCCTGTAGCCGCAGTACTGGTTGCTTGTATGAAATTCAACTTCCTTAAAGAAGCTTTAAACCTTAAATACAAAGGTCCAAACACATTGCATTGTAATGCTTCATTTAACAAAGGAGATGAAATGGGCTATTTCGAGCACGGTTCAACGATTATTTTGTTCGCTACAGCTAATTATGAGTTATGTGAAGGCATAACCACAGGCAAGCGAGTAAATATGGGGGAGGCGTTATTAACAGGGCATAGCGATCAAGATTAACGTGTCTGAGCCACGTGGCTAAACAGACAAATTTTACTATTTTTACTATTACTCAAAGGATGATTTATGACATTTTTAGAAGAATTACAAAAACAACGCTGGGATGACCATAGGTTTTACCATCACAATCGAGTTAATCAATTCTTACATTTGTTAAGTGCCTGCTGCTTTGTGGCAAGTTATGTATTAATTTTTTACTCGCCAGTTGCTGCTGCGTTGGTGGGTTGGTTGTTGTCGATGACATTACGCCAAACGGGTCATTTCTTTTTTGAGCCAAAAACTTACGATAAAGTAAACGAAGCAACACATGACTATAAAGAAAGCATAAAAGTGGGTTACAACTTACAGCGTAAAGTAGTGTTGTTATCTATCTGGGCGGCAGCGCCAGTGGTTTTATATTTTAGCCCAACTTTATTTGGTTTACTTGATGTGACCTCTTCGGTAACACTTGAGCAATACCTGAACCACGTAGCATTATCTTGGTTATTCATTGGTTTTGGCGCGGTTATCTTTCGTACCTTGCACTTGTTCAAATTAATGGGTGTGCAATCAGGTTGTGTATGGTTTTGTAAAATAGTCACTGACCCATTCCATGATATTAAAATCTACTACAAATCACCGTATTACTTATTAAAAGGTGAAATGTACGATGAGATGACTGACTGGTATGAAGAAACACCAAAAGAAACAGTGAAAGCGGCTTAATTTTAAGTTGTTGAATCTTATATTGTAGAAAGTAGTAAATAGACAAAACCCCGTTACGAGTTAATCGTAACGGGGTTTTTTAGTGTGTGCGTTTAAATTCCGCTTACGATTAATCGTCACTCCCGAGGTGTTTGTCGGGAGTCTAGTTTTTTAGCTTAGTTAAATAACTTAAAACAATGGATCCCCAACAGGACATTTTGGGGATGACAGTGTTTAGTATGAGGATTAATAAGGAGCTGAGTGATTTAGTTTGAGTGTACTAGCAGACGTAGGCGGGAATTTATTCGCGCTTATTTATTGCATGAAATCACAATTAAGCATTTGAATATATTTCTTTATTACCTAACCAACGTTGAATTAATGCTTGGGCGCAATCAGGTCGTTGGCGCGATAATAAATAAGCTTTTTGTTTTATGTCAGGAATTAAATAGCCGTCACGTAACAAGTCGGCAATTTTTAAATCGGCTAAACCTGTTTGTTTGGTGCCAAGTAATTCACCGGGACCACGTATTTCTAAGTCTTTCTCGGCGATAACAAAACCATCATTACTTTCACGCAATACTGCTAGGCGTTTGGTGGCAGTTTTTGATAACGGCGCTTTGTATAACAATACACAGAATGAAGCAACTGAGCCTCGACCCACACGACCGCGTAATTGATGTAATTGCGCTAAACCTAAGCGTTCAGGGTTTTCTATCACCATTAAGCTTGAGTTAGGTACGTCTACGCCCACTTCAATTACCGTGGTGGCAACCAGTAAGTGTAAATCCCCTTGTTTAAAGGTATCCATTACCGCTTGTTTTTCTGCAGCTTTCATTCGCCCATGTACTAGGCCAATTTTTAACTCGGGTAATTGCTCTTGTAATAATAATGCGGTGTCTTCAGCCGCTTGGCATTGTAATACTTCCGATTCATCAATTAGCGTACATACCCAATACGCTTGTCTACCGTCTTCAACACAGCCTTTTCGAATACGTTCAACAACATCGTCTCGGCGTAAATCAGGTAATGCTACTGTGTTAATGGGGGTTCGCCCTGGCGGTAATTCATCAATAATAGATGAGTCTAAATCGGCGTAGGCTGTCATCGACAAAGTACGCGGAATTGGCGTTGCGGTCATGATTAATTGATGTGGGTATTTATTATCAAATACGCCTTTTTCGCGCAGCGTTAACCGTTGATGTACACCAAATTTGTGTTGCTCATCAATAATCACCAACACCATATTTTTAAACACTACATCGTCTTGAAAAAGCGCGTGTGTGCCAATCACCATTTGCATTTCGCCACTGGCTATTTGCTCTAAGGCAATGCGTTTGGCTTTAACTTTGGTTTTGCCTGCTAACCAACCGACGGTGATATCTAAATCAGTAAACCAGTTGGCAAAGTTAATAGCATGTTGCTCAGCGAGGATTTCAGTCGGAGCCATTAACGCTACTTGATAACCTTCACTTATCGCCGTTAACGCAGCAAGGGCGGCAACTAAGGTTTTACCTGAGCCAACATCACCTTGTACTAAACGCATCATAGGTTGAGTTTTAGCGAGATCTGCTTTTATTTCAGCAACTACACGAGTTTGCGCATTGGTTGGCGTAAAAGGTAAAGATTTAAGGAATTTTTGAGTAACTTTTTCATCACCAACTAACGATAAAGCTTCATGTACATCGCTTGTTTGTCTAAGCTTTAACATACTTAAGTTGTGGGCGAGTAACTCTTCTTTGATCAGGCGTTGCTGGGCAGGATGGCGACCTTGCTCTAATTGCTCAATAGAAACATTTGGCGGTGGACGGTGAATTATTTTTAAGGCTTCGCTTAATGAATATTGCTCGTCGAACAGTTCGCTAGGCAATAACTCTTCTACTTGCCCGCGTTCAAGGCGTATTAATGCTTGCTCGGTTAAGCTGCGCAGTGATATTTGTCGTAAACCGTCGGTGCTTGGGTAAACAGGGGTTAAGGTTTCTTCGGCTTGGGTTAGCTCTCTGTCGTCATCAAGAGATTTGTATTCAGGGTGAACAATTTGAAAGCTACGTGGACCGCGTTTTACTTCGCCGTAACAGCGTATGGTTTTACCTACCGAGAGGCTATTTTTTTGGCTAGCAGAAAAGCTGAAAAAGCATAATTGAATACTACCTGTACCGTCGTGCAAAGTAACCACTAACATACGGCGCTTGCCATGTGTTATTTGACTATCGGTTATTTCACCTATGATATTAGTTGATAAACCTACCGATAACTCACGCACTGTACTAACGCGGGTTTTATCTTCGTAACGCAGGGGTAAATGAAAGAGAATATCTTGCACGGATATCAAGCCAATTTTAGCGAGCTTTTCAGCTAAACTTGGCCCAACACCTTTAAAGGAGCTTAACGGAACTTGTGATAATTTACTTAGCCCTTCCAAAGACATTTAGTAATCCCTAATAATTAATCGTCAATCTGTTGCCAAGCTTTTTTGTCCATTTGCATTTTTTGCCACCATTGTTCATCAGCAACAATTTGACCGTCTTCATCAATTTCTGGGTAAGGTAAACCTTTACGCTGACAAGCTTCAGCAAAGATAGGATGACCACCTTCAAACAAAGTACGTTGGCGACGTTCGTGACTTAAACGTGGCGTGTTATACATACCTGCAGCAACGCGCTGGCGCTGTGCTTCGTATAGCACAACCGAACAAGCAACAGAAACATTTAGTGACTGAACCATACCAACCATGGGAATAACAATATCTTGATCGGCTAGTTCTAATGCTAGCTCAGAAGCACCAAATTTTTCTTGTCCTAAAATAATAGCCGTTGGTTTGGTGTAGTCAATTTCTCTAAAATCTACCGCTGTGTCAGATAGGTTAGTTACTAAAACCTGCATACCTTGCGCTTTTAATGCCTTAATAGCCTCAGCTGTTTTGCTGTAGTTATGTACATCAATCCAGTTTTGGCTACCCGCAGCGCTACCACCACGTACCTCAGCTTCTTCACTTTTCCAAACCGCATGGACATCGCTAATGCCGATAGCGTCACAAGTACGCACTACCGCCGCTAAGTTATGAGATTTGTGTAAACCTTCCATACAAACGGTTAAGTCTGGTTGGCGAGTGTCTAACATGGTGTTAATACGAGTTAATCTTTCTGGAGTCATTTTACTTAATCTTTAAAATAATTTTGGTTTGGTTCATTAACAAAGCTAAGACGCAAACGCATCAATCGTCATCCCGTAGTGTTTTAATCGGGGGGCCAGTTTTTAAAAATGCATGGATCTTCGATCAGTAACTTCGAAGATGACGTTTTTAGCAAGCACCTGAGTGAACTACATAGACACAAATGGTATTAATAACCGGAATAGTCTAAATGAATGGTATTTAAGCAAAGTGTCGAGTTACGAGGGCAACGTAGATTAAACATCTTTCATGGCACATAATAGGCAAAATAAATGCGATTTAAACAAAGCCGACAAGCTGTGAGTTCATGGAGCTTATAACTATAAGTGACTTGAACGAACAGCGTAGTCAATGCCGGTTAAATTGTATTTATAAAGCCTATTTAGTCGACGCTAGGCACTTCCATAACCCCGTCTATCTCTATTTCAACGTCTTTCGGTAATTTCGACACTTGAATAGCTGCTCTTGCAGGGTATGGTTGCACAAAATACTTACTCATAATCTCGTTAACTGTGGCAAAGTTGCCTAAGTCTGTTAAGAAAATGTTTACCTTAACCATGTCGTTAATACCGCCACCTGCAGCTTCACAAACGGCTACTAGGTTTTTAAATACTTGCTCGGCTTGCTCAGAAAAACCACCAGCAATCACTTCCATCGTTTCAGGTACTAATGGGATTTGACCCGATAAATATACTGTGTTGTTAACTTTAACTGCTTGGCTATATGGGCCGATTGCGCTTGGCGCTTTGTCTGTACTGATAATACTTTTCATAACTTTCCTTAGGTACTGCTTTAATAAGCCTAAATAGGGTTTAAAGGCGGCTTGTTTGAACTGTCAGCTGCCACTTTTCTGTTTTTTCTAATAACGCGTTGAACGTCAACTAATACTTTAATTTTACGAATAATGTCAGCTAAGTGAATACGGTCACGACAGGTAAGTTCCATATCGATGACATATAAACCGGCTTCTTTTTCGCCTGAATTTAAGCTGTGTACATTAGAGCCACACTTAGCGACTACATTGGTTAATAATGCTAATGCACCTTGATGGTTAAGTATTTCAATGCGTAACTTAGCAATAAATTCTTTGTTGATATCGCTGTCCCATTTTACTGGGAATACAGCGCTTTGATCATGGCCTTTAATATTACGACAGCCTTGCTGATGTACCATTAAGCCTTTACCTGGGCTTAAATAAGCTACAATTGCATCACCAGGAATAGGACGACAACATTTACCGTAGTTTACTAACATACCTTCGGTGCCTTTAATTGGCATCTTCACTTTTGCACCTGAGTATGGTGCTTCAGTGTCTTCAATAAAGCCGTCGGTTAATTGTCTGGCGATACCAATGCTTAAGGCGTTACCTAAACCAATATTAGTAAGTAATTCGTCAAAGGTTTTGTTACCACTCTTTTTAACCACTTCCTCGACTTTTT
Organism: Colwellia sp. E2M01; assembly: GCF_018860585.1. GTDB lineage: Bacteria > Pseudomonadota > Gammaproteobacteria > Enterobacterales > Alteromonadaceae > Colwellia. Next base: position 12,650 of record NZ_JAHKPR010000075.1, read on the forward strand.
CTGGCGCTAAATCTTTGAACTTAGTTTTACCAAGGGCGTGACATAGTAAGCGTTTACCTAGCGCATGCGAGTCATCTTTTTCACAGCTTCTTAGGTAGGTTCTAATTTGTAAACGTGCTTTAGCGGTAACTACAAAGTTTAACCAAGTTGCATTCGGACGTGCTTTTTTCGAGGTAATTACTTCAATGGTTTGTCCTGAAGTAATAGGCTGGCTCATTGGGTAAGGTTTACGGTCAACCTTAACGCCAACACAAGAGTTGCCTACATCGGTATGTACTGCGTAGGCAAAATCAATTGCGGTAGCGCCCATTGGCAGCTCAATAATACGTCCATCAGGAGTAAAGACATAAATTTCTTCAGGGAATAAATCTGATTTAACATTTTCAATAAATTCGAAAGAACTACCAGCACTTTGTTGTAGTTCTAATAAACTTTGCATCCAACGACGGGCTTTCATTTGCGCGGTGGTGCCAGTATTGTCACCGTCTTGTTTGTATAACCAATGGGCAGCAACACCTTTGTCGGCCATTTGGTCCATATCTTCATTACGGATTTGAATTTCTACAGGAATACCATGCGGACCAATTAATGAAGTATGCAATGATTGATAACCATTAGTTTTAGGAATAGCAATGTAATCTTTAAAACGGGTATCAATTGGTTTGTATAGATTGTGCATAACGCCTAATGCGCGGTAACAACAATCAACCTTGTCTTCTACTATGATACGAAAAGCATAAATGTCCATAACTTCATTAAATAAAAGCTCTTTGTTAAGCATTTTTTTGTAAATAGAATAAAGGTGTTTTTCACGGCCTTTAACTTGAGCAATAATGCCACTTTCAGCAAGACGTGAAGTTATTTCTTTTTGAATATTATCAACAATAGCTTTACGGTTACCACGAGCACTTTTTACTGCTGATTTTAGAGCGCGAGAACGCATCGGGTAGAGTGCTTGAAAACCTAGTAGCTCTAATTCATTTTTAATATCATGAATACCTAAACGGTTAGCTATTGGTGCGTAAATTTCTAAAGTTTCGCGAGCAATACGACGTCGTTTGTCTGGACGTAATGAGCCTAAAGTACGCATGTTGTGGGTGCGATCGGCAAGTTTGATTAAGATAACGCGAATGTCTTGCACCATAGCAAGTATCATTTTACGGAAGTTCTCCGCTTGCATTTCTTCTTTATTATCAAACTCTAATTTATCTAGCTTACTCACACCTTCTACAAGCTCGGCTACGGTATGGCCAAATAATTCCGCGAGTTCATCTTTGGTTACCGGGGTATCTTCAATTACGTCGTGTAATAATGCTGCCATGAGGGTTTCATGGTCTAAATGCATGTGCGCAAGATTAATGGCTACGGCAACTGGGTGAGTTATATAAGGATCACCACTTGAACGCATTTGGCCGTCATGTGCGTCACGGGCAACAATATAGGCATCCTTTAACAGATCAATTTGTTCTTTTGATAGGTAGGTAGCGCTAAGTTCTTTTAAAGGTTCAAATAGATACACCTAATACTCCAAATTGAGGGAAGTGGATAATAAGTAAGAATACGCGGCAATACGCGTGTTTTACAAGAAATAAAAGCTAAGTTAGCAATACCAAGTAAAAAAATAAAAAACAAGGAATAAAAAACGCGTAACCACTTTCTGACCTTTGGGTCGAGTTAGGTACGCGTTTTTAAGGCTTAATCTTATTTTCTATTGAAAATAATTAGCTTAACTTAATTCTTCTTGATCTTGTTGACCGCCAACAATCGCAGCAACAGCATCTAATTCAGCAGTATCTTGCTGGATTTGTTGTTGACGATCAGAAACGTTCATAATATCGGTAGTAATTAAACCTGCTTCAATTTCACGCAAAGCAAGTACCGTTGGCTTGTCGTTTTCGACTTCAACCAATGGATCTTTTCCGCCCGTTGCAATTTGACGAGCACGACGTGATGCAACTAACACCAAATCAAAACGATTACCGACTTTTTCTACGGCATCTTCAACAGTTACGCGAGCCATCTGGTCACTCCAACTAAAAATAATATAATAATGTACAAAATAGCTGCGTAGTTTACTGCTCACTCACTAATTAAGCAAGTGATCACTAATGCAACAGCTGAATTTTTATGTTTTTATGGGTAATAAAACACTTATTGTTTACAGATTATTGCTCTGTAGCTAGTAATTTACTGAATAATTCGTGTTGAGCAATGCTTTGTTGGCGGCATTTAAGACGTTGATTATTAACAATGGTACTCAAATCAAATAAAGCTTGGTCAAAGTCATCGTTAACTATCACATAGTCAAACTCATTATAGTGAGAGCATTCCGCTTGCGCTTTTTCCATACGGCTAGCAATCACTTCATCGCTGTCTTGGCCACGACCTTTTAAGCGTTTTTCTAATTCTTCTTTAGATGGTGGACTGATAAAGATAGTGGTTACACTCGGCTTTTTCATGCGCACTTGTTGTGCACCTTGCCAGTCAATATCTAAAAACACATCAATACCTTGCGCAAGCTGTGCATCAATAGCTGCTTCTGAAGTGCCATAATAATTACCAAATACCTCGGCGTATTCATAAAAAGCATTGTTGGCTATTTGTGCTTTAAATTCTTTAACGCTAACAAAGTGATAATGTTCGCCATTGTTTTCGCCCGGACGTGGATCACGTGTGGTGTGAGAAACAGAAACCTGCATAGGTCTTGCTGAAGCTAAGCTTTCTGGCTGTAGTAATGCCTTGATAAGGCTTGATTTTCCTGCTCCGCTTGGAGCGGAAAGAATAAATAAATTACCGGGAACAATCACAGTGTTTTCCTTAGGTTAATTATGGCTCGGGTATTTTAGCTATATAATATATAGCAGCTCATAAAAAGAGTGAGCGGTATTTTACGCTATTGTGAGAGAAAAATCTCAGTCAGTTTTATATTGATATTAACTCTGAGGGGATGTTTTTTGCTGTTGTTGCTTGCATGAGCAAATAGCAACGAAGGATATAAGGTCTGTTGATCTTTCAGGGGTAAAATCTATTCGATTTAAAACGGATTTAAAAAGCCTTCCATAAAAATGAGGCGAGTGTGGTTGCCGATACGTTGTATTTTGGTGGCAATGCACCATTAATAGCGCCTGCAGTAAACATAGTTGCAATACCGGTTGGTGAAGAGACAAATTGTTTACTTATTAAAGTCGCTTCTTCAAGCTGTATTCGTGATTGTTTGCTCGCCAGTTGTGCGTTAATACTTGCTTGTTGTAAAGCGGCTTTATCTTTTTTTAATAAATCGAACATAAGCGCCTATATATGATTAGTTACGATAGGTAGTGTTAATGATCAGCGGTATTAGTTGGTGCGAGATCATTATCAGTGGTGTGTTTACTAATATCATCTGCGTTACTTGCATTGTTTTTATTGCTTGGCTTAATCATTTCTTTACCCGCGTTAAAGATAACATTGGCAGAGGTTTTCATTTCAACAGACTGCATGGCATTGGTTAAAATATTTTTGACGATAAGCAAGGCGCTAATGTTCACTCCTAGCACCACTAACCAACACCATAACCAATCTAGCCCTAGGCTGTTTAAACCATAACTTAAGCCAATTAATAATATTACCCAAATAACCATGCCTAAAAATGCCGCGGTAGCAATACAAGCGGCGACCAAGACTATAGCTTTAAGTGATAATTGGAAGTCGGTGGCAATTAATGTGGCATAACAACTCAGTTGCGTTTTCACTTTGTAAAACGTCTTTTCCCACGCTGACAATACCGCTAACGGATCAGTATCATGTGCCGGCGGTACAGTTTGTTCTGGTTTTTTTGGCGCGGGTTCAGTCATAGTTAAGGGTTATTTTTTTCTTAAAAATGAAGAGAGCAACATACCAGCTGCAAAAGCAATACCGGCGGTAGCTAATGGGTTTTCTTTGGCGTATTTACCTACCTCAGACTGATCCCAGTATTGTTTAAATTGAATTTGTTTGTCAGCAATAGCTTCCGTTGAATGGGCGGCTGTTTCACGGATTTTTGTTTCAGCTGTTGCCGCATGTTCACCTAATGTATCAACTGAATGATGAAGTTTTTCAGTTACGTTATCGGCGATAGGTGTATTAGACACAACAGTATCGTCTTTTGCTTTTTTAGTTTTGTTTGCGGCGTTATCTTTTGCGGTAGTCATTACGTTCTCCAAACAGTTAAAAGTAAATTTATATACTTTACTTATCTTGAATTAAAGTAAGCAGTTAAGCAAACAGATATTCTATTAAGTCCGGTAATAGCCCGGTAATTTTACGGAATGACAAATTACCGGGCGTATTATTAAATAACTAACGCTTAAAGTACTTTAGCAATAGATTGTGCTAAATAATCAACATTGCTTTTGGCAATGCCAGCAATGCTCATACGGCTAGAGCCAACCATGTAGACGCTGTATTCATCTTGTAGTTGCTGTACTTGCTCAGGGGTAATCCCTAAGAATGAAAACATACCACTTTGGCGGGCAATAAAACTAAAGTCACGAGTTACGCCGTTTTCAATGAGTTTATCAACTAATATTTGGCGATTACCATTAATGCGATCGCGCATTACTTTTAGCTCGCTATACCATTCATTGCGTAATTCGTCAGAACTCAAAATGGTTTCAACAAGCGCCGCACCATGCGCTGGCGGCATAGAATAAATAATACGTACACCATGAAGTAATACCGATAAGGAAATATCGGCGGCAAGGCTTGATTTGGCAATAACGGTACAAGCGCCAATACGCTCACGATATAAACCAAAGTTTTTAGAACATGAACTACAAACCAGCATTTCTTCAACAGCGTCGGCCATTAAACGTAAGCCGTAAGCATCTTCGTCTAAGCCAGCGCCAAAGCCTTGATAAGCCATATCAATTAATGGTGTAAAGCCAACCATCTTGGTTACTTCAACCACTTGTTGCCATTGCTCGTTGGTTAAGTCCATACCGCTTGGGTTATGACAACAAGCATGCAATAACACTACGTCATCAGGGCTTACTTGTTTTAAGGTATTTAACATACCGTCAAAATCTAAGTTTTTGTTTTCATAATCGTAATAAGGATAAACTTTAACTTGTAACCCTGCACCTTCGAACAAACCTGTGTGGTTTGCCCATGTTGGATTACTTACCCAAATAGTTGCGCCTTTTTTGCAGGTTTGAATAAAGTCAGCGGCAACACGTAAAGCACAAGTGCCACCTGGGGTAGAAATAGTTCGACTACGATTTTCAAAAAGTACTTTATGCTCAGCACCAAAGATAAGCTTGGTCATTTCAGAGTTAAATAATTCAGAGCCGGTAGGGCCAATATATACTTTGCTGTTTTCTGTAGTATTACGATGTAATTCAGCTCTTTTTACGCAGTTAAGTACTGCAGTATGGCCTGATTCATCTTTGTAAACGCCAACACCTAAATCAACTTTATTTGGGTTGTTATCGTTTCGATATGAGGTTAATAATCCTAAAATAGGATCAGAAGGCATGGCAGTTAAATGACCAAACATGATGACGTTTACCTTAATTAAAAGAGGAGGGCGTTTTACCTATTTCAGTAACATTTATGATCTTCTATAGCGTTAAAATAGAAAAGATCAATGTAAAGGGTATTACGCAAATCAGGCTATTACGATTGTAGTAATATACCCATAAAAATATGTCGGAAGCATAGCGCTAAACCGAATAAAATTAAAGACATCTGATTAAAAACAGTAAATAACCTGGCGTAGTAGTTAATTAAACTAGACTCAGCTTAATCAGGCTCAAGTTAACTACTCATTATCTTATCTATATCAGTATGAATGGCAATTAACTCATCATAATCTATTAAGTTGTCTGGCTGCCGTTTGTTATGTACGTAAACCTGATTGTTAATCATTAGTTTAGATTTTTTCTTTGCTTCTGTAGCTAAGCTAGCAACGTCTAAATGGCTTAAACAAAACCTGATATCAGGTTGTATTACGCCACAACTTAAATTTAGTAATGGGAAAAACTGGTTTTCATCATTTCTATTATTACTCTCGTAGCCATTGGCTTGTATGTGTTCAGGTTTAAAATAATCTTGCACACGCTGTGAAAATATTTGTAATATTTCTTCGCATTTCTTTAACCAATGCTGAGTTTTGAAAATAATCACAAAATCGTCACCACCAACATGGCCAATAAAGTCTTCGTCACTGTCACAACAAACACTAACAACGTCAGCCACCAGTTTTATAACCGCATCGCCTGCAGCATAACCATATAAATCGTTAAATGGTTTAAAAAAATTTAAATCCAGGTATGCCAGAGTAAATGGAATGTTTTTAGTAATATGCTGCGTTATTTTTTGCTCAATAACTATATTGCCTGGAAGCATACTTAATGGGTTGGCATGTTGTGCAAATTGAATTTTTTGTTCGGTAATCCGCTTTAATAGAATATGAATATTCGCTAACCCTAAATATTTACCTTGATCGGTCACAATAAATTCTTGGCGCATAGTTAACGACTGATCGCTAGTAATTAAATCACTCACTTCAACCAATGATGCTTGTATATCAACAATAAAAGGTAATTGACTCATCACTGTTGCTATGGGTTTATTGTTGTAAAGCGCATAACCATATTGGCTGGAAAACAGCTCGGTTAGTTTATCTTTATGAATTATCCCTACAGGGACATTATCGCAATCTACCACAGCCAGAGAAAACAATCGGTTATCAAGATCAAATCTTTTATACACAGCTGAACATCGCTCATCCATAGTGAGCGCTGGTGTAACGCTAGTTAAATCAATAATTTCAGTATTAACTTCTGAGGAATTTTGGTTTGACGCTGCTTTTCTAAAAGTGACGATATTAGGAACCGTACGTAATGGTTGAGCTGCAGGTCTTGCTAATAAAAAACCTTGAGCGAATTGCATGCCTAGCTTTTCTAATAATAAAAACTCTTCGTGAGTTTCAATACCTTCAGCAATGATTTTAACGCCAGTGGCTTTACCTAGTTCAAAAATAGTGCGCAATAGTTCACGCTTTACAATGTTTTTATGCGAGTCTTGAATAAAGTATTTATCTATTTTAACAATATCAGGGCGTAACTCTGCCCATTGCATTAAACCAGAATGACCTGTGCCTAAGTCATCAATGGCAATTTTAAAGCCCATTTTGCGATAATAAGTCAGGCTTTCTTTTAGATATTCAGTATCTTTACTGTCAAACATCTCTGTAACTTCAATTACTACGCGCTCAGCGCTAAGGCCGTACTGTTTGATTAAACCGATAGTTTCGCCACTTTGGTGGTTTTTATCACCTAATACCAAGGGGCTGATATTAAGAAAAAGTAAGCCGTCTAGTTGTTGCTTCGTGAAGTTTTTAAAAGCAATTTTACGACATAAGCTTTCAAGCTCTGATAAGCGGCCTAGTGCAAACGCGGTTTTAAATAACTCTAATGGCGAAGAAAATAAACTGTCTTTTTCTACACGTGTTAACGCCTCATAGCCCCAAATTTTTTGGTTGCTAATATCGAAAATAGGCTGGAAATATGTAGTAAGCGTTTCTTTTTCAAGAATGTTATTTAGCTCAGCAGCTAATAAAGTTATGTTATTCATAAAGCGAATAATAGTTTGTAATAAAACCGTCACTGTATGGATTTAATGTTACATAATTATGAATCGCAGCAAGCTGAGCATGCATTTACTGCTGATTGTGTAAATAAAGTACATAATTGGCTTACATAGACAATAGCTTTGAAAGATAGTTGTGATGTTTTGGAGCTTATTGCTCGATAATAATGACCATGTATCTAGTGCTATTGTTTAGCTACTTACAAAGCATTAAATAACGTAGGTCTTACATTATATTTAATAATGCGGCAATCACACCAATAGCACCACCAAATATTCCACCCCAAACCACTAACCAGCCGAGATGTTGTTTTATCATTTCTTGGACGATTTCTTTTACCAGTTGTGGCGTTAATTCATCTAAGCGCTTTTGAATAATGTCACTCACTTTATCACGCATGCCGGCAATCATATCTGGTTGCTCTAACTCGTTGCGTAATAGGGTATTAAACTGTTCACTTTCGGAAATATCTTTTATAGACAGTTTCATTTTTTCAATAAAAGGTTCACGCATAGGCTCTATTGCTGCGCTACCACCCACCATAGCGAGCATACCGCCAAATGAAGAATTTTCAATAACCGATACTAGGTTGTCAAAGGCAGGAGAAAGGTCTACTTTATCAATAACTGGAGCTAAATTAATGGTGCTTGCCTTACCCGAGCTATCAGACAAAAAGCGATCGATATTTTCTTCAGTAAAAAATTGTTCCATCATTAAATGGCGAATAGCAACTTTGAACTCTTCAAAACGTGCAGGAATTACCCCCGAGCCATAAAGTAATGGCACTTTTTCAAACAACATGTGCACCGCTAACCAGTTGGTTACTGCGCCCGATAAGGCAAATAAACCTAGGGTGAAAATAATAGGCTGTTCGCTTACATAACCTGCCACGGTTAAGGCTAAGGCAATACAGTTGGTAATAAAGCTTTTATTCACTTTTTGTCCTTAATGAAAATGTGAGAAGAGATTAATTGCAACATTTTACCTAAGTTTTACACTATTTAGTAAATCAATTTAGCATTTGTTGTTTGCTTAAGCATGTCAGGATATTATTACCCTATTAGTTAAGCCTGAAATGAACGGCATTATTCAATTCACTCTCAATTATTAATTATCCATTAACCGCACATCTAAAATGTTAAGATAAAAACCAATGAAAACTCAAATAATTACTCGTGCAGGCTATCAAAAGCTACAACAAGAACTTAATGACTTATGGCGCATTGAACGCCCTGAAACCACTAAAAAAGTATCATGGGCAGCAAGTTTAGGTGACCGATCAGAAAATGCTGATTACCAGTATAATAAACGTCGTTTACGTGAAATAGACCGCAGAGTACGCTTTTTAACAAAAACATTAGAACAAATTAAAGTGGTTGATTACCATCCCCAGCAAGACGGCAAAATATTCTTTGGCGCTTGGGTTGCACTTGAAAATGAGCAAGGCGAGATATTAAAATTTCGTATTGTTGGCCCCGAAGAAATATACGGCCGCAACGACTACATCTCGATAGACTCGCCAATGGCACGAGCCTGCTTGAAAAAAGAAGTAGATGATGATGTATTTGTAAAAACCCCCGAAAGCATTAAAGAATGGGTTGTCGTAAGCATTGAATATAACAAAGACTAGGTTTACTCGTTCCCACGCTCCGCGTGGTAACGACAGTGTATACGCAGTAATATGAGGCAGCAGTATTGCTGATGTTTCTTGTCATCTCAGTTTAATTTTCGTAATTAGGGTTTTCTGTTATGATGCAGCCAACTATTACTTTGTTGGAACTGTCTTTTAATGTTAACGATTGCCGAGCAAATCGCTCAAGAACTCAATGTTAACGCGGTACAAGTTAATGCCGCTATTTCCCTACTTGATGATGGCTCAACCGTGCCATTTATTGCTCGCTATCGTAAAGAAGCTACGCAAGGTTTAGATGACGGACACCTTCGTCACTTAGCCCAGCGTTTAAGTTATTTACGTGAATTGGCCGATCGCCGCCAAGTTATTCTAACCAGTATCAAACAACAAGATAAGCTAACACCTGAGCTTGAAAGGTTAATTAGCCAAGCCGATAACAAAACCAGTTTAGAAGATTTATATTTACCCTATAAACCAAAACGTCGCACTAAGGGTAAAATAGCTTGTGAAGCAGGCATTGAGCCATTAGCGAATAAATTATTTAATAATTGGCAGCTTAACCCTGAAACAGAAGCTAAAGCTTTTATTAATGCTGCGGAAGGTTTTGCCGATGAAAAGTCTGTGCTTGAAGGTGCTAGTTATATTTTAGCTGAGCGCTTTAGTGAAGATGCTAGTTTACTTGCTAAATTACGTAATCATTTACTAAAACAAGCGTATTTAACGAGTAAGGTCGTTAAAGGACAAGATAAAGCGGGCGCTAAATTCCGTGATTATTTTGAGCACAGTGAAAAATTAAAAACGGTGCCGTCGCATCGTATGCTGGCCATGTTACGCGGCAAAAATGAAGGTTTCTTACAACTCAGTATTGATGTTGACCCAGGACAAGAGTCAACAACCTTTAGTAGTGCTGAACATATTATTATTGAGCATTTAACATTACGTTGTTTAACCTCAGGAAATAAACAAGCTGCGGCTGAGTTTTTAACTAAAACAATACTATTGACTTGGAAAGCAAAATTAAGCGTTAGTTTAAGTACCGAGTTAATTACTGCGTTGCGCGAACAAGCTGAAACTCAAGCCATTGATGTTTTCTCTAACAACTTGGCTGATTTATTAATGGCGGCTCCTGCTGGCGCATTGGTAACTTTAGGCTTAGATCCGGGCTTACGCACCGGTTGTAAAATTGCTGTTGTTGATGGCACAGGAAAACTCTTACATACCGCCACTATATTCCCACACGCACCGCAAAACCATTGGGACAAATCAATCCGTACTTTAGTTAATGTTTGTCGCCAGTTTAAAGTCGAATTAGTGGCAATTGGCAACGGTACCGGATCGCGTGAAAGTGACAAGCTTGTTGCTGAAGTAATTCAAAGCTTTAAAGCTGAAGAAAGCAAAATCAAATTAACCAAAATGATTGTTAGTGAAGCGGGCGCTTCGGTGTATTCGGCTTCTGAATTTGCCGCCAATGAATTTCCTGATCTAGATGTATCTATTCGTGGTGCGGTATCTATCGCCAGACGTTTGCAAGATCCACTTGCCGAGTTGGTGAAAATAGATCCAAAAGCCATAGGTGTTGGTCAATATCAACATGACGTCAGCCAAAGCCAGTTAAGCAAAACCCTTGATGATGTGGTTGAAGATTGTGTAAACGCCGTCGGTGTTGATTTAAATAGCGCCTCAGCGGCTTTATTAACACGTGTGTCAGGTTTAAATAAAACCATGGCAAATAACATTGTGGCTTTTCGAGATAGCGAAGGTCGCTTTAATAACCGTAAACAACTTAAAAAAGTTGCTCGTTTAGGGCCAAAAGCTTTTGAACAAGCCGCAGGTTTTTTACGTATTACTGACGGCGATAACCCGTTAGATCAATCAGCATTGCATCCTGAAAGTTATCCTGTGGTTGAGAAGATTATTAACCAATTAAATTTGGATGTTAATAGTGTTCTGAATAATAGCGAACAATTAAACTCTCTCGACGTTAGTCAGTTAACTGATGCAAATGTTGGTGAAATTACTATTAATGAAATTATCAAAGAACTAGCTAAACCAAGTCGAGATCCACGTCCTGAATTTAAAATGGCAACCTTTGCCGACGGCGTAACTACTATGGCAGATTTAACCCCAGGTTTAATACTTGAAGGGGTAGTTTCTAATGTGGCTAACTTTGGTGCTTTTGTTGATATTGGTGTTCACCAAGACGGCTTAGTACACATTTCATCCATTACTAATAAGTTTGTGAGCGATCCGCGTGAGGTTGTTAAAGCGGGCGATATTGTTAAAGTAAAAGTGGTTGAAGTTGATGTTGCTCGTAAACGTATTAGCTTAACCATGCGTTTAGATGAAGAAGTAAGTGAAAAAGCCAGCAAACCAGCTTACGTTAAAACTAATGCAGCAGATAAAACGCAATCGAAAAACAACCATAACAAGCAAAGAAACACTGCGCCCCAGTCTAAACCTAAAAAAGTAGATAATGCAGCAATGGGTAACGCTTTTGCGGATGCTTTTGCGAAGTTAAAGAAATAAGGCGTTAACTTAACGAATACTTATTTTACGCTTTATGTTCTAGGTTATATGCACTGACTCAGTTGCGTCATCCCCGTGGTGTATTAATCGGGGATCCAATTCTTAAAAAGGTAATGGATCTTCGACTAGAGACTTCGAAGATGACATATTCAGCTAAGTTAACTACATTTATCAATTATTTTAAATTAATTGTACAAATAGTGTTGACTAACGTAATGAGAATGATTATCATTTGTTTCGTTGCTTAGTAAGTGAATGCTCTCTCACTAAATAAGTAACGGTAAGGAAAGGAACTTAGTAATTATGCTTCAGGACACATAACGACTAAGTTTCATTTGCTAGATTACTTAAGCGGTGAATGCTCTCTCACTTAATAAGTTATAGCAAAGCACGGAGCTTGGTGGTTATGTTTCAGGACGCATAGCCACTAAGTGCCAACCTTACTTTTTAAAGTGTGAATTTAATGGTGTGCTTCAGGACCACACATTAACTGAGCACTTTAAGTTTCTATTATATGTTTTTGATGGTTTAGCCAGTAATACCTTGATAAGTATTACTGGCTTTTTTATGCTCGTCGATAAACTTATTACAGTTATATTTTAAATCGACTAACCACTTCCGACATGCCGTTACTACTGCCTTTTAACTCTTGACTTGTGGCACCCAAGATTTCCGTGGTAGCTAGGGATTCATCAGCCATACCAGCAAGATCATTAATTCGTAAGTTGATTTCACTCGCTGCTTGGCTTTGCTGCTCTGTTGCGCGAGCAATTTGAGTATTCATATCTGAAATAAGCTCCATCAGTTTATCTATTTCAGTTAATGAGTCATCTGCTTTACTGGTGTGTTCTACTGTTTGCATGGAAATATTTTGGCTAATTTTTACAGCGGCAACCGCTTCTTGTGCGCCAGACTGTAATTTTTGAATCATTTGCTGAATTTCATTAGTACTTTGTTCTGTTCTATTAGCTAAAGTACGTACTTCGTCGGCAACAACAGCAAAACCTCGGCCTTGCTCACCTGCTCTCGCGGCTTCAATAGCAGCATTTAATGCTAATAAATTGGTTTGTTCAGCAATGCCTCTGATTACATCGAGTACAGAGCCAATGTTGTCGCTTTCAGACGCTAAACTTGCGATAACTTGACTCACTTCATCAATGTTGGTTGATAATGACTGCATTTGATTGATGGTATTTGAGATTATTTGCTTACCATCAGAGGTGTTAGTTCTTGCTTCGTTAGCTGCATGTTCAGCTGAACTAGCATTATCACTAACTTCTTTGATTTGTGAGCTCATTTCTTCCATTGCTGTTGCAACTTGTGCGGTAATGTCATTTTGGTTTTGTATTAGTGTTTGTACCGCTTCACTTGCTCCAGCAACGGCATCGGAATGCTCAAGAACTTGGCTAGTGTTATTAGCTACATCTTGTAATGATTGACGAATCTTGCGAGTAAATTCATTAAAGTATTTAGAAAGGTGTGATATTTCATCATGACCTGTTGCGTCTAAAGATTGTGTTAAGTCGCCTTCACCTTGAGCTATATCTTTCATTAATTCAGCAGCAGAGCGGCTAGGTAGTATGATGCTTTGACCGATAAAGTAACTTATTGCAATTATGGCTAAAATAATAATGATGCTGTTGGTTATTACTAAATTACGTTGTTTAGCAAAACTTACATCAATATCATCTAAATAAGTACCTGAGCCAATAATCCATTGCCAAGGAGTAAAACCTTTAACAAAACTGATTTTGTCTATAGGCTTATCGAAACCAGCTTTTGCCCATTTGTAATAAACGTAACCTTCACCCTCTGCTTTAGTGACTTTCACCATTTCTACAAATAAGCGTTTGCCGTCGGGATCTTTAAAGTTGGATATATCTTTACCGTTCAATTTAGCGTTAATTGGGTGCATTATCATATTCGGTTTAAAATCATTCACCCAAAAATAATTAGTACTGTCGTAACGCATAGCGGCAATAACATTTAATGCCTGTTGTTTTGCGTCACCTTCACTGAGCTCACCCGCTTTTTGTAAAGCATAATAGTGTTCTATTACACCGTAAGTACTATCAACAAGCTCTTTAGTGGCTTGCTGTTTTTGTTTAAGCATTAATTGGTATTCTTCTGACAAGCTCATGGTATCAAGCACAATGAGGCCTATGATGAATAATGCGGCTAATGCGCTTAATCTTTGCTGTATAGTAAACTTTCGTAAGAAATCCATTTTTTATCCTTTTTTAACTAATAAATGCTAGTGCTAATATTTTTAGTAATAATTTTTAAGCTGAGCCTGAAACTAAGTTTAGTCGATAACTATAGTGCCTAATTAAAGTGTTAATATAGGTACGATTTTAAAGATTTAGGTTAATTATAGATAAGAAATACAGCTAAGCGAGAATTAGAGTGCGAATAAGAGATATGTTTAGTTTTTGTATAAAAAAAGGGAAGCCAAAGCTTCCCAATAAAATAACCTCAAGGAGGTTAAACAATGCAAAAATTTTACATTAAATATTTACGTTAACTTACAATACGAACTTTGTTGATAATTGTACGTAGGTTGAATCGCCGCCAGTAGTTGTACCGGAAGCCGAAGTGGCGTTAGCCATATCAAAATTACCTACTTCAACACCAACAGAAAGCTGTTTAGTCAGACTTTGGAATAAGTTAACGCCAAAGTGAGAACGATCTCTATCACTTAGATCTGTTGTGGTATTACCATAAAATACTGAGCTACGTAGGGTTTCATTCCAAAAGTGGCGATAAGCAACCATAATTGAGACTGATTCTTCTACTTCATCACCAACCACATCGGTGGCAGCAGTAACGCCAACATAACGACCCGTGTTACCTGCGTGTACTTGGAAACGTACATCATCTTTGCCAAAGGTATTAATACGACCTGCAACACCAACGCCTACTCCAGTTTCAGAGCCGCCGGTAGTTTGTAATTGACGGACTAAACCAGCAACTGAAACGTTACCCCAATCGCCAGAAAAGGTGTATTTACCAATAAAATCAGGGATTGAGTCATCGCCGTGAACACCACCATACGTTTCAGGGTTTTCAATAGACAGTTGTAAACCGCCATTGGTATAACGAATCTGTCCCTGACGAATAAAGGCAGAAGCCACTAAAGGCCCTGCAAAATCGGCCGCTTCAGCAAGTGAGCTAGTGTTTTGAAAAGTAGTCCAAGTTTGACCGACTAAAATATCTTTGTATTTAACAAAGGCGTGACGTAAACGTGGTTTTGAAGAGTTTGAGATAATTTCATTACCACCACCAGCAACACCGTCACCATAAAAATCAATTTCAATAAAACCGGTTACGTCGCCATGGGTATATTTGGTATTAAAACGTGTTTCGTTGGCTGAAATGCCAAAGTTTGAAATATCACTGTCTAAAACTGTACCACCACCATAAAAGTAATCATTGGCGGCAATATTACCGTTCATATAGCGCGCATCAACTTTAATGTAACCACCAAAAGTTAAACTGTCACCGTCATCTAATTTAATTGTATAGCTAGCGTTAGCAGCAGCTGTAACGGCTAGTAAGCTAGTTGCTAATGCTAATCTTTTAACTTTAAACGTAGTTTTTTTAAACATAGAATTATTAAGCATGATATTCCCTTTATTGTTCACCAATTTTGGTTGGACTTATTATATGTGTATTTTTTATTGTTACGTTTTTCAATACGATCATAAGTTAGAGTGTAAAGTGAACAAAATAAATTAGACCTAAGTCTACATTGTTAAGAAAAAAGAATAGTTCGAGTTAAGTATGTATTGTATCGAAGAAGTTAACCAAGCAGTTTATAAGAGCTTGCTAGCATGATTGCCTCAATACTATTGTGGTGTTGAGACACTAACAAAGGGGTATCTAAAGAAAGAACGGTTACTCTTTCTTTAGACTATTTGAACATGGTTTAAATTTAAGAAGTTAACAAATCGCGATTAATGCCCCTTTAACTTAATCAGCAGTAGTTGACTCTTTATGCTCTGTAACACTTGCTTTAGTGTATTGCTTTAAATTTATTTGATGGGGCAAGTCTGGGCTAGGCATTGTTTTATTGCCGTGCTTTAAATAGTTATCCATCCAGCGCATTAACCGTAAGTTGTAGTCATATTTTGCTGCAGCACGTTTGTTGCCATGACCTTCATCAGGATAATAAACCAAGCGTACGGTTTTACCGTGGACTTTCATATAACGGTACATTTCTAATGATTGTGCGGGGTGTACGCGAGGATCTGCTTTACCGTGCATAATTAACAAGGGAGTTTTTGATTGTTTAGCCCAATAAATAGGACTGCGTTCTAAATACCATTGCCATTTTTCCCACGGATAAGAGCGGGCGTGTACTAAGTGCATCTCATTAGGAATGTCGGTAGTACCAAACTTTGATAATTGATTTGCTATACCAACAAACATAACGCTGGCGGCAAAATGTTTAGTTAATTTGGTTGCCCCCCAAGCGGCAGCGTAGCCACCATAAGAACCACCGGTAATACCTACTTTTTTCTCGTCGGCTAAACCTATATTGACGAGGTGATTTTTTAAATCGACTAAATCATCAAATTCTTTGCCTGCATAATCGTTTTGACCTAATTTGGAGTAGTTGACACCTTGGCCGGTGCTACCTCGATAGTTTGGATAAAAAACCAGGTAATCTTGTGCGGCAGCTAATTGTCCAGGGCTTGCGTAACCTGTAAGCCAACCATCTTTTACATGACTTTCAGGGCCACCATGCACCGACATAATTAATGGGTAACGTTGACCTTCTTTATAGTTGAGCGGGTAAACTAATACGCCGCCTACCTCTATACCATCGCGTGCTTGAATAGTGATACTTTCTTGTTTGGCTAATGGTAAGTCGGTTAACCAAGCATTTGAATAGGTTAAACGGGCGTGTTGTGTACCGCGCAGTAAAAAAACTTCATTAGGGTGTTGTGCGGTATTGCCTCTAATTGCCACCGTTTTGTCAGAATCAGAAATACTTAAATTGCTGGCGATAAAGCTGCCAACGTCAATAACTGTGGTGTAATCGCTAGATCCAGGTTTGATGTTAGCAATAATAGACTGGGTGCCAATATCGGCAATAAAGAGTAACTCATTGCGCGAATTTGCCCATTCAAAGTCACTAACGTGACCGTTAAAATTAGGTAACCAATTGGCAACATTACCTGAATTGGCATTAGCAATATATAAGCGCCCTAAAGCCGGATCATGCTGGTCTTGCGCGCCGAGCAAGGCAACATATTTTCCGTCATAAGAAAATTCGGCAGCGCCTAACTTACCTTCGGTTACAAAGGTTGTTTTAATTTCTTGGCTAGCTATATCAACAATATGCCACTTTGACTTCATGTATTTGTCATCAATTAATGGCGTAGGCTGTGTTTTTACTAATAAGTCGCTACCGTTTGGTGAAAAGCGAACAGCAGAAACACTGCCTTTAATATCCCATGCTTGTGGGCTAAGGCTTTTATTGGAGGCTAATGCAGATTTATCAGACGGATTAATATTGATAACGTATAAAAACTGGTTACTTAACTCTTCTTCAAAAACTTCAGCTTTAAAGCCTAGCTCTTTTAGTTTTTTTACCGATTTGTCTTTGGCTTTTTTGGCTAGCAATGCAATTTTACTGTTATCGCGGTTTACTGTGTATTGGCTTATATTGGTGTCTTTGAGCGCGATAGCTTGTTGTGCTTGCCCACCATCAACTGCAATTTGATAAAGGGCGGTAAACTCATCATTTTTCATTTTCGCTAAAAAATAAATTAATGAGCCATCAGCAGACCATTGAATGTTGTTTATATTTACCTTACCAGTAACAAATGCTCGCTCTTTACCGTGATTGTCAACTAAATAGAGTTCGCTCCAATTTTTGCCATTTTTTTCAATATAAATTTCACGAGGCACAGAGCGGATAAAAGCCACAAACTCACCACTAGGGCTAACTTGCGCTTGCCTTATTGATTGCAGTGTTGCAAGCTTTTCGGCGGTAAATAATGTGGTCGATTGTTTAGTAGTATTTAGCTGTTCAGCTATAACGTTTGAACAACTAATAACACTGTAAATTAAACTCAATTTAGCGACTAAAGATAACTGAAAGTTGACGGTATTTTTGAGTGCAATTAACGCTTTGTACATTGTTAGTCCTTTGCTTTCGTGTTGAATGCTTTAATTTTTTGTCGCTTATGTGTATGAATTTTAGTTAAAACGCGCTTGTAAATAATCAAAAACAGCACGAATACCAAATGCTTCACCACCTAATGGACGGCCTGATAAATGGCGAATATTAAATGCCATAACATCAAAATGTACCCAGTCAGTTTTTTCAACAAAACGCTGTAAATATAATGCTGCGGTAATAGCGCCACCAAAAGGTTGCGCCGCGCAGTTAGTCATATCTGCAATTGAGCTACTAAATAAATTATCGTAAGGACTATACAGCGGCATCCGCCAAACAGGATCGCTAATTTTATTACCCGCTAGGGTAATGCCGGCTGCTACGTCGTCATTATTAGCGAAAAAACCTGGTAATTCGGTACCTAACGCAACGCGCATTGCGCCTGTTAAGGTAGCAAAATCAATAATTAATTCAGGCTCGTCGTTTTCAGCTTCAGCTAAGGCATCACACAAGACTAAACGACCTTCAGCATCTGTGTTATGTATCTCAACGGTAAGCCCTTTACGGGTAGTAATTACGTCACCAGGGCGAAAGGCATTATTCGACACGGCATTTTCTACTGCAGGAATTAATACACGTAAGTTAATAGGTAAATTATGCGCCATAATCAGTTGTGCTAAACCTAATACGTGCGCCGAGCCGCCCATGTCTTTTTTCATGGTACGCATACCAGCAGATGGTTTTATATCTAAACCGCCACTGTCAAAGCAAACACCTTTACCTACTAAGGTTATTTTTGGGTTGTTACTATCGCCCCAACGCAAATCGATTAGGCGCGGTGTATGTACGCTGGCTCTACCAACGGCGTGAATGGTTGGGTAATTTTGTGTTAATAATTCATCACCAATAATATGGATTACTTTAGCGTTATATTGTGTCGCTAAATCATCGGTTGCTTGGGCTAAGTGCTCTGGCATCATGTCTGCTGCTGGAGTGTTAATTAAATCACGGGTAAGGGCAGTTGCTTGTGCAAAACGAATAGCCTTGGTCACTATATCGGTACTATTATTTACCTTGCCTAATGCTAATGATGCCAGCTTTTTATCACTTTTATTACTAACGTATCTATCATAGTTGTAAGCGCCAACTAACCAGCCAAAAGTTATTGCTTCTATATTCTCAGGTGAAGATTGTAATAAATATTGACCTTCGGGTAATTGTTTAATGAGATCGCCGCAGGCAAAAAAATCACTAGCATTATTTACTACAAAGAGTACTTGGCTAAGTTCACCCTGATTGTTCGGTAGCAAGGCTAAACCTTTGCCGCTATATTGGGTGTTTGCTAACCAGGCTTGGTTTTGTGGATCTTGATTTTCAAGCCAAGTGGTATAAACAGTTTCGTTTATAATGGTTAATGGCGTGCCTGTACTTTGCGTATTTATTAAAGAAGTTAGATCAGAAGTGAATAAGTTACTCATGTGTATCCTTTAGCGAAAGATTCTCTTGATAATGATTTTCTTGGTATTTGTATTGTCCGTATTAGTTTGATTGTAACGCAAGACGCGCAGAGAGAAAGCTCTTTATTTGTGGATTTATTTGAAAGGGGCTAGGTGTAATAATGATTAACAAAAGCTATAGTAATCATATTTTCAATTGTGTAATACCAATGCAGCTTAGTTATTACTTACTATAAAAGAACATCCCGTAACGTAGTTTTCCCATCTTTATTAGCTTTACTCATTTGTGCCATAAATAATTCTGCGGTAGCAATGGCATCAGACAGTGCGTCATGTGCATGGTGTTCAGGTAACTCAAATTTATGGCGTAAGTTGCTCAGGCGTAATTCGGAAGGATCATAAGCAACATCACGTTTATCTAAACGGCGTTTTTCTATTGCTAAGGTATCAATAATAGGAAACACTGGTGCCATGCCATACAATTCATAACAAGCTTGTGTTAAAAATTGCCTTTCAATACGGGCAAAATGCACTAACATTACTTTACCTGCTAATGCTTTCAACAGCGCTTCAACTACCTCTTTTAAAGATTTACCTTGCTCTTTTTGGCTGTCGGTAATGTGATGAATAATGACGTTACTTTCTTCTAACTGCGCTTTCGTTTTAATAATTTGATGATAGCAAGTATTGAGTGCGATTTGCTGTTGTTTTAAGTTTACAAACCCCACGCTAAGTAACTTGTCGCGAGTAGCATCTAAACCAGTGGTTTCAAAATCTACTGCTAATATCTCAATATCATCAATGGGCGTGTTTATACTGATAACAGGTACGGCTAAAAAATTACGTAAAGCTCCTGCGGGTGCCTTTTTAAAAAGACGTTTACGTTGGGCTTCATAACCCAATAACCATGAAAATAAAGAGGAATTTCCGATCGTAGCATTAATCATTGGTAGCTCGACTGCCTAGCGTCTTGTAAGCTTTTAATTACTTTAAATGCATCTTTAAGATGTTCCCGTTCTAATTTAGAAATGTCTTTAGGTGATAAATAATTGTCGGCACTTTCCCCGCGCATTAAACATTTTGCTTGATGCTCTACTCGTAACATACCAAGAAATTCGTACGCATCAATTAAGTTTTCTGCTGAAGCTTTAGTGAGTGATGGTGTGCCTGCTGCTTGTTGAATACGTTCAATAGTATTTACTGCGCTAATACCTTCGGCAAGCGCGTAAATACGGGCTAAGTCAACAACGGGGGCAATGCCATTGTGTTTTAAATCAAGGGTAGCTTTATGTTTACCATTGGGCTTTAAAACAAAATCACGAAAAAAACCTAGAGGAGGACGCAAACTTAATGCATTTTTAGATAAGTGAGCAATAAACAAAGTGTTTTGCTTGGTTTGTTTTAATAGTTTTTTTCTTACGTTGCGAAGTATTGATGCATCACCGTAAATGGTCTCTAAATCAAAGAAAACACTACTATTTAATAACGCTTGTGGGCTTGGCGTACCGACCCAGTCACTAAAGTATTTATGCCAAACTCTTTGTGGCTGTCGCCATTTTGGATTAGTTGCCATAATATCGCCAGGGCAATATATAAAACCACACTCAGCTAAACCATCACAGACAAAATCGGCTAGGCTTTCAAACCACGCATCGTCATACGGTTTCATGGTGTCTGAAATAATAATTGCGTTGTCTTGATCTGAATGTGCTAATTGCTCTTGTCGAGCTTGCGAGCCGGCAGCTAACCATGCATAAGGTACAGGGGCTGGTCCATATTTATATTCTGCTAATTCTATTAAACGTTTGGTAAACGCCATGGTGATTGCACTAACACTTTTACCAACATGATCTGCACTGCTACCTAATTTAGCTAAGCGTATTTGTAATTTAGGTAATAAGTGACTTATTTCAGCTAATTGTTGAACAGTTTGCGCTTTATGAATAATGCTAGATAAATTAATCGCATTATGGCCTTCATTATTAATGAGGTCGGTAACAGTGACCATGCCAACAAGGTTGCCATATTTGGTGACAGGAAGATGATGAATATGCTTTGCGGTCATCATCATTAGTGCGTCGTAAGCATTATTTTTAATGTCAATACTGCACATATCTGTTGTCATTATACTGCTAATTTTTTCGCTAGTAGCTAACCCTGTAGCGACACAGCGACGACGAATATCTTTGTCGGTAACAATACCAACAGAGGTGCCTTTTTCCGTTACCACTAAACAAGAATAACCTTGTTCATTCATTTGTATAGCAGCTTGTTGAATTGTTTTTTCAATGTCAATAGAAGCGACTGGGCTTTGATAAAAGCTACCTACCGATGAGTTCATTAAGGTTGAAGATAAAATTGCCTCTTCATTTACTTGTGTCATTTTGCGTTTTAGACGCTGGGCGGAATTTTGGCTGAAGTAATCACTAATGCTCGGAAATCGTTCACCTATTTCCTGTATAACGCTAGTTTGAACACTGTAAATTAAACAGTCTTCATCGGTATGCACTTGCAGCTGATTGTCAATGGCGGTTTGATTTGTACTCAATAAGGTATGAGTGAACACATTTTCATTCGCGGTGTTACTTTCTGTGGTACTGACATTAGCATGAAAAAAAGCATCGCATAAATCTCCTTCGCCTAATTTATTGACTAATTCACCATCAGCAGAGAGGCAACTCATCGCACCTTTTCTGATGATGTAAAGTCTGGCTTCTTTGATACTTTTTGGTGGAAAGGGCTCAGATTTTCTAACGTAATTAATTGATAATTCACGAACAAGTTGCGAAAGTACTTGTTTAGGTAAGCTGTCAAAGGGCGGAATACTGTGAATAAAACTGCTTATCTCTGAAAGTTCAGGATCCATACTCATGCTTCAGCCTTATAATATAAGTGAATAATATCGCGTGATATGGCTAATCTAGAGTCTTGGTGATGTTTAGACAAGTGTTAATCAGTAAAATTAGACTAAAGTGTGAGTTGTCAGGACGAATGATTCGTCCTGACAATAATCGACATTCATCAATTAATTTTCGTCTATTTTAAATTCACTAATGTAAACATTTAAGCGACCGCCGGTTTCTTTTAAACCTTCAGCGGAAGAAGCTGTGTCATTTGTTTTTGAGGTGATTTTGTCGGCATCTTCTTTGATCGCATGTATGCGTTCATTGATTTCATTGGACACATTCGTTTGTTGTTCAGCTGCCGTTGCGATTTGTTCAGCCATTTGCATAATGTTGTCTAGCTCAGTTTTCATTATATTTACCGCTTCAGCACCTTCAATCACAATATCCACAGCTTTAGCACCTTCAGATTGTAAATTATCCATATTGGTAGTAGCGGCATCTGCACCTTTTTGAAGTGCTTCTATTTGATAACGAATTTGTTCTGTCGATTCTTGAGTTCGACCTGCTAAGCTTCTCACTTCATCTGCGACAACCGCAAAGCCTCTACCCATATCACCAGCTCTTGCGGCTTCAATAGCAGCATTTAAAGCTAATAAGTTAGTTTGCTCGGCAATACCCTGTATTACATTTAACACATTGCCAATAAGGCTAGTTTCCTGATTTAATGAATTAACGACTTGACTTGTGTTGCCTAACTCTAACGTTAACTTTTCCATCATTTGCTGACTTAATGCCGCATTATCTGAACTTTTCACTGCAATATTGTAAGCATTTTGAACTGCATTAGAGGTTTGTAATGCCATGTTAGACACTTCTTCTATCGTTGCGGTCATTTCATTGATGGCAACAGAAATACTATCTGTTGCTTGAAGTTGTCTATCAGAAAGCTCTAACGATTCATTCATCGCATTGGAAACATCACTGGTTGTTTTGTTAATAACAATAGCTTCATTTTTGACATAGCCAAGGGTTGCATTAAAGCTTTCGAGTAAGCTATTAAACGCCGCACTTAATTCGGACAATTCATCTTTACCGTCAGCATCGAGTTTGATTGACATGTCTTTGTTTGTGGTTAACAGCTTAAAAGAGCCAACCATTGCTTTTAATTGGTTAGTAATACTGTGACCAATAAAATATGAAATAATTGCAATGATTACTAGTGCTAGAATCATTAAAATTAACGTTTCTATTACGCGTTGGTTAGCGTCATCTATTAGCGCTTCTTTTGTATCAATAAGCTGATTTAATGCAACATCCATGGTCTGCTGATAAAGGTCGAAAATTTCAGCCGTGGTGCGATCCCAGTCTATGCTTGCATCAACTTTTAATGGTTTATTGAGTTGCTCGTATATACCTGTGCGTGCTTGTAAAGCAATTTGGTCAGCCATTAGAAAGTATTTGTTAGCTCTCATTTCATTATATGCTTTGGCTGTTGCTTCATCGGCAAAGCTTAAAAAGGTATCCAAGTAATTTTGGTTTTTAGTAAAGCTACTATAAATTTGAGTGTGAGTGTAAACATCTCTAGCATTGTAAATGGCTAAATAGACAAAACTATTATGAAAAGAATATTCTGTATTGGCGGCAACTAAATTGTAATAAGCACTGGATAATTTACCTAATTGCGGATTTTGCATTGAGATCACAACAATCTCATTAAGCGAAAGCACTAAGCGTTTAATTAATACTTCCATTTCCCACATGGTATGTAGATCACGACCAAATTCTGAGGTGTAATTTTTAGATAGATGAGATTTTTCATCAGCTGCATTACGAACATATTGAAATTTATCAATTAAATTGCGAATAATATTTATATGTTGGTTAAGTATTTGAAATTGTTCAAGGGTTTCTTTGTTTTCATTAATGAAATTCAAATATTTATTTTGACTCAACAACGCATTAGCTCGCGCTTTTTTCATCTCGTCTAAGTATTTATTGGCATCCATGGGCTTGCCAGCAATGTTTTTTTCTGGCGTTGCATCAATATATAAACGTGAATAAAAGGCTTCTTTTATAACGTCTGCAGCCAACGGAGCGGTTACTTGAGAGTAATCTAATACAACGTCTAACTTGTTGATATTATCTTGTTCAGTAAATGCATTGTTCAGTCTTTCTATTGACAACAAAAATGTAAAAATTAGCGGAATTAAAACTAAAATTATAATACGTGTTTGAATCTTAATTTTATTTAAAAATAACATGACAAGTATAACCTCATAAAAAATATAGATATTCTTTTAAATATTCTTGCAACAAGCTATTTAACTGTTAACAAAACTACAATTACTGTATTGAAAATAATATATTGAGTCAATTAATTATCAAAGAGATCGTACTGATAAATAGTTTGGGGGAGCCTTGTTTCTGTGTTAATAAGTTTTAAATAATAACCATTATTATTTTTGTTGGAGGAATTTATTCGCTTAGTAAGAACCTATAAGTAAACATAATTCAGGCTAAATTAGCAAGCTACTTCCTTGTAGTTACTATTGAGTCTTAATTTTGCTCTGCGAGCAATTGGCTAAGTACTTGTTTATAAGCCTCAACCGATTGTGCGCCTGTTAATGCGCTTGTACGATTAAAAACCACTGTAGGTACGCTTGAAACGCCCATGCTATGCCATTGTGTTTCGATAGCTCTGATTTTTTCACTGTTACTCGTATCAGCTAACGCTTGCTCTGCTTTAGCTCTGTCGATACCTATTGCATCGCTTTCTGCTAATAAAACATCACGTAGTGAAATATCTTTACCTTCGGTAAAAAAAGCAGTGAATAAACGGAGTTTGAGTTCGGTTTGCTTACCTAAATTTTCGGCTAAATCTAACAATATATGGGCATCGAGCGTATTAACCATCTTGGTTTCATCAGAGTAATTAAATATGAAATTATGCTCTGCGCCTAGTTTACTAATGTTTTCGCGGGCGCTATCGCTATCTGCACGCGAAGCCCCGTATTTTCTGGCGACGTGTTCGCGTAGTGGCTCACCTTCTGCGGGCATATCAGGGTTAAGCTCGAAAGGTTGCCATTCAATGTCAATTTTATCGTTAAGCTGTAATTCATCAATGGCAACTTTAAGTCGGTTGTAACCGATAATACACCACGGACAAACGATATCTGAAATGATGTCTAATTTGATTTTTTTAGTCATGACAACTCCATTTATAATTAATGAAACGGGAATAATCTTTATAGCGACAATTTTCTTTAGTTGCTGCTAATGAGAGGTTAAATCAAAACTACTCTGTAGCTAATAGCCCCCTATTAACCACAGAAGTAGCCTGATTTACCCCTTTGCACAACAGCGCACAAAGCCTCAGTAACCT
The DNA here is from genome assembly GCF_018860585.1 of Colwellia sp. E2M01. Classification (GTDB taxonomy): domain Bacteria; phylum Pseudomonadota; class Gammaproteobacteria; order Enterobacterales; family Alteromonadaceae; genus Colwellia. Next base: position 38,236 of record NZ_JAHKPR010000075.1, read on the forward strand.
AATTAAGTTACTTCTTAGTCCACGCAAAAGACTCAAACATTGGATCTACAGGGGTGTTAGCTACATGGTTTACATAGTTGCTAATTACTTTTTGTGATAAACCTAAGATAATTTCTAACACTTGCTGTTGACTGTAACCGGCAGTGAAAAAGTCTTTAAGATCTTGCTGCGAAACATTACCACGATTTCGAACCATGCTTAATGTAAAGTCTCTCAATGCTTGTAATTTAGCCGTTGGCAAAGCCGTTTCATTGCGTAACGCTTCTGTTATAGCAGGGTCAACCTTCATTGAATGAGCAATTCCAGTATGCGCGGGTACACAATAATGACATTCATGCTCAACATTAATGGTTTGCCAAACAACGGTTAACTCTTCGGCATCAAGCGATGTTTCTGTAAAAAACTGATGTAATTGTGTGTAGGCAGTTAATGTTTGTGGTGACTCGGCCATAACTGCGAATAAGCCAGGTACTGCGCCCATTTGCTTTTCTGCGCCGATTAAAATGTCTTTACTTTTGGTTGGTGCTGTTTCGGCTGTGTGTAGTGTAAATATAGTCATTGTTATATTCCTATTGGGTTAGTTTTATTTCGTTAAGTTAATTCTATATGAGTTACTATAGAAGATAATGAACGATCGTTCAATAAAATTAGTGAACATTCGTTCAAATATTTATTTTGAATAATAATTGAGTTAGTTTAAAGGGAGGTTTGCGTCTAATGAGTTTTGCTAATAAAATATATTTCTTTATAGTTGAACTAGCGTTCACTTAAATATTCTCAGGTGTTTTTTATGGCTAAGCCAGCAAAGTTTGATAGACAAGATGTAATTAATAAAGCCACAAATCTTTATTGGAAAAAAGGTTTTCACGCCACTTCAATGCGTAATTTACAAGATGTAATTGATATGCGTCCAGGTAGTATTTATGCTGCTTTTGGCAATAAAGATGGCCTTTTTCTTGAAGTTTTAAAAAATTACACAGACATGGGTATTTCCGCGCTAGCTGATTGTAGAGCAGAAAACTCCTCACCTATCGCGGCTTTAAAAGCGTTTGTAATTATGCAAGTTGTTGATACTCAAAAAGATGCGCCAAATGGGATGTGCATGTTAGCTAAAACTGTTGGTGAGTTAACTGATGAACACCAAGAATTGTTAACGACAGCAAGGAGTTCACTGCTGCGTATTGAACAAGCCTTTGTGAGTTTAATTGAAGAAGCACAAAGCTTAGGTGAAATTAGCCAAGATAAAGATGCTAAAAGGCTAGCAAGTCATGTGATGATACAAATTAACGGTTTACGTACTTATGCTACAGCGAATAATGGTAATGCGTCACTTAATGATTTAATTAATGATATGTTTACACAATATCCATTTTAATTGCTGCTGTTAGTTTAGCTTTAAAGCTAAACTAATTATGAAAAAATTAATCTGAGATCAGGTTATTTATCCTCGTTTACCTCCTTTCACTTCATTTGTTTAATATTTAATCGATAAACATAATTGTAAGGCATTAATTTAGCCTAACTTTGGTGAATCTAGACTAAAGGCTAATATCTCCTAAAAAAAAAGCTTGTTAGATTGATCAACAGTTGAAGTTAAGCTTTTACTAGAATGTTCAAATAATTACTAACAACTAATAAAGCGTAATAAAGCGAAGTAACATAATAATCGCTAACAAAACGCTCGGTCGCTAGGAGGCTATTGTGGAAAATAAAGAAGCATATTGGAAAGAAAATCTGCGCTTGATCTTTATCTGTCTTGCAATCTGGTTTTTTGTTTCATTTGGTTTAGGCCTACTGCTAGTAGAGCCGTTAAATGAAATTAGACTAGGTGGGTACAAGCTAGGTTTCTGGTTTGCACAGCAAGGTTCTATTTATTCATTTTTAGGTTTGATTTTTTGGTATGGCGCCAAAATGAACAAGCTTGATAAAAAATATAACGCGGAGAGCTAAAAATGGATGAGTTAAAATTCTATACTTACATCGCCGTATTCGGTACGTTTGGCTTATATTTTGCCATTGCTTGGTGGGCTCGTGCAGGTTCAACCAGTGATTTTTATGTAGCGGGTGGCGGCATTACCCCATTACAAAACGGTATGGCAATTGGTGCCGATTGGATGAGTGCAGCGTCATTTATTTCAATGGCAGGTATGATTTCCTTTATGGGTTACGGCGGCTCAGTTTTCTTAATGGGTTGGACTGGTGGTTATGTATTATTGGCTATGTTATTAGCGCCATATATGCGTAAACACGGTAAGTTCACCGTTCCTGAGTTTATTTTCGATCGTTATTACTCAAAAACAGCCCGTATTGTAGCGGTTGCTTGTTTAATTATCGCATCATTAACTTACATCATTGGTCAAATGAAAGGTGTAGGTGTTGCTTTCTCTCGCTTCTTAGAAGTTGATTACGGCTTAGGCTTAGGCATCGGCATGTTCGTTGTTTGGGTTTATGCGGTATTAGGCGGCATGAAAGGTATTACTTATACGCAAATTGCTCAGTATGTAGTAATGATTTTTGCATACACAATTCCAGCGGTATTTATTTCATTACAACTTACCGGTAATCCAATTCCGCAATTAGGTTTAGGTAGCACTTTAGCTGACGGTAGTGGTGTTTACTTACTTGATAAGTTAGACATGGTTGTAACTGAAATAGGCTTTAAAGAATACACTACATCAAACTTAGGCGGCACATTAAATATGTTCGCTTACACTATGTCGTTGATGATTGGTACAGCGGGTCTGCCGCATGTAATTATGCGCTTCTTTACTGTTCCCTCAGTAGAAGCTGCACGTTCTTCTGCAGGTTACGCTTTAGTATGTATTGCTTTACTTTACACAGTAGCTCCAGCTGTTGGTGCAATGGCTCGTTTGAACCTTATGCATACCATTGAACCGGTAGCGGGTCAAAATCTTGAGTATTCTGAACGTCCACAATGGTTTAAAGACTGGGAAACAACAGGTTTATTACAGTTTGAAGATAAAAATGGTGACGGTAAAATTCAATATACTGCCAACACTACAGATAGCAACATTGTCGTAACTAATGATATGACGGGTGCTCAACAAACTGTTGTTCCAAATGAAATGGTTAAAGTTGACCGTGACATCATGGTACTTGCGAACCCTGCTATTGCTAACTTACCAAACTGGGTTATTGCCTTAGTTGCAGCTGGTGGTTTAGCGGCGGCACTTTCGACAGCAGCCGGTTTATTGTTAGCGATATCATCATCAATCTCTCATGATTTAATGAAAGGGGTGTTAACGCCTGATTTATCTGAGAAGAATGAATTGCTTGCCGGTCGTGTTGTAATGACCATTGCTATCTTAATCTCTGGTTATCTAGGGCTTCATCCTCCAGGGTTTGCTGCAGGTACAGTTGCATTAGCCTTTGGTTTAGCAGCATCAAGTATCTTCCCGGCATTAATGATGGGTATATTCTCTAAGAAAATGAGTGGTACAGCAGCTATCGCAGGTATGTGTTCAGGTATCGGTGTAACAATGTTATACGTGTTCCAACACAAAGGTATTATGTTTATCCCAGGTACTGACTTCCTAGGAAACATGGGAGCAGATTGGTTCTTCGGTATCTCTCCTAATGCATTTGGTGCAGTTGGTGCATTAGTTAACTTTGCTGTAGCATTTGCAGTACTTAAGTTTACCGGCCCAGCTCCTGCTAATATTCAAGATATGGTAGAAAACATGCGTACTCCGGGCGATGTAGGCGCAGCACATGCACACTAAGGGAGGAAGTATGGGTTATTAATTTTAATAATCGGTAAGTAAAACTAAAAAGGCTAGACGACTCATTCTAAAGTTGCCTAGCCTTTCTTTTTCTAGGGTAATTTGCTCTAATAAAACACGTAATTAAATAGAAGTTAAGGTTCAAATAATCTTATGAATAAACACTTAAAAATTGCCTTTTTGGTGGCACCAATTCTTGCTATTGCTGGCTTTGGTCTTGCTGATTTATACAGTGAAAATAAAGCAGCGCAAGAGAAGGTAATACAGCTAGTTGCAGAAGGTAATTGTGATGTTACTCAAAATGACTGTGTACTGACTTCAGGAGAGTTTAAAATTAATGTATCTGATAAAGCTGGCGTTACACAAATTAACTCTACTTTTCCTTTAGATACAGCGACATTATTTTTAGTCGATGAGAATGACAAAATGACCCCATACCCTTTAGGTATGAAAGAAAACCCTTATTATTGGCGCAGAAATACGCCTTTAGGTGAGTTAGTTGCAAACCAAGGTGATCGTTATAAGTTACGCATCGTTGCTACTATTAAAGGTGGCCAATACATTAGTGAATTTTATACGAAAACGGTTCATTAGATTGTTTTTTCTTCCTGCTTAATTATTCACTTTTCGATAAAATTGCTGAAAAAGTGAATCTTACTCTGCAGCTTTGCTATCATGATTAAAGCTCTGTTAAACTCTACTTAACCTGACTCGGTTTAAGGTACTTTTAACCTAAATTTATATTCTAGCTCAATATTCAACGTCAATATTTCAGCCAGTATAAATTTATCATTATTAATCAATTGTTTGGCTAATCGTTTAAGTATAAATATATTTACTGACAGCTTCTCGGATACATTAGTTATATGCAAGAAATTGAAAAATTCAATGCGGATAGATTTGAATTAGTTATTAATGCCGCAGGGATGGGAGTTTGGGACTGGAACATTAAAACGGAAACTGTATTTTTCAGCGAGCGTATGGCTGAGATTATTGGTTACTGTTTAGATGAATTACAGCCTATAAGTTTTGCAACTTGGTTTAAATATATTCATCCAGAAGACCTACAAAAAGCGAATGAAAGACTCGCTAGTCACTTACAAGGTGATGCCGAATTATACGAAGTTGCGGTAAGAATGAAGCACAAACATGGGGAATATGTTTGGGTATTAATTGCAGGTAAAACAATAGAGTGGCATGAAGATGGTTCACCTAAACGTATGCTTGGCTTTCATCGAGAAATCACCTTACGAAAAATAGACGAGCAAAAATTAATTACTACTAGCTACTTGTTGGATGAGTCGCAACGTATTGCGAAAGTTGGTGGTTGGCAATTAGACGTGTTGTCTGGTGAGTTATTTTGGACAACCGAAACCTACCGTATACATGAAACCACAGCTGAAGAGTTTAACCCTACCGTGGATGCAGTTTTTGAGTACTTTATCCCTGAATCAAGAGTACTAATTGAAAAAGCTTTAGATAACGCAATTAATCGAGGTATTGGCTACGATTTAGAATTAACAACCTACACCACTAAAGGTAAATTAATTGACGTAAGGGCAACTTGTATTGTTACCATGAAGGATAACAAAGCAGTTAGGTTAACGGGTATATTTCAAGATATTAGCGAAGAAAAGTCTATTCAACGGACCTTAAAAAACTCCAATCGAGCATTAGAACAAGTGAATATTAAACTTGAGCGAAATGCTAATTATGACGCACTTACCGGCCTACCCAATAGAAACCTTTTAGCTGATCGGATGCAGCAAACTATTGAACATAGTAAGCGTTCTGAAAATAGTGTTGCTATTGCCTTTATTGATCTTGATCGATTCAAAGAAATTAACGATGCTTATGGCCATAGCTTTGGTGATGAACTCTTGTGCAGTATAGCCAATCAATTTACTAAGTTAATGCGCTCATGCGACACTCTAGCACGCTTTGGCGGCGATGAATTTGTGATGATACTAGATGAGCTAGAACATCCTGACGATTGTATTGTTATTTTAAAACGCATCCTTGATTCTATTAGCAAAACAGTATTATTAAAAAATAAAGCTATTCAAGTCTCAGCTAGTATTGGTGTCACTATTTATCCGCAAGATAATAGTAATTCAGATCAGTTATTAAGGCATGCTGATCAGGCTATGTATATTGCTAAAAATACAGGTAAAAATTGTTTTCATATTTTTGATGTAGCTAAAGATGTGGCGGAAAAAAATCAACATGAAGAATTAGAAAATATTAGATTAGCGTTAAATAACAATGAATTTGATTTGTTTTATCAGCCGAAGATTAATATTAAAACCAATAATGTAATAGGCGTTGAAGCACTCATCCGTTGGCGCCATCCAGAGCGAGGTATTTTACCGCCAATAATGTTTTTACCTATTATTGAACAAGATATTTTGGATATTAAAGTAGGTGAGTGGGTTATTGAAAAAGCGTTAACACAACTGTCGCTTTGGTCTGAAAAAAATATCAATATTCCGATCAGTGTCAATATCAGCCCATTGCAATTGCAAAGTCTTGATTTTGTTAAGCGTTTAAAAGTTATTCTGAAGAAGTTTCCGCATTTTAGGGCGGGTAGTATTGAGTTTGAAATATTAGAAACCAGTGCCCTCAAAGAAATAAATCAAGTCACTAAAGTTATACAAGAATGTCATCAATTAGGCATTGTTTTTTCAATTGATGATTTTGGGACGGGCTATTCATCGCTGTCTTATTTAAAACGGCTACCTACCGAATATCTCAAAATTGATCAGTCTTTTATTCGAGACATGCTGATGGATGCCGACGATAAAGCCATTGTTATTGGTATTATTGGCTTAGCTAAAGCGTTTAGCCGAAAAATTATTGCTGAAGGTGTTGAAACTACCGATCACGGTGAGCAATTACTTATATTAGGTTGTCATTTGGCACAAGGTTACGGCATTGCTAGACCAATGCCGGCTGATGATTTTATATTGTGGCTAGAAGCTTGGGAAAAGGAAAATGATTGGGAATATTTGTGCGATGTAGGTGTTAAAAAGGAATAGTTTATTAAGTCAGTATTAGTGCCTGTCTTGTCTACTCTTAATATAAAGAAGTCCAAACAAATTGCTGTAAAAGTAATCTAGAAAGAGCAACAGGCCCTATAATACGGTTTTATTACCAAAATTTTCTCTATCGGTAACAGTCGCACTTTCATTGCATTCCCCATGTAGTGTAAAAATTGATTTATTGAATGTGCGATCAAGTTCAAAATAGCCTGTACGACAATAATTATTTTCCTCTAACTTTTCTACTAAGCGAATTTCTAATTCTTCAGACATTAAGTCGTCTAAGTTTTCTTTTTTAGATGCGCCTTTTGATTTACTTTGTCTGTTAGCAGTTTTCTTTCTGTCACGGCCTTTGCCTTTTTTACTCTTGCCTTGCTCTTGGCTAGGGCTTCCTTGTTGTTTATCTGCAGTTGAGAGCTTGTTTGGATTAACAAAAACTATAGAGAAGCTAAACATTTTTGTATCATTATCAAGAATGCTTGGTCGAAATACTTCAGTTATTTTCATATCGTGTTTGCTACTACAACCAGCAATAACAATACTCAACAGTAGAACAATAAAAAGACTTTTGAGTGGAGTAGTTGAATACATAATAAATTTATTAATAAATGAGAAAAGAAGTGTTTATCATAACGGTTTATAAATAAAGAAACGTAAAGTAAAGACAAATTTTTTGCTTTTACGTTTTAGATAGTCATTATTCTAGTACCTAGTACCTAGTACCTAGTACCTAGTACCCAGTCATAGCATTACTCATCATCGACGCCTTCACCGGTAACATCATACTGATTAAACTTATTGAATTTGATAATTGAAGTTAATTCTTCGCCGTATAAACTGCCCTTTTCAGAATAACTATCTAGTTTAGTAACTAAGATAAATGGGTCATCTGTAATCATTCTTGTTTGTCTGAACTCTCCAAAGGCATGGCTGCGCCCAAGGGTGCGATAATAGTCGTATACTGCAGCTTCAATACTGTTATATTTTTTGATCCAAATAGTTTTATCACCTCGTTTTTTTAAGGCAGCGACTCTAGGCTCATCTTCGTCAAAAGACCAAACACCAAAAATATTATTGGCGACCCTGAAAAAGCGTGAAGTCGCCCACGAACTTTCCATGGCAGCTTGTGCAATAGCAATACTTCGAGGGTGTGGCTTAAGCGCCATGAGTAACGCTTCGTTAGAGGAAGCTTTATATTCTGTTTTTAATGCTTCAATTTCTGTCTTATTTTCACCAGCATCAATATTGTTTTTTATTCTTTCATAGCGGCTCATGAGTTGCGTATATACGTGGTCAACGGCAGGAACAATTAATGATTTAAAACGCGCTTTCTTCTCTTGCACGGTCATTTTCGGTAACTCAGCTTGAACTTCTTTTTTATCTGTTTTCGTAGCTAAGTAAATGGTGCTGGCGATTATTATGATGAGCAATACAATCGTGACAATCACTTTTATTTTACCTGATAATTTTTTTGTTTCAGATATTTCAGCAATCGTTTCTTTATTTGAGTTTAAGGTCACAAAGGTATTTCCAGGAGTTTGTTGAAAGGGTGGTTCACACTAAGTAGGATAGCCTAATTACCAAACAAAATCATATTCTAGCGGCTAAAAGAATATTAAATAATACCTATGTCTTCGTTGAGTTAAATCATGGATAAACTGATTAGTATCATTAAAGCGGCAATTACTGAAGCCGCTACCAGTGATAATTGTTCACTGCCTTTCGCTGTTTACAGTTCAATAAAAGAACAACATTTATTAAATGTACCCGTTGTTAAACCGCTTCTTATTGCGGTACTTGCCGGTGATAAGCAATTAGGTAAACAAGGAGAAATATCTTGTGGCGCTGGAAACTTCATTTTTTTATCTGACAATCCGGCAATAGATATGCGTAATATTCCTCAAGCGACTGAATATTTTGCGCTGCTTATCGAATTTGAATACGAAGACTTTATTGGCTTAAGGCCATACTCGGTCTCTCAAACTGGTGGTAAGCCGTATTGTGTAGGCGAAATATCTACGGTATTAAATAAATGCTTACAGCAATTTGTTGAGTGGTCAGTTTTCTCGCCTCAAGATATGTGGTCTATTCGCAGAAAAGAGATATTGCAGTTGCTATATTATTTAGGTTATCAAAATATTGTTTCAATGGCTGCGTCGCATAAAGTAGGGCAAAAAATACATACAATGTTAAGTGCACAGCCCGCAGTAGATGTTCCTCTTGCTCAAATATGTCAACAACTGGCAATGAGCGAGTCTACTTTGAGAAGAAAATTATTAGCTGAAGGTAGTACGATTCAAGAAATTAAAGACCAAGTTAAATTAGGCTTGGGTTTACACTTAATTCAAACAACCGAACATTCAATTATTTATATCGCAGAACAATGCGGCTATCAGTCTCAATCTCGTTTTACGGAACGCTTTAAACATAGGTTTGGTTTAACCCCTTCTGCATTGAGAAAGACTAAGGTGACGGGATAGGGCGAAAAGTTGACTGTATCAACACTATAAATATTAGTAACGAACTTTAAAATAGCAGCTAGAGTTAATAATAACTCTAGCTGCTAATTGTATATAATCAATCATAAACATAACGGTTTATATTGAATGAAAGTAAAAGCAGTAAGTTCACAATAATTAGAGAAGGTACAGAATATGTTTAAATCGCTTACTTTAGTCACCTTAATATCGGTATGTTTGTCGGCCACTGTTTTTGCCAATGCATTGACGTTATCAAGCCAAGATATTACTGACGGTGAGTTAATGTCCAAATCACAAGAATTCACAGGCTTTGGTTGTACTGGTGGAGATTTATCGCCACAACTACAATGGAAAAATATTCCCGAAGGTACCAAAAGTTTTGCTATTACTGCTTATGATCCCGATGCGCCAACAGGCAGTGGTTGGTGGCATTGGCAAATAATCAACATTCCTCTGAGCGTAACCGATCTTGCTACAGGTGCTGGAAATACTAAAACCGATTTAGCACCTACAGGCAGTATGCAAATAAATAATGATTATGGCAGCCGAGGTTTTGGTGGCGCTTGTCCGCCAGTAGGGCACGGTGTACATCATTATCAATTTACTGTGCATGCATTATCAGTAGATAATATTGAGCTACCTGCAGATGCTTCAGGTGCGTTAGCAGGCTATATGATTAACGCTAACACTATTGCAACAAGCACAATTGTTGCGTTGTATGAACGTCATTAGTCGTGCAACGAAAAAATAGCGGATTAAAAACCGTTTATTTAAAATATGTTTATAGTGAGGAAATATGATGGATAAGAGCGACAACACCTTGAAATTGAGTGCTAATAGAACCCTGTCGCTCTATCAAAAATGTGTAAAGTATCCGTTTGGAAATAAGTTGTTTTCAATTATGGTAAGTCGTATTGCTCCATACTTCTCAACTATCAATCCTAAAATTACCGAGTTAGCGCCAAATCAATGTACCTGTCTTATCAAAAAACAGAAAAAGGTTTTTAATCACATCAAAACTGTGCATGTTATTGCAATTTGTAATGGATTAGAAATGGCCATGGGAGTAATGGCTGAGGCGTCAATTCCACAAAGTTTACGTTGGATCCCAAAAGGTATGACAGTTGATTATACCGCAAAAGCGGGTAGTGATATTCGTTGTGTTGCAAAGGTTAATGCTGAAGATTGGCAACCTGGAGATATGCTAGTTGATATTACCGCATACGATGAAAATGATGTAGTTGTAGTACAAGGGCACATTAAACTTTGGATTTCTGAAAAACCAAGCGCTTAATTTATTTAAAGTTGTTAAGGTAAATAGTGTGCATTGAAACTAGGAAAATGAAGGTTTTTGTCGCAAAGTTGATTAAACTTAATCAACTTTGCTTATAGGATGGTGGAAAGTAAATCACCTCCATCTTTTTATCTGTAAAGCTAAGTATTAAATAGATAATGTAAAATTATGCCGGATCTGTAACCGATTTTGCATAAATAAACGGCTTTAACTGGATCTTTGATGTGAATGAATAGGAAATCTCGCTGAACGCCATAAATAATATAATGCAGGTAAAATTAATAAAGTAAGTAACATAGCACTTGCCATACCGCCGACCATAGGCGCTGCAATTCTACTCATTACCTCTGAGCCTGTTCCTGTGCCGTATAATATAGGTATTAAACCGATAATTACTGTACCACCGGTCATCATAATTGGTCGTATTCTTAAACCTGCACCATGTAACACAGCTTGTAATATATCGGCTTTAGTCGTTGGTTTTTGTTGCTCGTTATGTTTCGCCAATACAGCATAATAAGCTTGATTCAAATAAACCAACATAATTACGCCAATTTCAACGGCGACACCTGCTAGCGCAATAAATCCAACACCAACCGCGACTGAAAAATTAAAGCCTTCTAAATACATTAACCAAACACTACCAACCATAGCTAGTGGTAAGGTGCCTAATATCATCACCACTTCAATCACATTGCGAAAGCTTAAGTACAGTAAGACGATGATAATTACCAAGGTTAACGGAATAACATAAGTTAATTTCGCTTTAGCGCGTTGCATATATTCATACTGACCTGCCCAACTAATTGAATAGCCAGTCGGCAGCACTAGCTTTTCATCGAGTACTGATTTTGCTAGCTCTACATAACTACCAATATTTTCATTTTCGGTCAAATCGACATAAACCCAACCCGTTAAACGCGCGTTTTCTGATTTTATGCCTGGTGGGCCATCTTCAATAAATACATTAGCAACTTCACCCAAGGTGATTTGTTGCCCCTTAGGTGTCACAATAGGTAATTTAGCTAATTGCTCAGGTGAGTCACGGTAATCTTGTAGATATCGCAAGTTAACGGGATAACGCTCTAACCCCTCAACCGAGTTAGTGATATTCATGCCACCAATAGCACTAGCAACTACTTGTTGAACATCACTAATATTTAAGCCGTAACGTGCAGCTTTAAGGCGTTGAATATCTACTTTGATATAACGCCCACCAGCAACACGCTCAGAATACACAGATGCAGTACCGGACACATTGACTAAAATATTTTCAAGTTGTTGACCTATTTCTTGAATAGTGTCGAGTTTAGGGCCAGATATTTTAATGCCTACGGGGGTTTTAATACCTGTAGCTAACATATCAATACGGGTTTTTATTGGCATTACCCAAGCATTAGTAACACCGGGCAGTTTTACTAAATCATCTAACTCTTTCTTCAAGCTTGCTGTTGTAACGCCTTCGCGCCATTCATTTTTGGGTTTGAACTGTATAAAGGTTTCTATCATGGTTAACGGCGCGGGATCGGTTGCGGTTTCAGCGCGACCAATTTTGCCAAATACTGTTTTAACCTCTGGAATCGTTTTAATGAGTTTGTCAGTTTGCTGTAATAATTGTCTTGCCTGACCAATAGAAATACCGGGATAAGTAGTTGGCATATACATTAAATCGCCTTCATCAAGAGGCGGAATAAACTCACTACCTATCTTATCTAGTGGGTATAAACCTATGATAAATATAATAACGGCAGCAGTTAACGTCGTTTTAGGAAAACGTAATACCGCTTTAAGTATCGGCATGTATAGCGCCGTCAACGCTTTATTTATAGGGTTTTTATGCTCCGCTAGTACTTTACCGCGAATGAAATAGCCCATTAATACTGGCACTAAGGTTATGGCTAATGCCGCAGCGGCAGCCATAGCATAAGTTTTAGTGTAAGCCAGCGGTGAAAACATGCGGCCTTCTTGTGCTTCAAGGGTAAACACCGGCATAAAACTGACGGTAATGATCAATAAACTGAAAAATAAAGCCGGGCCGACTTCACTGGCTGAATCGATAACTATTTGCCAACGTTTTTCATTGGTCATCGCTTCATTTTCAGGTAAGCGTTCCATGTGTTTATGCATATTTTCAATCATCACAATAGCACCGTCGACCATGGCACCTATGGCAATGGCGATACCACCAAGCGACATGATATTGGCATTTAATCCTTGATAATGCATAACAATAAAGGCTGTTAAAATGCCCACCGGAATACTGATAATAACCACTAAGGATGAGCGAATATGAAATAAGAAGATAACGCAAACCAAAGCAACCACGCCAAATTCTTCTAACAATTTCATCGCTAAATTACTCACTGAGCGCTCAATTAAGGCTGATCTATCGTAAACAGTGACAATTTCTACGCCATCAGGTAAGCCTTTCTTTAATTGTTCAAGTTTGGCTTTTACGCGGTTAATAACCTGTTGTGCATTTTCGCCATAACGCATTACGACAATGCCACCAACGGCTTCACCTTCACCATTTAGCTCGGCAATGCCACGACGCATTTGCGGTCCTGTGCCTATTTCGGCAACGTCTTTTAGTAATAACGGCGTGCCATTTTCATTCACCCCGAGCGGAATATTTTCGAGATCTTCCACGCCTTCTATATAGCCTGTAGCGCGGATCATATATTCCGCTTCGGCCATTTCAACAACCGAAGCGCCAATTTCTTGATTACCTTGTTTTATGGCAGTTTGGATCAGCGATAATGGAATAGCATAAGCGCGTAACTTGTCTGGGTTAACTTGTACTTGGTATTGTTTAACCATGCCGCCCAGCGCACTAACTTCAGAAACACCTTTTACTGTTTGTAGTTCATATTTTAAAAACCAATCTTGTAAGCTGCGTAGCTGACTTAAATCATGTTGCTCATTTTCACCTGCATCAGCTTTATTAACTAACGCGTAAAGATAAACCCAGCCAACGCCTGTTGCATCAGGGCCTAATTGTGGTTTCGCTTCGCTTGGTAAATTGGGAGATACTTGGCTTAAATACTCTAAAACACGAGAACGTGCCCAATAAACATCAGTATCTTCTTCGAAAATAACATAAACGTAAGAATCACCAAAAAATGAAAAGCCGCGAACAGTCACAGCTCCGGGTACCGATAACATAGCTGTGGTAAGCGGATAAGTGACTTGATCTTCAACCACTTGCGGCGCTTGCCCTGGGTAACTGGTTTTGATGATAACCTGTACATCAGATAAGTCAGGTAGTGCGTCAATTGGCGTATTTTTTATCGTATATAAACCAGCACCTACCAAAATCATGGTAGCGAGTATGACGAAAAAGCGATTAGCGACTGACCAACGAATAATGGCAGCAATCATTAGTGTGCCCCCTTAGCCATCGCACCTTTCGTCATGGGCATGGCGTTAACAATGACAAAATTTCCATCTCGTATTTCAAAGGTAAACATTAAATAGGCGTCAACAGTGAACAACGACATATCAACCGTTTCGCTGACAATGAAATCAACCGTAGCTGGCTCTCGGTTCCACTTCTCTATCGCTTCGCGGTCGATAGTAACCATACTATGAGCTGGCATTACCGAGATAACAGTACCGTGCACCATTGCTGTAGGAGTAGTTGAGGGGGAAGTTTTTTGGGTTGGGTTTTTGGTACTTTCTTCATCTAAACTGATAGCTACAGGGGAATTCTCATCAGCATTCATGCGTTTAAAATCAGAGTTTTTACTTGATTCGGAGTCGAGTAAAAACTGGCTGGAAGTTACCACTTTCTCACCTTCAGACAATCCCGATAGAATTTCAATATTATTACGATCAGCGCGACCAATTTGCACCGCAACCGATTTAAAAGAGCCACCCCCTAACGCTAGTACCACTCTATTTTGAGTACCGGTGCGAATAACCGCCTCTCTTGGTACTTGTAAAACTGTGGTGTCGTTATTGTTATTCGCTGCAATAACAATATTAGCGAACATGTTAGGTTTTAAAAGTCCGTTGGCGTTGTCAAAATGTAACCTCGCGACACCTGTTCTCGTTTGTGGGTTGAGCATAGGGTGTATATGCTCAATTTTTCCTTGCCATTGTTTCCCTGGAAAAGAATCAATGCGCATGTTGGCGTCATCACCCATAGCAAGCTGAACAATATCTCGCTCATACACTTCTGCTTTTACCCAAACTTGCGATAAATCAACGATTGTTAACATCTCTGTTTCAGGAGTTACGTACAGTCCTGCTCTAACGGTTAAGCTTTCAACAACCCCTGCTTGCGGTGCATAAAAAGTAACGTATTGTTGTGCTTTTTTATGTTTTTTAATCGTCTTAATCGTGCTTTTCGGAACATGTAAGGCGATAAGTCGATTTTCAGCAGATCTAATTAATCGGCTAATATTACTGTCTAAGGCGAGTAATAATTCTTCTTGTGCGTTAACTAACTCAGGTGAGTAAATATCGTAAAGTGGCTGGTCTTTTTCTACGTGTTCTCCAATAGCGTTTATGTGCATTTTTTCAACCCAACCTGCTATGCGCGAATGCAGATGAACGAGTTTATCTTCATCATAAGTAACATAACCGACGGTTTCTATTTTGGTATTAAGAATACCTCTCGTCACTGTTGCCGTTCGAACACCTAAGTTATTAATAACTTGTGAAGATATTTTTATCGTTCCTGCGCCTTCATCTACAGTACTACTGTTTTGGTTGCCGTAATAAGGAACGAGATCCATACCCATAGGAGATTTTCCCGGTTGGTCACGACGATAATTATCATCCATCGGTGCTACCCAATATAAAGGCTTTGTTTCATCAGTTGTTATATTAGCGCCAGTAGCCGCTTGGGATTGCGAGGATAAGTCGGTTTTCAATGAAAATTTATTTCCTAAAACCGCCCCTAGTACTAATGCGGCAGTGAGCCCTAGAACTGAAGTGATATGTTTTTTTGCTCTAGGGTTTTCTGTTGTTGAGTTGGCTTTGTTGTTTTGCATTTTATTCTCCACGCTAGGTAATATTGTATTGCAGGTTATTTAGCGTTTTTATGTGATCGAGCTATTTAAGTTCAAACCAGAAACTATATTTGACATAACTATAAGTTGTCAGTCATAAATTGTGCTTGAAATAAAGGGTAATTAATCGCAGTGCAAATTACGTAAAGTCGATATGTATTATCAACATAGCCATTCTCAATACTAAAGAGTGAGATGCTTTTTAGACGTAATGAGGCTGTAATTAGCTCAGTATTGGAGGTTTATACAAGGATGTAGGGATGTTTTTTGATACAAGTGATTTAAATGAATGTATCTTGGTTGGGGTAGTAAATTTAGGTGTGTGATTAATACTTGCTATAAATGTCGCAACGGTTGCACAGCCTGTAGTTAAGCAATTACATTCTTGTGTGCAGCAATTACTTGGAACATGCTTAATACTTATATTTGCAGTATTACTGTTCGTGCTAGTGGAGTTTAGGTTAGCAGGCGGGGCTAGTGTTTTAGTTTGATGACAACTAGGATTATTATTTAGATTATCTACAACAGATTGCTTAGCCATATTATGTATATTTATAGCATTACTTGTCATGTTATAAGACATGATCATAGATGCCGTTGATTGACCAAAAAAGATCAAGCTAAGCAATAAAATCATGACAGTTTTATTTAAATATACAGACATAAACAATAATTAATCAAATAAGTTAAATACAAGGTTGAAACTGATTACGATAAACGATTTATAAATACTAGCATATGTTAATACTTTTAACGGGTAAATATTATTTCGATATACTAATGAGTAAATTATATAGACTTGAATTATTTTTAAAAACATGAATAAACTTTAAGATAATTTAAGTACGTCATTTTAAACACGTAAAGTGTAAATTTTATGTAACTAAATTAACAGCTTACTGCCATTTTTTTGTCAGATTAATTTACAGTTTAGCATTTTAAGATTTTAATAACATTTATAGTGTATTGAAATATATATCATTTATATAAGTGGCTTGATTTTTGCTATAGAAGGGGTGTTAAAGAGAGCGCCGATTAATGTGAAGCCTTAATTTTCGCCCGTGTAGATAATCTATTGTAGGCTTTCAAAGTTTACTTAATATTAAGTAGGAGTTTCAATGAAGTTTAAAAATTTGAATACCTTATTAATCGGTTTTACTTTAGCAATGAGTGGCATTGTAAATGTCGCGAATGCGGGATTGATTGCGTTTAATGACCGAGCTACATTTGAAAGTTATTTAAGTGGGGTAGTTACTGACGACTTATCCTCTATTGGTAGTGTCGCTGAGTATTCTGATAGTGAAACTTTGAATGACTTTACTATTTCGGGTGACATGTATCGCTGTCATTCAGATGATGTATGTTATGGGCCATATAATAACCTGACGGCTGAGTATCTTTGGGTAGATGGCTCTGCAAACTTTTCATTTAATACAGGTATTGTGGGCTTTGGTTTTGATTTTGACGCTGATGACTCTAAAGCTTACGGAAATTTTTTAGTTGCAAATCTTAATGGGTTAACTTCAACAGCTACTAATACCGGTGGTTTTTTTGGTATTGTTTCGGATGACGGCTCTACCTTTTCAGATATAAATTTTACTCCTGACTTAGCTAGTGCAGTATTTGATAACGTGACTTATGCAACAGCTTTAGCACAACCAATAGCGGTTTCTACACCTGCTGCATTTATTATTTTAGTATTAAGTATGATGGGTTTAATTGCTCGTAAATTGAAAAAATAATACTATTAAATCAACAAACCACTTAAAAACACCCACTGTAACAATGGGTGTTTTTTTGTATCTGGGCTTTAGTTTCTTGTCATTTTTACGTTATCTCAGTTAATATTGAAAGTTAATATGGCAATTAGTTTGATTTATGATTGTCTATTCATTTAAATAAGGAATTTTATGCGCGGTGCAGGTGGAACATCAGGTGGTTTAGGGCAATTCTTCGTCGGGTTAATTATGATGTGTGGGGGATTCTACATGTTACTTAATGCCATTCAGGTTAACTCGAGTTTTGGTATGGGAATGCGACTTTATGGCTTTTCCGCTATGGGTGGTATGTATAGTATTACTAGCGGTATGGTGATGATCCCATTTATGTTTGGCGTGGGCTTAATTTTTTATAATGGAAAAAACATTTTGGGCTGGGTGCTAGCATTAGGCTCAATCACCGCACTGATTTTTGGCGTAATCTCGTCTATTCGTTTTAGTTTTAGAACGATGACCTCGTTTGATCTGATTGTAATTTTAGTGCTGGCGATGGGGGGGCTAGGCTTGTTTTTACGTTCATTAAAAAAAATTGAAGCCATGCCAACAGAGTAGGTTTTTATTTATGGAATTTAGAATTAAGGTTAAATAATTACCAAATAAACCACTGGATTCCCGCCAAGATAACGCGGGAATGACGGTAACGGAATTTACGAAAATGGCCTTGTAGGCGGGAATTTATTCGCGCGAATAAATTCCCGCCTACAAGCTTAATTATCAATTATGCTCAACCAGTCTAGTATTAATTCAAAAACGCTTGATATGCTTGGTTTTCAGTTTCTTCTCGCCATTGGTAACCTAAATCATCAAGATGTTTGAAAAACTCTGTTTGTTGGCTGTCAGCAAGTTCAAAGCCTGTTAATACCTGTCCAAAAGCTGCGCCGTGGTTGCGATAATGAAATAAAGTGATATTCCAATGCTCGCCCATTGCCGCTAAAAACTTTTCTAACGCGCCAGGGTGTTCTGGAAACTCAAAGCTAAATAACCGTTCATTTTGTTCATTGTTGGTGTTTTCAGGATTTTTACCACCAATCATGTAACGAACATGCAATTTTGCTAATTCATTGTCAGTAAAATCAATGGCTTGGTAATTAGCTGTGTGTAAGTCTTGTAATAGCTGTTGTCGTTCTTCAACAGTTCCACCTAAACGTACACCAACAAATACTTCGGCGCAGGCTTTACCTGAATAACGGTAGTTAAACTCGGTAATGGCACGATTGCCTATAGTTTGACAAAAACGTTTAAAGCTGCCTTTTTCTTCGGGAATAGTTACCGCTAAAATAGCTTCTTTTTTCTCACCTAATTCACAGCGTTCAGAGACATAGCGTAAGGTATGAAAATTCATATTTGCGCCAGATAAAACAGCCGTTAAGGTTTCGTCACCTTTACTGGTTTGGCAATATTTTTGTAAGCCAGCCAAAGAAAGTGCACCGGCAGGCTCAGCTATAACACGAGTTTGCTCAAAGATATCTTTAATTGAAGCACATATTTCATCAGTAGTTACGGTAATAACTTCATCACAATATCGTTGTATTAAATCAAAGGTGTGTTGACCAATGCGTTTAACGGCAACACCGTCAGCAAATAATCCTACTTGCTCAAGATCAACTGGCTGTCTAGCGGCTAATGCTGCTTTTAAACAGGCAGAATCTTCGGCTTCAACACCAATTATTTTAGTCTCTGGGCGTAACTGCTTTATATAAACGGCCATGCCGGCAAGTAAGCCGCCGCCGCCAACAGGAATGAAAATAACATCACCCTTGGGTAGTTGCTGTAATAGCTCTTTGGCAACGGTGCCTTGACCTGCAATAACATCAACATCATCAAACGGGTGGATAACTGTTTTATTTTCGGCAGCAGCATACTCCATTGAAGCGGCTTGCGCTTCGTTAAAGCTATTGCCTACTAAACGAACTTCACCACCAAAACGTTTTACATTGTCTACTTTAATAT
Organism: Colwellia sp. E2M01; assembly: GCF_018860585.1. Lineage (GTDB taxonomy): Bacteria > Pseudomonadota > Gammaproteobacteria > Enterobacterales > Alteromonadaceae > Colwellia. The sequence continues at coordinate 57,540 of NZ_JAHKPR010000075.1, forward strand.
CAGGTGTGGTTTTAGGCATAACTATTGTGGCTTTAATACCTAATTTACTAGCAGCTAAAGCTAAGCCTTGAGCGTGATTACCTGCTGAGGCAGCAATAACGCCATGAAGACATTGTTCTTCGGTTAAGCTGTTAAGCTTGTTATAAGCGCCACGTAATTTAAATGAATGTACAGGTTGTTGATCTTCACGCTTTAAGTATATTTGGTTATTTAAACGTGTTGATAGTTTAGTGCAATGTGTTAATTCGGTTTCAACCGCCACATCGTAAACTGGTGCTAGCAAAATACGTCTGAGGTAAGAAAGACCTTCTTCTTGTGGGGATAATTGCGGGTGATTTTGCTCGTCCATTTTATTTAACCTTAACCTATTTTTGTAGAGTTTATTTTGTAGAACTTGGGTCGTCTAAAAATCAAAAACCTAAGTCGTCATAATGGTTTATGGCGTACTTAGGTTTTAGGTAACTTATTCAATGTAACTAATATTACTGCTTAACGCGAAAAACAATGGATCTTCGACTAGACACTTCGAAGATGACGGCATCAATACATCAATACATCAATACATCAAGCAGTAAGCGCTATTGTATTTTCGTCATTCCCGAAGTTACTTGTCGGGAATCCATAACTTTTGAAGAGCTTTAAAACTAATCTTCAATACCATCAAGTAAATCACGGTTACGAACGGCACCTTTGTCCGCACTTGTTGCTCTTTAGCATTATTGCGCGTAGTTTTTATATGTTAAAACTAATCTTCAATACCATCAAGTAAATCACGGTTACGAACAGCACCTTTGTCCGCACTTGTTGCCAACATAGCGTAGTTCTTTAATGCGTAGCTAATTGGGCGAACACGGTTAGCAGGTTTCCAAGCGTCTTTACCTTTCGCTTCCATCGCTGCTTTACGTGTCGCTAATTCTTCATCACTCACTTGTAAAGTAATTTCACGCGTTGGAATATCAATATGGATAATATCGCCTTGCTCAACAAGAGCAATAGTACCGCCACTGCCCGCTTCAGGAGACACGTGACCAATTGATAAACCTGAAGTACCACCAGAGAAACGACCGTCAGTTAATAAAGCACAAGCTTTACCTAAACCCATAGATTTTAAGTAGGTAGTTGGGTAAAGCATTTCTTGCATACCTGGACCACCTTTAGGGCCTTCGTAACGAATAACTACTACTTCGCCAGCAACTACTTTACCGTCAAGAATACCCGCTACTGCGTCGTCTTGACTTTCAAAAATATGTGCAGGACCAGTAAATGTTAAGTTATCGTCATCTACACCAGCAGTTTTAACTACACAGCCATCAACAGCAATGTTGCCTGAAAGTACAGCTAAACCGCCTTCAAGAGAGAAAGCATTATCAATGCTACGAATACAACCGTTAGCTCTGTCATCATCTAATGTGTCCCAACGACAATCTTGGCTAAATGCTTTAGTGGTACGAATACCTGCAGGGCCTGCTCGGTAGAACTTTTTAACTTCTTCGTCATCAGTTAGTGTGATGTCGTATTTGGCGATAACATCAGCTAACGTTGTACCTAATATGTTTGGAACGCTTGTGGTAAGTAAGTTAGCACGTGCTAATTCACCTAAAATAGATATAACACCACCAGCGCGATGCACGTCTTCCATATGATATTCAGGAGTAGACGGTGCAACTTTACATAATTGCGGAACCAGACGTGATAACTTGTCCATGTCGTCCATGGTGTAATCAATTTCAGCTTCTTGCGCGATAGCAAGTAAATGTAAGATGGTATTTGTAGAACCACCCATAGCAATATCTAAACACATGGCATTGTGTAAGGCATCTTTACATGCGATGTTACGAGGTAATGCAGAGTCGTCATTGTCTTGGTAGTAACGTTTTGTTAACTCAACAATTTGTTTACCCGCTTTTAAAAATAACTCTTCGCGATCGGCGTGAGTTGCTAGCATTGAACCGTTACCAGGCAAGGCTAAACCAAGCGCTTCTGCTAAACAGTTCATTGAGTTAGCAGTAAACATGCCTGAACATGAGCCACAAGTAGGACAAGCAGAGCGTTCAATGTTGTCGCTGTCTTCATCACTTACTGTTGGATCGGCACCTTTGATCATGGCATCAACTAAATCAAGTTTAATGATGTTTTTAGAAAGCGTTGTTTTACCTGCTTCCATTGGGCCACCTGAAACAAAAATTACAGGGATATTAAGGCGCATTGCAGCCATCATCATACCTGGAGTAATTTTGTCACAATTTGAAATACAAACCATGGCATCAGCACAGTGAGCATTTACCATGTATTCAACTGAATCGGCAATTAAGTCGCGTGATGGTAAGCTGTAAAGCATACCTGAGTGACCCATAGCAATACCGTCATCTACGGCGATAGTGTTAAATTCTTTAGCTACACCACCGGCTTCTTCAATGGCGCCAGCAACTAATTGACCCATGTCTTTTAAATGTACGTGACCTGGAACAAATTGCGTAAACGAGTTAACTACAGCGACAATTGGTTTGCCAAAATCGCCGTCTGTCATGCCTGTTGCGCGCCATAAAGCACGAGCGCCTGCCATGTTACGGCCTTGAGTGGAAGTTGCAGATCTTAATTTAGGCATGATGTTGAGTCCCGTTTGAAATTTGAGAGGTGAATTAAATTTTAAAGCCCAATTAATGAGCATTATTTCATCGTAAAACGTACAGAGTATAGTTTTTAAATTAGAACTTAGTCTCTGTTTTTATTTTTGTACTTCTTGATCTAACAGCCTTAACTAATAGGCTAGTATTTTGACGCTAGAACAAGGCAGGAGCGCGGAGCCTATGGCACTCCTAACGAAGAACTAGTGTTCAAAAGGCAGTCTATTCTACTGACTCCAACCAGCCCCATTTGTCTTCGGTGCTACCGTCAAAAATACCAAAGAAAGCTTCTTGTAGTTTCTTGGTAATTGGACCACGAGAGCCTGAGCCTACAGGTAAACCGTCTACCGTTTTAACAGGAACAATTTCAGTTGCAGTGCCTGTCATGAAAAACTCATCAGCAATGTATAACGCGTCACGAGCAATGGCTTCTTCGCGTACTTCGTAACCTAAATCAGCTGCTAAGGTCATTACCACATCACGTGTTAAGCCAGTTAGTATAGACGCTGAACTTGGTGGCGTATAAATAACACCTTTACGTACTAAAAATAAGTTTTGACCTGCGCCTTCACTTACCATGTTATTTACGTCTAATGCGATACCTTCAGTGTAACCGTGGCGAGCCGCTTCAGTAGAAATTAATTGTGATGATAAGTAGTTACCACCGGCTTTTGCTGCAGTAGGCATAGTGTTTGGTGCTAAACGATTCCAGCTAGAAACGCCAACATCAACGCCGTCTTCAATCGCTTCAGCGCCTAAGTAAGCTTCCCAACTAAAGGCTGCAATCATAGCGTCAGCAATGGCATCTGCAGGTGGACGTAAGCCCATACCTATATCACCTAAGAAAAATAACGGACGTAAGTAAGCTGATTTTAAGCCATTTTTAACAACAGAATCTTTACAGGCTTGAATGATCTCTTCTTGCGTGTAAGGAATGTTCATGCGGTAAATTTTAGCAGAATTGAAAAGACGCTCAATGTGTTCTTCTAAACGGAAAATACATGTACCTTTATGAGTTTCATAAGCACGAATACCTTCAAATACTGAAGAGCCGTAATGAAGTGCGTGACTCATTACGTGTACAGTAGCGTTTTGCCACGGCATTAATTCACCGTTAAACCAAATTAAGTCTGCGTTTACTTTTGCCATTTTCTTTTCCTAGTTGTGTTCTTTTTCAGTTTAGCTTCTCGGTGCATAAGCCCAAAAAGCTAGAGTAAAGCAGAACGAATTTATTTTAATACGAATTATATTAGGGTAATAAGCGTTATATTGAAGCAGCAACTAGCTCTTCACTATTGTCAACTTCAACGCCTTTGATATCGATTAATTTATTTATTTGATCGACTAATAAGCTGATAGGGCGTTCGCTACTAACACTTAACGTAATAGTACCGATATTGTTGCCGGTATTTACTTCAGCATGCATACCGTTGATTAAGAAGCCCCGGTAACGAGTGACTTGTAGAATTCTTTCTAACACCACTTGTCTATCATCAACCATAATGATTAATTTGTACTTATTTAGTGTGGTAGGTTTCATCTTAAACACTCTCCATCATTTTGTCGTTTGCAGTATTTGGCGGTACTAATGGCCAAACATTTTCTGCGGCATCAATTTTTACTTGTAATAAGTACGGACCTTCGTGATCAAGCATTTCTTCAACAGCAGCGTCTATTTCATGCTTTTTGCTGATTTCTTTTGCGGTAATATCAAAAGATCTGGCTAACATAAGGAAGTCAGGGTTATCTGATAAATCTGTTTCGCTTAAGCGACCTTCAAAGAATAAATCTTGCCATTGACGAACCATACCTAATTTTGCGTTATCAATAAGCAAAATTTTCACCGGTATTTGGTAACGTTTTATGGTGGCTAATTCTTGAATATTCATCATGATTGAGCCGTCACCTGATACCACAATAACGGTATCGTGTGGACGTGATATTTGTGCACCAATTGCTGCAGGTAAACCAAAGCCCATGGTGCCCATGCCGCCACTGGTTAAAAAGTTACTTGGATCATCAAAAGCCATGTGTTGCGCAGCCCACATTTGATGTTGACCAACATCAGTAGTAACACAAGTATTTGTAGGCATTTTGTCGCTAATTGCTTTTAACACAGCAGGTGCGTAAATATTTTCACCTGGGTGATCATAACGCCATGCGCAATCAATTTTGTTTTGCTTTAATTTTTCTTGCCAAGGAGCAATATCTAATGTGCTAGATAATTGTGGTAAGTTAGCTTTTAAGTCACCTAAAATGGCAACATCAGCTTTACGGCGTTTGTTAATTTCAGCGGTATCAATGTCAAAGTGAATTACTTTAGCGTGCGGAGCAAACTCATCAAGCTTACCTGTTACTCGGTCATCAAAACGAGCACCAACTACTACTAATAAATCACTTTCTTGTACTGCCATGTTAGCGGCTTTAGTACCGTGCATACCTAACATGCCTAGGTAATTTTCATTATCTGGGTTTATAGCGCCTAAACCTTTTAAGGTTGAAACACATGGCATACCTGTTTTGTTAGCAAAATCGCGAACTTCATCAATAGCGTTAGCCATACCTACACCACCACCTACGTATAAAATAGGTTGTTTAGCTGTAGTTAAAAGCTCAAGGGCATTGCCAATATCAGCTAATGGTAACTGTACTTTGTTTTCTAAATGAGAAAGTTTGTCAAAGCGCGCAGTAACTTCTGCTAATTGTATATCTTTTGGAATATCAACAAGTACAGGACCTTGACGACCTTCTAAAGCAATTTCAAAAGCTTGGTAAAGTACTTTTTCTAAATCATCAATATCGGTAACTTGGAAAGAATGCTTAGTACAGGCAAGTGATAAACCAAAAATATCAATTTCTTGGAAAGCATCACTACCCATAGCACCAGTAGGTACTTGACCTGTTATAGCAACTACAGGAATAGAATCAGCTAGGGCATCAGCAAGGCCAGTAATCAAGTTTGTTGCACCAGGACCAGAGGTAGCTAAACACACACCTACAGTATCAGCAGCACGTGCGTAACCAACGGCTGAAAATGCAGCACCTTGTTCGTGACGGCATAAAAAGTGTTTTACATCGCTATGATACAAAGCGTCATAAATTGGCATAATGGCACCACCCGGGTAGCCAAAGACGTGTTTTACGCCATGCTCTTGTAATACTTCAAATAATAATGCGCCGCCTGTTAGCGTTTTGCTTTCGGTCATGATGATTCCAATTTTTATCTTGTTAATTTCAGTATTTTCAGTATTTTTTGCTTTGCACTACATAACTCAAAAGTGCTAAAACGAAAACCCTCGGTTCTTGCGAAGCGAGGGCTTATTTTTTGATTGAATGCTTTCTTTAGTTCAACAAAACCCTCGAGATGATCTAATTATCACCACGACGAGAAGTTTTACTATAATAATGTTGAATCGATGCATTTCATTGTCTTATATGTATTAAGTTGGCTGAATAAATTTATAAATTCAGCATTGTTTGTCTATTGTTTTAATGCCTATAGCTTAGCCAAAGAGTTATTTTGGCGGCTCATATAATAGTCAAGCCCGCGCATTATAGCTTTTTTTTGCAGCAGACGACAAGGGCTAATAAAGCCAATTAATAATATTTGAACTACACTGAAAACAGGAATCATTAAAATGGAATTTTTATGTCACTTTCTTGCGTATATAGCAGAGCCCGAATAGGGCTTGAATCCCCTCTTGTAACCGTTGAAGTGCATCTTGCTAATGGCTTACCAGCGTTTAATATTGTCGGTTTACCTGAAGCCTCGGTGAAAGAATCAAAAGATAGAGTACGTAGTGCAATAATCAATTGTGGCTATGAGTTCCCCGCAAAGCGAATAACTATAAACCTTGCTCCTGCAGATTTACCTAAAGAAGGAGGTCGTTTTGACTTGCCTATTGCCGTAGGCATTCTTGCTGCGTCAGAGCAATTACCACCAGTTGATTTATCAAAATATGAATTTGCAGGTGAGCTTGCTTTATCGGGGGAACTACGTGCCATTGTTGGTGAAATACCTGTGGCTATTGCCAGTTGTCAAGATGAACGAACCTTGATTATTCCGATGCAAAATATTGAACAAGCGAGTTGGGTTAAACAAGCTAAAATTCACGGTGTTAATCATTTAACGCAATTATTTGCACATTTTGCAGGACAACAAGTTTTACCTTTAGTGACTGAGCAAGTCGTTACAGAAGAAACGATTGAAAAAACACTCGATATTAGTGATGTCATGGGGCAACCACTGGCCAAACGAGCTTTAGAAATAACTGCCTCTGGCGGTCATAATTTACTATTTATCGGTCCGCCAGGTACTGGCAAGACTATGCTAGCTAGTCGGTTAGCCGGTATTTTACCTGCAATGACAGAAGAAGAAGCATTACAGGTTGCGGCTATTCAATCTATTAGTAATCAAGATATCTCGCGTAGTACTTGGTTTACTCGGCCTTTTCGGGCGCCACATCATACTGCTTCTTCAGCAGCACTTGTCGGTGGTGGTAGCCAACCAAAACCAGGGGAAATAACGTTAGCACATAATGGTGTACTTTTTCTTGATGAACTGCCTGAATTCGAGAGAAAAGTATTAGATGTGTTGCGTGAGCCAATGGAGTCAGGCGAAGTGACTATTTCACGAGCGTTGCAAAAACAGTGTTTTCCTGCGCGGTTTCAATTAATAGCCGCAATGAACCCAAGCCCTACGGGTTTTTACAATGATAACCGTAGTACGCCAGAGCAAGTGTTACGTTACTTAAATCGATTGTCAGGACCTTTTCTCGATCGAATTGATATTCAAATTGAAGTGGCAAGATTACCGCGCGGTACTTGGGCTGAGACTAACCAAGAAAATGAAACTAGTGCGACTGTGCAAAAGCGAGTACGAGCCTGTCGAGATATTCAATTACAGCGCCAGGGTAAGGCTAACGCCCATATTGGTAGTCGTGAATTAAAACAATTTTGCGCGTTAACAGCTGAAGATAACGAATTTCTAGAATTAGCAGTAGAGAAGCTTGGTTTATCAACCCGCGCCCATCATAAGATATTAAAAATAGCGCGCACCTTAGCTGATATGGAAGCAGTGCAAGATATATCGAACAAGCATATTGTAGAGGCGTTATCTTATCGTGCTATGGATAGAATATTGCGACACTTAACCAGTGCTGTGGCGTAGGGTATAAGAGATACTTTCAATCTCAAAGCCTGATAATAAGTTAAAGATCTAGACTCCCTTTATCGCTTTGGCCGTAGGCAGTTAAGCTAGAACATTAGTCCTGCGTTGCGATACTTGATAAAGGAATAACCATTATCTTCATAACGCATCTTGCTCTGATATCCTAGTTTAGCTCTGAATCTGCACTTTGATGTTTGACGGGTATAGAGTTAGCAATGCTCTGCTAAATATCTTACCAACAGTAAGGTTAGATTCTCGCGGCGGGACTTATTCGGCCATACGGCGTAATAACCTAAAGACTTAAGTTTCCACTCCGGTAGTACATTTACTAATTCTCCTGTTTCAATATCATCGGCAACAATATGCTCAGGTACGTAAGCTAACCCTAAACCTTGTTTAGCAAAATTAGCCAAGGCGTCGGCACTATTTACACTAAAGCGAGTATTTTCTGCTATTGATACTTTTTCACCCGTGGCAGATTCAAACTCAACAGAACTTGAACGTATATCAAACTTTATCCAATCCCAACTTAACAGATCATTTGGATGTGTCGGCGTATCTCGAGTGTCCAAATAGGTTTTGCTTGCCACCAACAAGCGTTGGCCTTCAAATAGTTTACGAGCCATCATAGTACTGTCTTGCAGCCAACCGACTCGAATACTGATGTCTATGCCTTCATTGAGTATGTCTACTATATGATCACTAAAAGTTAACGATAATGAGACTTTAGGATATAACTTAGCAAATTCAGCAATAGCCGTTGAAATGCTGGAAGATGTAAGAAAAACCGGCAGTGACACGCGCAAAGCACCCATATGTTGTTGCGAAAGCGCATTTAATTCGTTTAAACCCGCCTCGGCGTTCCTTAGCACTTCTACCACATGACCATAAAATTTACGCCCCTCGTTAGTCAGAACCAGTTTACGTGTTGTTCTGTATAACAAAGTCACACCTAAATACTGTTCAAGATCGGCCACCGTTTGGCTAGTGCGAGATGGCGCTAAATCCAATGTCTTCGCCGCTCTTCGAAAAGAGCCTTCATCTACTACCCTAGCAAACACTGCCATATGTCGTAAGTAATTTATCATTGTTCTGTTTTTAAGAATTATAAAATCAAATTATTACATATATTAAAGGTAATGGCGAAGAGATATTATTATCTCGACTTCAAGGAAACCTCCTCTTGAGACAACAACATATACAACAGGATAAATAAAATGAATAACACTAAAAAAACACTTGCTCTAAGTATCGTATTAGCACTAACTGCGCCTTCATTAGCACATGCAGAAGGTTTTTATGCCACGGGTCAGTTGGGTGTCACTCAACAAATAAATGATTCTGAAGCTTACGGTAATAACATAGCAGTAGACCCTGACTTCCCTGCAGAATTTGATGCCGATGACGGTACTGTAGGCAGCATAGGTGTGGGCTATATTATCAATAATCAATTCCGTGTTGAAGGTCGCATTGGTTATCGTGAAAGTAGCTTTAATCAACAAAGAATTGGTACTGGTGCAAGAGATGGCGAAGAATACATTTTAAAAGGCGAGATAGAAAGTTATACCTATACCATAGAAGGCTTTTACGATTTTACTAATAGCACAGCTTTTACCCCTTATTTAAAAGCGGGCCTGGGCATAGCCGATAATAGCTATTCTGCTAAATTGGGAGGCGCAGGTGTAGCCGATTTTGATGCGTTTGATGGTGCTGCAGATGGTTTTTATGATGCTTATACTGATGGCGACTCAACAGAGTTTTCTTGGAACTTAGGTTTCGGTGTGAATTATGAGCTAACAGAAAACGCTTCAATTTACGGTGAATACCAATACACCTCTTTGGGTGATGTTATGACCGGGCAAGACTCATTCACTGACGGTTTCATGATTGATGATTTATCAACTAATGAATTATCAATCGGTGTTCGTGTAAGCTTTTAATATAAAAACTTGAGGTAAGTCATAGTACCTACCTCAACATTACCTCTATACAAATATTTGGAGAGCCTTATGAAAAAACCAGCACCTTTACAACTAACTGTTGAAAATTCAACACAAGTCACTCCAAACATGCAACGCATACTATTAAAAGGTGATGAGCTTGCTAACTTCCCAGATGGCTGTGAAGGTAGTTATATAAAGCTTTTATTCAATAAAGAAGGAGGCGTGGATTTAAGTAAGTTACCACAAGGCGAGCGGCCGATAATGCGTACTTATACTATAAGACGCTTTTCAGCTGCAAAGTGCACGATTGAAGTAGATTTTGTGCGCCACCTCAGTGATGACTTAACCAGTGGTTTTGCCACGCGATGGGCGATCTCTGCGAAAGTGGGCGAAGCAGTAAATATTGCCGGTCCCGGTAGTATAAAAGAAATTAACATAGAGGCAGATTGGTTTTTAATGGTAGCAGATATGACAGCACTTCCGGCTTTGTCAGCGAAGATCCGTCAGCTACCAACTGAGGCCAAAGGTTATGCAGTGATACAAGTTACTGAGAAAGTAGATGTTCAACAGATTGATGTACCAGAAAATATACAAGTTATCTGGATAACTAACCAAGAGTCACTAGCCACTAAAGTGAAAGCATTAATTTGGTTAAGTGGCACAGTATCAATTTGGACAGCCTGCGAGTTTGACGCTATGCGTGAATTACGCAGTTACTTTCAAAATGACAAACAAGTGGACCGTGAACATATCTATATTAGTAGTTATTGGAAAAACGGCGTAACCGAAGATGGGCATAAAGTACTTAAGCAACAAGATGCTCAGCAAAGTCAGTAGCTAAGCTGGATATTAATTGCCAATGATCTAGCTGAGCATAACAACATATAACCAAACCTAAATTTTAAACCTTTAAATAAACAAAGAGAAATTCAACATGAAAAATAAACTAATTTTAACCTTAGTCGTAATCGGTAGCTTAATTGTTTCAGTAGCACAGGCCAAAGATATAGAAAAAGGCACACTTGCAACAGCACAAGCTTTTTTAGAAGCAGCGGGCTCAGGTAATGGCGAAGTATTAAACAACCTCATGACAGATGACTTTGTGTGGCATAATGAAGGCGACAAGTCTGTTCCTTGGATTGGTCCATGGAAAGGCAAAGACGTTGTTTTCAAAACATTCATGCCAGCATTTGGTGCAGGTCTAAAAGTTACTAGCTGGACAACTGATTACAGCTTCGAAAATGGAGAACAAGCTGTGTTCATGGGTACTATGAGCGCTATTGCCACCAATACGGGCGTTGATACTGGCAAGTTTACTTGGGCTGTTCGAGTACATGTGGTTGATGGCAAAGTAAAAAGCTGGAATTGGATGGAAGATAGCTATGCAATATCTCAGGCATATCATGCTCCTCAAGCAAAATAGTACAACTTACTCATTGTATAAAATAAGATAAGGCAAAATCCGAAAGAGACAATATGTTTAATATTATCTTTCGGATTTTTTTAGTACAACTACACAATACTTCTCATTGTTGCTCACATTACGCAGAACACTTACCGTTAGAATAATTACGTTTAAAGTAAACATTATAGGATTACTAACAAGTTCCGGCCTACGAGTACATATAGTATTAACCAAGTTGGCATTAAGCTTGTCTTTCTCACGTTTTCTTGGTGGGAGTTCAGTGGTTTATTGTTTTTAAGATAAATTGTTTTTAAGATAATACTTAAGCACTAGTCAATCGCACTAAAAAACGCTTTAATCAATGGTTGCGACTTTGATTGATTTAAACAACAGACACTTAGTTCAAAGGTGTCTACTTCACCCACGTCGATTAGGTTTTGTACGCGATCTTTTACTGGGCTATTATCAACCACAACTTGAGGAACAACACCTACACCACAGCCTAATGCGACCATGCTTACTAAAGCCTCATGCCCAGATACTGTGGCGTATATATTGGCTTTGCCTTGTTGCTTTTTACGATACCATAATTCAAAGCGTTTACGTGAGGCACCATAATCAGGCAATATAATTGGGATTTCAGACCATGAAATGACTTTTTCACTCAATTGTTGTTGTACCTTACATTTCATTATTGGCGCAATAACCGCAAGGTTAATGGTATCAAGGTGATGAAAATAAACACTGCGTGGTAAATGCTCAGGGGTGGCTGCAATCGCAAAATCTACCGACTGATTTTGCACTTTTTCAAGGGCGTCTGACGCATCACCTGTAGTGAGCATAATTTCTACTGATGGATGCCTAGCTCTGAAACGTTCTAATAACGGCGGTAAATGGCTATAAGCGGCAGTAACAGAACAATAAATATGTAATTTACCGGTTAATGCAGACTGCTTCTGATTGAGTGATTGTTTGAAACTCTGCCATTGCTCTAGTTGTTGTTCAGCGTATATTTTGAATTTTTTACCGGCATCAGTTAACACTACAGTTCGGTTATCGCGATGTAATAGATCGCCGCCTACTTCCCCTTCAAGCCTTTGTATTGCTCGACTTAGTGTAGAAGGGCTAATGTGATATGCCTCTGCCGTTTTACCAAAATGTAAGCTTTGACTTAAATGAGCGAACATCGCCAGTGCTTTTTGATCCATATCTTCTATACTCTTTTGCCGAAGTGCTAAAACAGGTAAAATTATTGTTTTGTATAATTCATTGCAACATTTGTCGTTGCAATATTTGCAATGTAGTTGTGCGAATATATCACTTTATGCAATGACATGGCTAGCGTATCATGCTGCCATCGTCAGAAAACTGGCTAAATAAAATACAAGTTGGTGAGTTTTTAACGGCTATTTATAGCGGCTAATAACTTGGTAACTATCAAACACTAAGTACATACATTATAGGAATACTCATGAGTAATTATTTTAACACGTTAAGTTTACGTGAAAAATTAGGTCAATTAGGCAAGTGTCGTTTCATGGATCGTGCAGAGTTCGCTGACGGTTGTAACTTCATCAAAGATTGGAACATTGTAATCGTTGGTTGTGGTGCTCAAGGTTTAAACCAAGGTTTAAACATGCGTGATTCTGGCTTAAACATTTCTTATGCTTTACGTGATGCAGCAATCGCTGAGAAACGTCAATCATGGCAGTGGGCTACTGAGAATGGTTTCACAGTAGGTAACTACGCTGAACTTATCCCTCAAGCTGACCTAGTATTAAACCTTACGCCTGATAAGCAACATACTTCAGCAGTTAACGCTGTTATGCCGTTAATGAAAAAAGGTTCAACTTTAGCTTATTCTCACGGTTTCAACATCGTTGAAGAAGGCATGCAAATTCGTGAAGATATCACGGTTGTAATGGTTGCGCCTAAGTGTCCAGGTACTGAAGTACGTGAAGAATACAAACGTGGTTTTGGTGTTCCTACATTAATCGCTGTTCACCCTGAGAACGATCCTCAAGGTAACGGTTTAGCAATCGCTAAAGCATACGCAAGTGCTACAGGTGGTGACAGAGCTGGTGTTCTTGAATCATCTTTCATCGCAGAAGTTAAGTCTGACCTTATGGGTGAGCAAACTATCCTTTGTGGTATGTTACAAACTGCTGCTGTTTTAGGTCACAAGCAATTAGTTGCTCAAGGTATGGACGCAGCTTACGCGCGTAAATTACTACAGTACGGTATCGAAACTACTACTGAAGGCTTAAAGCACGGCGGCATCACTAACATGATGGACCGTTTATCAAACCCTGCTAAAATCAAAGCGTTTGATATGTCTTTAGAGCTTAAAGAAATTTTACGTCCTTTATTCCAAAAGCACATGGACGACATCATTGAAGGTCGTTTCTCTGCAACTATGATGGAAGATTGGGCTAACGACGACGCTAACTTATTAAAATGGCGTGAAGAAACAGCTGAAAGTTCTTTCGAGAAAGCAGCTGATTGTGACACTGAAATCTCTGAGCAAGAGTACTACGACAAAGGTATCTTTGTAGTTGCTATGATCAAAGCGGGTGTTGAACTTGCTTTTGACGCTATGGTTGATTCAGGTATCATCGAAGAGTCTGCGTACTACGAGTCACTTCACGAAACACCATTAATCGCTAACACTATCGCGCGTAACAAATTATACGAAATGAACGTAGTAATTTCTGATACTGCTGAGTACGGTAACTACTTATTTACACACGCGGCACAACCTTTACTAGCAGATTACGCAGCTAACTTAACATTAGAAGAGTTAGGTGAAGGCCTTAAAGAAACTTCAAATAACGTTGATAACGCTCGTTTAATTGAAGTTAACGAAGCAATTCGTTCACACGGCGTTGAAGTAATTGGTAAAGAGTTACGTGGTTACATGACAGACATGAAAAAAATTGCGAGTGCAAAATAATTCATTTTTTGAATTTTTTTCTAAGTAATTTTTTCTATAAATAAACTTATAAAAAGCGGCATTTGAATATTATCGGATGTCGCTTTTTTATTTTAAATTTTTTATCATAATTTTATAACCTCAATAAGGATGACACTATGTCTGATTTTAACGAAGTAAGTATTAACCGCGCAGCAAACGTATATTTTGACGGTAAAGTAGTAAGCCGTACTATCACTTTTAAAGATGGTAGTTTTAAAACGTTAGGTGTTATGCAAGCGGGCGATTACCGTTTCGATACTAAAGAAGCTGAATTAATGGAAATTACAGCAGGTGACTGTGAAGTTTTACTTAAAGACGCAACTGAGTGGTTAACAATTAAAGGCGGCGAGTCTTTCAACGTTGATGCTAACAGCTACTTCGACATTAAAGCAAAAACTATTATCGATTACTGTTGTACATACATCGATTAATTATAAATTAAACCGTGACCTAAGCTTTAGTGCTTAATATTGTGATTTAACTTATATGAACTAAAAAAGAGGAAACAAAGGTAACTTTGTTTCCTCTTTTTTGATTAAAATAAACACTTAAAAGATATTTATGAAAGAATAATTCGGCTATATTCAGCAAGAAACTCAGAAGTATCACGTAACATGTTAGGTACCCTAAAGGTCAGTCTCTACACGTAATATACCCTTCCCATCAACACCAACATAAATATAACCATCGTTGCCTTGAATAATGCTTCTCACCCTACCACCGATATCAGCTAATAATTTTGTTTGTTTTACTACTTTGCCTTTATCAATGTCTAATAAGACTACATGGGTAAACTTCATTGAACCGAGTAATACTTTACCTTGCCATTGTGGGTATTTATCACTGGTAATATAGGTCATGCCAGAAGGGGCAATAGACGGATCCCAATAGAGCTTAGGTTGCTCCATACCTGCTTTTTCAGTGATATCGGTAAAGGAAGTGCCGTTGTAATTTATCCCGTAACTAATAACAGGCCAGCCGTAATTTTTACCAGATTCAATTAGGTTTACTTCATCGCCGCCTTGAGGGCCGTGTTCATGTGACCATATTTGTTTAGTGTCACCAAATGTTATTAACCCTTGAGGATTACGATGACCGTAAGAATAAATGGCTTGTTTAGCGCTTTTTTGGTTATAAAATGGATTGTCTTTAGGGATAGAGCCATCAAGATTTAAACGGTAAATTTTACCACCATCACGGGTAATATCTTGTGGGTTTTTATCGCGATTACCGCGATCACCAATGGAGAAATAAATATGCTCACCCGAGAAAGTTATTCTGCCGCCGTAGTGATTACCTTTATCTGAATTTTCCTCGCCTTTATATAGCACTTTTTGTTCAGTAAGCTTATGGTTTTTAGTGTCTAGCTTGGCGAGCATTAACGCAGTATTACTGCCAGAGCCATTACCTGCTTTACTGGCGTAAGTGAAGTAAATTAAGTTATTCGCTGCAAAGTCAGGATGCAGGGCAATATCAAGTAATCCCCCTTGTCCATTTGCGTGTATCTCAGGTAAGCCTGTTATTTCTATTGATGTTTTTCCTTCTGTTTTATCTGCAGAAAGTAACCATAACTTACCTTCGCGTTCAGTGGCTAACATGCGACCATCGGGTAACTGTGTCATACCCCAAGGAATAATGATATCAGGCCAAAGCAGCTGTGTTTTATAAGATGTTTTATCTTCAAGTATTGTTATGGAATCAGTTTGAGCACAGCTAGTAGTTGTGATAGCAAAAACGCTTATCGCCACTAATAACGTGGCCTGGCGAAAGTTCATAGGTTTTCCTTTAGTATAGTCAATTAAAGTATAATAGGTTAAAGCGCTTAATTAGTTTAACACTAATATAACTTAATTTATCGCTAATGCAATGTTAATGGTTAATAGTTAACATTTAATAGTAAAGGGGATTTTTTGGTATATGAACCCTAGATAAATAATGTTAAGAATAAGCAACAGACTAAATTAGCAATCAGTATTCGTTAACATATTAGTTAACCTGAGATCGGTTTAATACATCTTTCTCTAGCAGCTATTTTCTCTACTTTCATCGTTAAATTTTACGAAGGCAATTAAAAAAACTATTAAGCTAGAGGCTTAGCTAAATTGTATTGTTAAATACTTCAATAGATTAAGTAATAAGTTGTTGATTTATCTTCCTTCCAGGAAAATATTTATCACTCTTCTTTTGTAAAACATTATACGAGTCAACCATTACTAACCCGTCTATACAGTTATTAAAAAGTGGATCTATATTAAATGCACAGTAGTTTACGTGTTCAGGATCGCATAATTCAGTGTATTGTTTTAGTAAAGTAGGTACCGCCATATTGAATAACTTCACATGACTTTTAAGCAGTTTGAAACCTTCTTTATGATCTAAACCGGCAAACTGTTCAGTTAAATCTTGAAGAACAGCGTCAGTAAATAATAATGGTAACTTGGCTTGAGCCAAGTTATAAAACTTAGCATTATCTTTACTACCATAATACTTGAGATAGTAAAAAACTAACCATTGATGTAGTTCTTTTTTGTAATCAGCACTAATAGATACAGGGCCAAATAAGTAACGTAATTCAGGAAATTTAATCAAATAAGCGCCAATGGCATTCCATAAATAATCAAGACTGCGCTTTCCGCGATACTTAGGTTGCACAAAGCTACGACCCATTTCTAAACCTTGTGGTTTAATTTTTTTGATATTTTCTTGGTAATTAAATAAGGTACTGCTGTAAAGCTTATCAATAGCAATATCTTTAGTTGGTACTACGCGATATGCGCCGACAATTTCTAGTTGTTTTGGATCCCACAAAATAATGTGGTGATAATAATTATCGTACTCGTCGGTATCTATTCTACAGCCTGTGCCTTCGCCAACTGTTCTAAATGATAGCTCGCGTAAACGACCAATTTCATTTAATAAACGAGTGTCTTTAGCATTGGTGAGTAAATACGATTCTTTACCATCATCAGTGCTACTTAATCTTTCACATTGTGCTAACTCGGCAAGTAAGTGCTGACGTTGTTGTGGTGCAGCAATTGGCTTTTCTGTTTCAAACACTAAAGCTTGATTACCGCCGCCTTTATTTTTTTTACGACTGTTTAAGGTGTAAACGTGTTTTCTAAATAACTGTGCGCTCACGGGTAAGTTAGTCGGTAATTTATCTATTTGGCTAAAAGGAATGATTTCGCCAATAGTCATTGGTACGGTGATTTTAGTGGTTCTGAACATCTCTTTAACCAAAAGTAAAACACTCATTGGCTTTGAAAGTAATGACAAACCATAGAAAAATTTAGAGTTTTTCCCTCCTACATAAATAGGCAAAATTGGCGATTGTGTTTTTTTAGCAATACGTAAAAAACCTGTACGCCAATGATTATCTTTTATGCCATCTAATCGCCAACGGGAAACCTCTCCAGCAGGAAAAAATATTACAGCTTCTTCGGTATTTAAACTCTGTTCTATGGCTTGATATTGCTCTTTTTTGGCTCTACCTTTCATATTATCGACAGGTAAAAAATAACTTTCTAGTGGTTCTATATTAGAGAGAATTTCATTAGCGACTATTTTGATATCAGAACGAACTTGGCTAACCATTTTAAGTAATGCTATGCCATCTAAAGAGCCTAACGGGTGATTTGCTATAATAACTACACGGCCAGATGTAGGTATATTTTCAAGCTCCCAGTTATTAACTAAAAAACTTAAACCTAAGCGCTGCATAACATGATCGAGAAAGTTGCTAGCACCAAGGTGCGCATGATCATTTAAAAAGGTATTAATTTCCTCTTCATGAAGTAATTTTTTGCAAACGGTACGTACTGTTTTTTCAAGTTTTGGACTTTGTTGTAACGTAGGTAATTGTTCATTCAATATTGAGTCGACGTTTATCATTGTTTGTCCTTTGGGGCGTGTATATACCCGCTCCACTTGAAGATGCAGGATTCAGCTGGAATTAGAAACGCTTTAGGCAAGGCATTGATTGTAGAGAATGGTTGTTCATTCACAAGATCAATAACGCAGCATAAAGTGTTTCTAAACCAGCCCTTGGGGAAGCCTGAGCAAATCATACTCTGCGTTACATTTCTTTATAAGGGAATAACCCTTAATAAAAAAATGTGCCTTGATTATGAATCGCTCAGACTTCCTGAAACGAGCATCTTCAGGTGGAACGGGTATATAGCCACCCTATATTCGTTATAGTTATTATTGAATTTTTAACGAATATTGAACTGCTTAAATGACAAAAAGATGACTAAATTGTGACCAGGTTATTACAGGGTTATAATTGTATTTGATAAAAACAAGGCAAAAAAAAGCTGTAAACGATAAAGTATCGTTTACAGCTTTTAAAATTAAAAACGTTAACAGTAACTAACGCTTTGCAACTTAACTCACAATTTTTTGTTAATCTGCTTTCTTGTTTTTGTTGAGTGGCTCAAACAAAGTACCTAATTGATGGTTGTCGTGCAGTAAAAACGATTCAGCAGAAGTTAAATCAAAGCCATTACATAACAACATACTTTTGCCTTTTTTTAATAAAAAGTCAGCAGCTTTTAACTTAGTAACAATACCACCGGTAGCAAACGGATCATTAGGTGTAGAGTCATCTAATAATGCTTCAGGTGGTATTTCATTTATCGTTTTGAATATTTTCGCGTCATCGTGTTCATGCGGGTTTTTATCGTAATAGCCATCAATGTCACTTAAAATCATTAATAACTCAGCGCGTGTTGCCACGGTAACGTTGGCTGATAATTGATCATTATCACCAAATAATTGCTCTGGTGTTGATGAAATATCGTTTTCATTCACAATAGGAATGATATCGTTATTTAAATGTGCATCAATGATTTCTTGGAACATTTTTGTTCTTTTACGCGAGTCAAAATCATCTTCGGTTAGTAATATTTGCGCAGTGTCTATTTCGTAGATATCAAATTTTTTCTTATATGATGTCATCAAAATTGGTTGTCCTGCAGCCGCTAATGCGCGCTTACCGATAAGTTTACGCTTATCAAGTTTTAATGCAGAGTAACCCGCAGCAACAGCGCCTGAAGTAACTAATATTACTTTATATTTTTGACGTAAATTAGCGATCAAAGTCACTAAATTTAACATTCTTTCTTTCGCGATACGGTTTTTTTCAGTTAAAACCGCGCTTCCTACTTTAATTACTATTCTTTTCATATTCTTCTTAAATCAATTAATGAGAGGGGGATGATTACTACCTAAAACTCTATGTTAAGTACTTAACAGTTTCTAATAATTTATCAAGGTTGATGCTATTTAGTTTAGTGCTATTTAGCTTACTCACCATTTAAAATAACTAGCTATACGTAAAAATTGCATAGCTATTCATAAATATTAAAGAGTCCACCTAAAAGGTGTACTACCAATAATAGCATTTTTAAGGCCTTTTATACACCGCTGACTAATTTTTGTATTTGTTACCTCTAAGTTAGCGTATTTTTATGACAATAAAACAGTATATTTATGACTGCTTTCGCATAAAATCATTACTTTATTTTTGTAGCAAAAATAACGATAAGATAGAGTTAATTCTCTACTAAGGACGTTGTAGTAAATATAAATAACTTGCTTTGCCGCTTGTACTCATTTACTTTAATTTTTCATTTAGGGAATTAATATACCCATTACACTTGAAGGTGCAGGTTCAGAGCTAAGCTAGGATATCAGGCCAAGGCGCGTTATACAGATAATGGTTTTCCCTTATCAAGTATCGCAACGCAGGACAGATGTTCTAGCTTAGCTCCCTACGGGCAAGGCGATAAAGGGTCATCTACGGCGTTATTGATTTAGAAAATAGAATAACTATTCTCTTCACTCAATGCCTTGTACCTGACTCTTTTCGACTTGCTGAAATCAGCATCTTGAAGTGTGATGGGTATACATAACACAAGGAATACAACTCTATGCCTTTATTTGAAAATCTTATATCAAGCCCTACACTTTGGGTCACTATTGTCATCTTGTACACCTTAAAAAAAGGTATACATTTTGTGCCACAAAACCGTGGTTATGTAATTTATACTTTAGGTAAATACAGTAAAACATTGTCTGCAGGTTTAAACTTTATTATCCCTTTTGTGCAATCTGTTGCGGCGGATAGAAACCTTAAAGAACAATCGTTAGAAATTATGTCTCAATCGGCCATCACCAAAGATAATATTACCTTAGATATTGATGGTATTTTATTTATGAAAGTAACCGATGCGTCGGCAGCAACTAACAATATTACAGACTACAAAATGTCAGTGACACAACTAGCCATGACAACTATGCGTAACGCTATTGGTTCAATGGAGTTAGATGAATGCTTTCAAAATCGTGACTTAATTAATGCGCAAATTTTAGGTGCAATGACTGAAGCGACAGCACCTTGGGGCGTTATGGTGACACGTTACGAAATTAAAGACATTACGCCGCCACAAAGTATTCGTGAAGATATGGAAAAACAAATGACCGCTGAGCGAGAAAAACGCTCGGTTATTTTAACGGCTGAAGGTGTTAAAACAGCGGCAATTACTCAAGCTGAAGGTCAAAAGCAAGCACGTGTTCTTGATGCTGAAGCAGCAAAAGCCGAACAAGTATTAGCGGCTGAAGCGTCTAAAGAATCACAAATTTTAACAGCAGCAGGTAAAGCTGAAGCCATACGCTTAGTTGCGATTGCTGATGCCGATGCGTTAGAAGTAGTGGGTAAAGCAGCTAATACAGAGCAAGGTCAATCGGCTGTTACATTAACTTTAGCGCAAAATGCAATTACAGCTCATCAAGCTATTGCTAAAGAAGGCACCTTAGTACTCACTGACGGTAAAACAGGCGATAATATTGCCAATACCGTAGCACAGGCCATTGCCGTTTCAAGTAGTTTAAAGGCTTAATCATTAAGAGATAAATATGCAGAACTTTTTAGAAAACCATCAACTAATTTGGTATGCCATTGCGGGTTTAAGCTTAGTGATCGAGTTAGGAATAATGGGCTTAAGCGGTCCGTTACTATTCTTTGCTATAGCGAGTGCTGTTACCGGTATTTTAGTTAATATAGGGCTGATTAATGGCTGGCCAAGCGAAATATTAGTGGTTGGTATTTTATCTGCAGTTATTACCTTAATACTGTGGAAGCCATTAAAAAAAATGCAGCAGTTAAGTAGTAAAACCGATGAGTCTAGCGACATGATCGGTTTGAAAGTACCTGCAAGTAGCGAGATTACTGCAACTGCAGGGACTATTCGTTATTCAGGAGTTGACTGGCAAGCGCGTTTAGCTGATGACATTGATGGTGAGGTCATTAGCGAAGCTATTAGTGACAAGAGCCAATGTGTGATTGTTGCTGTTTCTGGTACTACTATGCTAGTTAAGGCGCTATAATCTTTACAAAATAAGCGGCTAAAAAATTTATAGCGTTTATAAAAGTTAAAAAGCGATGTTATTGCACTTAAAATAGGTGCGGTAACATCGCTTTTTGTGTTATAGGTCTTTAATTGGTGCCTCAACTCACTTAATACTAGCGACTTTTCCGTACCACCTATTATAAAAATAACATCTGACTGACACTGTGCTTGCCCTAGCTATAAACTGACCTAAAATAGTGTGGAGTCATGATGTAGTGGTCAGATGTCCTTCTATCAGAATAAACAGTTTATACCTTGTTACCATTAAAGATGCATGTTTCAGAGCGCTTGAGCGATTTCAATTCAAGGCGCTGTGATGAAGGAATGGCTATTCCCTTTTAATTCCCACTGAAATCGAGCACTTTAAATGGTAACGGGTATATGTTTGCTAGGTAGTGAAATAAATTATAATTCTGCTTTGAAAATTGACTTTGGCCTTTTTTTATTCTTATATAATGTGTATATAAATTCAGGGTAGAAACCTTTAAAGACATTTTTAGAATAATATTTGAGGATCATAATGGAAAAATATAACTACATTAACTTATCGCAATCTATTGGTGAAAATATGCTAATAAAAGATGATGCAGGTAACAGGGTGGAGCTTGTTATTGCTGAAGTTAATAAAGGAGTGTTAGATGGTGAAGAGTGGGATTCGTTTTCTGTTATTTATAGTGCAGCTCCAGGTGTGACCATCCCGCAAGGTACATACACTTTTTGTCATGAAAAAATTGGTGAAGTCAGTTTGTTCACTACTCCAAATTCGGCCACGGAATATGAAACAGTCGTTACAAGAAAACGAGAAACTACTGAAGCATAATTAACAAGATTATTGTTGCGGATAATTATGTAAGTATCTTTTTGGTAAGTGTAATTAAGGATGATAAAATTGATGTTAAGGGATCCACTCCATCAACAAATACACCTCGTTAGTTTGTGTCTTAAGCACAAATCCCAAGCGCTCATAAAGTCGCTTTGCGGGGTTATTTTTTTCAACATGGATAGTGACAGATTTCCCCATTTCTCTTGCTTGCTTAAACAATTTTTGAAACAAGTAACTACCCAGCCCATTATTGCGGTGTTCGGGAGCCAAAGCAATGTCTACAATACGAATTTCATTCTCCCAGTAGTCAACAAAAAGTCGCCCTACCGCTTCACCGTCCTGTTCAATGATATTGAAATAATCGCTACAGTAATGCTGATGATAATGCGTAAATTGCGCGTTAAATTGTTGCTCAACAAACATGTGTTTTTCTTGTTCAGAAAAGTTGGTCATAGCCAGTTCACTTGCCCGAGTCGCAGCATAAAGCGATAACATGAAAGGTATATCGCTTTGCGTGCTTTTGCGGAGTGAAATAGTGTTATCCCAATTATTTAATGACATATAGTTATATGTTTACGTTATTAAATGATGGGTAAATTGTGAGGATACTCACGTTAAATGTAAAGAGGATAATGAAAATGTCAGAACCTTTTCTAAGTGAAATCAAAATCTTCGGCTTTGATTGGCCGCCAAGAAATTGGGCAAAATGTGATGGACAAATCATACCCATTAACCAAAACCAATCCTTATATGCGTTATTAGGCTCAACTTATGGGGGGGATGGTCGAACAAATTTTGCATTACCTGATCTGCGTGGTCGCACGCCTATGCATGCGATAGGTGGGGCCACTAAATTGGGAGAAAGAGGGGGCGCTGAATCAGTAACACTTACTGAAGCAGAACTTCCTAACCATCAGCATTTTGTCAACGCGACAGGCGAAAATGCTAATACCGCCACTTTTTCGGGTAATATTATTGCAGCGGGTTTTGACGACAGAGATAATAAAAAAACGCCAATAAACATGTATGCTCCGGCGGAAAACTTAGTCGCATTAAACCCTCACAGCATTAGCGCGGCAGGAGCAAGTCGCCCTCATAATAACCAGCAGCCATCATGTGTGGTTAATTTTTGTATTTCGCTTCAAGGGCTTTTTCCTGCACGAAATTAACATTATAGAACAATCTTAGGAGAACAAATATGAGCGAAGCTTTTTTAGGCGAAATACGTATGTTCGCGGGCAACTTTGCACCTAGACAATGGGCTTTTTGTGATGGTCAAATATTAGCAATTTCACAAAATGATGCTTTATTTTCATTATTAGGTACTACCTATGGTGGTGACGGAATAACATTGTTTGCTTTACCTGATATGCGTGGCAGATTACCGGTACACCAAGGAACTGGACCAGGGTTGACTAATAAATTTATTGGGGCACATTATGGCTCTGAAAGGGTGACACTAACTTCTGAACAAATGCCAACTCACAAACATGAGTTTAAGGCGACAGTGAATACAGCTACGGCAAGTGATCCAACAAACAGTGTACTAGCTGCTCAAATTGATGGTGACATGTCTTATTATTCATCAACAACACCTCCTGCAACAACGCAATTGTTAAGTCAAAATACAGTATCTTCAGTAGGTGGGGGACAAAGTCATAGTAACTTGATGCCGAGTCTTTGTTTGAACTTTATTATCGCCATGTTTGGCACTTACCCAAGCAGAAATTAGGAGAATAATTATGTCAGAACCTTTTATTGCCGAAGTCAGGATGTTTGCGTGTAATTATGCTCCTCGTGATTGGGCATTTTGTAATGGGCAACTATTACCTATTTCTCAAAACACCGCGTTATTCTCGCTTATCGGTCAAACTTATGGGGGAGACGGACGTTCAACATGTGGTTTACCTAATTTGAGCGATCGTATTCCTATGCACCCAGGGCGTGGACCTGGTTTAACGTCAAGGAGACTAGGCGACAGAATCGGTTCGGAAACCGTTCAGTTAGTTGAAGCACAAATGCCACCACATAATCATAGCCTTGTAGGTGTTGGAGAAACTGGAACTACCCAGGAGCCGACGACTATTAGTTTTATGTCGGAAGAAGGAGGGAATCGTAAAGAACAAACCACTTACATTTCGACGGAAAAAACGACCAATACTAATTTGTCATCTCAAGTGTTAACCAATACAGGGGGCAGTAGAGCGCATGAAAATAATCAACCCTTTTTAGGCGTGAACTTTTGTATTGCACTTCAAGGTATTTATCCATCAAGAGGTTAATAAATTAGTATCTGGGGAGAATTACGGGTATAAAGAAAGCTTACTGCTTGTTATCTTTAAATGATGACAGTATTACAGTCAATTTAACATAGAGAATCACTTGTTTATAGCTGAAAAAGTTAAGTCTAACAAGAGTATAAACCCACTATTATGTAGAGTTGTATTCGCAACTTTTTATGCGATGGTGCTTGTTAGTCTTTTCTTTATATTCCCAGTCTACTCTAGTTCTGTACCTATTCATGACAAGCGATTAGTCTTCGATAATTTCTCTAATCGAGTAGAAATTATTCAGCGAGGCACTAACGCTTATGTGAAAGGAACTAATATAAGCGTGCAGTTATCGAAACGTCTTATTGTAAAAACAATTAATACGGTAACGAAAGATGAGGTCTTCGGTTTTCATCAAGCTGTTAGCCATGTCACTGAATTGTTTAAGGGAACACAAAGTAATTTTTATTCGTTAACATTCAGCGATAAAAACCGTTTAGTTGATGTGTTATTTGATCTGCAAAAAATGCAGGTAATACAGCCTGAAAAAGGTATTTTGCTCGTTCAGCCAGATATTCTACAGTTAAAAGCAAAAGATGAAGTGCCCTTTAATGAAGGTGAAAAAAACAAAGATCAATCAAATATAGCCGAGTCAAAATATTCCAACAAAAAAAAACAACCTAAAGAAAGTTTACTACACAATGTTAATCACGCAGGCTCACCCTATATTGACTTGTTAAATATTTCAGAGCTGTGGTTGAAAACGAAAGGAAAGAATATAAAAATAGCGATTATTGATGATGGTATATTTATTGAACATTCCGAATTTAAGCACACTACTATGAGCTTTTCTTATGATGTAGAAAATAAAATAATGTCATCAATACCTATATTCGCACAGGATACACACGGCACTAAAGTAGCGGGTATTATCTTTTCCGCACATGATAATAAGGGGGTTGATGGTATAGCGCCTGAAGCTGAACTGATAAGTATTCGTCAACCAAGCACCTGGACATCAAACACTTTATTGAGTTTTCAACTGGCAAAGATCACAGGGGCAGACATTATTAATTGCAGTTGGCACACTCAATTTTTATTACAACCAATCCATAATATTATTCAAGATCTCACTGAAAATGGCAGGAATGGAAAAGGCATTGTAGTGGTTATTTCTGCAGGCAATAATGGAAAAGAAATTGTAAAAAATAGCACGGAGAGCGCGATAGAAAATGCTATTGTTGTGGGCGCAAATGGGAAGGACTTTCGGCGTTTAGCTTATAGTAATTATGGTTCATCAGTAGATTTATTTACTTATGGGCAGTGGGTAAAAACAACTTTATCTTCAGGGAAATATGGTGGTTTTTCTGGTACATCACTCGCTGCATCTATTGTCTCCGGAATATCAGCACTACTATTATCACACCATCCTGAACTCACAATACAGCAGTTAACAGAGCAGCTTAAGTTGATAGTTGAACCTAACGCGCAGAGGCTACCCTTAGAAGACAAGGTCAACAATCATTCGGAATTAATCGAAAAGGAAGTAAAATAAATTGACTAAACCATTGAAAGAATCAAAGCAATCAATAGGAAAAAACTCCGACTCGGAAGTTGAATCATTAATAAATGAAGCGTTAGATTTTAACTGTGAATACAGCGATAACCTTCCTGCAGTGTTAAAAAAATTAAATATTTCGTTGGCTTTCACTTCTTATCAAGCTGGACGATTAATGCTGGTCAGAAGCGACGGTGAAAGTATCGATGTTAACTTTAAAAGTTTTCCAAGACCTATGGGGCTATCTGTTACAGATGAAGGAATTACTTTGGGAATTTTTACTCAAATAATTAACTTTCAACGAGAGGATGGTCTTTTAACACAATTAAAACAGCCATTAGCTTCGATTGAACAAGATATTACAGCACCGAGAATAAAAACTAAAGATGACGAAAATAATAACGATGTTAGTGATAAAAGTTTTGTAGAACTTACACCAGAACAATTAGTAGCGCAAAAAAAACAACAAGAAAAAATAGAAGCGTATCAAGAAAAATTATTCGCGCCGGTTGATGAAAAGGTAGATGCGTGTTTCATCACTCGCTCAGCTCATTATTCAGGCATGATCAATATACACGATATTGATTGGGGCGATGAAGGGCTGTGGGCCGTTAACTCTAGTTTTTCTTGTTTATGCACAATAGAGCCAAACTCAAGCTTTGTGCCACGCTGGAAACCCCATTTTATATCAGAGCTTGTTCCTGAAGATAGGTGTCATTTAAACGGCATGGCCTTAAAAGACGGTAAACCTGCCTATGTTACGACCTTCTCTACTTATGATAAATCTGGTCTGTGGCGCAAAGGGGCTAAATTTAATGGCACATTAATGGATGTAGAATCGAATAGTATTGTTGTGGAAGAGCTTACCATGCCTCATTCTCCGAGGTGGCATGAGAACAAAGTGTATTTCTGTAACTCAGGTCACGGTCAAATATGTAGCTACGAACCTCAACAAAAAACTACTGAAGTTTTGGCAGAAGTTCCAGGGTTTACTCGTGGTATGGACTTTTATGGGCACATTATGTTTGCTGGTCTTTCCAAGGTACGTCAGGGAGATGTATCTATGCCAGCCCCTATATCATTAAAACATGATGAAACTCACTCAGGTATTTGGTTATTTGATACGGAAGACAAAAATGAAGCAGGTCAGATGAAAGAAATAGGTTATATCAAATTTACGGGCAATGTTGATCAAATTTATGATGTAGCAGTGCTCCCTGATTGTAGCTTTCCTGAACTGATTGAACCCAATCATCCAAGAATGAGAAACCACTTTTGTCATCCAGAACTTACCGATGGGTAATACTATCTACTTTTATTTATTCAAATAACAAGTTAGATAGAAGATAATGAACTATAAATAAAATTGATATTAATTTATACCTATAATCACTCACCTTCACTGGTCACGGGTATAGCACTACTGTAAATATAACAGCGGACAATGGAGATATGACACTATGGAATCTATAGGTAACAAAAGCGATAAAAAGAAATTAGTGAAAGTAATTAAAGCAACCTTACCTTTATTGGCACTTATGGGAGCAGGGGCTGCGGTCGCTTCTACTCGAAATCGAAGTGGGCTCTCTAGTATTCGCAGTATTAAAAATATATCAGCTATCGCTATAACCAAACCAGATAAAACTCAAAATGAGTTACAACAACAAAGTAGCAAAGTTAAGCGGGCTGCTTTTGGCGCTTTTACGAATGCATCTAAAAATAATATTGACACAGCTAAGATAAATATTGATCAAAATGCGTTAGATTTCTTACAAAAAAATGATCTCTTAACCGTGAAAGAGAGCGTGAGTGCTAAGCTATCAGGTAATATCGTTGGTAGGAAAACGTTTGTTGACTTCTGTTTGCAAGTTAATCTTGGCGGGGGTACGCTTGCGCCGAATTCAGCTTTATCTCCCACACCAACAGTAACCGATCAAGCCAACGTTATGAAAAGCCATTTAAATAAAGCGGCGTGTAATGGCGCTAATCATATTTGGCATACCACGACAGGAGGACATTGCTCAGGGGGAGGGCCAGCAAGTATTGCTGGCTGTATGAACGCGAGTTTATATTGGCAAGGAATAAATGTTATTGGCACTGACTCTGGGACTGATACCGCGCCAGTAGCAACATCGGTTAGCTTCTCTGGTACGTTACAAGTAGGTGAGTTACTTACAAGTAATTATACCTACACTGATACCGACTCTGATGCAGAAACCACAAGTACTTTTAAATGGTATGCGTCCAATGATGCCAGTGGTACAGGAAAAACTCAAATAGCAACTACTGAAAACTTCACTTTAACGGGGGCGCAAGCGGGTAAATACATCAGCTTTGAAGTTACGCCAGTAAACACAAATGCCAGCGGTACACCAGTTGAAAGTGCAATTAACTCAACGGCTGTCGCTGCTGCAGATTCGGCGCCAACAGCTAGTTCGGTAAGTTTCTCAGGCACACTTCAAGCCGGGGAGTTACTGACGAGTAGCTATACGTACGCCGATGTTGACTCTGATGCAGAAACCACCAGTACTTTTAAATGGTATGCGTCAAATGATGCCAGTGGTACAGGAAAAACTCAAATAGCAACTACTGAAAACTTCACTTTAACGGGGGCGCAAGCGGGTAAATACATTAGCTTTGAAGTTACGCCAGTAAACACAAATGCCAGCGGTACACCAGTTGAAAGTGCAATTAACTCAACGGCTGTCGCTGCTGCAGATTCGGCGCCAACAGCTAGTTCGGTAAGTTTCTCAGGCACACTTCAAGCCGGGGAGTTACTGACGAGTAGTTATACGTACGCCGATGTTGACTCTGATGCAGAAACCACCAGTACTTTCAAATGGTATGCGTCAAATGATGCCAGCGGCACAGGAAAAACCCAGGTAGCGACTACTGAAAACTTCACTTTAACGGGGGCACAAGTTGGTAAATACATCAGCTTTGAAGTTACGCCAGTAAACGCAAATGCTAGCGGTACACCAGTTGAAAGTGCAATTAATTCAACGGTTGTTACTCCTTCCAATACTGCGCCTGTTATTTCGGGATCGCCAACGTTAAGCGTTGCAGAAGATGCAGCGTACAGCTTTACCCCTACGGTAACTGATGACGATACGGGTGATACAACTACGTTTAGTATCACCAATAAGCCAAGTTGGG
>NZ_JAHKPR010000079.1 GCF_018860585.1 Colwellia sp. E2M01
CGATTTGTGCGAAATCTTTAACATCACCACCGTGTGCTTTAGTTAATACTGCAGAGATAGCAGCTGTTAACGTTGTTTTACCGTGATCTACGTGACCGATAGTACCAACGTTTACATGTGGTTTCGAACGTTCAAATTTTTCTTTAGCCATTTTTCAATTACCTTAAAGTTTAGTAAACTATTAAATTAAAAGGCGCAGTCAAAATGACCTTGCCAGATGTAAATATAAAAATTTTTAATGGATTCTCTAACGAGTTTCCATAATTTTTTGTGCTACCAATTTCGGCGCTTCACTATATTGCTGAAACTCCATAGAGTAAGATGCACGGCCTTGTGTAGCACTACGCAAGTCGGTAGCATAACCAAACATTTCGGCTAACGGTACCAATGCATTTACAATTTTCGAACCTGCTGGACCTTCGTCCATTCCGTCTATCATACCGCGACGGCGGTTTAAGTCACCAACAACATCACCCATATTGGCTTCTGGTGTGGTAACTTCAACTTTCATCATCGGCTCTAATATAACAGGATTTGCTTCAAGCGCACCCTTTCTAAAGCCCATAGATGCAGCTACTTTAAATGCAATCTCGTTAGAGTCTACATCATGAAAAGAGCCATCATAAAGTGTTACTTTTATGTCTAGTAATGGGTAGCCGGCTAAAACACCGCTATCCATTTGTTCCTTACAGCCTTTTTCCACTGCAGGGATAAATTCTTTTGGTACTGCGCCGCCAACAATTTCGTTGATAAACTCAAAACCTGCACCTTCTTCATTTGGTTCCATTTTCAACCAAACATGACCAAACTGACCTTTACCGCCAGATTGACGTACAAATTTACCTTCAACTTCAACAGTACTACGAATCGTTTCTCTATAAGATACTTGTGGGTTACCTACGTTACATTCAACCCCAAATTCACGTTTCATTCGTTCAACTAGGATATCTAAGTGTAATTCACCCATACCCGAGATGATTGTTTGTCCTGTTTCATCGTCTGTTGCTACTTTAAACGATGGATCTTCTGCAGCAAGTTTACCTAAGGCAATACCCATTTTTTCTTGAGCTGCTAATGTTCTCGGCTCTACCGCAACTGAGATTACTGGCTCTGGAAATTCCATGCGTTCTAAAGTAATAACATTACCTGAATCACATAAAGTATCACCAGTAGTAACATCTTTCAAACCAATAGCAGCAGCAATATCACCTGCGCGTACTTCTTTAACTTCTTCACGGTCATTAGCATGCATTTGTACGATACGACCTAAGCGCTCTTTTTTACCCTTTACAGGATTATAAATGCTATCGCCAGTTTTAACTACACCTGAATATACACGGAAGAAAGTCAAGGTGCCAACAAAAGGGTCTGTGGCAATTTTAAAAGCAAGTGCGGCAAACGGTGCATCATCTTCTGCAGGGCGAGTACCAATAGTTTCATCTTTGTCGTCGTTGATACCTGTGATAGCAGCAACTTCAGTAGGTGATGGTAAGTATTCAATTACAGAATCAAGTACCGCTTGTACACCTTTGTTTTTAAAGGCGCTACCACAGCTACATAAAATGATTTCGTTAGCTAACGTTCTGCTACGTAAACCAGCTTTAATTTCAGCTTCAGTTAACTCACCTTCTTCAAGATATTTTTCCATTAAATCATCATTAGCTTCAGCAGCTTCTGAGATTAAATTATCACGCCACTCTTCGGCTACTTCTTGCATATCAGCTGGAATATCTTCGTAAGTGAAGGTCATACCTTGATCACTTTCATTCCAGTTGATGGCTTTCATTTTAACTAAATCGACAACACCTTCAAACTCATCTTCTGCACCAATAGGTAGGTACATAGGAACGGCATTGGCGCCTAAACGGTTTTTTAGTTGTTCTACAACAGAGTAAAAATCAGCACCTGTTCTGTCCATTTTGTTAACGAAAACAATACGCGGTACCGCATATTTTTCCATTTGACGCCAAACAGTTTCAGTTTGTGGTTGTACACCTGAAGAGCCACAAAGTACTAATACTGCACCATCAAGTACACGCAAAGAGCGTTCAACTTCAATGGTGAAGTCAACGTGGCCAGGGGTGTCAATGATATTAATACGGTGTGAGTCGAATTGACCTTCCATACCTTTCCAGAAACAGGTTGTTGCTGCAGAGGTAATGGTAATACCACGTTCTTGCTCTTGTTCCATCCAGTCCATTGTTGCCGCGCCATCATGCACTTCACCAATTTTATGAGATAGACCTGTATAGAACAATACGCGTTCTGTGGTTGTCGTTTTACCTGCATCTACATGCGCACAAATACCAATATTACGGTAGCGCTCTATAGGAGTGATACGGGCCAAAATGAAATCCTCTTACATTACTCATTATTAAAACAAGTAATCGTTGTTAAATGTTATTAATTAACTATTCGAATATGCTCGTTACAGCCAATTAGTTAATTAATAATACTTAGTTTTAACACGCTATTTTACAAAAATAGAACTAAAAGCGCTAGTCTGTAAAATGAGTATGGCTAGCAAGAGAAACTCTTGCTAGCCATGTACTTACTTTACAGTAAGTAAAACAATCAATCAGTACTGCTATCTTACCAGCGGTAGTGAGCGAATGCTTTGTTAGCATCAGCCATACGGTGAACGTCTTCACGTTTCTTAACCGCAGAACCTTTGCTATCAGACGCATCTAACATTTCGTTAGCTAAGCGCTGAGCCATTGATTTTTCACCACGTTTACGAGCTGCTTCAACTAACCAACGCATGGCTAGAGCATTACGACGTACCGGACGAACTTCAACTGGAACTTGATAAGTAGAACCACCAACGCGACGAGACTTAACTTCGACAGATGGGCGGATGTTATCTAAAGCAGTTTCAAAAAGCTCTAAATGAGTTTTTTCACCGTTTTTTTCAGTTAAAATGTCTAATGCACCGTATACAATTTTTTCGGCAGTAGATTTCTTACCATCAACCATAAGGATGTTGATGAATTTTGCTAAAAGTTCGTTATGGAACTTAGGATCTGGCAATATTTTACGTTGCCCTACGACGCGTCTTCTTGGCATCTTAATTCTCCGTAGTATTCAGGATAAATCCAAAATAACTAAATATAAAATTTGTGTATTTGGCCTTACTTAACGTTTTGATCGTTTACCATCTTTCAATTAAGAAAGGGGTAAAGGATGGAAACTTAAGATTTAGGTCGTTTAGCACCGTACTTAGAACGGCCTTGTCTTCTATCGCTTACACCAGAACAATCTAGTGCGCCACGAACGGTGTGGTAACGCACACCTGGTAAATCTTTAACACGACCACCACGGATTAAAATCACGCTATGCTCTTGTAAGTTGTGACCTTCACCACCGATGTATGAAGTAACTTCGAAGCCGTTAGTTAAACGAACACGAGCAACTTTACGTAGTGCTGAGTTAGGTTTTTTTGGTGTAGTAGTATACACACGAGTACAAACGCCACGACGTTGTGGACAAGCTTGTAACGCTGGAACGTTACTTTTTGTTACTTGTCTAACACGTGGTTTACGTACTAGTTGGTTAATAGTTGCCATTATAGCTCCTGATTAGTTGTTACCAAGGAAAGTAGCCTTGATAAATTATTGTGTAAACTTTAAATCAATGGGAAAAGTTTACACGCTCGTAATATTTACCTTATCTCTGATCATAAAATATGAATAAATCACACTTTTTACGTTACTTTTTACATTATGTACACTGAGTACAGAATATAAGGTCGCGAAATTCTATAGGTCAAGCATTGAGCTGTCAAGGTTTATGTAGTTTATAGCGCGATTATAGATAGAATATTAACAAAACGATCCTTTTAAACGATCACAATACTAAAAAATGATCGTTGTTTTGTATAAAAGAAACTTTTCTTTTAAAACAGACTAGGATAAAAACAAAAAACCCGTACCTTTTGCAAAGTACGGGTTTTATCATAACGTTTTAATTATATGAGCGATAAGCTCTATAATTTGTTATGCATTATCGTCTGAAAGTAAGTCAGCATTTAATGCGTCAGCTAATGCTTTTTCTGCATCGTCTGCAGAAACAGTCATTTCAACTTCCGGCTCTAATTCAGCAGCTTTCATGCGAGCACGTTCTTGATGGTACGAGTAACCAGTACCTGCTGGTATTAAGCGACCAACAATAACGTTTTCTTTCAAGCCACGTAAACCGTCTTTCTTACCTGCAACAGCAGCTTCAGTAAGTACACGTGTTGTTTCTTGGAAAGAAGCAGCAGAAATAAATGACTCAGTTGCTAATGATGCTTTAGTAATACCCATCATTTGCATTTCGTATTCAGCTGGTTGCTTGCCGGCAGCTTCAAGTTCACGGTTTGCGATATTAACGCGCGCCACTTCAACTTGTTCACCTTTAAGGAACTCTGAATCACCTGCATCAAGAATTTCACACTTACGGATCATTTGACGTACGATAACTTCAATGTGCTTATCGTTAATCTTAACACCCTGTAAACGATAAACTTCTTGTACTTCGTTAACAATGTAGTTAGCAACTGGTGCAACACCACGTAAACGTAAGATATCATGTGGAGATTCAGGACCATCGGCAATTACTTCACCTTTGTTTACTGGCTCACCTTCATAGATGTTTAATTGACGTGTTTTAGGGATCATCTCTTCATAAACATCACCGTTAGGCTGTGTAATTAATAGACGAACTTTACCTTTAGTCTCTTTACCAAATGAAACAACACCTGTTTTCTCAGCTAAGATAGCTGGAAGCTTAGGTTTACGTGCTTCAAATAAATCAGCAACTCGTGGAAGACCACCGGTAATATCACGAGTTTTTGAACTCGCTTGTGGTATACGTGCTAACGCATCACCAACACCAACATCTGAACCATCTTCTAAGTTTACAATAGCATTACCTGGTAGGTAGTATAGTGCTGGTATTTCAGTACCGGCAATCATTACTTCTTTACCTTTAGCATCAAGTAATTTCAATGCTGGACGCATTTCTTTACCTGTAGCATTACGCTGTGCAGCATCAGTGATAACAATGCTTGATAAACCAGTTAATTCATCAGTTTGACGAACCATAGTCACGCCATCAAGTAAGTCAACGAATTGAACCTTACCTGCCACTTCCGTGATAATAGGGTGAGTATGCGGGTCCCAGTTAGCAACTGTGTCGCCTGAAGCAACTTCTTCACCATCATTCTTCGAAAGTATTGAACCGTAAGGCACTTTATAGCGCTCTTTCTCACGACCCATTTCATCGATAATAGTTAATTCAGATGAACGTGATGTAATAACAAGGTTATCGTCTGAGTTAGTTACAAACTTAGCGTTTTGTAATTTCAAGTGACCTGTATTTTTAACTTGT
This sequence comes from Colwellia sp. E2M01, assembly GCF_018860585.1. GTDB lineage: Bacteria > Pseudomonadota > Gammaproteobacteria > Enterobacterales > Alteromonadaceae > Colwellia. The sequence goes on from NZ_JAHKPR010000079.1 coordinate 5,371, forward strand.
ACACTGTTCTCTGCAGTAGCACGAGATGCCGCACCACCGATATGGAACGTACGCATTGTTAACTGTGTACCTGGTTCACCGATAGATTGTGCTGCCACAACACCAATCGCTTCACCTTGGTTGATCATATGTCCACGAGCCAAATCACGACCGTAACAGTTAGCACAAATACCAAAATCAGTTTCACAAGTAATAATTGAGCGTACTTTAATTTGATCAACTGAGTTAGCTTCGATAACGTCACACAGTGCTTCATCAATTAAGGTATTACGAGGTAATAATACCTCTTCAGTACCTGGAATGAATACGTCTTCACAAACTACACGACCTAGAACACGTTCGCGTAATGGTTCAACAACATCACCACCTTCAATTAATGGTGTCATTAATAAACCGTCGTGCGTACCACAGTCATGCTCTGTAACAACTAAATCTTGTGCAACGTCAACTAAACGACGAGTTAAGTAACCCGAGTTAGCTGTTTTAAGTGCTGTATCGGCAAGACCTTTACGCGCACCATGCGTTGAGATGAAGTATTGTAATACGTTCAAACCTTCACGGAAGTTAGCGGTGATTGGAGTTTCGATGATTGAACCATCTGGTTTAGCCATCAAGCCACGCATACCTGCTAACTGACGAATCTGTGCAGCACTACCACGAGCGCCTGAGTCAGCCATCATGAAAATAGAGTTGAAAGAATCTTGTACTTCCGGCTCCCCATCACGGTTGATCACAGTTTCTTTTGATAAGTTGTCCATCATCGCTTTCGAAACTTTTTCGTTAGCAGATGACCAGATATCGATTACTTTGTTGTACTTCTCACCCGCAGTTACAAGACCTTGGTCAAACTGTGCTTGAATTTCAGCAACTTCCGCTTCTGAATCTTCGATGATAGTGTACTTAGCATCTGGGATAACCATATCGTCGATACCAACAGAACAACCTGCGATCATCGCGTAATGGAAACCTGTGTACATGATTTGGTCAGCAAACATAACCGTTTGCTTTAAACCTAAGTTACGGTAAGCATGGTTAATCAATTTTGAAATTGGTTTTTTACCAAGTGGTTGATCAATAAGATCAAAAGGTAAGCCCTTAGGACATACTTGCCACATGATTGCACGACCAACCGTAGTATCACGTAATGTAGTTACTGCATCCCATTCACCGTCAGCATTTTTAACATGCTCAGTGATACGAACTTTTATACGAGCATGAAGTTCAGCTACACCAGTACGGTATGCTTTTTCTACTTCTTTCTCGTCGATGAAGACCATGCCTTCACCTTTACCATTGATACAAAAGCGCGTTAGGTAATAAAGACCTAATACAACATCTTGTGATGGTACGATAATTGGCTCACCGTTTGCTGGTGCTAGAACGTTGTTCGTTGACATCATCAACGTACGTGCTTCCATTTGCGCTTCGATTGTCAACGGTACGTGTACCGCCATTTGGTCACCATCGAAATCGGCGTTGTATGCCGCACAAACTAGTGGATGAAGATGAATTGCTTTACCTTCAATTAACACTGGTTCAAACGCTTGGATACCCAATCTATGAAGTGTTGGTGCACGGTTAAGCATAACTGGATGTTCGCGGATTACTTCATCAAGTACATCCCAAACTTCAGCGCCCTCACGTTCTACTAATTTTTTAGCCGCTTTAATCGTAGTCGCTAAACCACGTGCTTCTAATTTACCGTAGATAAATGGCTTAAATAATTCTAATGCCATCTTCTTAGGTAAACCACATTGATGTAATTTCAATGTAGGACCAACGGTGATTACAGAACGACCTGAGTAATCTACACGTTTACCTAGTAAGTTTTGACGGAAACGACCTTGCTTACCCTTGATCATATCAGCAAGAGATTTAAGAGGACGTTTGTTAGAACCCGTAATAGCACGGCCACGACGACCGTTATCTAATAGAGCATCAACAGACTCTTGTAACATACGCTTTTCGTTACGTACGATAATGTCTGGTGCTACTAAGTCTAAAAGACGTTTTAAACGGTTGTTACGGTTGATTACACGACGGTATAGATCGTTCAAGTCAGAAGTCGCAAAACGACCACCATCTAGAGGAACTAACGGACGTAAATCTGGCGGTAAAATTGGAAGAACATTCATGATCATCCACTCTGGCTTGTTGCCAGAAGCAGCAAATGCTTCCATTAATTTTAAACGCTTAGTAATTTTTTTACGTTTAGTTTCACTACCGATTTCAGGTAATTCTTCACGCATTTGCGCTACTTCACCGTCAAGATCTATTTGTTGTAGTAAAGCTAAAACAGCTTCAGCACCCATTAAGGCATCGAATTCATCACCGTGCTCTTCTAACGCATCAAGATATTCTTCTTCCGTTAGAATTTGGCTTTTCTCTAATGTTGTCATACCAGGTTCGGTAACAACATAAGATTCAAAATAAAGCACACGCTCAATATCACGTAACGTCATATCAAGTAGTAAACCAATACGTGATGGTAATGATTTTAAGAACCAAATGTGGGCCACTGGACTTGCTAATTCGATATGACCCATACGGTCACGACGAACTTTAGTCAATGTAACTTCTACGCCACATTTTTCACAGATAACACCACGATGCTTTAAGCGTTTATATTTACCACAAAGACATTCGTAGTCTTTAACTGGACCAAATATACGCGCACAGAATAAACCGTCACGTTCTGGCTTAAAAGTACGGTAGTTGATGGTTTCTGGCTTTTTAACTTCACCAAATGACCATGAACGTACTAAGTCAGGTGATGCTAATCCAATACGGATACCATCAAAATCTTCAGTTTGATTCTGTTGCTTAAGAAACTTAAGTAAATCTTTCACACACTTCTCCTGTCGGAGTTAAACTTTGAGAACAAGGCAAAATCATTTGCCTTGTTCACTAACCGGTTTACTCCTCAGAGTAAACTCGGCTGACTTTTGGTTAGAAACCTAGTCTTTGTCCAACTCGATGTTAATACCTAACGAGCGGATTTCCTTCAACAATACATTGAATGACTCAGGAATCCCTGGCTCCATGCGATGATCACCGTCAACTAAGTTTTTATACATCTTAGTACGACCGTTAACATCATCAGACTTAACTGTAAGCATTTCTTGAAGAGTATATGCAGCACCGTATGCTTCAAGTGCCCATACTTCCATCTCACCAAAACGCTGGCCACCGAACTGAGCTTTACCACCAAGTGGTTGCTGAGTTACTAGTGAGTAAGAGCCAGTTGAACGAGCATGCATTTTGTCATCAACTAAATGGTTTAGTTTTAACATGTACATATAACCAACAGTAACAGGACGCTCAAATTGACGACCAGTACGGCCATCAGTTAATACGAATTGTCCACTTTCTGGCATATCAGCAAGCTTGAATAACTCTTTAATTTCTTTTTCTGCTGCGCCATCAAATGCTGGTGTAGCAACAGGTAAACCTGCACGTAAGTTACCCGCTAAACGGATAACTTCATCGTCAGAGAAACTAGCAACATCAACTTCTTGGCGAGATTCACCTACGTTGTAAACATCTTGTAAGAAGTTACGTAGTTTGTGAATTTCTTGTTGTGCTTCAAGCATACGGTTGATTTTTTCACCAACACCGCGAGCAGCCATACCTAAATGTGTTTCTAAGATCTGACCGATGTTCATACGTGATGGAACACCTAACGGGTTCAATACAACATCTACCGGCACACCGTGCTCATCGTATGGCATATCTTCAACAGGTACTACGTTTGAAATAACACCTTTGTTACCATGACGACCAGCCATTTTATCACCAGGCTGAATATGACGCTTAACAGCTAAGTAAACTTTAACAATTTTTAATACGCCAGGTTGTAAATCATCACCTTGAGTGATCTTACGACGTTTAACTTCAAACTTCTTATCAAACTCTTCTTTGATATTGTCAAATTGCTCAGCAATTTGTTCTAACTCAGCTTGTTGTCCTTCGTCAGATAAGTTCTGTGTTAACCACTTGTCGCGAGACATTGAAGTTAAGTCAGACTCATTTAAACCTGAAGCTAATAATAGTTTCTTAGTACGTGCGTAAATACCATCTTCTAAGATACTTAATTCATCGCCAAGATCTTTCTTAACTTCTTTAAGTTGCATTTGTTCAATTTCAATCGCACGTGCATCTTTTTCAACGCCGTCACGAGTAAAGATTTGAACATCGATGATAGTACCTTTAACAGAGTTAGGTACACGTAATGAACTATCTTTAACGTCTGCTGCTTTCTCACCGAAAATAGCACGTAAAAGTTTTTCTTCTGGTGTAAGTTGGGTTTCACCTTTAGGGGTTACTTTACCAACTAAGATATCTCCACCATTTACTTCAGCACCAATGTAAACAACACCTGCTTCATCTAACTTAGATAATGCAGACTCACCTACGTTTGGAATATCAGAAGTAATTTCTTCACTACCCAACTTAGTATCACGAGCGATACAAGTTAATTCTTGAATGTGAATTGTAGTAAATCTGTCTTCAATTGCCACACGCTCAGATAACAACATTGAATCTTCAAAGTTGTAACCATTCCAAGGCATGAATGCTATACGCATGTTTTGACCTAAAGCCAATTCACCCATATCTGTTGAAGGACCATCTGCTAATACATCACCACGAACCACTGGCTCATTCATACGACACACTGGACGTTGATTGATACAAGTGTTTTGGTTTGAACGTGTGTATTTAGTTAAGTTGTAAATATCAATACCCGCTTCACCAGCGTGCATTTCATTTTCGTTAACTTTTACCACGATACGTGAAGCATCAACATAGCTTACTACACCGCCACGTTTGGCAACGGCAGTTACACCAGAGTCAACAGCTACTACTTTTTCCATACCCGTACCAACAAGCGGCTTATCAACTCGTAAGGTAGGTACAGCTTGACGTTGCATGTTCGAACCCATCAAGGCACGGTTAGCATCATCGTGTTCAAGGAATGGGATAAGTGACGCCGCAACAGAGATAATTTGTTGTGGAGAAACGTCCATATACTGAACTTCAGCAGAAACTTTTAAGGTAAACTCATTTTTATGACGACAGTTAACTAAGTCTTGAATTAACTTATTATCAGCGTCACGTTCAGCATTTGCCTGAGCGATAACAAAGTTACCCTCTTCAATAGCTGATAAGTAATCAATTTCATCAGTCACTACACCGTCAATTACTTTGCGGTATGGTGTTTCTAAGAAACCGTAATCGTTGGTACGTGCGTAACAAGAAAGCGAGTTGATCAAACCAATGTTTGGACCCTCAGGCGTTTCGATTGGACAAACACGACCGTAATGCGTTGGATGTACATCTCGCACTTCAAAACCAGCACGTTCACGCGTTAAACCACCTGGGCCTAATGCTGAGATACGACGCTTATGCGTTACTTCTGATAACGGGTTGTTTTGATCCATAAACTGTGACAATTGCGATGAGCCGAAAAACTCTTTCACTGCCGCAGAAATTGGCTTAGCGTTAATTAAATCTTGTGGCATGATCGCATCTAAGTCACCAAGACTTAAACGTTCACGTACTGCACGTTCAACACGAACAAGACCAACACGGAATTGGTTTTCTGCCATTTCACCAACAGAACGTATACGACGGTTACCTAAGTGATCAATATCATCAACTTCACCTTTACCGTCACGAATGTCGATTAAGGTTTTCATTACCGCAATAATATCTTCGTTTGATAAGATTCCTGAACCTATATCATCTGCATTACCAACACGACGGTTGAACTTCATACGACCTACAGTTGATAAGTCATAACGTTCAGCAGCAAAGAATAAGTTGTTAAACAACGTTTCCGCAGCATCTTTCGTTGGTGGCTCACCTGGGCGCATCATGCGGTAAATTTCAACTAACGCTTCAAGCTTGTTAGTTGAACCGTCAACACGAATAGTGTCTGACATGTATGAACCAACATCGAATTCGTTCATGTATAAAGTAGATAATACTTTATGGCCCGCTTGGCTAAGCTCGGCTAATAATTCTAAGGTGATTTCAGCGTTTGCTTCAGCAATCACTTCACCTGTAGATTTGTCGATGTAGGCTTTTGATAAAACACGGCCAACGATGTAATCAGCTGGTACTTCTAACTTGTCAACTTTCGCTTTTTCTAAAGAACGAATGTGACGTGCAGTAATACGACGACCTGATTCAACTAGAACCTCGCCTTTTTTGATTGAAATATCAAAAATAGCGGTTTCACCACGAAGACGTTCAGGGATCAGATCCATGATCAACTTATCACCTTTAATGGTGAAATTAGTTGTGTCATAGAACATCGCTAGAATTTCTTCTGTAGAATATTCTAATGCGCGTAAAATGATTGACGCAGGTAATTTACGGCGTCTATCTATACGTACAAATAAGTTATCTTTTGGATCAAACTCAAAGTCTAACCATGAACCGCGGTAAGGAATAACACGTGCGTTATATAATACTTTACCCGATGAATGCGTTTTACCTTTATCGTGATCAAAGAATACACCTGGAGAACGATGTAATTGTGAAACGATAACACGCTCAGTACCATTAATTACGAAAGTACCGTTATCTGTCATCAACGGGATTTCGCCCATGTACACTTCTTGTTCTTTGATATCTTTAACAGTACCTGCTGCGGCTTCTTTATCGTATACCACTAAGCGTAATTTTACGCGTAATGGTGCAGAATAAGTCACACCACGTATTTGACATTCTTTTACGTCAAATAATGGTTCACCTAAACGATAGCTTACATATTGTAATTCTGAGCTACCTGAATAAGCTTTGATTGGAAAAATAGAACGAAAAGCAGCCTCTAGACCGGTTTCACCTGTTGCGTCAATATCAATAAACTTGCGGAAAGAATCGAGTTGAATGGACAACAAGAATGGATATTCCATTACTTGTGCACTTTTACCAAAGTCCTTTCTAATTCGCTTTTTCTCAAAGTATGAGTAAGCCATGGGGTTCCTCAGCTTGCTGGTTATGGCCAAATCTGCCTACTGAGTTATGCTATATAACTCAGTTAGACAGGTTATGCTGTAATATTTACGTCTAAATATTACTAGATAATTTTCTAAATATTTAGAAAAAGTACCTAAACGCTTAATAGAAAATTATCAGTATATAAAAATATCACTTATTTACTAACAACAAAAGCGCAAAAAGGCCGGTGACGTTTAAATCACCAGCCATGCCGTTTCAGGCAAATAATCTGTTTAAAAATAGATTATTTAAGTTCAACAGAAGCACCAGCTTCTTCAAGAACTTTCTTGATTTCTTCTGCTTCAGCTTTTTCTACGCCTTCTTTAAGCGTACCTAATGCTTCAACTAAATCTTTAGCTTCTTTAAGGCCTAAACCTGTAGCGCCACGAACTGCTTTGATTACTGCAACTTTCTTCTCACCGAAGCTAGTTAATACAACATCAAATTCAGTTTGTTCAGCAGCAGCAGCACCAGCGTCACCGCCAGCAACAGCAACAGCTGCAGCAGCTGATACGCCGAATTTTTCTTCCATTGCTTCAATTAGTTCTACAACGTCCATTACTGACATTTCAGCAATTGCGTTTAGGATATCGTCTTTAGATAGAGACATGGTTTAATTTCCTGTTTTTAGTAAACAATATTACGCTTTCTTTATTGAAAGTCGCATTATCTATTGTTTGAATAACTATAATGTTAAAGAATCTTCTTAATTTAACCTGCATATATTGCAGGGTAACTCTTACAAAGCGTAAGAATATTAAGCAGCTTCTTGTTCTTTCTGATCGCGTACTGCAGCAATCGTGCGGCATAATTTGCCTGCAGATGCTTCTTTCATTGCGCTCATTAAACGTGCAATCGCTTCGTCGTAAGTTGGTAGCTTAGCTAACATGTTTACGTCTACTGCGTTACCTTCAAATGCAGCTGCTTTTAATTCAAAAGCTTCGTTAGTTTTAGCGAAGTCTGAGAATAAACGTGCAGCAGCACCTGGGTGATCACTAGAAAAAGCAAGTAATGAAGGACCTTTGAATACGTCAGAAACACATTCAAAAGGAGTACCTTCTACTGCGCGACGTGCTAATGTGTTACGGACAACTTTCATCCATACGCCATTTTCACGTGCTTGCTTACGCAATACAGTAATTGCTTCAACTGTAACACCACGGGCATCCGCGATTACAACTGAGTGAGCGCCACTAGCAGCTTCTTGAACTTCAGCAACAATTGCTTTTTTGTCATCAAGATTGATAGCCATTGGCTTTAACTCCTGGTTTAAAACCGGTATATCTCTAATAATAAGACCGGTATTTACAATCCCTAGCTAATAATTTCTTATTATCTAGGCCATTACGGCGAGGACCAGAAAATTTAAGGAAATATCTGGGTAATCACCATCTACGTAGGTAAAATTAAGCGGTTAAATCAGAAGAATTAACTGCACCTACGGTCTTGGATGTGGGGCTGTGACTTAAAGTTAACCGTTATGTCATAAATAACTTAACCATTTACTATAAAAGTACACAACTCCTACCAAAATTTAAGGGGCGAAATTATAGGTTATAATTTACCCCTTGTAAAGATTCAATACTCGAAACTTTACTCAAGAATTTATCGGTAATTAATTACCAATAAATATTAAGCTTGAGAAAGGCTCGCTTGGTTAACGGCTAAGCCGGCACCCATAGTTGTAGAAAGAGAAACTTTCTTCAAGTATTGACCTTTAGCATTTGCAGGTTTTGCTTTTTTAAGCGCTTCAAGCAATGCTTCTAAGTTTTCTTGCAATTGAGCAGCTTCGAAATCAGCCTTACCGATAGTAGTATGGATGATACCGTTTTTGTCATTGCGGTAACGGATCTGACCAGACTTAGCGTTTTTAACAGCGCCAGCTACGTCAGGAGTTACTGTACCAACTTTAGGGTTAGGCATTAAACCACGTGGGCCTAAGATTTGACCTAGTTGACCTACAACACGCATTGCATCTGGAGAAGCAATAACAACGTCGAAGTTCATTTCGCCAGCTTTTACTTGCTCAGCTAAGTCTTCCATACCTACAACGTCAGCACCAGCTTCTAAAGCTTTCTCTGCGTTTGCACCTTGTGTAAATACAGCAACACGTACATCACGGCCAGTACCATTTGGTAATACTGTAGCGCCACGAACGTTTTGGTCTGATTTACGTGCATCGATACCAAGGTTTACTGCAACGTCAACGCTTTCACGGAAGTTAGCTGTAGCAAATTCTTTTAATAAAGCAACTGCTTCATTGATATCGTATTCTTTTGTTGCGTCTACTTTTTCACGGATAAGACGAGCGCGTTTTGATAATTTAGCCATTGATTAGTCCTCTACCACTAAACCCATTGAACGAGCAGAACCCGCAATGGTACGCACTGCAGCTTCAAGTGAACCAGCAGTTAAATCAGGTTCTTTTGTCTTAACGATTTCTTCAAGTTGTGCTGTAGTTACAGTACCAACTTTTTCAGTGTTAGGACGACCAGAGCCGCTTTTAACACCAGCAGCTTTTAATAATAAATAAGCAGCAGGTGGAGTTTTAGTTTCGAAAGTAAACGAACGATCGTTATATACAGTAATTACTACTGGAACCGGAGCGTTTTTTTCTAAAGAATCTGTTTTTGCGTTAAACGCTTTACAGAATTCCATAATGTTAACACCGTGTTGACCTAGTGCAGGACCAACTGGTGGTGACGGGTTTGCTGCACCAGCAGCAACTTGTAGCTTGATTAAAGCTTGGACTTTCTTAGCCATTTTAAAATACCTTGTGTTTGGGTAATTAACGCGATTTATATAGTGTTAAATTAGCATTAGCTATTTAACATCACATTTTCGCTTCCCTGTTTTACAAAATTCACCTCAAAAGTGTTATTTACATAAACTTTTGAAACGCATTTAGTGCGCGCTAAAAATAAGCGGCAGCGGATTATATATTAACCAAGTACGTTATATCAAGTTCTTTCTTAATTAAAACGCTAATACATACAGTATATTTAATCACTAACAAGCGCCATATCACCTCAAGCAAAGTTATTTTAATAAGTTAGCTATTATCAAACGCTATACAATGGGCTATGTTATGGGTAACAATTATTTATATGATATTATGGATATACATTAATATGACTGTTAGACCCGCATTAACTCATTTTAATCAATTAGTACTTGTTGCTCTGCTTGCGTTTATATCAGCGTGTAGTAGTACTAAATCTTTACCGCCAAGCAACCCACCCGACTTAACTCAAGCAAATATTTATGTTAACCAAGTCGCATTTGATATATTAGCTCCTAAAAAAGCGATTATTGCTTTACCAATAGGTGAAACAGCCAGACGCTTTATTGTTTATCAAGGTAGTAATGTTGTTTATCAGGGTAATCTTGATGCTCAGCCTACTTTTAACGAGTGGGGGCAAGGTGCGCAATATTATCTCGCTGATTTTTCTTCCGTACAACGTAGTGGTGAATTTCATGTTGTAGTCACCACACAAAAACAACAAGTAACTTCTGCTAGTTTTACTATTAAAAGAAACGCCTATTTTACCTTAACAACTAAATCATTAATTAATTACTTTAAAGCGAGTCGCCATACTAATCCACAAGATAAAGCAATCCGCATTAATAATACTGAACGTTATGTTGATGTTTCTGGCGGTTGGGTAAATTCAGGTAGTAATCAAAATAAATATTTAAGTGATTTTCAGCACGCTAATTTTCTAGCTACCCAGCAAGGAGCATTTGCCGCTTGGGCAATGGCAAAGTCTTATAGTAAATTAAGTGCATTGTACGATAGAAATCATTTAACCACTGCTCTTGCAGAGGAAGTTATCTGGGGAGCTGATTATTTACATCGAATTCTGGATCAAGACGGTTATTTCTACGGTAATATTTTAAACAGTCAAACCCTTAATAACGAAGACTTAGATGAAGAACGCTTAATTGCCGCATACGACTATACAGAAGAAGTCTATACAAATAATTATCCCGCTGCATTTCGTGAAGGTGCAGGCATTGCCATTGCTGCATTAGCAAGGGCCTACGAGTTAAGTAATAAAACAGGTATACAAGGAGAGTTTTCAGCCAAACAATACTTAATTGATGCAGAACGTGCTTTTGCACATTTACAACAACATAATTTAACTTATCTCGATAATGGTAAAGAGAATATTATTGACGATTACACTGCGCTTATAGCAGCAACTGAACTTTATCGTATTACTAAAAAAAGTATATATCTCCAGGTTGCTCGCCAACGTGCACATAAATTAAATAATAGAATGACACCACAAGGATTTTTTACTAGTGATGATAATGAGAGACCTTTTTATCATGGTGCTGAAGCAGGCTTGCCTATTATTGCATTAATTGATTATTTAACCATTGAGCGTACTCTCAAAATTCAGAACAAAACAAAACGCACTATTAAGCTCGCTTTAGATTATCAACTTGCTTTAAACACAAGGGTAACTAACCCATTTAATTTAGCTCGTCAAAACTTTAAAGTTTATCAAGATAACATCTACTCTAAAGAGCAAGAAGGCTTTTTTATGCCACATGTAAACGATGAAAATAACTGGTGGCAAGGTGAAAATTCTCGGATAGCATCTTTATCTACAGCAGCAATTTGGGGTGGGCAACAAACCCATAACGATCGACAGGGGACTTTTGGTGTTAACGATGAAGTTGCTCACTTTGCCCAAAGCCAAATCGATTGGATCATGGGTAGTAATCCATACAAAGTAAGTATGCTATATGGATTTGGTGTTGATAATCCACCACACGCTATTAGTGCAGGTACCATGCTAAATGGCGGTATTTCAAATGGCATTACGGGCGCAACACTCGATCCAAATGGTTATGGCATTACATGGGCTGAAGGACCAGATGAGAATAATTGGCGCTGGCTTCAACAACGCCTAGAAAATACCGCTTGGTATCTATTAGCTATCACAGCGATGACAGAGCAATAAGGTAGGCTATTTTATTTACGGGTTAAATAATAAATTAAACCCGTAAATACTACTTCTGCCTTTCCCTATTGAAAACATCAATACAAGCTTATACCAATTTGATTAAGTTCTTTCCCACTCAGC
>NZ_JAHKPR010000068.1:0-14956 GCF_018860585.1 Colwellia sp. E2M01
ATTGAAAGCTACATGCTGCGCGTGCTTTAGCGGCGAGTAAGTCGTTAACTTAATCAAATAGACAGTAGATTTTACGTCATCTTCGAAATGTCTAGTCGAAGATCCATGCGCTTGTAATCATTGACTCAAACAACTGGATCCCCGACAAGACAACTCGGGGATGACGTGTGAGGGTAAGTAGTAATCGAGCTCTTTTATAGTAAGGCTTTTTGCATTCGATAAGCATCACTACCGTCTTCATAATAATCACTATATTCACCGAAGACCCGATAGTTTAATCGTTCGTATAATGATATTGCTTTAGAGTTTTTTTGTGATACTTCTAAGCGCAAAAGAGAATGCCCATACCTTACTGTTTCAACTTCTAGCTGGGTTAATATCTCACTCGCAATATTTTGTCCTCGGTAGTTAGCGTCTACAGCTAACGAGTACAACCTCGCTACCTTAGTGCCGTTATAACGCCAAACTAAACCATAACCTAGTAATGAATTTAGTTGTTTATTTGTATTGGCATGAGTAGTTTTTTTATCAACATCAACATCAACATCAACATCAACATCAAAGTTAACATCTTCAACAACCAATAAAATACCGTGTTTAGCTGTTATCCAATGGCGTAAGCTGCGTTGACTTAATTTGTCATATGCAAAGCACTTATTCTCTAAGGCAACGAGCGCAGATAAGTCATCTTTCTGCGCTAGTCTATATTGATATTGTCCTATTACTTTCGCTGTATTTACCATCACTGTTAGCGACCGCGATCTTCTAAACGACGATGAAATTCAGCCATAATTTGCATATACAGCTCATCTTTTAAGTAAGCGTCTTCAATTTTGTAATCAATACTCGGGTTATCATTAACTTCAAGTACATACGCTTTGCCATCAACATCTTTTACATCAACACCGTATAAACCGTTGCCCACAACACTTACCGCTTTTAGTGCTGAGTCTAATACATATTTGGGTACTTCAAAGGTTGGTAATGTTTCAAAACCACCAGAGAAAAATCGGCTAGAGCTATGGTTGTAAATTTGCCAATGACCGCGTGCCATAAAATATTTACAGGCATAAATCGCTCGGCCATTTAACACGCCAATACGCCAGTCAAAATCGGTGAACATATATTCTTGAACTAATACAAGGGCACTGATTTTAAGTAATTCATCAAGTTTAACCGTTAGCTCTTCACGATTTTTCGCTTTAAATACGCCATTAGAAAAAGATCCTTCAGGTAATTTTAATACCATAGGATAACCAAAGGTTTTCTCTAAAAAGGCTATTGTGTCTGAGCTTTGATCGTTTACGACTTCAGTTTTTAAACTACGCACTTTTTTATAATTAAAAGCGTCGTGTAAATACACTTTATTACAGCATCGTAAAATTGAGTCGGGATCATCCATTACCACTAAACCTAAGTCTTCAGCTTTGCGGGCTAAACGATAAGTATGATGGTCAATTGCCGTTGTTTCACGAATAAATAACGCATCGTAATGGGCAATATTGTCTATTTGATCAATACTGACGACTTCAGCGTTAATGCCATATTTGCCAGCGGCTTTAACAAAACGTGCAATAGCTTCTTTATTACTCGGTGGAACTTTATCGTTATGATCAACTAATATCGCCATATCCCAACGTGAATTTTTACGATTTTTGTTTATGCGCCATACCGTTTGTTTAAAGTCATCTAGCTGCGATAAAAACTCTTGTTTTTGCTGACCATCAAGCTCAGAAAAAGACATAGGGGTAATTGTTATCGTTGGTTTTACATCCAGCAATTGCACCGTTAAATTGAGCAATGGGGCAGGGTACAAAGCAAATATTTTAGCGGTTAACTTATCAAGTGTATTATCGTTGGTTTTACCAAAAAATACGTGTTTGTTAATCGTAGTTAAATTACTGGTAAGATTAACTTTTAACGTGTTAACCAAGTTAGCTAATAGCGCAAAATTGTCGCTGTCATGCGCCATATTACGTAAACCATTAATGGTTTTTACGCTAGGTAAAACACTATGGTTTCGGGCTTCAGCAAGTAAAGAGCAGTAATAACCTTTACTTAAATATTGGTCAGTGTCGCATAAATTAATAATGCGCGTTTTCGGCTCATTTAATTTAGGGTATTCACGAAAATATTTTTCAAAACTAATAACATCAGAGCGACCTTCACCAAGGTCAACATGCTCACCATCTACTACAATGAGTGTTTTGTACACGTTTGGGTTTTCCTTAAAATAATACAATATTGGTTATCACGATGCATTGCCATTTGAGGTGGTTTTCAGTAGATGTAGGACGGATTATGAGTTCGTGATAATCAGTGAAATGCTCGTGTTTTGCAGAATTTATCACCTTTTTATTTGGATGAATACAAATAAAAATTAATATTTTTATTTTGTTTTTTAGTTCTTATAAATCAAACTATTGAGTTATTTGTTGGTGGTTTGATAAAGGTGTTTTCGGGGCGTTTTTTTAGAATAAAGCTACATAAATATTTTATGATGTTAAAAAGAGAAGTACCGCTGAGTTGCAACGGTAACTTACAATAGTAAAAGATGACATAAACTCTTTAAATTCATATATGCAAAAACTATATGCAAAAACGCTTTTATAGTGATTTTTTTATCCAGTTTCCTTGAAATAATTCCACTTCAAATTTTGCCCATTTTTGAAAACTACTCTGGTTACCCACTTTCATTAACCCCTTACCTTTACCGGCAATAATTTTAAAGTGCACTTTAGCTTTTTCAATACTGGTTATTTGTTTTATGTTCCAACTTTCACCTAAAGATCCATTACTGTAAAAGTGATTAGGCTTTAACTCTTGTTTCTTTTTGGGTTTGTTAGCAACAGAGTGAACTAAGGCGCGGTCAAAAATAAGTGCTAATTCTTCAGTACTTATATCGACAAATGAATCGAGCTGTAATAAAGCGGCACTTACATCTTCATGGCTTAACGAATTTACGGACTGTTGACTGCTAACCTTGCTAAAATTTAAGTGAGCAGGGTATCTACGCCATGAAAAAGGCGCATTAAATAATACACCAATGCCAATTATAATTAATACGCTAGGCAATAAAGGATCCCATATAAAGCTAAAGCCTAGGTTATATACATACTCACCACCTTGTGTACAAAACAACGCGGTAGCGCCACCAGGCGGATGTAAACAACGTAAAAAATACATTGCCAATACCGCACCACCCACAGCAACAGCACCTGACAATAAAGGATCGGTAATATGTTGATAACATAATATGCCAACCAACGCTGAAACTAAATGTCCGCCAAAAACATGCCAGGGTTGCGATAATGCACCATGAGGGAGCGCATATACTAGTGTGGCACTCGCTCCCATAGAGCCGATTATCAATAACGAGCTAGGTTGTTCAATATATGGAGCCATCAATAGTTGGCAAAGATATATTGAGATCATCGCACCAATACCTGAAAGTATTTTTTCAAGGTGTGAGGTACTGTTTTCTTCAATGCCTAGGTATTTACGTGCTTCAGAAAAAATATAACGAATTTTTTTTTTATTTTTTAGATTCAAATTAAATGTCATTATTAAATAATATCTCTACTAATCTTATTGATTTTTATTGATTTTTATTGATTTTTTATTTGTTTGTGTGTTTTTTATTAGGTGTCGAGGCTAAAATCATCACATAAAACAATTTAAAACTCAGTCCAGTTATCAACAATGTAAAGTGCCAAAACATTAGCCAAGGAAAAGCAATAGGTGATTCATTAATGAATACATAATAAATAGCGGCTAAACATAATATGAATGAAAAGAACATGCCGAATATTCCTAGTTTATATAAATTCAAAAGCATCACCTTGTTTTGCACTTTGTTGGTGCTATCTGGTTAACCATTTAGGTGCATAGGTTAACTGTTGTTTTAAATTGTGTATAATGAATATTAATGATACTTAAATTCATAAATAATGAATTTAAATGTGGTAATAAAATACTTAACTCAACTCAACACAACTTAACTGAAGTGGTTTCATTATGGATATTGAACTAGCCAAAACATTTTTGGCAATTATGAATGCCGGTACCTTTATTGAAGCGTCTAATCGGCTTAATGTTACGCAAACCACAATTACTGCTAGGGTTAAAAGTTTAGAAAATCATCTTAAATGCGCGTTGTTTATCCGTAATCGAGCGGGTGCTAAGCTAACGCGTGAGGGGGAAGCTTTTGCAGGTTATGCGTTAACCTTGGTACAAACGTTAGAGCAAGCAGAATTGCATTTGTCTTTACCGCAAGGGCAGAGTGATACAATCCGTATTGGCGTAGAAAACAGTTTGTGGAATCCGTTAATGGTCGATTGGGTAACGGCGATAACACAATATGCCCCAGAGCTGCATATTCACAGTGAAGTAGACAGTACTGAGGGGCTAATTGCTTTACTTGAAAAGAATACCTTAGACATTATTTTAGTGCATCAACCTAGTTACTTTTCGGGATTTGCAGTTGAACAAGTCGTTGAAGAAAAATTAGTACATGTTTGTGTGCCACAGCAGTATTCCCCTGATTTATTTATAGATTGGGGAGAGCAGTTTAAGCGGAATTTTGATGCTGCATTACCGCAAAAAAGACAAGCAGCACTGAGTTTTAACTTTGGGCCATTAGCCTTAAAGTTTATGTTGAAAAATGGCGGTAATGGCTATTTTAGAACGCGGGTTGTTGATAAATACTTAGTTTCAGGTGAGCTTGAGTTAGTGAAAGGATCGCCAGAATTTTCTTGTCCTATTTATATTGTTTACCATGCGAATAAAGAGTCAAGTGCGTTAGACAAAGCGCTAAAAAGTTTAAAAGACAGCTTAGCGCTTAATCAGCAGTGGCTAGTTTAATTATCCCGAACGAAAAATAAAAAACGCCACCTTCATGGAATATTACACAGGGCAGCGCTAAGGGAGTTGTTTTAATATGCGGTATATTCGATGCTATTTCGATATCAACTACGCATATTATAATGAATACTAAGCTGTGGTGTTGATGATTGAATCACCCGCGTCAAGATCAAATTTTTCAGATACCTGATCGAGAATAGATTGTCGGTCTTCATCGGTTAATTTACTGTTATTACTTTCAGCTAATTTTTCTTCCATTAACTCTGTTAAATACTCAACAATTGAAGTTATTTCTTCAGAGCTTTGTTTTGGCGGAGGAGGTGGTCTATTACCGTCTTCACTAACACCGGCTAGCTCGCCAATAGATTTAGCATCAAAACCTGAATCAGCTAATACCTGCTCAAAAGAAGAACTTGGCTGAATACCTGCTTGTGAGAAGGTTTCAACAATACTTTGCGCATCTGCTTCGGTAAGGTTTTCGACATCAAATTGCGCTAATGTTTCGGTAATTAAGCTTTGTTGTTCTGTCGTTAAGCTTTTTTCTGAGCCAGAGCCAGATTTTGGCGGCGGTGGCATTGACATGCCTGAGTTGACTGAATCGATCATGGTTATTGTTCCTTTTGATGACGTTTTTTTGGTTGTGGTGGCTTGTGATTAACAAATTCTTCGTTACTAATAAAACCACTACCGTCAATATCTATCATGTCAAAAATAGTTTGGTGGTCGCCGTGAGGAATTTCTTGTGATGAAAACTCTTCAAAATCAATTTCGCTATCTTGATTAATATCGAGTTGTTCAAAGGTAGGTCTTTGGGGAGGACCATTTTTACTATGTTCAGCGTTTTCGGCTTGCACAGTTGTGGCTGTAGAGATAACTATGGCAATGCTTAAAACTAGTTTGCTATATTGATTCATGAAAGCTCCTATTGCTATCGGGCATATTTTTAAAAAGCCCAAGAAATAAATTTACTTGGTCTTAATTACAAAAAAGAATAACAACAGACAATGCAAACAATGTGCAAAAATAAAGGAATGTAAATTTTATTGATGCACAATGTTAGAAAGAAAAAGAAAAAGAAAAAGAAAAAGAAAAAGAAAAAAAGAAAAAGTTATAAGACTAAACGATAACCCGTGCCATAAACTGACTGGATCCAATCTTTACCTGCACTTATATCGATAAGTTTTTTACGTAATTTTTTAATATGGCTATCTATAGTACGGTTATTTACAATTCGATGATCGGAATACATATTCCCCATTAATTGCTCTCGGGTGAATATTCGCTCAGGTTTATTCGCTAGTTGTTTTAATAGTTGAAATTCTACCGAGGTGAGAGACACTTCACTTTCTTGAAAAGTAACTATTAGTCTGTGTTCATCAAGGTTTAACATATTAGGGTTGTTAGCTTGTTGTGAACTTGTGGATTTATCTGTACTTTCATTGCTTAGATTTTCGGCTGATGTTTGTAATTCAGTACGTCTTAAAACGGCTTTAACTCGCGCCACTACTTCTCTTGGGCTGAAGGGTTTACAAATATAATCGTCAGCGCCTAACTCTAACCCTAATAATCGGTCAATTTCTTCAACTTTTGCAGTAACCATTAAAATAGGTACATTGGAAAATTGTCTTATTTCTTTGCACAGATCTATGCCATTTTTACCTGGTAACATAATGTCGAGCAAAATGGCGGCAGGTTGATTGTCTTTAACCCATGTGAGTACTTCATCACCATGGTGGATCAACTGCGTGTTATAGTCAGTTAAGGTAAAGTAATCAGCTAGAATAGTGGCTAGTTTTATTTCATCTTCTACAATTAAAATGGTTTTCGACATAAGACTCTCTGTATAACGATTTTAAGGTAAATCAATTTATTAAGTAAAATAAGTTAACTACTGGATGTTAAAGGTAATGAAATAATAATGGCTAGACCGCCTAACACTGATTTTTGCGCAATAATCTCACCTTGATGCGCCAATACAATATGGCGACAAATAGATAAACCTAAACCTGAACCTCCTGTTTGACGGTTTCTTGAATCTTCTACTCTATATAAGTGTTCAAATAAGTGTGGTAAATGCTCAGGGTTTACGCCAATACCATTATCTTCAAAGGTTATGACAATGTTAGGCTCAATATTAGTATTATTTACTGTTGCACCATTACTCGCTAACTTATTATTCGATAAACTTTTGATTTCGTTATTAATAACAATTGAAATGGTCAGCTGTGTTGCAGTTGAGTATTTAATGCAGTTATTAATTATATTTTCAAATAATTGTACCATTCTGTCTTTATCAGCATAAATTTCGACAATTTTTGAGTGATAATTAAGGTTTAGCGAAATACCGGCATCAGCTAAATAACTAGTGTATTTCTCTTGTTCGTTTTCAATTAAGTCAATTAAGTTTTCTTGCTGTTTACGATAACGCATACCACCAATGTCGGTACTGGCTAGTAAATTTAAGTCATCTATTAAGCGTTGCAAATGTTTAACCTCATCATTAGCTGATACAATGTTGCCATGGCTAAGTGGACGAACGTTATCAATCATTGCTTCTAATTCACCACGTAAAATAGCAACAGGGGTGCGAAGCTCATGTGATATATCTGCTAACCAGCGCTTTCTTGCTGTTTCGTTTTCAGCTAACGTTAAGGCTAATTCATTGTAATCACGACTTAATTCATATAATTCATCTCGTCTATTAAGCATAATTGACTGTTTATAATCACCTTGCGTTAGCTTGTGCATACCGCGTGTTATTAATTTAATTGGCTCTACTATATGCTTAGCTAAAGGTAAGGTAACAAGCGCAACTAAAGTCATTACAAATAAACCGATAAACCATAAATAATATTGTTGTTGCTCTATAAAAGCGATTTCATAACCTTGGGTAAGTAAGCTGCGCTTAGAAACTGCAAAATAGCCAACAATAGCATTGTTAACTTCAATAGGGTTTTTTACATAATCTAAACTAGGTTGGTAACTACCTACGACTAATTGTTGATTTTTATCAAGTAGAGCATAATGCGCTTCTGGCTGTGGTGGAGGTGGGCGATTGGCTCTATCAGGAGAGTGTGGCGGTCTATTATTTTCTGATCTTGCATGAAGAGGGCGCTTATCATTTTTCAAATACGGAGCATGGTTAGTCTTATTTAAACGCATGTTTTTCGCTGACGGCTTTCTGGGTGACTTATCAAAATCACTACCATTGAGTTGCTGTATTATTAATCGACGAAACTCAATATGGTTATCTTTCATTGATAACCAATTATTATCAACTTGATATATTGTTGAAAATTTTGCAACAACAGGTTTTAAAGTTTCAACTTCTTTTGAAATAACATATTCAACCATGCCTTTACCAATGCTCCATTGCATTAATAAAACTAACACAGTGACTAAAACAAGGCTGAAACTGAATAGAAATAGGAACAATTTATTTTGAATTTTCATAGATATGTAATTGTCTTTAATCCTTTATTTAGTACTAAAATTTATACTTTAAAAGTGCTTGTTGATAATGTTGCCACTATATTGAAATGACTATGATACCAAAACAATGTGCAAATATTATGGATATAGAAAATGCAATTTCCTAAAGGTTATTAGTATTTTAATTACACTTTAAATAGTTCAATACCTAGATTAAGTAACCTCAGACTGGTTAAGCAAAATTACTCAATAAGTTATTTATTGCTATATAGTGTTTTTTTGCTTTTATAATATTCATTAACCAGAGTTGAGGTTAAGTACTCATTTTGTCATTTTACCTTAACTGTCCTGTCATCTTACTTTAATTTTTTGGTCATCAATTTGCCATAAAACTTACCTACTGTATTGCCAAATTTAATATCAACATAAAATTAGTTAAGATAAGGTATAAATATGTTTACAAGTAAATTTACAGGTCAAAGCTTTAAAGTTGGAATGTTAACAGTGGCACTCTCCCTCGCATTAACGGGTTGTGATGGCGATGATGGGATCGCTGGTCTAGATGGTGCACAAGGGATTGTTGGTGAAACTGGTGCTAATGGTGCTGATGGTGTTGATGGAACAAACGGCGTAGACGGAGCAGACGGTGTAAATGGAGCAGACGGTGCTAGCTTACCTCGTTCATTAAACGTAGAAGTGGTTGGTCGTTTTGCCACCGGAATTATCGGTAAAAGTGCTGCTGAAATAGTACAATTTCATAAAACTTCAAAATCTGCTTTTTCAGTCAATGCCGCTGAAAATAAAATTGAAGTCATTGATTTAACTAACCTGTCAACAACAGCTGTTGCTAGCCCTGTTAGTGATGAAAGTCTTAGCGCTACATCATTTACTTTTCCTGATTCTGTTACTGTAAAAGATGCAGCAGGCATGGATAAAACAATGGCATTAAGTGATGTTAATTCTATTGCAATAAAAGATGATTTATTAGCATTAGCTGTACAAGCAGATGTTAAGCAAGACAATGGCGCTGTATTGTTTTATAGCTTAAATGCTTTAGGTGAAGGTACCTTTATTAAAGCCGTAGAAGTTGGTGCGCTCCCAGATATGGTAACGTTTACTCCAGACGGTTTAAAAGTGCTTGTTGCTAATGAAGGTGAGCCAAATACTGATTATAGCAATGATCCTGAAGGTTCAATTTCTGTTATTAGTGTAACTAATGCTATACCAGCAGACGTTGCTAGCCATATCAATATGACAACAGACATGATCTTTAGTGATGATAACTTAGATGATGAAGATTTTGATACAGACGCAAAACGTTTAGAGTTGTTAACTAAAGCTGGCGTTAAATTTGCGGGCCCTGCAGGTAATACGGTTGCTAAAGATTTAGAGCCAGAATATATAACGGTTTCTGCGGATAGCAAAATGGCATATGTATCGCTGCAAGAAAACAATGCTATTGGTATTTTAAACTTAGAAGATTTAACAATTGAAGTGAAAGCTCTAGGTTATAAAGATTGGAGCAAATACCAATTAGATTTCAGCAATACAGATGAAGTTGCTAACTTTAAAAGTGTTCAAGGGCTTTATGGACTATACCAACCTGATACGCTTGCTTCATATACTTGGAACGGTTCAACATTTATTATTTCGGCAAACGAAGGTGATTCAAGAGATTATGACGCTTATACCGAAGAATATCGTATTAAAGATCTTGAAGACGATTTAGGTAAAACGTTATCAACAGAATTACAAATGCAATATGACGAATCAGGTGGTAAAGATTACCTAGGTCGTTTAAAGGTAACGGCAGCACTTGGCGATGAGGATGACAATGGTGAGTTTGAAAAACTATTCACTTACGGAGCTCGTTCTTTTTCTATTTGGGATCAAAATGCCAACCTAGTATTTGACTCAGGTGATGATTTTGGCAAAATTTCATCGGCTATTTTAGGCGAAAACTTTAACTCTGCGCACACTGAAAACAAAGGCGATAACCGCTCCGACGATAAAGGTGGCGAGCCAGAAGCGATTGAGGTAGGCGAAGTAGGCGACAGAACATATGCCTTTATTGCACAAGAGCGAGCAGGTGATTTATTTGTTTACGATATCACTAATCCGTTTAATACCATTTTTGTAACACATTACAATAATCGTGACTTTACGGTTGATTTTGAACTAGATGATGATTTAGCAGAGCCGTGTGATGTTGCTGAAGGTATGGATTGTACTGATGTTAATATGGCGGGAGATTTAGGCCCAGAAAGCATTAAATTTATTTCAGCAGAAGACAGCCCTACAGCAACAGCACTGTTAGTTATTGGTAACGAAGTATCTGGTACAGTAACTGTTTACCAAGTTACAGAGCAACAATAGGGCATTTACCGCTTTAATATTGATAGTAAATGATAAAAGTGTTTAATACTTTTATCTACTATCTCTTTATATGTTACCGATTTTTATTTTATTGGTAATACATATTTGTTGGTGATGGTTAACCTTTGATTCAGTTGAACAGTATCATTGTTAGCCATCACCTTATTTAACTGCAAAAAAGCCTTTATTTTCTTAGGGGCAGTTGATCTTTCGAAATTATTTTTACAGCAATTTGTTTACTATTCTTTGTATTAAACGCATATAAGGCAGACTATCTGACATGTAGCTGGTTTCACTAATATGCGATAACACCGTTTAAATTTCAAACAAGCACTGCATTTAGTTTCATTAAAAATTACTTACTCATTTTTGTTCCCATTTTAAATAGAATGACTAGTACTCTAAGTAGTAAGTAAAGCTGAGCTCAGTTTAATAAATATTGCCCTAGCAGCTATTTTCTCTCCTTTCATTGTTAAATTTACTTGCAATAGACCTGCTATTGACGCGAAATTTGCCTTGCTTACTTTTCCAAGGTACTTAAAAAAAACTAGCCCGCCAGCGTGCTAGATAAAATAATATTGTAAATTATTTCAATAGGTTGATGGTTTTTAAACCAAGTTCAGGTTAAGTAAAGCTAGTACTGTGATTAAGTTTATTTTAAATCCAATGAACTATAATAGTGAAAGTTCAGCAGGCTCTAATCTCGCGTTTTATTTTAATTTTTATAACCATTATTTGATTATTCTTGAAAACATAATCGTCAATAAGTAGAGATGTAAATCTTTATAAATACGGTACTAACCTAGGTTACCAGTTGCACTTATTTTATAAGTTATACCTTAAATTGGTTGACAGATTGGTAAGTTACTGTGACTATTAGTTACCGCATTTATTTTGCAGGTTAAACATACTTAAAATTCAGGGGAATGTTGTTAAGTGTGTTTTAAGCCAAACGATTAAAAATTAAAATTATTATAAATTTCGAGAGGAATAAAAAATGAAAACTAAATTAGCATTAGCGATTTCAAGCATATTAGCTATAGGTGGGTGTAGCGATGATTTTGAACCAAATACTACAGCCGGCCATTCAGTTGGCTCTGTTAGCGTTGAAGGTTTACCGTATTCAGGTGATCAAAATAGAATTTTAACAGCAACAGTATCTGACAGTGATGGTTTCACTGAAAGTGAAGTGGTTTATTCTTGGATTCGAACCAATGCTGATGGTGATACAACGACTATTGATGGTGCAACAGAAAATACCTATGCCATTGCAGCTGCGGATATAGGTTTCGCCATTTCAGTAAAGGCATCTTATACCGATAAAGGCGGTGATGCTGAACTTCCTGTTTCGGCGCCAACTGAAGTAATCGAAGCAGAACCTGCTGCGGTTGTTGGTACGGTAGAAATTGATGGTTATCCTTGGGTGGGTTACGAATTAGCGGCATTAATCGATGATAATAATGGTGTCTCTGATGATGCTAGTTATACTTGGTTAGCAAACAATGAGGTGATTACTCATGCTGAAGATAGCGAAATATTTACAGTAACTGATGCTGAACTAGCTAAAACAATCACAGTATCTGTAACTTATACTGATAATTTGGAATACTCTGAAGGACCTCATACGTCTGCAGCAACAGCCGCCATTACTCCCGAGCCTGCAGGTACTGAAAAAACTAAAGTGGCATCTATTACTGATAATGATTCAAGCGGTAATGGTCAATTAAGATATAAATTTAGTGAAGAAGACATCATTGTAAAAGGTAAAATGACATTATCATTCTCTAAAGATGACTTGTTTAATGGTGATACAGGTAAAGAAGCTTACCTTACCTTATTTGGTACAAGTACCTCAAATGCTGATGCACTTGTTGATATAAGAATTGGTAATACTGCGCTTAAAGTACGTGATGATGCAGGCACTGATGGTTAT
The DNA here is from genome assembly GCF_018860585.1 of Colwellia sp. E2M01. GTDB lineage: Bacteria > Pseudomonadota > Gammaproteobacteria > Enterobacterales > Alteromonadaceae > Colwellia. Next base: position 12,605 of record NZ_JAHKPR010000068.1, read on the forward strand.
AACGATGCTCTAGCGGAAATAGCACAATACACAACGGGAGAGTGGGTTGATGTAGAAGTTACATGGGATGCAACAAATGCAACAGAGGCTGTGCTGCCAGAAGTTTCGATTACAATTAACGGTACAGAAGTTGTCGGCTCTCCTTTTACTTCACTAGCTAAAACTCCTAGTGTAGTCGCTGGCGGTGTTCAAACAGTTAACTTTAAAGTAGGTGATTCGAGCTCAGTAATGGGGCGAGCGGCTTTGAGAGTTGATGATTTAAAACTATACTCTGGCGAAGCAATAGCATACGAAGATGACTTTGAGAGTTATGCTGATGAAACTGAGCTTGCTGACAATACTGACTTTAATGCATCATCACCTGAAGCTGTGGTTGATGAGATAGTTGCTATACGACCAGCCGCTGAATAATTTAATTATTTCGAATTAATTCAAATAGCGCTCTTGTAGCGCTATTTTTTTGTCTAAAAAAAGTGAACGTAGCCATTTAGGTAAGTTTGTCTATGTATTATTATCGTTTAACATTGATCTTTTTATGCTTGATAAGGAGGGGCTGTGAATACGGTGTTAGCTTAACCCCCTTGTTGCTATCTAAAAAATATTATGTCTGAGATCTGCGGCTGATCAGAAAAAGCGAATTAGAAGATGATTTAGGATAAAGACCATTTTATTTGTAAGACATGTCTTACATTGCTGTGAGATATGTTGGCAAATATGGCATGCGTTTCTGTTTTAAAAAACCTAAAGTATTGATAATAAAGTGAATTGTATAAATCATAATTGTTACAATATTATTACAAATGAAAATATTATATTAACAGCTCCCTAAAAATATCTGGTCGGAGTACCATTACTTCTGTCAGGAAGACGAGAAGCAGGGGGCTTCAGTATTAAACTTTAGTTTTAATACATAAGGATATAATGAGTTATGAAAGGGATGGTAAATAACTTAAGGATTTACTTGGGATAGTAATACTAACTTACGGATAAGTAACAAAAGGATGTAAATATAAAGGACTAGATTGCAGAGGAAGCAATTTAAATATGGAAATTAAGTGACAGGATAGCACTGAAATTAATATGGATATAGACCAGGATGGTCGTGTAAGGAAACAAGGTCAGGAAGACTAAGTTATGGATAACGTATCTAATCTTAAGGAAATGAGTGGACTCATGAAGGATAGACTAAGGATAGTGTTTCAAGGAAGATGAGATATTAAATATGCGTGCAGGATGCGCCGTATAAGCTAGTAGTAAAGAATGCGACTTTTTTAGTCGCATTTTTTATTTATGTGAATTATTTATGTGAATTATTTATGTGAATCATTTAGTGGAACTTTTTAAATAATAGTTTACTTTTTCGTCAGCACAGCGTATAGTTCAAAAATCGGTTAGTTATACTCACTAATTGTTAATTAATCCCCAGTTATTTTTTCGTGTTTTGTCTTTCCCTTTCACAGTCAGCCATCACCTTAATAAAAGCTATTACAATAAAGCTTTTTACTGCATGAGATCCCGAGTGGTGCTCGGCTATTTCTTCGTATTAATATAATGTTATATGCAGTTATAGGCTTTTTTAATATTACGCGTTGCGTAATTAAAGGAGTTATATATGTCTTATACTTATCAAGGTAAGGTTTTTGCTATTGCAGCACCGGTAAAGTCTATTTCAATCAACAAATTAAATGTTGTAGTTAAAGATCAAAGCGGCTCTCAATTGTTTAAATTTAACCAAGTTAATGAGTCAAAAGATTTTCTAGCTATGTTATACCAAGCGAACTAATGAAGTGATTTTTTAAAATGACCTAAATATCCAATAACATCTTTGCTTTCAATCCCAATAGCCAGCTATTGGTCAATCAAGCGCCTTGTTCTTGAACATTTATCTTCATTAAAAATTTATCACTTAATTAATCCGATTGGTATTATACCAAGCTTAATCTAAGCTTTAAGTAAACATAACAAGCAGATACTTTAACTGAGAGCTAACTTTCAGTTAACTAAAAAACCAGACCTTCTAACCTTCTTGAGGAAATGAGCTCTGGTTTTTTTATATCTATTATTTAGAGTATGTTATTGGTTTAGCTCTTAAACTGATAGCCTGAGTTCAAGGACAAAGGTTAAGCTAATCGACTTTGTTAATGATCACTTCTATTTTTTTGCTGTTTCCTGCATACCATTTTTGCACATAAAGAGTACCTAATATTGGTGGCATACCGTCTTTAGGTATTTCTTTATAGCGTACGCTGTTTTTGTTTTCTTTTTCAATTTCAAAGTTAATTGTTGTTTCAGTCATAATCTACTTTCTTTAAAGAATTTATTACTTAATTTGCGTTATACCAAGTTGATTAA
>NZ_JAHKPR010000068.1:15036-54260 GCF_018860585.1 Colwellia sp. E2M01
CTAAACAAATTCGCCTTGTTATTGCACATCGGGCATAGCTCTGAGTTGGGAAGAAATTTAATCAAATTGGTATTAGTGTAAAATAACATTTAAGGGTAAATATCACCAATAAGTTCAAGTTGAGTAAGGTAAATGCGTAAATCTAATTCTAATTGATGATAATCAGGCAACATGCTTTGGCACAGCTTGTAAAAAGCTTTGTTGTGCTCTTTCTCTTTTAAATGTGCTAACTCGTGTACCACTATCATGGCTAAAAAATCTTCAGGCGCTTTTTTAAATTGGCTGCCAATACGTAATTCATGTTTACTTTTTAACTTGTTACCTTGCACCCGAGATACATAAGTGTGTAAGCCAAGTGCGTTATTAATAATGTGAATCTTATCATCATATTTAATTTGGCTTATCGGATCTGACTTTTTTAAATATTGATTTTTTAATGCCATAACATAAACCCTAAGGGCTTTGTCATTGCTCACGTTATGGGTAGTAGGGTACTTATTTAGTAAGTATTTATCGAGGGTTTTATTGTCGATCATTTGCTGAACTTGACTTTTTATCTGCTCAGAGTAATTAGATAAGTATTTAAGCTTATTCGGCGCAAAATCAGCGGGGTTATACTCGGGTACTTGAAAGGTATTTTTATTAAATTTAGGTGGCATAAATAAGGATAAGTCTTAATAAAATCTAAAGCTACTGTACAGCATTATACTTTTTATTTTTGATGAGTGTAATAGATAGAGTGTTTACATAGGTAGCCAATGAAAAATATAGTTTATAAATAACTTCTTAAGTAATTTGTTATCTGTAAATTTTCTCATAATATTGATAATATATGCGCCATTATGAAAAAGAGTCTAATTCATAATCGCTTATACTTAACGTTAAATAGAGAATTTAAATGAATCCAATACTGCAAATTTTAAAAGAATTAAACATCAGTGATGAAAAAATCAATGAGCTTTTTCAAGCGTTAACGGAAAATCCAATGATGGCAATGGCGTTTATCAGCCAATTAAATATTCCAGCAGATAAGCTACAAGAAATCATGAGTATTGTGATGGCTGATCCAGGCCTTATCGAGGAAGCGGTTAATGAGTTAGGTTTAGATTACTCGAAAGTGGAAGAAGCAAAAGCAAAATTAACAACAGGTAATGCATAATGAGTTCAGCAGACGTAAAAACGAATGTGACTGATTTGATCAATCAACTTGATACAGCACCTGAAAGTGTTAGCTTTGAACAAGTAATGCAAGTAATTTCTGATAACTACAATTACACACCGACTACTTTTACTAATGGTGATGTAGCTAATGAAGCTGGTACTAATGAGGGCTCATGTAAAATATTTTATTTTGCTAAGTTAAATGCCTTAACAGCAGAGCAAACATTAGCGTGTTTTGCTCAATATTACCGTGAAGATGTACTTAAACACCCAGAAGCTACTGACCACGGCAATATCCGTAACTTCATCAAATTTGGTTGGGATAAAGTTGAGTTTAACTCAGCTGCACTAACGCCTTTAGTTTAGTGGTATTTTCTTACTCCTTTAAGGAATAACATCTTGCAATACATTGACACTGATAAAGCCAAGTCTTTAGTGTTTAGCCAAACCAATGTACCTGAAATTGCCGCGGACGAGTGTTTAATTAAAGTAAAGGCTATTGGTATAAATCGAGCCGATCTATTACAACGTGCCGGAAAATACCCAGCACCAACCGGTGAATCGCCTATTTTAGGTTTAGAGGTGTCGGGTGAAATATATCAATGTGGTGATGAGGTTACTGAGAATCACTTAGGAAAACAATGGCGAATTGGCGATAAGGTTTTTGCTTTAGTTGCAGGTGGCGGTTACGCACAGTTTGTAAAAGTAAAAGCAGCGCAGCTTTTTTGTTTGCCAGAACACTTTACTTTTGAACAAGGCGCAGCGTGTGCTGAAGTGTTTCTAACCGCTTATCAAAGTCTATTTAGTATTGCTAATTTAGCTGATGGGGCATCAGTACTCATTCATGCAGGGGCTAGCGGGGTAGGTAGTGCGGCAATTCAATTAGCCAAAGCTAAACAGTGTCATGTTACAGTAACTGTAGGCTCTGATGAAAAAGCTCAAGCTTGTCTAGCAATGGGTGCTGACAATGCCATTAATTATCATCGAACTGATTTTGTTACTTGGTCAAAAGAAAATATTGCATCAGGGTTTGATGTCATTATTGATGTAATAAGTGGTGATTATGTCGCTAAAAACATTAATGTAGCAGCACTTGATGGACATATTGTAATATTAGCTATATTAGGTGGACGTTATTGTGAGCAACTTGATGTGTCGAAAATGTTAAGTAAACGCCTAACATTTTCAGCTTCCACTTTACGTAATCGAAGTAATACTTATAAAGCCGATCTCGTCTTAAACTTTATTAATGACTTTTACAGTGATTTAGCGAAGGGTTCAATAAAACCTATTATTGATTCCGTTTATTCATGGCACGATGTTGAACAAGCACATGCTCATATGGCAGAAAATAATAACACTGGTAAAATAGTGTTACGTATATAAGTTGTATTTCTAATAATTATTCGTAATTTCAGTTAATTCTTTGTTTCATTTAAACGTGTAAATTGATAGCTTTAACCTATCTTTATACCTATTCATATTATTTATACATTATCCGTAGAGGAAGAACATGACAACACAGCTTCAAAAATTAAGTAAATTAACCACAGTTGTTGCAGATACTGGTGATATCGCCGAAATTGAGAAGTTTTCTCCTCAAGATGCGACAACAAACCCAAGCTTACTTCTTAAAGCCGCTTCAATTCCACAATATCAACCGTTAATTGATGAAGCGATTGCATGGGCTAAAACGCAATCTAACGATGTTGATCAACAAGTGATTGATGCTGGTGACAAATTATCAGTAAATATTGGTTTAGAAATTTTAAAATCAGTACCTGGCCGTATCTCAACAGAAGTTGATGCTCGTTTATCTTATGATGGCGAATCATCTTTGATTAAAGCGCGTAAATTAATCAAACTTTATAATGATGCGGGTATCAGTAATGATCGTGTATTAATTAAATTAGCCTCAACGTGGGAAGGCATTCAAGCGGCTGCAACCTTAGAAAAAGAAGGTATTAACTGTAACCTAACGTTATTGTTTAGTTTTGCCCAAGCAAGAGCATGTGCAGAAGCTGGGGTTTACTTAATCTCACCGTTTGTTGGTCGTATTCTTGATTGGTACAAAAAAGCAGAAGGTAAAGACAGCTACTTACCATCAGAAGATCCTGGTGTATTGTCAGTAACTGACATCTACAATTATTACAAACAACATGGTTACAATACTGTTGTGATGGGTGCAAGCTTCCGTAATGTTGAAGAAATACTTGAACTAGCAGGCTGTGATCGCTTAACAATTGGTCCAGGCTTATTAGAGCAATTGGAAGCTTCAACAGCTGATGTGCCTGTTAAGTTAGCCTACAGCGGTGAAATTAAAGCGCAGCCAGAGTCGTTAACTGAAGCACAGTTCCGTTGGGATCATAACCAAGATGCAATGGCGGTTGAAAAACTAGCGGAAGGTATTCGTAACTTTGCTATTGATCAAAACAAATTAGAAGTGACGTTAAGATCAAAATTATAGTTATAGTGGTATTTAACCTGATCTCGGTTTAATAAATCCTTCTCTAACAGCTATTGCAAGTAAGTTTGTCTTGAAGGTGAAGAAATTATCAAATTAGACTGCTAGATTAAATAATATTCTAAATAATTTCAATAAGTTAAAATTATATTAAACTAAGTTCCGGTTATTTAGCTTACGTTATATTGATATGCTGGTTTGAAATAAAAAGAGATGCTTACTAGCATCTCTTTTTATTTAGATAAGACTTTTTTAGAAGCGTCTGAGATATTAATCACGATATGTATTTGCACAATAGTTAGTATAGTTACCTCGCCACTACGACAATAAATATGAGCAAGGTGTTTTAATAATGACTTACTATACAAAAAAGCTATTAGGGTCTAATAACGATTAATAGCCCTATATTTTCTTTGCTACGCTTTAGTCGCTGCTTTCATATCATGAATGAATTGTGACATTTCAGTGAGCATTTTTTTATTATCATTTAGGTTGTTTTCAATCACCTTAACCACAGCAGAGCCACTGATTGCGCCTAAAGCACCCGCGTTAAGCGCATCTTTTACTTGTTGCGGCGTTGAAATACCAAAACCAATAACAGGTGGCGCAGCATTATAGTTATTTAAGCTTTCAATTAACTGGTTTGCTGTACTACTAACTGTATTTTTAGGCGTTTCAGGCGTATCTACACCGGTAACACCAGCACGACTTAATACATAGGTATAACCACGAGAAAGTGACGATACCGCACGTAAAGTGTCATCATTGGCATTAGGCGGGGCAATAAAAATTGGTGCAATACCATATTTTAACGCAGCCGCTTTAAATGGTTCGCTTTCTCTAATTGGTACGTCAGCAATCAATACTGAATCAACACCCGCTGCAGCCATATCTTTGTAGAAGGTATCAATACCGCGGGCAAATACTAAGTTACCGTAAAGTAGTAATCCAATAGGAATTTGTGGTGCGTATTCACGTACTTGCTTTAATATATCGATACAAGTATCAGGCGTAATGCCTTTACCTAAAGCACGCATTGCTGCATGCTGTATTGTTAAACCATCTGCACTTGGATCTGAAAAGGGAATGCCTAATTCAAGTGCATCGGCACCCGAATCAATTAAACTTTTAATTACTTCAAATGATTGCTCTGCATTTGGGTCGCCAATCATTACAAATGGGATAAAGGCTTTTTCATTTTTTTCTTTTAATGCAGCAAAAGCAGCTTGATAACGTGCGCCAGCTTCTTGAATATTTGTTTCTGCCGTAAGAGACTGTGACATTATGCTTCTCCTCTGTGTTTTACTCTTGTTGTCGATGCTGCAGCGTCAGGTGCGATAATTGCACGAACATGTGCTAAATCTTTATCACCACGGCCAGAAAGGTTCACTAAGTAAATTGTTTCCTCCGTTGCTGCTTCTGCCATTTTTAAGGCTTGAGCAAGGGCGTGAGATGATTCAAGCGCAGGGATAATACCTTCATTTTTCGCTAATGTTTGAAATGCCTCTAATGCTTCATCGTCATTAATTGGCACATATTGTGCGCGGCCAGTATCTTTTAAAAATGCGTGTTGTGGGCCAACAGCAGGGTAATCAAGCCCTGCTGATACAGAGTAAGACTCTTCAATTTGACCATCTTTATCTTGCATAATATAGGTGTAGTTACCGTGTAACATGCCTTTTGAGCCCGCTACCAAAGTTGCACCATGTTGAGTGGTGTTAATACCCTTACCACCGGCTTCAACGCCAATTAATTTAACGCCTTCTTCTTTAATAAAGTCGCTGAACATGCCGATAGCGTTTGAGCCGCCACCCACTGCGGCGATAACGTAATCAGGTAAGCGACCTTCTTCTTCAAGGAATTGTGCTTTAGCTTCCTCGCCGATCATTTTTTGAAATTCACGAACGATAGTTGGGAACGGGTGAGGACCTGCTGCCGTACCTAATAAATAATGCGCTTTATCGTAGTTTGCAGACCAGTCTCGAAGTGCTTCATTAACTGCATCTTTTAATGTGCCAGAGCCAGCCGTTACCGGAATAACTTCTGCGCCCATTAGCTCCATACGAAATACGTTAGGTTGTTGACGTTGGCAATCAACGGCACCCATGTAAATCTTACATTTTAAGCCAAGTAACGAACAAGCAATTGCGGTGGCAACGCCGTGTTGTCCGGCACCTGTTTCGGCAATAATTTCAGTTTTACCCATGCGTTTGGCAAGTAAAGCTTGTCCTAACACTTGGTTAGTTTTGTGAGCGCCACCGTGTAATAAGTCTTCACGTTTTAAGTAGATTTTTGCTAACGGGTTTTTAACTATATTACGACAACAAGTAAGCGGCGTAGGGCGACCAGCATACTTAGTTAATAAGTCATTAAACTCTTTTAAAAATGCTTCATCGGTTTGTGATTCAATAAAAGCGTGCTCTAATTGCTCTAATGCCGGCACTAATAATTCGCCGACATACATGCCACCAAACTCACCAAAATATGCGGGTAATGTTTCTTTGATGGATGATTTTTGAGTCGTTGTTTTGTCTGTCATCTTAATAATTCCTAATTTGCGAAAATACTTGGTTAAGCTTCTCGCTTGATTTAATACCTGGACTATCTTCAACACCTGAGTTGAGATCAAGGCCAAATAAATCGACATCTGTTAATTGCTCTATAGCTTGACCAATATTGTTATTGTTTAATCCTCCAGCTAAGAAGCTTTTTGATAAATCTTGCTCACTTTCGGTTAATACTTGCCAGTCAAATGACTCGCCACTACCTGGGCTTTTTCCATCAAGGACATGGTGCGTAACAGCAGGGTTTAATAAAGGTACACTTTGCGCTACAGGGCTTGCTTGCCATATTTGGCAAAAATCACAACCGTTATCACTTAGCTCTTGGGTTAATGCGCTAATGTATTGTGCATCTTCGCTACCGTGTAGTTGTACCGCGTTGAGCTTTAACGTTTTCACTAAATCAATAATAGTGTCTCTATTTTCATTCACAAAAACACCGACATATTCTAATTTAGCTTCAGCGTTAATAATATTTTTCGCTTGCTCTTTAGTTACATAACGTGGCGATTTTTCTGCAAATATCAACCCACCAAAACGAGCGCCAGCTTGTGCTGCAGCATTAGCATATTTAGCATCAGTTAAACCGCACACTTTATTGTTACCAAAGATGAGCTTACGGCAAGCTAAATCAATGTCTTGATAAACATTGTTTTTAGGGTCCATTAATGAACTGCCTACTAAGAATCCATCAACTGCTGGCGCTAATTCTCTTACTTGAGCATTGTTATAAATGCCTGATTCAGAAATTATAATCCTATCATCAGGTAAGGTTGGCGCGTATTCAAAGGTACGAATTAAATCGGTACTTAGATCACGTAAATTACGATTATTTATGCCGATCATTTTAGCATTTAAGGCAATAGCACGGTCACGCTCATCTTCAGTAGATATTTCCGTTAATATGGCTAAGTTATATTGCTCAGCAACGGCAGCTAGCTCTTTATATTCTTCATCAGATAAAACACTTAACATTAATAAAATAGCGTCAGCGCCGTAGTGTCTAGCTAAGTGAACTTGGTATGTATCAATAAAGAAGTCTTTGTTAAGTACCGGACATTTTACTGATTCAGTGACCGTTCTTAAATACTCAAAGTCACCCTGAAAATATTTTTTGTCAGTTAACACTGAAATAGCGGCGGCGTAATTATCGTAAATTTGGCAAATGCCTTTTACGTCAAAATCAGGACGAATAAGCCCTTTAGAAGGTGACGCTTTTTTACATTCGAGAATAAAGCCTGCGTAAGGTTTATCTTCTGTGCGGGTTAATGCCGCGTACATATCTTTAGTGGTTGGCACTAAATCGTTAATAAAAGTCTCGAGTGGTTTACTTATTTTTAAAGCGTCTATTTCAACACGCTTGTCATCAACAATGCGCTCTAATATGTTTTTTTCTTTTGGCGCATTAGCTGTTTGAGTATTGGTGGTCATAATTTTTTAAACCTTTTCGTTGTACGGTATCTATTTATTGTTCCGAAAGTTATTGATTCGAAAGCTCAACTAATTCGGTTAGCGTGCTAAACCCTTTACCTGAAGCAAGTACTTCAGTAGCAATTGCTGCTGCTTGTTTTAAGCTACCTGCTTTGTCATGTAAGTAAAGTAGTGCTGCGCAGTTAATGATAACTGCGGCATTGTGTGCTTCTTTGCCGTTGCCTGATAAAATACTTTTAATAATATCTGCGTTCTCTGCAGGTGTTCCGCCTTTTATATCATCAAGAGAATAATTTTTTAAACCAAAGTCTTGTGGCGATATAGTGCGTTCAATTAATTCATCATTGCGAATTTCAATCACTTGGGTATCACCATGTAAGGCTATTTCATCTAACCCACTACCGTGAACAACAAAAGCACGTTTAACACCTGTAAGTTGTAATGCCTTTGCGATAGGCAATAATAGCTCAGGAACATAAACGCCAAGCAACATGATGTTCGGTTTTGATGGATTAACTAATGGCCCCAAAATATTGAATATGGTGCGAATGCCCATGGCTTGACGAACAGGTCCTGCATATTTAAAACCCGTATGATAAGCAGGAGCATATAAAAAGCATAAGTTGGCTTTGTCTAAACAGTTATTCGCTGTTTCAGGCGACATGTTTAAATTTACGCCAAAAGCTTCAAGTAAATCAGCAGAGCCAGACATACTTGAAACACTACGATTACCATGTTTTGCCATTTTTAAACCACAAGCCGCAGCAAGTATTGCGGCTGTGGTAGAAATGTTAATAGTATTAGCGCCATCACCGCCGGTACCAACACAATCGGCAACGGTTGCATCATCTGTACGAGCAGGGAAGGCCGTTGCCGCATTACGTATTGCAATAGCAGCACCAGCAATTTCTTCTGGTGTTTCACCTTTAATTTTAAGTGCTGTTAACACACTCGCCATTAGTGCTGGTTCAATTTTACCTTCTAACACTTGTTGAAAAAAATCATGGCTTTGATTTTGTGTTAAATCAATACCGTCAACTAATGAAGGCAAGGTCGCTTTAATATCAGTAGCATTAGGTGTTTCGTTTTGAGTTGTTTGCGACATTTTATGCTCCTTTAATTTGCTGAGTACTGGCAGCATTATCTAATGATTTTGACATAGCTAATAAGTAGTCAATACCTTGCGCCAAAAGTGGCGTACCAAAAGTAGTTAAGATAGACTCAGGATGAAATTGGAAAGCTAATATCGCATCATCATCTTTACTAATGGCCATGCACATGCCGTTATAATCAGCTATAACATCAACACCTTGCGGAATATCTTTTCCTATTAATGAATGATAACGCGCTACAGGTAATGGATTTTGAATACCTTTAAAAGCGCCTTCGCCCGTGTGAGTTATATTTGACGACTTTCCGTGAATAATTTCTTCGGCGCGATCTACCTTACCGCCGTAATGTTCAATAAGTGCTTGATGACCTAAACAAATACCTAACATTGGGATTTTGCCTGCACATTTTGCAATAAGCTCCATCAAGCAACCGGCTTTGCTCGGCTCGCCAGGGCCTGGAGATAAAACTAATAACACAGGCTCAGCTGTTTTTGCCGTGTGCTCAAGCATTTTATTAAAAATGAAGTCAGCACTTAGGGTGTTACGATAAACACTTGGCTCGAAACCTAAACATTGAAATTCATCAACAAGGTTGTAAGTAAAAGAATCGAGGTTATCTAGCATAAATAATTTAGTCATTTGCCTGCTCCTTTACTGAAGTGCTTGTTGTAAGGTTTTCAGTTTCTTTATTTGCTAATAAAATTGCGCTGATCACTGCTTGCGCTTTTTGTCTGGTTTCGTTGGCTTCACTTTGTGGGTCTGAATCATAAACAACACCAGCCCCTGCTTGCACTTGCGCAACATTATTTCTTACAAAAGCAGAGCGAATTACAATACAAGTATCCATTTCGCCAGTACCGGTAACATAACCTACCGCGCCGCCGTAACTACCGCGACGTTTACCTTCTACTTCACGAATAAGCGAAGTCGCTTTAACCTTAGGTGCGCCAGAAAGGGTACCCATGTTCATACAAGCTTGGTAAGCATGTAATGCGTCAAGCTCTAAGTCTAAGGTGCCGCACACGCGTGAAACTAAATGCATTACATGCGAATATCTATCAACTTTAAGTAAGTCGGCAACATAGCGAGTACCGGGTTGCGATACTCTTGCTACGTCGTTGCGCGCTAAATCAACCAACATAATATGCTCGGCAGACTCTTTTTTATCTTGTCTTAGTTCTAGTTCTATACGGCTGTCTAAATCTAACGAAATGTTGCCTTGCTTATCACGGCCTCGAGGACGAGTACCGGCAATAGGGTAAATTTCTACATGACGATTACTAGCTTGATATTTTAAGGCTGACTCAGGTGAAGCACCAAACATACTGAAGTCACTGTCGTGTAAATAAAACATGTAAGGACTTGGGTTGCTGATTTTTAAGGCTTTATAAGCGGCAATTGAATCAACGCAAGGTAAGCTGAAAGTACGAGAAGGTACTACTTGAAAAATATCACCCGCTCTAATGTTTTCTTTTAATTGCTCAACAATGTCACAAAATTTCTCATCACTGATATCTACGGTTAATTCTTCACTTTTGTTTATTGATGTAGGAGCATTTATCGACGCAGCCTTAACATTTGATTTAAGCGCGGCAACTTGCGTTTCGGTAATTGTTTGGCTCAATGTTGCTTTAATACGAGTAACCCGCTCAGTTAATACAGTATGATTTTGTTTTGTTAAGTCAGCATCATTATCAGCAAAGACGTTTGCGACAATTTCAGTACTTTGACATTCATGGTCAATAATAACTAAGGTTTCAGCTAAGTAATAAACAAAGTCAGGACAGCTGTTTTCACCGTCAGCAACTTTTGGCAGATCTTCAGCAATAGCCATTAAATCAAACGCAAAAGCGCCACCTAAAAATATTGAAAAAGGGTGGTTTTCATCATTAGTCAATTGATTAAATAATCGTAAGCTGTGTAATGGGTTAATAACACTTAAACGTGCTTTTTCATCAAGATCTGTAGGAACTGGAGCAAAGGTGGCAATAAATGATTTTTTATCAGCGCTAAAATCAAGATTAGCGTGTGGAGATAATTCACTCGCTGCGAAATTAAGAGCGCTTTCACCATTTAAAGTTAATGCTGAAAAAGTTACTGAGTTACCGTTACAGACAATTTTTACTGCTGCGTCAGTTAACAATAAGCTTTTTAATAAATGCTTTTTATCAATCTCCGCAGATTCCAATAAAATATTATTTTGTTGCTCGTGGCATAATAATTGGTAAACACTTAATGGATCGTTTTGATAGCTAGCGCTATCCTGTATTGTGGTTACTTTACTGGTGTTTTCGCTTGTACTTTGGAATGTATTAGTCATTTTGAATTCTTCTATTTAGTTTATTGTGAGAGTTATTGTCAGCCTGCGTAAATTGGCAACAGCCACCATATAAACCATGTTTTTGCTTTGATCATTTTGAATCCTTTGTTAACGTTTTAATTAACAATATCGTTAAAGTTACGGCAACATTTTAACGAGAAAAACCCGCTAAAATGAGCGGGTTTTTTTTGAATTTTGTTATCTTTTTTAACTTTTTGAAAGATACACGTAAATTTCACAACCCACTTATGTAGAGTTATGCCACCAATTTACTGTTAAATGTGTATTTACTAAATGCATCTTTTTTTTACCTTGAGTATGTTAAATGAATCATCTCTTACTGTATGGTTTATTCTCTAATCCATGTGTTTTTTATGACTAAAGAAACAGGATAAAATACCGAGTTAGTTTACATAAAAAGTATCATTGTTTACTTATAATCAGTAAACTTAGCACTAAGACAATGATTTACCCCTATAGAAGACCTTATTATGGCGTTACTGTCAACCATTGATTTTCCTCATAAGATAGTAGAAACCGAAGGTTTTGCACATAAACGTATCGATTTACACAGTCACACTAATTGCTCTGACGGCACTTTATCGCCGCAAACACTGATAGACCGAGCGGTTAACTTTCAACTTAATGTTTTAGCTATTACTGATCACGACACAGTTGCTGGGCTTGATATAGCGCAAAAGCATATAGAAGAAAAAAACATTCCACTTAAATTAATTAGCGGCATTGAAATATCTACAGCGTGGCAAGGTTTTGAAATTCATATTGTTGGGTTAAATATTGATAAAAATAATAGCGCACTTACGGCATTAATAGCACAGCAGCAGCAAGCGCGTGAAGACAGAGCAAGAACAATGGGTGAAAAACTCGCTAAATGTGGCTTTCCTACAATATATGAAGACGCTAAAGAAATGGCAGGTGAAGGCTCTATTACCCGTGCCCATTTTGCCAAAGTGCTGCATCAGCAAGGGCATGTAAGCACAATGCAACAAGCCTTTGATAAATATATTGGTAAGAAGGGCTCAAAAGGGCAACGTGCTTATGTAAAACCTAATTGGTGTAGTATTGAAGAAGCTGTTGACGTTATTCATCAAGCCGGCGGTAGTGCCGTAATGGCGCATCCAATTCGTTATGACTTATCAGCAAAATGGTTGCGCCGTTTAATTGTTGATTTTAAAGAAGCTAATGGCGATGGTTTGGAAGTGGTTTTACCGCAAATGAATCCAGAGCAACGCAAGAAAATGTTAGGTTATTGCAACGAATACGATTTACATGCTTCTATGGGATCTGATTTTCATTATCCCAATAGGTGGAGTGATTTAGGTCGTAACTTAACAATGCCTGTTGGCGCAACGCCTGTTTGGGCGCAATGGCAGTAAACTTACTCTAAACTAATAAATAAGCGTAATTAAATAATTATCTGTTTCAAAAAAGGAGAGCTTTATGAGCCAGTTTTTTTATGTACATCCAGATAACCCACAAGGTCGTTTAATGAAACAAGCGGCAGACATTATTAAAGATGGTGGTGTCATTGTATACCCAACAGATTCAGGTTATGCCTTAGGCTGTCATTTAGGCGACAAAAAAGCCTTAGAGCGAATTTGTCGAATTCGCGATATAGATAAAGAGCATAACTTTACTTTGGTGTGCAAAGATCTTTCTCAATTATCAGAATATACTCGTATCGATAACAGTGCTTATCGCTTATTAAAAAGCCATACACCAGGTGCTTACACTTTTATTTTTAAAGGCAGTAAAGAAGTCCCTAAGCGTTTATTAAACCCGAAAAAGAAAACAATTGGTATACGAGTACCTGATAATACTATTGTACAAGCCTTGTTGACTGAACTAGCAGAGCCTATAATGTCTACCAGTTTAATCATGCCTGGCAAACAAATGGCTGAGTATGATCCAGAAGAAATTCGAGATTTATTAGAACATCAAGTTGATTTAATTATCAACGGTGGTCATTTAGGGGAACACCCTACTACCGTAATTGATTTTTCTAATGACAGTATTGAAATACTACGTGAAGGGGAAGGCGATCCTTCTCCATTTCAATAACCTAGATTAATAACAAAGTTTACCGCGCTATTAAGTCAGTTATTGAAACAAGAACAATGAGCCAGAAGTTAGCTACTTGGGAGCTGCTACTGACGTAACAGAGTAAAGAACATGACGGTTGATAAGAAAAAACAAGCAAGAAAAGACGAAGCCTTAGACAAAAAGTATGGCACCCGAGGTACGGCAAAAAGTACCGCAAAAAAAGGTGTTGTTAAAAAAGGTTTATCAAAAGATGCCATAGCTAAAAAAGGTTTGGCAAAAAAGGGCGCAGGTAAAAAAGTGCCAGAGAAAGTAGAAAAGGTTGATTTCACTACGGCTAAACATACTGACTCAGAAAAAATTCAAAAAGTATTAGCACGTTCTGGTAAAGGATCTCGTCGTGAAATGGAAATGATGATCAGCGAAGGTCGCGTTAGTATTGATGGTAAGGTAGCTTTTTTAGGTGACCGAATTAGTGGCAATGAACAAATTCGTCTTGATGGTCATACCGTAAAATTAACTTCGCAAGAAGAAGAAATTTGTCGCGTACTTGTATATAACAAGCCGGAAGGCGAAATGTGTACCCGTAAAGATCCTGAAGGGCGAGCAACTGTTTTTGATAGACTACCGCCACTTGAAACAGGACGTTGGGTTGCTGTTGGTCGATTAGATATTAACACATCAGGTATGTTGTTATTTACCACAGACGGTGAATTAGCAAACCGCTTAATGCACCCATCACAAAAAGTTGAACGTGAATATGCGGTACGTGTTTTTGGTGAAATAAACGAAGCCATGTTACAAACCTTACGTACCGGTGTTAAATTAGAAGATGGTCCAGCTCGCTTTCAGAAAATTACCTATCGTGGCGGCGAAGGAAGAAACCATTGGTTCCATGTGGTGTTATCAGAAGGGCGTAACCGTGAAGTTCGTCGTTTATGGGAAAGCCAAGACGTACAAGTAAGCCGACTTATTCGTGTTCGTTATGGTGACATGGAAATGCAACGACAATTACCGCTAGGTGGTTGGAGAGAATTAGGCTTAAAAGAAGTAAACTATTATCGTCAACTGGTTACTTTGCCGCCTGAAACAGCAAGTAAAGTGAAAGTTGATGAAAAAGCTATGGATAATGCGAAAAGTCGCCGTATTCGTCGTTCGGTTAAAAAACATCAATTACGCAATAAACAAAGTACACGTCGTCGTCATAAGTAGTGCCTGAAATTAGTGACTAAATAAATAGTTCATTAACATGATTTTTAACCTCTAAAGGGAAAATCATGTGTTTTATCAATTCAAACTATTCGTTAATTTTATGTTGGCTCCTGCACTAATTTAAAAAACTCATTTTAGAAAAAGAAAGATTATGGATTATCAATTAATTGAAGATCAGCAAAGTTTAAATAAATTATGTGAACAACTAAATAAAGCGACCGTTTTAGCAATAGATACCGAGTTTGTTCGCACTCGTACCCTTTATGCAAAATTAGGTTTACTGCAAGTATGCGATGGCACAAATTTAGCGCTTATTGACCCACTTGCTATAGATGATTTATCACCTTTTTGGGAATTATTAACGAACGCCAATATCACTAAAGTACTACATGCTTGTTCGGAAGACTTAGAAGTTTTTTTAACTTCAGGTAACTGTAAGCCTGTTAATTTAATTGATAGCCAAATCATGATGTCGTTTCTTGGTCATGGCTTGTCTATTGGTTATGCAGCTATGGTGGAGCATTATACAGGTATTGAATTAGACAAGTCGGAATCTCGCACCGACTGGACTAAAAGGCCGTTAACAACAAAACAATTAGCGTACGCAAGTGCTGATGTTGATCATTTATTTGCGTTGTACCCTAAATTATTAGCAGAGCTTTCTGATACTGGTTTTTTAGAATATGCCCAGTTAGAAAGCCAAGCGATGATTGATAAAAAATTTACACCTATTGATGAAAACACTCTGTATTTAAATATTAAAATGAACTGGCGTTTAAATCCTAAGCAATTAAATATATTAAAATATTTAGCAAGTTGGCGTTTTCAACAGGCTAAAGTACGTGACTTACCTATTGGATTTGTTGCTAAAGATCATACCTTGATGGCTTTGGCGCAAAGTAACCCTGCCAGTGTTAGTGCAATGCTGTCACTTGAAGGTGTTGAAAACCAAGATGTTCGCCATAAAGGTAAAGCTATGTTGGCAGTATTAAATCAAGCAAATAAAGCTGAGATCTCCACTTACCCTGAGAAAATTAGCCGCTTAGATGAGTACCCAGGTTACAAACAAATATTTAAAAAATTAAAAGCATTTTTAATTGTTGCTGCAGAAAGAAAGGGGCTGACTATTGAAAATGTTGCTTCGAAAAAACAGATTAATCAATTTTTAACTTGGCAGTTTGACCTTAATGATGCTCGTGCGAGTGATGATAAAGTAGATCTACTTACAAGCTGGCGCTATGAGTTATTTGGTGAAGCATTGTTAGCTTTTGCGGACCAAGGTTACTAAAGTACATTTTTATTAACAAAAAACAGTGTCAAGCTGTATGGGGTTACTGTTTGCCTCATGGTATATTGATAAAGTAATTAATTAATTAACTTTTAAAAGTGAACTTACTAAACATAGTAAGGTTAAACTCATTCACATTTTTATTATTACGTCTAATAGGTCTCCATTATGCTATGCACTATTTATAAAAGCCCTAAAAAAGCTCAAACTTATCTATTTATTAACAAACGAGATGACTTTTCAGCAGTACCTGAAGCGTTAATGAAAACGTTTGGTACACCAATATTGGTGACAATTATAAACTTAACTAGCAAAGAAAAGCTTGGTATGGCCGATATAGTCAAAGTTAGAGAAAGCTTAACTGAGCAAGGCTTTTATCTACAATTACCACCACCGCAAGAAGACTTATTAAAAGAGTTTCAAGCTGAAATGGCAGCTAAAAAAGCACAAGGAGAAATTTAATGAATATCAGCCTTAAAAAAGTGGCAATATCAGCACTTTTTCTTGTTGCTACAATAAATCAGACTCAAGCGGCTCAAAAAGAATTAACAGAAGAGGGTTTTGCTAGTTATGTTACAGAATTAAAAGCTGAAGCCTTAGGTAAAGGGTTTAGCCAAGCACTTATTGATGAAAGTTTTTCTGAAGTTAAGTTTCATAAACGCGCTGTTTCCGCTGATAGAAGTCAGCCAGAAACAGTGGAAACTCTCGATACTTATTTACCTAAACGTGTACCTAAGTGGAAGGTTGATAAAGCACGAGCCTTATATAAAGAGCATGAAGTGTTGTTACAGGAAATAGGCGACAAATATCAAGTTCAACCGCGTTTCATTATTGCTTTATGGGGGCTAGAAACAAACTTTGGCACTTATACTGGCGGTTATAATGTAGTGTCGGCATTATCAACACTTGCTTACGAAGGTCGACGAGAAGCCTTTTTTAAAAAGCAATTAATGGCTGCACTCACTATTTTAGATGAAGGTCATATTACAAGTCATGATATGAAAGGATCTTGGGCTGGCGCTATGGGGCAAAACCAATTTATGCCAACCTCTTTTTTAGGTTATGCGGTAGATGGTGACGGCGACGGTAAAAAAGATATTTGGAATAACCAAGTTGATATTTTTTCATCGATGGCTAATTATTTGAAAAAAGAAGGTTGGAATGACGAAATAACCTGGGGGCGTCAGGTTAAATTACCAGAGAATTTTGATTATAGTTTAGCGATTCCAAAGAATACTGGAGGCCGAAAAAACTGGTTAAAAGCATGGGCTAAAACAGAAAAAACACTAGTACAGTGGCAAGCGCTTGGAGTACGGCGTGTAGACGGTACTAACTTACCAAATGTAGATATTAAAGCTGCATTAGTTTTCCCTGATGACAAAGATGGCCGTGCCTACCTTGCGTATGATAACTATAAAACTTTAATGCATTGGAACCTATCATATTACTTTGTAAGTTCAGTTGGCCATTTATCCGATCGTATTAAGTTTCCACCTATTCAATAAAGTGAGATATTGAATAGTTATATGTAAAATAAAGTCCTGAACTCCAAATTTTAGTTATATTTAATGATATTAAGTTAAAAAAGTAGTAATAAATGAAAGATAAAAAAACAGCAGAGCAACCCTTTTGGGAAACTAAAGACCTAGCCGATATGACACGACCTGAGTGGGAGTCATTGTGTGATGGCTGTGCAAAATGCTGCTTAAATAAGTTTATTGATGATGATCAAACAGACGAAGAAACAGAGCTTTTACCAACGGATTATATCGATGAAGGTGAATCTATTTATTACTCAAATATTGCTTGTCACTTATTAAATGAAAAAACTTGTCAATGCTCTAAGTATGAAGAACGAACCAACTTGGTACCTGATTGTGTACGACTTTCTCAAGAAAATATTAATGCGGTATTTTTTATGCCGCCAAGCTGTACTTACCGTCGTTTAAAAGAAGGACGCGGTATGCCATCGTGGCACCCATTGCTTAATAAAGGTAAAAAGTCATTGATGCATAAGTCAGGTATGTCGGTACGCGGCAAAATAGTAAAAGATGATGAAGTGAGTATTGATAAATTTGAAGACTTTATTGTAAGTTGGCCGTTAAACGACTTAGATTAAATGAAGCGCGTTAATCTTTAAATTTAAACTAATAAAAAAGCAGACTATGAAAATAGTCTGCTTTTTTACCTTTTATCGATTAAATTATCGTTAAGGGAAGTTGTTAGATACGTCCGGTAATATAGGCTATCACAACTGTTACGGCTTTCTAGCTATAACGAATCGATTTAATAGCACAACGACAAAAGCAGCAGTATATACGCCATAAACAACAATCATCCATTGTGGCATGCTGTAATCTAAAAACTGCCAGCTAATTTCGCCACAATCACCTGTTGCCTCAAACAAAAATGGTATCCACTCATGTAGCGGTGCCCAAGTAGGGAAGTTAGGGATAATGTCACAGCTAAAGAAAAATGAGCCACTGTTACTTTGTGCTTCTACATGCTCAAGGGCAATGATGAGGCCCCAAATAGCGCCTGTTCCCCACAACCCAAAAGCGATTATGCGAGCAAATAAGTTCTGAGCCGCAACACTACCGATAATACCTGCTGAAAAAATGGAAATGATTGCGAGTCGCTGATAGACACACATAATACAAGGCTGTAAATCTAGTATATATTGAAAATATAAAGCAGATAACTCTAAACCTAATGCAGATAATGCTAATAATAACCACGGCCTTTGCGTGGTTGTTATATTGCTTAAATAGTTCACAGGAACTCCTTGAAAATAAGATAATAAAAAAGCTTCTAACCCGCTAGAAGCTTTTAAAATCATAACATGAAGAAAGTCTATTGAAGACTTAATTTATTAATAACTCATCTTAATAATGTAAGTATTTGTTCTAGAACAAATAGTGACTAATTAATAAGTAAATGTACATAGATACTCGCACCATAGCCTAGTGCGATAACTGGCGTCCATTTTAGGTGACTGAAAAAGGTGTAATATCCTCTTGCTTGCCCCATTAACGCAACACCAGCGGCAGAGCCAACCGATAATAAACTACCACCAACACCAGCCGTTAGTGTTACTAGCAACCATTGGGTGTGATTCATATCTGGTTGCATCGTTAATACGGCGAACATAACCGGGATGTTATCAACAATAGCAGATAAAATACCAACTAATATATTAGCATTTGTAGCACCCAATTCACCGTACATAAACTCTGATGCCATACCAAGGTAACCAATAAAACCTAAGCCGCCAACGGCTAAAATAACACCATAGAAGAAAAATAAAGTATCCCATTCTGCTTTGGCTATTTTATCAAAAATATCAAATTCATCGGTAATATTATGACCTGTTGGTAAGTCTGAATGATCAATGGTTGCATGACCTATTTTTCTTAGGTAGTAACCAAAGAATTTCAAGTAACCTAAACCTAACATCATGCCGAACACTGGAGGTAAGTGAAGGAAATTATGGAAAGATACAGCTGTTAAAATAGTTAAGATAAATAAACCTACAATAAATAAACCACCTCTTTTAATAGGGGTTATTTTACTTGCTGAAGAGCTTGGGTTACCTTTAGGTAAGAAAAACTGCATTATAAAAGCAGGAATAATAAAGTTGACTACTGATGGTAAGAATAAATGGAAGAACTCGGTAAACTGCACGATACCTTTTTGCCAAACCATTAACGTTGTAATATCACCAAACGGACTAAATGCGCCACCAGCATTGGCGCCAACAACTATGTTTACGCAGCTCATAGCAACAAATTTAGGTTCGTCTTTACCAACGGCTAACACTACAGCACACATAATTAATGCGGTTGTTAAGTTATCGGCTATTGGCGAAATAAAGAAAGCTAAAATACCAGTTATCCAAAAAAGAGCTCGATAACTATAACCTTTTTGTACTAACCAATCGCGTAACGAGTTAAAAACATCACGTTCCAATAATGCATTAATGTATGTCATTGCTACTAATAAGAAGAAAAATAATTCAGCATACTCAAGAAAGTTATGGCGAATAGCGGTTTCAGCCGCATGAGGCATTCCATTTGAAACATAGTAAGCAGCAATTAAAATCCAAATTAAGCCTGCAGCAAGTAATACGGGTTTAGATTTTCTTAAATGTAATTGTTCTTCTAAAATGACCAAAGAATAGGCTAAAACAAAGATTGCAATAGCAGTATAGCCAATCCAGTGACTAGTTAAATCAATACTTTGGTGTGCGGTGTTTGCGGCAAAAGCTAGGCTTGGAAAAAGCACAGCAGTTAATGTTAGTAAAAGGTATACAAATGGTTTCATGGGGTTCTCTAGGGACTAAAGGTTGTATTTTGGTATTGCTAATTAATTCGGCGTGAATTCTAACAAAAATTTCACAAAATTACAGAATTATGACATTGATAAATTATTAATTAGTGAAATAAATAATGGTTAGTTGATTTAATTCAACTTTTACTTTTGGCAAAATTAATGCTTAAACTGAATTATTACTCTAATTTTTTTATTTACTATTTATTTGTCATGCTGTTCAATAATAGGAAGAACAAATATTTCTATAAATAATCGTTACAAAATGAACTGAACAGCGATTTGCATCGCCCTTGTACAAAGTAGTACTTCTGGTACAATCAGTTCTTATCTTCTTCTCGTATTTATACATCTTCAATAATCAGGTAATTATATTCCATGGTCATAAAAGCTAAAAGCCCTGCAGGATTTGCCGAGCAATATATCGTAGAGTCTATTTGGAATGGTGGCTTTCCTCCTGCCTCTATCTTACCGGCTGAGCGTGAATTATCAGAGCTTATCGGTGTTACGAGAACAACGCTTAGAGAAGTATTACAGCGTTTAGCAAGAGACGGCTGGTTAACTATTAAACACGGTAAACCAACAAGAGTGAATAATTTTTGGGAAACCTCAAGTTTAAACATTCTAGAAACATTAGCGCAGTTAGATCAAGAAGGTATTCCTGATCTCGTTGATAATCTTTTGTCGGCTAGAACTAATATCAGTGCTATTTATATTCGTGCAGCATTAAAGAACGATCCTGAAAAATCGATTGAAGTGATAAAAGCTTATCATGATGTTGAAGATACAGGAGAAGCGTTTAGCAACTTTGACTACCAATTAAACAAAGCTTTAGTTGTTGTTTCCGGTAATCCAATTTATTCATTAATTTTGAATGGCTTGAGCGGTTTGTACTCTCGTGTTGGTAATTTATATTTTGCTCACCCTAAAGGCAGAGAGCTTTCTAGAGCGTTTTATCAGTCACTTATTGAATTAGCTAACCACAATAAGTTTGATGAAGCTATTGTGGCTGTTCGTCAACACGGTATTGAGTCAGCAAAGCTTTGGGCTGAGCTTAAAGAAGATGTATTAAAAGAGCTAATAGAAGATTAACTTCTGTACTTTAGCTTGCGTCGTGCTCATAAAAAACCAATAAACGAGCTAG
Organism: Colwellia sp. E2M01; assembly: GCF_018860585.1. GTDB lineage: Bacteria > Pseudomonadota > Gammaproteobacteria > Enterobacterales > Alteromonadaceae > Colwellia. Next base: position 36,120 of record NZ_JAHKPR010000068.1, read on the forward strand.
GTTTATTGGTTTTTTTGATGATCAATTAATGGACTCGTATTAACCTATAGACTTAGTAAAATAGTGTTTTCGATCGTTAGAGGAAACTTCTAAATCTTTTAAAATTCCGTCTTGTAAATTATAAACAAGGCCATGTACGGTAATATCTTGACCTCTTTTCCAAGCATTAACTAAGGTCATGGTATTAGAAATGTTAGCTACTTGCTCAATAACATTTAATTCACACAACAAGTTAATGCGTTCTTTAGGATCGGTAATTTTATCCATTTTGTCTTTATTGAAACGGTAAACATCTTCAATATGACGTAACCAGTTATCAATTAAACCATAGCTTTTATCATCAAGTGCGGCGCCAATGCCACCACATCCGTAGTGCCCACAGACAATAATATGTTCAACTTTTAATACATCAACAGCATATTGAATAACAGATAAACAATTTAAGTCGGTATGAATAACTTGGTTGGCAATATTACGATGTACAAAAACTTCGCCAGGATCCATATTAAGTAAAGCATTTGCGGGTACGCGAGAGTCTGAGCAACCTATCCATAAATATTTTGGTGATTGTTGCTCTGATAAGTTTTGGAAAAAGTTAGGGTCTTCTTGACTAATTTTTTCAGCCCATTGTTTGTTATTATCAAACAGGTGTTGAATTGTCTTCATTAGGTATGAGTTACTTGATCCGGCAAATTTATGATATTTTATGTTACGACATCAATGAAGTAAAAGTAATTATTGATATGATAGTAGTTTGATGACAATTAAGCTTTGTCAGGCTAACAGTGAATAGCTTAATCAGCCTGGTATTGGGGGTTAATACATAATCCCCAGTTTAGCTGTTTTACTTATTTTTTGACTCTTCTTTTCTTTGTTCTTTGTCTAATTCTTCATTGCGCTTTTTAATTGTCGCTAATTGCTCTGGTGTCAAATTGAAGCCCTTCGCGGTTTTCTTTAATATAATAAGACCGCTGATAATAATGCCAAAGGCTAAAGCAATAATAATGATTATGGAGAATAAAGACATATCAATGTACTCTTTTTAAATTTCTTTATCTTGATTGCGCAACTTAGCTAGCTTTTGTAGTTGTTTCGACTGCTCATGCAAACTTGCTCTTACTAAGGTTTCTCGGTCTTCTTCACGAATAAAATGAAAAATGATTTTATGGATTGTTTGTTGATCATTTACTTCAGCTTCAAGAACTTCACCATAGCAGTATATTGCGCAATTATGCTCTAACAAAAATACTTTAAGCTCTAGCAATTGCCCAATATTAAAGGCGTTTCTGGTTGTAAACTTAATCCCCCCGCCGCCAAACGCTAAACCTTCATATCTATGTTGTTCATTATCTTGCTGACTAAGAATATAGCTGATCAGTAAATCAATTTTTTGTGATTGTTGATTTAGAAAGCTAACTAATTGTGCGGCACTATTCCCTAAGTTTTGAATTGAACGTAAGGCTGATTGATCAATACTGCTCATTTCGGTTGCTAATTTAAATGGCATCGGAATACGCGCCATGAATTGGTCAAAATCAACATCATCATTTATTGCGGTAATGTTTACCGAAAAACTATGGGAAATAGCAAAAAATTCATCGTATTGAGCGAGTTTTGTTTGAAGAGAAGCTGTATTCATGGGTTACCTGTCAACGCCGTTTACTGACTAAGTTAAAAGAGAGCTATTTAAGTTAAGATAAGTACTGCATTGTTAAGATCTTTAACATTTACTCTATATTGAAGTTAAAGGGATAATAAAGTCTATAAAATATATACCTTAATAAGTCGCAATACAAAGTGTGATCCTAAATATCTCAGTGTGATTTACTGCAGACAATGTTTATGACTGTGTTATGCTACAGAACATTCTAAATTAGTACCAGATAAATAATAATACCTCAATGTTTCAACCTATTAGTATCTTCATCGGGCTGCGCTATAGTCGCAGCAAAAGCTCAACAGGCTTTGTTTCTTTTATAACTTTTTTTTCCACTGTAGGTATTTTGTTAGGTGTCGCATCACTGATAACAGTAGTGTCGGTAATGAATGGTTTTGAAGGGGAGTTAAAAAAACGTATTTTAGGGATTATTCCGCACGTTATTGTTAGTGACTTTTCTCCAGAGTCGGGTAGTGGCGGAGTCTCTTCACTTCAACGTGTTTCATCGCAAGACAATTCATCTCAAAGCAATTTACCTGAAAGTAAGTCACCTCAACGTATGGATAAAACCTGGTCTGTTTTACGTGAAGCGTTATTAAAACAACCGCATGTATTACAGGTATCCCCCTTTCTTGAAACAGAAGCATTAATCCAATCAAGGAGTGCTTTACAAGGGGTGTTAGTGCAAGGCATTATTCCAGAGTATGAACAATCGAATATTATTAATACCAGTTTAGTATCAGGCAGTATGACAAAGCTTGAGCAGCAACCTTACTCGTTAGTAATTGGTCAATCGTTAGCTAATAAATTAAATGTGAGGCTTGGTGATGATGTTCGTTTAGTATTGCCTAATAAAAGCGTTTTTACGCCAATGGGGCGTATTCCTGTTCAGCGCGTATTTACGATTGTCGGCATTTTTAATATTGGCTCACAGGTAGATGACGCCATGGTATATATCGATAGTCGCTACGGAGCCAAATTACTCAGGCGAAGCGGTGATGGTATTGATAAATTACGTCTTTATTTAGATGACGCTTTTAATGCAAAGCAAGTCGTGTCAGCACTTGAGCAACAACAACCCATAAAAAATCAAACAGATGGCGTAGTATCTTCTTTAACATATAGTACTTGGGATGAAAGCCAAGGAGCGTTATTTTCAGCGGTAAAAATGGAAAAAAACATGATGTGGCTAATGCTTAGTTTAATTGTTGCGGTTGCTGCTTTTAATATTGTATCGGCGTTAGTTATGGTGGTAGTAGAAAAACAAGGCGAAATTGGTATATTGCAAACACTGGGTTTAGCGCGTTTTGATATAGTGAAAATTTTTATTACTCAAGGCATGGTCAATGGTTTGTGGGGCGTTAGCTTAGGCGGACTTTTTGGAGTATTAATTGCGATGAACTTGAACGAACTAATGCAAGTAATTGGGGGGCATTTTTTAGGTGTTGGTTTACAAGAATTACCCGTAAAACTGCAATGGTTTGATGTTGTTATCATAATACTCTCAGCATTACTGATGAGCTTTTTAGCAACGCTTTATCCTGCGTATCAAGCCTCAAAAACTGAGCCTGCACAAGTATTACGAAATGAATAAGAGCATAACAATGAGCAATTTAGCAAATAGTAAAGTATTAGAATGCAAAGGCCTGTCAAAGTCATACAAGCAAGGCGATATTGAAACCCATGTTTTAAAGGACTTAGCACTTAGTGTTGATAAAGGAGAATTACTTGCTGTAGTAGGAAGCTCCGGTTGTGGTAAAAGTACCTTTTTACATCTTGCTGGCGCACTTGATACCCCAAGCTCTGGAAAGGTGTTAATTAACGATGTTGATATTCATCAATTATCCGATAAAGAAAGAGCCAAGTTTAGAAATGAACACATTGGTTTTATTTATCAATTTCACCATTTAATGATGGAGTTTACCGCTCAAGAAAATGTAGCTATGCCATTGATGATTAAAGGTGGTAGCTCTAAACAGGCGTTAGCCGCGGCTAAAGAAATGCTTGAGCAAGTTGGTTTGTCACATCGAATTGATTATCGTCCCGCACAGCTATCCGGTGGTGAGCGACAACGTGTTGCCATTGCTCGTGCTTTGGTAACTAAACCGTCACTTGTTTTAGCTGATGAGCCAACAGGTAACCTAGACAGTGATACCGCAGAGCAAATATATCAACTTATTCGCAGTCTCAACGACAGTGCTAATACCAGCTTTGTTATTGTTACCCATGATTTAGCTTTAGCGAGCCGTATGGACAGGCAAGTTAAATTAGTGAAAGGACATTTGGTCTCTTTTGCTGATGAAATGCCATCTACAGAGAAGATTGATAACGAGAATAATCAGGACAATGAGTCACATGTTTAAACCGTTAAGTTTATTTTTAGGTTGGCGTTATGTTAGAAGCCGACAAGGAAACGGTTTTTCCGCGTTCATTTCTGCCTCTTCAACTTTTGGGATTGCCTTAGGTGTTATGGTACTTATTGTGGTGTTAAGTGCAATGAACGGCTTTGAACGTGAGCTAACGAAAAAACTTTTATCTATAGTGCCGCATGTTGAATTAATAGGGGTTAATGCACCAATAAAAAACTGGCCCAAAGCGATAGAAAAAATGGGGTCGGCAAACAATGTTATTGCTGCGGCGCCAGTGATTAAGCTAACAGGTATGTTGCAACACGGTTTAGCATTAAAAGCAGTAGAGGTGAGAGGCGTAGACGCTGAACTAGAAAAACAAGTATCGAGTATTAATGATTATATTATTGATGGTGACTGGCAACGTTTAGCAAGCAGCCAAGAGCAGAAAAATCATATTGTTGTTGGTAGTGGTGTCGCTAAAAAATTAAATGTAGTACTTGGCGATAAAATTCAATTATTGCTACCCCCACCTAAAAGTACCGGTAATATAAAACAAGTGTTTTCCTCTCCCGTAACAAAAACTGTTGAAATAGTCGGAGTTTTTAAATTTGGCGGTACTATTGATGACACATTAGCCTATATTCCACTTAATCTGGCTAATGATGTAATGGGCTACGATATAACAGAAACACAAAGTATACGCTTAAGCGTTAATGATGTTTTTTCTGCTGCGGCAATAGGTCGTCAAGTATCTTATAATTTTGATCATTATGTTTATATTAATAATTGGACTCGTGAGCAAGGTCATTTATACAATGATATTCAATTAGTACGTATGGTGATGTTTATTGTTTTAGTCTTAGTTATAGCGGTTGCGAGTTTTAATATAGTATCGACATTAATTATGGCCGTTAATGAAAAGCAGGGTGATATCGCTATTTTAAAAACCATGGGCGCTAGCTCAACGACAATTATGCTTGCCTTTATTACGCAGGGTTTAGTGAATGGCGTGGTGGGCAGTTTATTAGGCGCTGGTTGTGGTATTTACTTGGCTTTAAACCTTACTGATATTATTCGAACAATAGAAGAGTTTATGGGAATAACCTTCTTATCTGGCGATGTTTATTTTGTTGATTATTTACCAAGTGTGTTACATAGTAGTGATGTGTATGCCACGGTTATTACTGCACTTATTATGAGTTTTATAGCCACAATTTATCCTGCTTGGCGAGCAACTAAAATAGAGCCTGCGCAGGTTCTAGGTCAACAATAAAATAGTTGTAATGCAAATACAAAAAAGCCGATTAAAGTATAAACACTTTAATCGGCTTTTTATTTTTATCGTTAAACGATAAAACTGAATAACGCTTAGCTGAAGTTTGCTTGTGCAAAGTCCCAGTTAGCTAATGCCCAGAAACCGTTAAGGTAATCAGGACGTAAGTTACGGTAATCAATGTAGTAAGCATGTTCCCATAAATCAACAGTGATTAATGGCGTAACACCTTCGTCTGTTAATGGAGTAGCAGCATTTGAAGTGTTAACAATCGCTAAGCTACCGTCAGCATTTTTTACTAACCAAGTCCAGCTAGAGCCGAAGTTGTTGATAGCACTATCAGTGAATTTAGCTTTAAATTCAGCAAAAGAACCGAAAGTACTGTTAATTGCAGCTAATAAATCACCTGTTGGCTCGCCGCCGCCGTTAGGGCTTAAGCTGTTCCAGTAAAAAGTATGATTCCAAATTTGTGCAGCATTGTTGAAAATACCAGCAGAAGACGTTTTAATGATTTCTTCTAAGCTTTTGTTTTCAAATTCAGTACCGCCGATTAAACCGTTAAGCTTTACTACGTAAGTATTGTGATGTTTGCCGTAATGGAATGACAATGTTTCTGCTGAGATATGTGGCTCTAAAGCGTCTTGGGCGTATGGTAATGCAGGTAATTCGATGGACATTATGCTCTCCTAGATGTAATTTTTTAATCAAAAATTGATGTTTTTTCATATAAACCTGAGTAAAATGCTCAAGTATTGTTTATATATTGGTATTACATAGGTAATTATCAAGCCTATATATTTTAAAATCAATAGTTAAGCTACTTTATAGCAAGCTATTTTAAATAATAGTCGTTGTTTTATTTTTTATCGTAGCCGTATCGTAGTGATATTGTAACTAAGTGGTGTTATTTTCTGAAAAGTCACCTAAAGATACTTAAAAGAGTTGATAATTTATTTTTCATCTCCATATGTAAACGAAGAACAGAATAAGCATTAAATTAATAGAGGGTATTATGGACACAATCGAACGCATTAAAGAACAAATTAGCGAAAACACAATCTTGCTATATATGAAAGGGTCTCCTAAATTACCTAGTTGTGGTTTTTCATCACAAGCTTCACAAGCTTTGATTTCTTGTGAAGAAAAATTTGCGTATGTTGATATTTTACAAAATCCTGATATTCGCGCTGAACTACCTAAGTACGCTGACTGGCCAACTTTCCCACAATTATGGGTTGATGGTGAATTAGTAGGTGGTTGTGACATTATTATGGAAATGTTTCAACAAGGTGAATTACAAACTTTAATTAAAGAAGCCGCAGCTAAAAGTGCTGCAGCAGAAGGTTAATTCAACCAATTATAATAAATATCAGTTATTTAATTGATATTTATAGTTCTGTCCCTATATGTAGTTAGAGACATGTAAACAGCAGTTATAAATTTATTGAGAAACATGATGTGTAAAGTTTTTCATAATCTTATAAGTAAACATTATAAGTAAATTTTTATACACACACTTTTTATACACACACTTTTTATAAAAAATAACGGAGCATAAAATGAGCGTATTAGTAGGTCGTCCAGCACCAGATTTCACAGCAGCAGCAGTTTTAGGTAGCGGCGAAATTGTAGATAGCTTTACATTAAGCGAAGCAATCAAAGGTAAAAAAGCAGTAATCTTTTTCTACCCATTAGATTTTACTTTTGTTTGTCCATCTGAGCTTTTAGCTTTTGATCACCGTATGGAAGAGTTCAAAAACCGTGGTGTTGAAGTAATTGGTGTTTCAATCGATTCACAATTCTCACATAACGCATGGCGTAACACTCCAGTAAATGAAGGTGGTATTGGTCCAGTACAATACACTTTAGTTGCTGATACTAAGCACGCAATCTGTCAAGCATACGATGTTGAGCATCCAGAAGCTGGCGTTGCATTCCGTGGCTCTTTCTTAATTGATGAAGAAGGTAACGTACGTCACCAAGTTATTAACGACTTACCATTAGGTCGTGACGTAGATGAAATGTTACGTATGGTTGATGCATTACAATTCCACCAAGATCACGGTGAAGTTTGTCCTGCAGGCTGGAACAAAGGCGACAAAGGCATGACAGCTTCTCCAGAAGGTGTTGCTTCTTACCTTGCAGATAACGCTGACAAGTTATAATTTACACGAGCTATTTAATTAGCTCACTTTGTAAATATTAAAACAAAAAAACCGCGAAAGCGGTTTTTTTATGTCTGTAATTTATGTTTGTAATTTAGGTCAAGTTGTTATTCAAAGGCTTGTCTTTATCTATTTTGCTGAGTACCGATAGGCTACAAAGTTATCGAAATTGGTATTGTTACGTACAATAGCTGGTAAAGTTCTATGTTCGTTAGCGTGTTAGTTATGATTTTAATTTTCGCTATCATTCTCTGAATCTGTTGCTAATGGCCAGCCACCTAAAGCACGCCATTTATTAACAATATAACAAAACAGTTCGGCAGTTTTCTCTGTATCATATAAAGCAGTATGTGCTTCACAATTATTAAAATCGATATTGGCGGTCATACAGGCTTTCGCTAACACTGTTTGTCCTAAAGCAAGACCAGCAAGTGTTGTGGTATCAAAGCTGACAAAACTGTGAAAAGGACTACGTTTTATGTTACAACGTAGTGTTGCTGCATTTAAAAAACCTAAATCAAAAGCGGCATTATGGGCAACAATAATTGCACGCTGACAACCTGCTGCTTTCATTTTCTTTCTCACTAATTTAAACAAGGCTTTAAGTGCTTCTTCTTCCTCAACTGCACCACGTAAGGGGTTTGTTGGATCTATGCCGGTAAACTCTAATGCTTTAGGCTCTAAGTTGGCTCCTTCAAACGGCTCAATGTTAAATTGAATAGTTTCATCAATTGAAAAATCGCCTGTTTCTTCATCAAGGGATAATACCGATGCTGCCAATTCGAGTAGTGCATCCGTTTGCGCGTTGAAACCCGCGGTTTCAACATCAATAACAACGGGGAAATAACCACGAAAACGCTGCGCAAATTGGCTTTTTACGGATTCTTTAGTTGATGGCGAGTTGGTTTTACTAACAGTAGGGCTTGATTCAGACATTGGTCACTAAATAATTTGGGTTTTAAAGAGTGTTAGGATTATCGCAGAAACTTCGTTTAAAAACGACAGCGGAAGCGGTTATTCATTCATTAACGCTATTTTTTAATATCAAAATCGATATTTCAGCGATAAAATGCTAAAGTTATCTAAGTTTAGGGCGATACCTTATATATCCTAAACAAATAATGCCTCTTTATTTAAGTGCTTTATTTATTACCGCTATTGATATGTGCCAAATTATGAAACAAATAATTGTATCTACAACGACTTACATTATTGCCGTAACTAGCATCAGCTTGAGTTTACTTATAAGTAACGCGCAAGCGGGTATACGTCAATACAGTGCGGATATTCAAACTTCACAATGGCAACTTTCTAACGATTCTCGTTTGCAATGTACTTTATCTCATCAAATTCCTCGTTACGGAGAAGCACGTTTCTCAGCTAAAGCCAGTCGTGATCTTAATATGGAATTTGAATTAGACATGATGCGCTTGCCTGATAGTTATTCTTTAGCTGAGGTACGTAGTGTTGCTCCAAGTTGGCAACCAGGTGTTGGATCACGCACCTTAGCTGATATGAAGTTACAAAAACAATTTAATCCTAGCTTACCTAAAAAAGTAGCTTGGACCATGTTAAATGAATTAGAGCAGGGCATGAGCCCAACTTTTTATTACAATGACTGGTATAGCGAATCTGATAAAATATCAGTAGGTTTATCAACAGCACGCTTTAAAAAAGCTTATGTAGATTTTGTTAGTTGTGTTGGTAATTTACTTAATTACAGTTTTGATGATATTTCTTATACGGTACTTAATTATCAATCGAGTAGTGATAAATTTACCAAAGCATCGCAAAGACGTATGGAAATGATCCGTGAGTACTTAAGCCTTGATCCTGAACTAGAGTTAGTTTTAGTTGATGCCTACTCAGACAGTTATGGTGGTCGTTGGTCAAACTTAAAACTATCTGAACGCCGTGCCGCTAAAATTAGAGAGTACTTTGTGCAAAATGGTATTGAAGTTAGTCGTATAGAAGCGAAAGGCTACGGAGAAAAACGCCATATATCCTCTAACGAAACTACATTAGGGCGCGCAAAAAACAGACGTGTTGTTATTCAATTGCAACAGCCATAAAGTGAATGGCTGTATACGACTTATTAATAATTAATTTAATCAATTTGGTATAAGCACTAGTAGCCTAACTGTTTTGTTATTAATATTGCTGTTTCTTTTAATGATTGAATCAATTGCTGCTTTTCTTCCTCATCCTTTATAGCTGAGGTGAGCGATGAAACTGTTAATGCTGCAATAACCGCACCTTTAGGCTGACCAATAATAGTCGCGCAATCACTTACCCCAGTTGTTAATTTGTTTTCTCTAAAGCAATAACCGTTGCGTAAAATATCTTCTAAAGTATGCTCAAGCTCAGCTTTAGTTTTTTTATTCATTTGACTGTAGCTTTTATCACGGTCATAAATCAGCTGTTTTACCTGCTCATTGCTGTTAGCTAACAATACTAGCCCTGAAGTTGTATCTGTTGTTGGGAATAGAGTACCCTCTGCAATGGAAAGTGAGAGAGCGGATTGGCTTCTAGCATGGATAATAACCATCACCTTACTCTGATAAAGAATACTTAAATGGGCAGCATATCCAGATTGTGCTGAAAAATCTTCCATTATAGGAATCGCCGTTTGACGCAGTTGATCAATTGGAGATATTTTTCGAGAAAGGCTATATAGCTTTAACGATACACTGTATTTTCCTGATATTTCGTCACGTATTAGATAACCTCTACTCTCTAAGCCTACTAGTACTCGATATATCTCATTACTAGATCGCTCAATACCTTGCGCTATCTCAGTTTGTGATAAAGGTACTGCTTTTGAGGCTAGATACTCAAGTATATCCAGACCTTTATCGAGTGCAGGTACGGCATATTTGTTACTTTTTTCCGTGCTCATTTGTATTCCCGTTAATGACTTTATTTAATAGCTATAATAATCAGCTAAGAATGAAGAAAGTAGTGTATTAGAGTCGTTTTGAAAAATATAGCTATATACCTATTTCATTTGCAACGAATTTACTCATTGTTACTCGTTTTTAAATAGAATGAATTTTAACCACGAAAGAACAGCAAGCCCTAATATTAACAACGCATATAATTATCTTAACCATAAACGTCGTATCGGCTTTATTAGTCTTACCATTGATATTTTCAAACTTGGTTAATAATGCTCGTTATTTGTATGCTTTTTTGACTTATTATTAGAAAAAATCAACCTTAAGCACTTCTGAGTTACCTAATCACCGTAAACTTAAGAAATAATTCAAAGTTAACTTTACAAAAACCATAGTACAGTGTAAATTGTTAACAATAAACTGTTTGTTATATTTTGAGATTTGATGGATATATTATGAATTCAACGGCTAATAGAATAGCAGCAATAGAAGTTAAGTACTATCAAGTACCTCTTGCTGAAATATTGTCTGATGCGAAACACGGAGATCACACTCATTTTGAGTTAATCCTATGTAAAATCACCTGTGAAGATGGTACAGAAGGTGTTGGTTATACATATACAGGAGGTAAAGGCGGACGTGCTATTTCTTCATTGTTAGAAGATGAATACAAGCCTTTATTGCTAGGGAAAAATGCAGACCAAATTGAAGAGATTTGGGATGAAATGGAATGGCATTTACATTACGTAGGTCGCGGCGGCTTAGTGAGTTTTGCTATGTCAGCAGTTGATATCGCTTTATGGGATATTCGTTGTAAACGTGAAAACTTACCTTTATGGAAAGTTGCGGGCGGTGCAAATAATACTACAGCTTGTTATGCAGGCGGTATTGATCTTAATTTCTCTCAAGACAAATTATTAAGCAATATTCAAAGTTATTTAGACAAAGGCTTTAACGCTGTAAAAATTAAAGTAGGTAAAGAAAACTACTTAGAAGATGTAGAGCGTGTTGCTGCTGTTAGAAAACTTATTGGTCCTGATACTGTATTTATGGTTGACGCTAATTATTCTTTATCGGTAGAGCAAGCTATTGTCTTTGGCAAAGCCATTGAACAATACGATATTACTTGGTTTGAAGAGCCAACTATACCTGATGATTATTTAGGTTTTGCCGAAATAGCGGACAATATCAATATTCCATTAGCTATGGGTGAGAACTTACATACTTTACATGAGTTTGGTTACGCGATAGCACAATCAAAGTTAAGTTATTTACAGCCTGATGCCTCAAATATCGGTGGTATTACTGGTTTTCTACGTGTTGCGAAAATGGCTAAAGAAAATAATTTACCACTTTGTAGCCATGGTATGCATGAGTTACATGTGTCTTTACTTGCATCACAATCACATGCTGGTTACTTGGAAGTGCATTCATTTCCAATTGACCAATATACAAAATATCCACTTCAACTAGATCAAAACGGCAGAGCAATTGCTCCCGATGTAGTAGGTACTGGCGTTGTTTTTGATGATGCACTACTTGATCAATACTTGATTAAATAAACTAATTAAACACTCTTAAGGGAGAAATAAAATGATCGCTGCTCGTTATATAGGTAATAAAGGTTTTGATTTAGTTGCAGGTGAAGAGAAGTCTCCTGAAGCTGGCGAAGTTAGATTAAATGTTGGCTATGTAGGTATTTGTGGTACAGATATGCACATTTACCACGGTGTTATGGATCAACGTGTATCTATTCCACAAACAATTGGCCATGAAATTTCAGGTGTTGTTGCTGATATAGGTAGCGGCGTTGAAGGTTTTAATGTTGGTGATAAAGTTGTTGTTCGTCCTTTAGATTGGTGTGGCGAATGTCCTACTTGTGAAGCAGGCCTTACACATATTTGTCAAAACCTTAAGTTTATGGGAATTGACACTCCAGGTGCTTTCCAATCAAGTTGGACAGTGAAAGCACGTACATTACATAAATTACCTGCCGGTGTAGATTTAAAACAAGGTGCATTAGTTGAACCATTATCTGTTGCTTGCCACGATGTAAGTCGCTCACGTTTAAAAGCAGGCGAAAAAGCAGTTGTACTTGGTGGTGGCCCAATTGGTCAATTAGTTGCCGCAGTAGCTAAAAGCGTAGGTGCTGAAGTACTTGTGTCTGAGCCAAATGAAAGTCGTCGTGCATTTGCGGATGAATTAGGTGTTAAATCAATTAACCCAATTGAGCAAGACATAGCCGCTTATGTTGATGAGTGGACTGGCACGAAAGGTGCTGACGTAGTTTTTGAAGTATCAGGTGTTAAACCTGCTATTGATGCAATGACTCAAATTGCTGGTCGTCGTGGTCGTATCGTAATGGTTGCAATTCACTCTCAAAAACCTGAAATTGATTTATTCCAATTCTTCTGGAAAGAATTAGAGTTATTAGGTGCTCGTGTATATGAAGCGGCAGACTTTGATTGGGCAATTGAATTAATCGCATCAGGTCAAATTGATCTGAAACCGTTTATTAGTTCAGTAAGCCCGTTAGCTGATATTGGTAGTGCCTTTGCAAGTATGGATGGTAACCCTGAAGGTATGAAAGCATTAGTTGAATGTAACGCAGAATAAAAATGCATCTAACGAAGCATTAAAAATGCTTCAACATAAGGTATTAGAAATGAATAACATGTTAGAAAAATTTAGCTTAGAAGGTAAAGTTGCTTTAGTAACTGGTTGTAAACGTGGTATCGGTAAAGGTATCGCTTTAGGCTTAGCAGAAGCGGGCGCAGATATTATTGGTGTTTCAGCAAGCTTAGAGCTTGAAGGCTCAGATGTTGAGAAAGAAGTAAAAGCCTTAGGTAAAAACTTCAAAGGTTACCAATGTGACTTCTCTGATCGTGATTCGTTATATGCGTTTATCAAACAAGTTAAAGCGGACTTTCCTAAAATCGACATTTTAGTTAACAATGCAGGTACTATTTTACGTGCACCAGCTGCTGAACATGGCGATGATCTTTGGGACAAAGTTATAGAAGTTAATTTAAATGCGCAATTCATTCTAAGCCGTGAAATTGGTAAAGAAATGATAGCGAATGGCTCAGGTAAAGTAATTTTTACCGCTTCATTATTAACCTTCCAAGGTGGCATTACAGTACCTGGTTATGCAGCAAGTAAAGGTGCTGTTGGTCAATTAGTTATGGCTCTTTCTAACGAGTGGGCAGGTAAGGGCGTTAATGTTAATGCTATTGCTCCTGGTTATATCGATACCGATAACACTGAAGCTTTACGTAATGATGCAGAGCGTAATGCCGCCATTTTAGGCCGAATTCCACAAGGTCGTTGGGGCAACCCAGAAGACTTTAAAGGCCCTGCAGTATTTTTAGCTTCTGAAGCAGCAAGCTACGTTAACGGTGCTATCTTATTAGTAGATGGCGGATGGATGGGCCGATAGGCTGACATCGATATTATAAAAAATTAAGCCAATTAATTCGATTAATTTCAAAAGGGTTAATCGAATTTTTGCTAAAGGAAATTATTTATGAACTTTAAAAATAATGTAAATTTTATCAATGGTGAATATGTAGCTTCTAAAGCTGAAGGCACTATTGATATATTAAGCCCGTCAACAGGTAAAAAAATTGGCGAGATTCCAAAAGGTTGTGCTGAAGATGCACAGTTTGCGCTTGAAACTGCAGATGCAGGTCAAAAAAAATGGGCAAAACTAACTGCTCGTACTCGTCAAAATATACTGCGTACATTTGCCAATAAAATTCGTGAAAACAAAGATGTTTTAGCCCCGATGTTAGTGGCTGAACAAGGTAAACTGCTTAACGTTGCACAAATGGAAGTAGACGTAACCGCAACATTTATTGACTATGCTTGCGATCACGCACTAACTATTGAAGGTGATATTTTAGCATCTGATAATGAAGATGAAAAAATATATATTCATAAAGTACCACGTGGTGTTGTTGTTGGTATTACCGCATGGAATTTCCCGTTGGCACTAGCTGGACGTAAAATTGGTCCTGCACTAATCACTGGTAACTCTATTGTATTAAAGCCTACACAAGAAACACCATTAGCAACAACTGAGCTGGGTCGTTTAGCCAACGAAGCTGGTATTCCAGCGGGTGTATTAAATGTAATTAATGGTTCAGGCTCTGTTGTTGGTCAAGCCTTATGTGAAAGCCCAATTACTAAAATGATTACCATGACTGGCTCGACTGCTGCGGGTAAGCAAATTTATAAAACCTCTGCAGAATACATGACGCCAGTAATGCTAGAGTTAGGCGGTAAAGCACCTATGGTAGTAATGGCCGATGCTGATTTAGATAAAGCTGTTGATGCTGCACTTTGGGGGCGTTTTGCTAACTGTGGTCAAGTTTGTACTTGTGTTGAACGTTTATATGTTCAAGAAAGCGTGTATGAAAAGTTCATGGATAAATTTTTACCGGCAGTAAAATCATTACGTGTTGGTGACCCAATGAATCCTGACTCACAAATGGGCCCTAAATGTAATCAACGTGAAATTGAAAACATTGATCACATAGTGCAAGAAAGTATTAAACAAGGCGCTAAAGTAGCAACTGGTGGAAAACTTGCTTCAGTTGAAGGCTTTGAAGGCGGTTGTTGGTACGAACCAACGTTATTAGTTGATGTTGCCCAAGATAATATAGCGGTACATGAAGAGACATTCGGACCTATTTTACCGATTATTAAAGTAAAAGATATGGACCAAGCAATTGAATATTGTAACGACAGTATTTACGGCTTAAGTGCTTACATATTTACAGAAAACTTCTTTGACATTAATAAAGCTATTAATGATTTAGACGTTGGTGAAGTTTACGTTAACCGTGGTATGGGTGAACAACATCAAGGTTTCCATAACGGTTGGAAGCAAAGTGGTTTTGGTGGTGAAGATGGTAAATTCGGTCTTGAGCAATATTTAGAGAAGAAAACAGTTTACCTAATGGAAAAATAGAGCATTATTAAACTTATTGTTTAAGTTCCTATTATAGAGGTTTACCTCTTTCCTTTCGTACTCGCACCCTTTGGGTATTTAGCCGATAGTAATATTACTATCGGCTTTTTTGTGCCTGAAATAAAGTCATTATTTTTTTAAATAATACTTTACTGTGTATTTCTATTTGAATACAATGTTTGTATATGAATATTGTGTTATTTAATATTTACCATATGTTCATTAAAGTGAGTAATTTTTCTATAACTGAGAGAACTAAATAATGAATAAAATTAAATTAACGAACGAGCAAATAGCAGAATTCAATGAAAATGGTTATGTTATTGCAAAGGGTTATTTCAATGACAAAGAAGTTGCTCGTTTACAAGAAGTCGCATATAACGACCCTAGGTTACACAGTGATGCATGGCACCAAAAAGACAGTACAGGTGCTGTGAGTAAAGTTTGTATTTGGCAAGAAACTACAGATGACTTGTATAGTATGTTTTCCCGTAGTCGTCGTTTAATTGACTCATGTGAGCAAATTATTGGTGAAGAGATGTATCACACCAGTACCAAAGTGATGATGAAAGAGTCTAAAGTTGGCGGAGCTTGGGAATGGCATCAAGATTTTGGTTACTGGCATCATGACAACTTAATGTTATATCCAAAAGCAATAAGCTGTATGGTAGCAATTAGTGAGGCAACCAAAGAAAATGGCTGTTTACAAGTTTTAAAGGCGTCACATAAATTAGGGCGATTAAATCATAATAAAACGGGCGATCAAAAGGGTGCTGAATTAAAGTTTGTGGAAGAAGCAATGAAAACTTTAGAGTTAGTTTATGTGGAGTTAGAGCCGGGAGATACCTTATTTTTTGACTGTAATTTATTGCATAAATCAAATCAAAATAAATCGGACAACCCTCGTTGGTCTATGATTAGTGCTTATAATGCTATGTCGAACCAACCTTTTGAAGAAAATGAGGCTGAGTACTTTCCACTTAATCGTGTTGATGATGATGCAATTATAAACTGGAAAGCGTCGTAATTTTTAAAATAACAAGCCTATATATTTGTCTAAGGCGCATTATTCTCGTAGTTTATTAATCGGCAGTACAGTTGATACAAGGAGCGTGCCCTTCGATCAGAAACGCCGAAGATGACGTGTACAAGATGTTCCCTAGATAAACTACATAAGCATGTAAAATAGTTTTTATTTAAAACGGTGCTAATCAAGCACCGTTTTTGTTTGTAATATTCAAGTCGTTTAATGCTAATTAAACACAGCAAAGTCCTACAACACCGAAGTTAAGGAGAGCATATATGTCTAATTATTTTCCAAAATCTGCTATTGACCCACATGGTTTAATCATAGGTCATGGTGATTTTAAATATAAAGTTGATACCCAGTGGGGGAAATTAGACCCTACAAAAAATCCCGTCGAAAATTGTCATGATTTAGCTATTGATTCACAAGGTAGGATTTTCATGCTAACAGACAATACCCAAAACAATTTTATTGTGTATAACCCTGATGGCACGTTGAATGAAGCATGGGGAAGTGAGTTTCCAGGCGCGCATTCTATTGAAATTGTCAATGAAAACGGTGAAGAGTTTATTTATGTTGTTGATCATGGTTGGGTGTTAAACAGGCATTGGGATGGAGTAAATACTGATGACTGGGATTCTCCTACTAATAAAGTTATAGCTCAACAAGGTTTTGTTGCTAAGTTAACCATTGATGGTCGATTAGTTTTTACCATAGGCCACCCTGTAACAATTGGTATCTATGAGCCAGATATGCCTTTTCGACCATCAGACATTGCTGTAGCGCCTAATGGTGATATTTATATAACCGATGGCTATGGATCTGATTATGTCATTCAATATGATTGCCACGGACGTTATATTCGCCATTGGGGCGGTCAAAAAAATGAAGACACTAATTACAACTTAGTTAATACCCATGGCATTGGTATCGATTTAAGAAATCCCGATGATCCGCATTTAATTGTAAGCTCTCGTTGGCAACAATGCTTAAAGCTATTTAATTTAGATGGAAGCTACCGTAAAACGATAGAAACTCCTGGTGCGTATATTCATGGTCCTGTTTTTAGTGGTGATAATTTTTTTGCCCCTGTTTGTTGGTCACATATTAATGATGAAAATGCACAGGATTCTGGGTTTATTAGTGTTTTTGATAAAAATAATAAAGTAATTGCTAACCTAGGTGGTACAGAGCCTGTTTATATTGATGGGAAGTTGCAAACTATGTCAACTACATGGGATGTATTTAAACATTGTCATGGTATGTGTATAGATAATGCGGGTAACTTATATATTGGCCAATGGCGTGGTAATCAAAGTTATCCATTTAAATTGACTAAAGTAAATAATCAGCACCTGTAGGTGGTCATTACTAAACTGATCTCAGGTTATTTAGTGAATTTCTTAACGCTTTATTAAACCCTGCACCTACAGTCATTTAGTTCACAATGATATTTATTTTAACTTGTTTAGAATGAGGGCATTATTTAACCTCAATTGTGAATGATTAATACAATTAAGCGACCAGCTTAATTTTTACTTTCCACACAAAGTTAGTAATTTAATTAATTGCTAACTTTATATTAGTTTTTAAAATAAAAAAGCTCCTACAATGTAGGAGCTTTTTATTTTTAAAGTTGATATAAATTTTTAAATAAGATTAATCTTAATTTTTAATTTTAACCTTATTACGGCGACGAAATGTTAATCTAAATACAGAAAAGATTGCTAATAACCCCGCTGATATTACTGAGAAACTACCACCAGAATCAGATTCTTCAGTACCTGTGTCAGGGT
>NZ_JAHKPR010000068.1:54426-73225 GCF_018860585.1 Colwellia sp. E2M01
AGGGTCAGTACCTGTGTCAATGCCTTGTATTGTGCTCAATAAAACAAAACTGAGCTTATCTGCATTCCACTGCCATCTTGCTTCTTTACCGGTGCTTTCGATACGAATAGTGTGAGTACCAGATGTTGAAACTAATAGGTTATCAGTCACTATAGTTTCGGCCATGGTATCAAAGGAACCAGTTGATGTAATATCAGCTGTGGTAACCACAACCCCATCAATCGAAACTTTAACGCCTACTTCAGATGCATGTGGTGAACCAGCGCTTAAAGTAAAACGATAAACACCCGCTTCGGTAAAATTAACTTGGAACTCAGCCCAGTCACCTGTTTGGTTATCACCAATAGTACTGTCTGATTTTACAAAGCCAGCAAAAGAGCCGCCGGTTGCGGTAAAGTCTTCTGCTTCAATGATTAAAGCATCATCACTCACTGAAGTTGCATCAAGTACATTAACCACGATATCACTTTCAAAACCACCATCTGTAGTTGTGACAGTAATAGTCGCAGAGCCAACTGATACGCCAGTAATTAAACCATTGTCGTTAACCGTCGCTATTGAAGTATCATCGCTAGACCATGTTTTTGACAAATCACTCGCTGTGCTCGGTGTAAATTGAGCAACGGCTTGATAAGTACCTGGTAAAACAACTACTGCTGTACTTGCTAACTCAACAGATTCTACAGGTATTGCAACAACCGAAACCATGGTTGAGCCTTCAACTCCGCCATCAACTGCAGTTGCTGTGATAGTAACATCGCCAATACTAATAGCACTTACAACTCCTGATTGATCAACGGTTGCGATTGCTTCATCTGAAGATGCCCAAGTAATAGCTTTATTTGATGCATTTTTAGGTAGTACACTTGCATTAACTTGAAGCGTTTCGTTTAAAGCTAGAGCAGTCGTTTCAACACTGAGGTCGATAGAGCTAGGCGGAATGGTTGTAACTGTTACAGTATGGGTAGCAACTAATACACCTTCTTCTGTAGTCGCAGTTATCGTTGCTGACCCGCCACTAGTGCCGGTTACTAAACCATTTTGATCAACCGATGCAACAGTTACATCAGAAGTGGTCCAAGTAATTTTTTTATTGTCAGCATCTATAGGCATTATATCGGCGCTAAGAGCTATAGTCTCTTTAATTGACACTGAGGTATCACCAGAGATAGTTAAATCAGTTGGCATTATGCAGTCTAAATCACAGTTTGTTACCGCTGTTCTAAGTAGTTCTTCTTCCACTTCCCACGTTGAAATCGTCATTGCAGTAATGGTTTTTGCTGAAGCTATTTTAGCGACAATTTCGTTATCTTCTTGTAGGAACTCTAACGGGATAGTCAGCTCAAATAAGTTAAGTGCCATTTTGGTTTCGTCTACTTCAGGCCCCATTAAGTCATGATGAGTCACTGTGTTTCCAGCTTTATTGGTGCCAACTTGTGTTGGAACATCAATATCATGACCGTTAATCGTAAACTTAGTATTGTTACCTTTTTTCGCACCATTTGATGGGTTAAATTCAGCAGCTATACGTAACTTTGCTTCACCTTTACCGATAGCAGGTACCGTAACGCCGTTAACATGACCTGTAAATGTTTGACCATTGACAGCTGGTATTCTATGAACTTGTCCTTTTGCTGCATCACCTTTACCTGCGCCAGCTAAACTTTCGCCATAATATTTCTTTTCAACCATAGTTGAAGTGACTGGTATGTTTTTATCATAGGTGATGTCTAATATAATAGTAGAACCAGGCTCTAAAGTTACTGATTCAGGTAAAGCATTAAGCATTGCTTCAGCGAGTATTGGTCTACCTAAATTAGTCGAGCTTAAACCTTCAGCTAGGTAAGAATGCTTCATGTTAACGTTAGTAACTATACTATCGCCACCACCCATAAAAGATAAATCTACTGGAATATCATACCATTCTAAATTGTTTAAAATTAAGTAGGTGTGGTTACCATCAACATAAGCATCAACTTGAATATCTGGATCACTCGAGTGTGTATCTACACGAGTACCTTTTACATCAGACCATAGTTCATACCATTGAATTTTATCTGTTACGTACCAATCAGCGTCAGCATAGTTTGCAGCAAGCGCTTCATCAGTTTGCATTAAAGAGGCTTCATAACGAATAGCTTCGCCATCAGGACCTTGCAATAAACCCCATTCACCCTTAATTGGCGAAAATGGCATGGATTTAACAATTTGGCTAGGGCGAGTTAATAATTGCATGAACATTTGGTTAAATGTACGTAGGTGCAACCAATCAGCATAACGGTAATCATTAGTAATAAAGGAAAGCTTTTCATGTTGTGATGCTATTGCGCCATACTCAGAAATAACCCATGGTTTAAGGTTTTCTTTACCATTTACTTGCGCATCATACCATTCAACCATATCTAAAATAGCTTCAGTTTTCATACCTCGACGGAATGTACTGCTATATCGATCATTATCGTTTAGAGTCCCCATTTTTGACCAGTCATATAAATGGATTGAGTAGAAGTCCATATTCTCGCCAGAGGCATCCATAAAACCTTTCCAAATACCATCCCATTGAAAATACTTATCTTTTCTAGTTGCCCAAGAAGCAGAATCAGTAACGCTTATTAATAGATCAAGTAAGTCGCCATCAGTCGTGTCAACATTGTATTTATTGAATATAGCTTTATCTTGATCTGTGTAACGGGTTGATAAATCTGCACTTTCAAAATCATGTAAACCCCAAGTCATACCACCAACAAGTGGACGCTCATTTTCAGGCAGTTTACTTTTAATTTCTGCTGCAACTAAATTATGGTATTCAAATATTTGCTCAAAGCTCGACATAACAAAGGCTCCACCTCTGTTAATATCCATATCTGGCTCATTGATAACTTCCCAGTATTTTGGCATTTGCATACCGCTAGTTTCGCCATTTTTGCGGAAAAATTTATCAATAAACTCCCCAACCCACTCAGCGCCATCATCAATATGACGTAAGATATATTTCCCCGTAGCTTCAGTACCAGCCATATGTTCAGCATTATAAGACTGCGTAGGAAATGGACCATGTGGTGTAATACCCATGATCATTTCATCGGCACGTGCATCATGAGCAAGTCTTTCAGCTGGCAGGGCATCATAAGTCCCCTTAAACCAGGTTCCAAAAGGGGTTAGTGAATCAAGATCAGGTTTAGCTAAAGGGTTACCTTCCTCGTCAGAAGCTTGGTCAGTCGCTTTAAATATCCAAGTGGCACTACCATTATCACGGCCAAAATATACGTCTAGATCATTCATTAAATAATCGAGTACTTCTGCTTCTTCGTCCCAATCTTTTTCGGTTAAATTTGAGTGAATAGTAATATGTTTTTTACGGTTGAAATCGGATACCCCGCCGACCTCATGCTTAGTATCTAAATTGATATCAACTTTGACAGGCCCTGCATATATTGTCGTTGAAGATAAGCCAAGTGTGGTTGCTACAATCAAGTTATGAATTGTATTTTTTTTCATCATCATAGTTAGTCCTACGCTTATTTTATTATTGTAATATTTTTATTTTTCCAACAGTTACCCAAAACAAAAAGTGTTAGTTTATTGTTAATTAAGGTGTGATGATTAACTGTTATTCATTTCTACTTTTAAATTTTAATTAAGTAATTATTGATAAGTCTCTATTATTTACGAACTCCCTATTTTATTGTTAATAGTTGACAATTTTAATAAAGGTGAAATTATCCGTTATAAAAAAGACATAATGTACTAGCTTAAATCATGCCATGTATTTAATCCTTTAAATACAGTTGTTTAGGTTTTATTGATTAGTTCTTTGTGTGCGATAACGAACACACGTGTTCACTGGCGTTCACTCTTTTTATCTATAATTGCTATTATTTTACTTAGCTGTTTTATTTTTGTATAACTTGCTAGGTAATCTTTACAATAAATATATATTTTTAACCTTTCCTTTACATTTGTTTTGGGTTTTCATTACTTTTGTCACTGCTGTTTATAGTGATTAATAGTAAATGGAAAAATTAAAGTCTTAGATAAATACAGATCAATATTTTATTGCTCAGTTACACGGAAGAGCGGTATTGAGTCAGAAGAAAGACAAAATTAGTTTATGAAGTAATATGAATACAATGAAAAGCAGGAATTTTTTATAAGGAAATAACGACAATAACTACAATCAATTAGGATAAAAAATGATTAATAATAACTATTCAATGCTAAAAAAAGCATTAATCATTGCACTACCAATAATAACAACCCATTTTTCGGTAAATACTGCCGCAGCTACCAATAAAGTAAATGTTGATGTCAACCTTGATACGAAACACCGTATTGGCAATGTTCAGTCATTTAATAGGAAAAAATTTATTTCATTGCATTCATCACCTATTGAAAATGATTGGAATGATGACAATAAGGGTAATAACGAGTTAGACGATCTAATTGGGAAATTCATACAAGGTTATGATGTATATTTTGGTCGTGATACCGGATATATGAAAAACCAACTTTTTGCTCAATCACAAGATAACAACCGCTTAGGCTTTGTTGACGAGACTGTTATTACTAGCAAGGGTATAGGGGCGGTCAATACTTTTGAAAATAGTAGTCAGCTTAGGTTTGATAATGCGAGACGTTTTATCAACAGATCTAGAGATATGGTGGTTGGTGGTCAAGTGCATCCATATTACCCAGATGGAACTAATATTGGTAATACTGGTTGGGCCTTCTCACAAACAGATACTGCCGCCGAGCCCCTTGGTACCGCAACTGGGCACTATATAGGGAAGTTTTTACAAAATTATTTTGCCCAAAGTAATACTGCAATAGGCCAACCTAAG
Organism: Colwellia sp. E2M01; assembly: GCF_018860585.1. Taxonomy (GTDB): domain Bacteria; phylum Pseudomonadota; class Gammaproteobacteria; order Enterobacterales; family Alteromonadaceae; genus Colwellia. The sequence goes on from NZ_JAHKPR010000068.1 coordinate 59,268, forward strand.
CCGGCTTATTTGGAGGTAGTCAATGAACCGCTTTATGATCTAAATGTTGCTCCTACAGGAGGCCGAGAAAAAGCCCCCATTTCAGATATCTTTAAATATCATACAAGTGTCGCCAAAGAGATTCGTAAAACTAATAGTGCTAAGTTGAATAAAGGCGTTAAAATTGCTGGTTATACCGTAGCATTTCCAAATTACGATTGGGATAATTTCCAGCGCTGGGAAAATAACGATAAATTATTTATTGATACCGCGGGTAAAGATATGGATGTATTTTCAATTCATTTGTATGATTTCCCAACCCACCCTAGAGGCGAAGAATACAGACGTGGCAGTAACGTGGAAGCTACACTTGACATGTTAGAGCAATACTCAACCATTAAATTCGGCCGTGTTAAACCGCTGTTAATTTCAGAATATGGTGCTTCCGTACACGCTTTGCGTAATAAGCCCTGGACTCATGTGCGTGATGCTGAAAAATTACGTGGCTATAATGCGTTATTAACACAGTTTTTAGAACGTCCTAATGTTATTGCTAAAGCCATTCCGTTTATTCCAGTAAAAGCCGAGTGGGGCAGACATAGTGATACTGGTTATCCTTATGAAAACCGCTTAATGCGTCAAAACTATGAAAAATTAGGTCAAACAGGCACTCAGTGGGTTTATACCGACTTAGTTAAGTTTTATCAATTATGGTCGAATGTTAGAGGTATCCATGTTGATAGCTGGGCGTCAGATTTAGATATTATGGTTGATGCTTATGTGCAAAACAATAAAGCACACATTATTATGACAAGCTTAGAATTTGAAGATACAGATGTTTCATTAAAAGCACTTGGTATTGCCGGTAATTCGGTAAAGTCAGTGCAAATAAAAACCTTATCTTACGATAATAATAACCATGCTTTATTGGAAACTAAAAACCTAGCGAGTGTGCCAGGTACTGTATTTTTACCGAAAGAAAGTACTAAAATCATGACGATTACTTATCATGATAAGATAAATATAGATAAAGTAAATCAAGAGGATAAATACTACGCAACCACTTACAAACATCCCATTAAAGCAGACACGAGTATATTCTTTAACATTAAAGATGTTGATGTGGGAGCGCAAGGGGAGGCCGTATTACGTTTAGGTATTGGTCGTGCTCATGGTAAATCGCTTGTACCTGTTGTAAAAGTCAATGGCGTTGAGGTTAGTGTACCAACAGATTTTCGTGGTTATGATCAAAAGCAGGGGAAAACTCGTAATGGGCGTGCAAGCTTCTTCGGTGTGATTGAAATTCCTGTACCTCATGATTTACTACAAGGCAATAACTGGATAAATGTTACCTTTGATGATGCAGGAGGCTTTGCAACAAGTGCAGCATTACAAGTTATAAACTCAGACGAGAGTATTACGCGTCGTCTTTAACAATTAACTTATTTACCTGCTTCACTTGAAAATACTGGGTTCAGTTGGCATTAGAAATGTTTTTAGGCAAGGCATTTAATAGCTGCACCCATGTAGCGTTACCTTGGTTTTTAAGGGCTCCCCTAAAAACAAAGTAAAAAAGTGTCTTGGTTATGAGTCACTCAGACTTCCTGAAACGAGCACCTTTAAGTGGAGTGGGTATATATTGATTGATATCTACCCGTTTCACTCAACCTAAGAGGGTCTTTGTTGACTGTGATGGCGGGGTCATAATGAACCTATACCCATGATATCATCTTCTGTTTACTCACTACGGAAATGATTGATCGGCTTGCCTACCACATTAAAAAACGTTTGAGCTATCACAATTAAGCCAGCAAAAGTAAGAGGCAAAATTCCAGCCAACATAAACAGCCAAATATCTAACGAAATTGATTGTGTAAAGCCTTGTAGCCAATTGTTCATGGTGAAATAAGCTATTGGCCATGCCAGAATATTGGCGAGTAATACAAGCATCAAAAATTCGTTACTGATCAGCCAAACAAGATCAAATATCGTTGCTCCCATTACTTTTCTAATACCTATTTCTTTTCGTCTACGTTCGGTTGAATAAGAAACTAAACCAAATAATCCCATTGAAGCAATTATTAGCGCTAATACCGAAAAGTACAAAAATACTTTGGCTTGCTTATCTTCTTGGTTGTACATAGCGTTAAAATTATCGCTTAAAAAAGTACGATTGTTTGGTCTATTTGGCATCAGTTCGGCGAAAGTTTTATCAATATATTTAATTGCTTCATGAGTATTTTTAGGATTGAACTCAATACCTACAGAGTAATCACCTTCTCTTACTAAATGATATACCTGGGGCTTTTTTTTATCTCTTAACGAGCCTATATGTATATCTTCGACTACACCGACAATTTTGTATTGAGTAACACCAGGCGAAAATATAATTTTTATATATTTATTAATGGCTTCTTCAGGTGTATAGCCTAGAGCCTGTGCAGCAGAAACACTAATGATAGCGTTACCTCTTCCTTCACTGTTGCTTCTAGTTGGTATTTGTACATAGCTATCACCAAGTTCAAGCGAAAAGTACCGTCCTGCGACTAAAGGAATCTTATAATAGTTAAAAAAATCTAAACCTGTATTTAAGGTGGGTAAATTTATTATATTTTTAGCGATAAATTCTTCTTCTTCATGAACATATGCCCAAATATCACGTAAAGGCTCGGTAAGTAATTGCTTAGCAGCACTTACCGATTTTATATCAGGATGTTGAAGTAATTTATTTTTAAATTGCCTATAAAGTTTATGATAATCACGTTGTTCTTCAATTGGGTAGAGTGATAGTGCTACTTTATTATGAATCTCATATCCAGGGTTAGTACTACGAGCAAAGTCAATTTGTTTAAGCACAACAAAAGTGGCTAGTATCAAACTAATCGATATAGAAAATTGTAATATGAGTAATAGTTTACGTAGGTAAATAGGCCCTTGCTTTTTCGATGGCTGGCCGTGTAATAGTCGCGATGGATTGAAATTCGAAATATAAAATGCAGGATAACTACCGGCGAAACAACCAACAATAATGGTTGCTAACATAACGCCTAATGCCGTTTGCCAGTTGTATAAGCTTTCAATAACTAAATCTCGTTCTATAAAAAAACTAAACCAAGGTAAACATAATTCAACTAGCGTACAGGCAATAAACATAGCAAATGCAGTCATTAAAATTGACTCTATTAAAAATTGAATTGCTAGCTGTGTACCCGTTGCGCCTAACACTTTACGTACAGCAACCTCTTTTCCTCGTTGTGATGATCTTGCCGTACTTAAATTCATAAAATTGATGCAGGCGAGAAGTAATATTATTATTGCAATAACAGAGAAGCTGTAAACTGTTGCGTACCTTCCGTTAGCCTTTATTTCGTAGGATAGGTTGGAATGTAGGTGTATATCAGCAACTGGCTGCAATTTTAACTTTTGATCGTCAGTCACTTGATTGCCTAGCGAGTCCATCATTGATGATAACCTCTGGGTTAATATTTCAGGTGAAACGCCTTGCTTTAACTTAATGTAAATATAGTAATAATTAAGGTGCCAGTTACTTAAGTCTTCCGGCAACCAATTTCGCATGGTTTCTATAGACATGAGTAAACTAAAGGTAAGGTGAGTATTATCGGGTTGATCTTTTATTACCGCAGTTATCTCTAAACCATTTCTCTGCTGTGCATTTAAAAATAAATATTTACCAACTGGGTTTTCATTTCCAAAAAAATGCTTAGCCATGCTTTCAGTTAATACGAGTGTATTTTTTCGAGTAAGTGCACTGGCCCTATCTCCATAAATAAAAGTAAAGTTAAATACATCAAAAATATCGTTGTCAGCCCATAACATGTCTGTGACATCCATAAAAATGTCATTTCGACCCAGTTGTAAATTAAAAGTCATCCCCATTAACGTAATCGCTTCTATTTCGTTAAACTGAGCTTGAATAAGTGGTTTGAAAGGAGCGGCAATCCCAGCGATATTGATATCGTCGTTAGTATAGTGGCGAGTAATACGGTAAGTACGATCTACTTCCTTTAGGTGTTGCTCATAAGTACTTTCATATTGAACAAAAATTAAAATTAAAAAGCAAACCGTTAAGCCAATAGCTAAACCTAATATATTAATTGCACTGAAAAGTTTATTAGCAAAAATATTACGAAAAGCAATTAAAAGGTAATTATTAAACATAATGCTTAACTATAGCGTTTGCATCTTGAGTTATAATTTTCCCATCGAATAAATTGATAATGCGGTTTGCGTATTCTGCGTGATATTGAGAGTGCGTTACCATTAAAATGGTTGTCCCCCTATCATTGAGACTTTTCAATAACTCCATCACATTATCCCCATTCTTTGAATCAAGATTGCCCGTAGGCTCATCAGCTAAGATAACCCTTGGTTTAGTTGATAAAGCGCGAGCAACTGCAACACGTTGTTGTTGTCCGCCTGATAATTGCTGGGGCATATGGTTTGCTCGATGAGCAATATTCATTTGCTCTAATACTTCGGTAATTCTTATTTTACGTTGCCTCGGTGATATTTTTTGATATAACAAAGGTAATTCAATATTTTCCAGAACAGATAATTCATCAATTAAATTATAATTTTGAAAAATAAAACTAATGTTTTTTTTACGCACATTAGCTATTTTTCTTTCAGGTAGCTGGGAGATGCATTGTTTATCAAAGAAATAGTCACCAGAAGTTGGGTTGTCTAACATCCCTAACAAATTTAATAAGGTAGACTTTCCACAGCCTGACGGTCCCATAATAGAAATAAACTCACCGGGATCTACATTTAAGTTTATATTTTTTAGTGCACAAGTTTCGACATCGTTCGAACCATAAATTTTATTAATATTTTCTAAACGTATCATTATAGCTCCTTACGCAAATATTTTGTTTTAATTTTCTTGTACTTATAAAGCTTTTTACTAGCGTTAAGATTTAGGGTTCGGATTAGATAACAAGTACTTTTGGGTCTCAATGTTTACAATATTACCACTTGCTGTAAACAAATGTTAACATTATGCAATAAACAGTTACCTATTTTGTGTGGGTAAATTAAAGAATAGATTTGTTTAATTCACCCTAAGGTATTTAAAGAGAATAACAATGGATAAAAGACAAGCTAATATATTAATTATTGATGATGACTCAGATATTTTGCTTGCGGCCAAACTTTTTTTAAAAAGGCATTATCAAAAGGTAGTTACGCTAGATAATCCATCAGCTATTCCTGCAATTATGAAAAAGTGTGAGTTTGACTTATTTTTGTTGGATATGAATTTTGCTTTAGGTCTTAATACTGGGCGAGAGGGGTTACACTGGTTACAGAAAATTATCAGTATTAACCCTGATGCTGTGGTTGTTTTAATGACGGCTTATGGTGATGTTGAGTTGTCAGTAAAAGCAATTAAATTGGGAGCTATCGACTTTGTATTAAAGCCTTGGAAGAATGAAAAATTATTAGCTACTTTAAATTCTGCTTTATTATTAAGTAAATCACGTAAACAAGTAAAGCGACTAAATGAACGTCAAAAAGAGCTGATGTTTACTAATGAAAACACGCAAGTTGTTGGTCAATCAAATGCCTTAATGCGAGTACTTGAAATAAGTGCAAAGGCGGCAAAAACTGATGCTAATATTTTAATATTAGGTGAGAACGGCGCTGGAAAAGAAGTTATTGCTCACGAAATCTATAGGCAATCCTCTCGTGCATCAGAGGTTATGTTGAATGTAGACCTTGGAGCTGTACCTGAAAACTTATTTGAGAGCGAATTGTTCGGTCATGTAAAAGGTGCATTTACTGATGCTAATTCTGATCGCCCAGGTCGTTTTCAAGCGGCATCGGGTGGTACCTTATTCCTTGATGAAATAGGTAACCTACCATTACATCTACAAGCAAAACTGCTCCGTGTTATTGAAAATAAAGAAGTCACCCCAGTAGGCTCTGATAAATTGATTAAAGTCGATGTAAGGCTAATTTGTGCAACGAATATGCCCTTACAAAAATTAGTTGATGAAGGAAAATTTAGGGCGGATTTATATTATCGCATTAATACCTTACAAATTGAGTTGGCGCCTTTACGTGAAAGGGCGTCGGATATTCCGTTACTACTAAACCACTTTATTGCGATTAACGCTCAAAAATATCAGTTTCCTGAAAAAAAAATTACTTCATCTGCTTTAAAAGTATTATGTCAATATCATTGGCCAGGTAATGTTAGAGAGCTCGCAAATGCAGTAGAGCGCGCGCTTATCTTAGGTGATCATGATGAGTTAGTTGAAAGTGATTTTTTACTTAACAACACCAACACTACCAATTTAGAAACGTTTAATGACTGTAATCTAGAACGTATTGAAAAGTCTGTTATTAGTCATTGTGTTGAAAAACATTTAGGTAATATCAGTCACGCGGCTGCTGAACTAGGTATTACGCGTACGTCACTTTATCGTAGAATCAAGAAACATCAGCTATGAAAATACATAGTCGCTGGCGTTTTCGCTGTAAAATTTTAGGGGTAATTGTTGTCTACTCAACGATTTTATTTACGTTATTTATATTGATAGATAGCCAGCAACTTTATGTAACCCAAGGTATGTTAATAGTCTTAGTGGGATTGGTTATTCTCATTTTATTAAGCATTTGCGAGTCCCAAATGAACAAGGTTGAGAAATTTTTTCAAGCAATAAGCTATGAAGATTTTTCCCAAAAATATCAAGGGAAAGAAGAAGGAGATTTGGCGGATACCATGAATGCTATCATCGCTAAATTGCAATTAAATAGAAATAACGAGCAAGCCGAAAATAGTTTTTTAAAAATGATTATCAGGCAAGCACCTGTCGCAATAATAGTGTTTGATGAACGTGAACGTATTACATTATTTAATCAAGCTGCAGCAAGATTACTCTCTGTTAGAGCGCCTGAAACTATAGATTCATTAACCTCAAGCTTTATTGAGTTACCTTCATTATTACGAAGCCTAAAAAGCCAACAAAGTGTTTTGCATAAAATAGTACGCGAAGGTGTTGCTTATTCATTTAGGTTTTCGGCCAATCATATTCTGTTAACCAGTAAAACACAAAGCTTAGTCATTATTGAAAATATTGGTCGTGAAATTAGTCAAGCTGAATATCAAGCTTGGCAAAAATTAATTAGCGTTTTGACTCATGAAATGATGAATTCAATCACGCCAATTGTTTCTTTAGCGGATAATTGCCGAGATATTATTGGCCAAGATAACCTTTTAAGTTTACCAAGACCAATACTATCTCAAGAAATAGAAGATACTAAAAGGGCACTCGAGACCATTGTTAATCGCAGCCAAGGTATCATGGAGTTTGTTGGCGGTTACCGTGAGTTAAGTCGTCTGCCACCACCTAAGCTCCAAATTATTGAGCTGAATAGTGTCTTGCAAGATATTGTCATGTTGCAAAAAGAACAATTAGCAAATAAATGTGTGCTTGTTGATATTAATATTCAACCTAAAAATTTGAGCTTATCGGTTGATAAACAGCACTTTGAACAAATTATGATAAACTTACTTCTTAATGCCATAGATGCGTGTGAGCATAGTTCTAATGGAAAAATAAAAATTACCGCAATAATGAAGCGTGCGCATATTATTGTCACGGTAACAGATAATGGCTCAGGCATTCCAGCCAAAGTACTTGAACATATTTTCACCCCATTTTTTACAACTAAGCGCCATGGTACCGGTATTGGAATGACATTATCGCGTCAGATAATGCACGCACATGGTGGACAACTTTCAGTCAACTCCATTGAAGGAAAAGGAACAACCATCGACTTAATTTTTTAGTAATCTCTTCATATTTATTTTGTTGCCATTATAAGCGTTTATAGCATAGGCTTGAGTTATGTATTTGGGTGTACACTTGACCATGTGTATATTGTTGATTGTTTACAATTAATGAGGTATGTTGTATTTACACAATTTATGTATTGCATTTAAATGAGTCAATAATATGGATAAAAATATATCTCGACGCTCAGCGTTAAAATTTGTTGCCGCGGGTGTGGCAGCTACAGGCATTAGTAGCTGTGTTAGTTCACCTAAAGAACAAAATACATCAACTATTCGTACCGGTATAGAGCCTGTTAAAGATAACTGGTCAAATACTCATGATCGTGTTTGGCTAGGTGGTGAGTTTTGGGCTAATCCAATGGAAGATTGGCGTGTTAATAATGGTCGAGCGGAATGTTTATCTCGTGGAGGAAACCGAAGTATCCATTCTTTAACTCACCAATTAGTTGATTTTACTAAGCCTTTTGAAGTTTCCGTTGACGTGAAACGTTTAGAGCAAACTAAACAAGATGGCGGTGCAGGTATTCGCCTTGGGGCACGTAGTGAACTGAATGAAGTTAAAAGTAACTGTTTTGTGCAAGAAGGTTACGACATGGGTATTATCAATAATAGCCTTATACTTGGTATTGAAAAAGTCGAGTTAAGTGAAAAAATCACCAATGAAAACATTACATTGTTGCTAAAAGCTAGCCCTAAACTTGGCGCGATTTCTTTAACATTAACAGCAACAAATAGCCAAACAGGTAAACAATTGGCTGAACTCAAGCACATTGCGCCCGCAGAAGACTTAAAAGGTAATATTGCTCTTGTGAGTAACTTTGCAATTAAATCAATTGATGGGCGAAATATTCCGGCGGATTTACTCGGAGCTCGTTATAGTTTTAGCCAGTGGCAAATGCAGGGCGAAGCGTTTTCTGTAAATGAGGAAGAGAAATTTGGTCCGATTTTATGGACTATGTACTCATTAAGTGACTCTCGAAGCGCAGAGGGTTTTGTAATGAAACTAAGTGCTTATGTTGGACCTATTGGCTTAAAAGATAACCAAAATGTTGAGTTACAAATTCAAAAAGATGGTAAATGGCAAACGATTGGATCTGAAGCTATTAACCATGATGGTTGGATCGCAACATTTAGAGTCGCTAATTGGGATGAATCTCAGGATACACCATTTAGAGCCGTTTATCGTGAAAAGCATATTGATGGTACTGAAAGTATTGATACTTGGAGTGGCAGTGTTAAAGCAAATCCAAGTAATAAAAAGTTACAGATGGCTGCGCTTACTTGCCAAAATGATTACGGCTTTCCTTATGCACCAGTTGCTAATAATGTTGAAAAGTTAAACCCCGATATAGTCTTCTTCTCAGGCGATCAAATTTATGAAAGCCACGGTGGTTTTGGTATCGTCCGTACACCAGCTGAAGACTCAATTCTAAATTATTTACGTAAGTTTTATCAATTTGGCTGGGCGTTTAGACAAACAATGCGTAACCAACCAACGATTTGTTTACCTGACGATCATGACGTATTACAAGGAAACTTATGGGGGGAAGGCGGCGCTAAAATGCAGAACATTGAGAAAGATCCAACTGCAGCTATATTAGGTGGTTATATTGAACCAACACGCGTAATTAATACAGTACATAGAACCACAGTTGCGCATCATCCTGATCCATATGATCCAACACCAACAAATGGCATTAGCTCATATTACGGTGAAATGATTTATGGTGATGTTGGCTTTGCCATTCTTGCTGATAGACAATGGAAAAGTGGTCCTGAGCGCATTAATATAGAAGTTGGTGTAACAGGCCAGGATGAAGATAAGTTTAGTTATAACCCTAAATTTAATCCACCAGGATTGGAACTGCTAGGTAAACGCCAAGAAGACTTCTTAACGCAATGGGGTAAGAACTGGGACGGACACTCACTTAAAGCAGTATTAAGTCAAACTGTATTTGCTGGGATCTGTACCCATCAACCCACGCCTACAAGATTTATGAAATATGACTTTGACTCTAGCGGCTGGCCAGCTTCAGCACGAAATCGTGCTGTAGACTGTATGCGTGAGTCAATGGCTCTGCATATTTGTGGGGATACCCATTTAGGTTCATTATCCCAATACGGGGTAGATAAACAACGAGACAGTAACTGGGCGTTTTGTACTCCTGCAATTTCCGCTGGTTGGCCACGTTGGTGGAACCCAGATTCAATAAATATGCCATTTGCCAATCGCCCTCGACATGATCTAGCTAACACAGGAGAATTCAACGACACCTTTGGTAATAAAATGTATATTTATGCAGTAGGTAATCCAGTGGTCGGTAAGTCGGGCAATCGATATGTTAAAGCGCATGAAAAAGGTAGTGGCTTTGGTGTTATTACTTTCGATACACAAAACTTAACATACACAATGGAAGCTTACCGCTTCTTAGTTGATGTAACCGAGCAAAACCGAAGTAATCAATTTCCAGGATGGCCGGTAACTATTCACCAACAAGAAAATAGAGGTGAAAATATTTTAGGTTAGTTTTTTAGTGTTGGCGTTAGCCTAAGGAGATTAATTTACTTAGGCTAACAAAGCTTGACACACTGAACAGAGCTCACATTGCCATGTGAGCTCTAATTTCTTTGCCTTTAATTAGGTCCTGTATTCAGATACAAATACACCCCCCTATATTCCTTGTAAAACACTGGTTAAATCATTTACTCAATCTCATTCTTAAGTATCTAATTAACCTGATCTCGATTTAATAAATATTTTTCTAGCAGCTATTTTCTCTACTGTCATCGTTAAGTTTACTTGCAATAGATCCGTTATTGACGGGAAATTTGCCTTGAAAATAGGAAAATTATCAAGCTAGGGAATCAGATAAAGTAAAATTATTCAGTATTTTATCTGATTAAAAATATCTTAAACCGAGTTTAAGTTAGTTAAAATAAAATCTCTAATAGGTTAACAGAATGAAAATTATTATTAACTTCATTCAAGTAAGATGCAAAATTAAAATCCAATATTGTTAACAATTAAAGGTTGACCGTTATAATTTTGTAGTTCAGTATTTATTAAGTACTTTAACTTTATTGATATGTGTCAATACAAGTAAAGTCTGGAAAATTTTCTCAACAACATAAAAATATTTTTTATAAATATAAAAAAAACATTATATAAAAAACATTTTGATTAAATTTGTTTCCAACAAGTGAAGGAATAATTATGACAACAATGACAAAGAAGTTTACTCGAACAGCACTGTCCACGGCAATTCTATTGGCAAGTGCAAGTCCATTAACCGCTTTGCAGGCGCAAGAAGCAAGTGCTGATGATGTAGAGGTAATTGAGGTAACCGGTATACTTAGTTCTTTAACAAAATCAGCGTCAATGAAACGCGAAGGAACTGGTGTGGTTGATGCTATTTCAGCTGAAGATATTGGTAAATTCCCAGATTCTAACTTAGCGGAGTCCTTGCAGCGCATAACAGGGGTTTCAATTGATCGTGCTAATAACGAAGGTAACCAAGTTACTGTTCGTGGTTTCGGACCTAGCTTTAATTTAGTTACCCTTAACGGCAGACAAATGCCAAATTCTTCTGCTTTATTATCAGATGGCATATCTCGTAGCTTTAACTTTGCCGATATAGGTGCTGACTCTGTTTCTGCTGTAGAAGTTTTTAAAACGGGTAAAGCGGATATTTATTCTGGAGGTATTGGTGCCACGATAGATATTCATACAGCAAAACCTTTTCAATATGATGGTTTTAAAGCCATAGTAAGTGCTAAAGCTGTTGCTGATACTAGTGTTGATACAGGCCGCGCAGTTACTCCTGAATTTTCAGGTATGATTAGTAATAACTTCTTTGATGATACGTTTGGGGTTTTACTTTCTCTTTCTTTGGCTGAGCGCGATAGCCATACAGACAGAGTGGGTACTTCAGGCCAATGGAGTACAGGTTATCCAGGCCAAGTTGATATTGATAAAAGTGCAATTAATACGGCTAATAACCCAGACTTAAATACTTGGGGTGTGCCAACGGTTGATCTTGATAGTAGTAATACCTCGCGGGAACGTCAAAATGGGCAATTAGTTTTACAATGGGCACCAACAGATTCACTGATTGCTTCTGTTGATTATACAATGTCGCGTTTAGACATTGAAAGTAAAATGAACCGTACTAGCTTTTGGTTTGATAATATTGAAACCGGTACTGCTGATGAAAATGGCACCATTATTAACCCAACTCGTCAAAATGATGAATTAAATTTTTGGGCATGGGAGTACGCTTATAAAACTGAAAATGATTCTCTTGGTATTAACCTTGAGTGGCTTGCAACAGATACCTTAAGCTTTACTCTAGATGCTCACGACTCTACGTCGCATGCAAACCCTGGAGCATTACCTGCCGAACGTATTGCAAATTTAAAAAACCCATTTGGTGATGCGGCGCCTGTTCATATTGCAGCTGACTTTTCTGGTGACATGCCTTCGGTTTCTTATGATGACTCAGCCTTAGCTGGCGGCGCTTTTGATAAAAGTAATATCGAGGGTGATTTGTATCAAGAGCGTGGCTATGAAATTGAAAATAACATTCAACAAATACTCCTTGCCGGTACTTGGGAAAATGAAAATGACAGTATATTAAGAACTGTTCATTTTGGTGCTTCAAATACGGTATATAAAGTGGACACAAAAAATATTTACGGCGCCAATTTTGGTTTAGGTAATGGTGCCTTAGATATTAGTGAACTTGATTTAACATTCTCTCCAGGCGATATAGGTTATGAACAACGCTCTCATTATAGTGCCGCACAATTCTTAGATCTTGTTGAAGAGCAAAACTTATTAACCGAGAAAGGCATATCAACTAATGGCATCGAGGAAGATACTACAGCCCTTTATGTATCAGTCGACTTAGAAACAGAAATAAGTGATATGCCTTTTAAAGCAAGCTTAGGACTGAGATATGAAGATACTAGTGTTACTTCTTATTCTGTAGAGAACCCTGTTGAAGGCTTTAACTGGATTACGCCATTAGAGATGTCGAAAGTGCGTTCTGAAAATGAAATATCAAGTACGTTATCAGGTGACTACAGTAACACGCTACCTAGTATAAACCTTAGCTTAGATATTACTGATGATTTAGTTGCGCGTTTTTCATATAGCACAACTATTGCCAGAAGTGATATTGATGCAATGTTCCCTGCAACCTCACTTGACGAGCATTACTCTGGAGGACCATTTAGAGCTTCACAAGGTAACCCTAGCTTATTACCTTATGAGTCAGATAACTTAGATCTTTCATTAGAATGGTATTATGCAGAAGGTAGTTATGTTTCAGCGGGTTACTTCACTAAAGATGTAGAAAACTATATCGGTACAGGGCAAGAAAATAGAGCTATTAATGGCCCTGATGGTGCGTTAACCGACCCAAGTATTAACCCTCGTGGCGTATGTCCAAGTGGCAGTGTACTCGTGCCAAATCCTGATTGTATATCTCAAGCTGGTGACCCAATTATTACATGGGAAGTTACAACACCAATTAACCAAGGAGATACTAGTGTTGATGGCTTTGAGCTTAATATTCAACATATGTTTGGTGAATCTGGTTTTGGTAGTATTGCTAACTATACTATTGTAAATACTGATAATGAATATGACCCGTACAGCTTAGACTCACAACTTGCTGTTACCGGTTTAAGTGACAGTGCTAACTTAGTTGCCTTTTATGAAAATTATGGCTTCTCAGCACGTATTGCATATAATTGGCGTGATGACTTCTTACTTAAAAGCACGATTAGTCCTGTATTTACTGAAGAGTATTCACAAATAGATATGTCTATAAGTTATGATATTAACGAAAACTTATCAATATTTGCGGATGGTATTAATATTACAGATGAAGCGACTCGCCGTCATGGACGCTTTAGCAATCAACTTATTGATTTTGAGCAGTACGGTGCTCGTTATACCGTGGGTGTTCGTGCTAAGTTTTAAAACTTAGGAATAGGTGCCACGTCTCATAATTGCATGTGAGATGTGTTTTAAAAAGCCAGTACATATATATGTACTGGCTTTTTTTTGTGTGCTGTCTTGTTCTTAAAACACCTTTCTGTTTATAAGGGTGTCAACAGTTTTAATACACGGTGTAATACCAAGTTGATT
>NZ_JAHKPR010000086.1 GCF_018860585.1 Colwellia sp. E2M01
AAAAACAAAGCCCGTTTAGGTGAACTAAACGGGCTTTGTTTTTTATAAACTTATTGTTTTCTATACACAGTTATCTCTGACCTTGAACAAGCCGCTAGAAAAACAGGTTATTTAATTTCAAGTAACTCGACATCAAAAATGAGCGTTGAACCAGGACTTATTTTACCTGCAGCGCGATCACCATAAGCTAAATTTGAGGGAATATAAAAACGCGTTTTTTCACCAACCACCATTAATTGCACACCTTCAGTCCAACCTTTGATTACTTGATTTAAACCAAAACTAATCGGCTCGCCTCTATCAACAGAGCTATCAAACACGGTACCATCAAGTAAAGTACCATGATAATGCACCTTAACTTGCGATGTTGCATTAGGATGATCACCCCCTGCACCTTCTGTTAATACTTGATACTGTAAACCAGAAGCTGTTTCTATTACTCCTGCCTCACCTTTGTTCGCTGCTAAAAATTCATCACCTAATTTAATGTTAATCTCTGCCGCTGCTTTATTACTTTGTTGACGCATAATAAAAAAGACGATCAAACCAATAACAACAGCCAATAATATAAACTTACCCATTTAATATACCCTTAATAGTTACAAACAATTAATTATACAAAGGATGCTACTTTATTACGTGCTCATTAACTAGAGTAAGCTAACTTAATTTTAGCCAAATAAATATCGGCCTTAATTACGACGGTTCATTTAGGTAAATAGTGTAAAGGAAAAGCACAACATTTTATAAAAAACGAATAAAAACATTAACAAACAGAAATAATATGATTAAAATAATCGATAATTCTACGCACTATCTACAATGTCTCTATAGTTTAACTGGATAAAACTGCGGCCTCCTAAGCCGCTGCTCTGGGTTCGAGTCCCGGTGGAGACGCCATTTTTACTTATTTTTTACCATCAAAACAGTTTTTCACACATAAAAAAGCACTCTATGCTTTTAGGTCATTGAGTGCTTTTATTGAGTTTTTGATGTCTAGTTACCGTTAAAGTTACGGCAGGCCTTATTACTTAGTTTTATTTGTTTTTTTACTTTTAAACCACGTATAACCTTTGTAAACCACTAAAGCGAAAAGCGCCCAAAAAGTAATGTGGTAAAAGGTATGCAGTGAGCCTTCACCTAATGCGTGATCAGTGTGAGCAAATGCTTGACTGGTAAACAAGCTTAAAAAGCTAATAAAAAGTGTTAAAAATTTCATAATGAATCCTTAAATTTAAAATGTGTGATGTAAGTTAATAAATAATGTAAAACGTGCTATCTCGTCAGATACTCGTCGCCAATGAAATTAAATTTTCAACATGCCTTCAGTTTCAATGAATTCAATAATATCACTTAAACCTTGTTGAGTTTTCATGTTCGAGAAAATGAATTTTTTATCGCCGCGCATTTTCTTAGTGTCTCTGTCCATCACTTCAAGTGATGCACCAACTAAATCAGCAACATCAATTTTATTGATGATCAACAAATCTGATTTGGTAATGCCTGGGCCACCTTTACGTGGAATTTTATCACCGGCTGACACATCAATAACATAAATGGTTAAATCAGATAGCTCAGGACTAAAGGTTGCGCTAAGGTTATCGCCACCGCTTTCAACAAGTACAAAATCTAAATTAGGATGACGCTCTTGTAACTCGTCTATTGCCGCTAAATTCATTGAAGCATCTTCACGAATAGCAGTATGCGGACAACCACCTGTTTCAACGCCCATAATTCTATCAGCTGCTAAAGCATCATTTTTTGTTAAAAACTCAGCATCTTCACGAGTGTAAATATCGTTAGTCACAACAGCCATATTATATTTGTCGCGTAATGCTAAACATAACTCGCGTAATAAAGCAGTTTTTCCTGAGCCAACAGGACCACCAACACCAATACGTAAAACTTGTTTTTTCATGTTATTTTCTCTTCTTATCTTTTAAATAGGTTTTTAAGCAATCTTTTTGAACAAAGTTCAAGAGATAATTACGAACGAAAAAGGCGCGAATATTGTGTTTCGTGCCAAGCACTTGCCATGGCTAAATGCGGTAAGCTAGTGCCTATTTCGTCGTCTACTATACTGTTTGCTTTTTCAATAATTTGTTGGGTATTTTCAGTTAATTCAAACAACAAGTTTTGTGCTTGGGTTTGACCTAATGGAACAAGCTTAGTTGCTGCTGCCACTTGGTTATCAATATATGTCCAACAATAACCACTTTGGGCTGAAATTAAATCAAGCTTAAATATATAAGCGCATAAAGCAAAAGCGCTAACAAAACTGATTTCTTTGGACGCAATAATTTCTTGATAAGCACTTACATCGATTGTATCAAGTTGTTTTATCAATCGAATTAACGCTTTGCCCATAGCTAAATCAGCCAGTAATAATTCATTACTTTCACGACAAGCAATTAAATGTGTATTCCAATAGTCAAAATCATTTAAGTCATGGTTAGCCAATGCCGTGAATAAACGTTTTAAAATTGCTAAATCAGTTTGTGCTACCGACTCTTCTAAATTAATAGTTATCCAACTCGCGGTTGTTTCGGGTGATGTTAACCAACCCATTTCCACCGCATATTCTAAGCCTTGTGAAAAAGAGAAACCGCCCACCGGTAAATTAGCGCTACATAGCTGCAATAGCCTATTTAATTGAATAGGGTTAGCTTGTGGCTTTAGCAAATGAGCTTCAGCCTCGTTAGTGATCATGTGAATGTCCGTGGCCATTACTGTGGCTATGTTCATAGTCGTGACTGTGAGCATGCCCACCACTACCTTTTGCATAAGCGCCATTTTCAGGTTCAAAAATAGTTGGTGTATGATCAACGGTTAAACCGTATTTTTCAGCTAACTCTTCTAATACATAATCCGGTTTAAAGCGCACCCATAACTCACCAATTTGTAATGAGGTATGGCGATTACCTAAGTGATAACACACTTTACAAAAGGTTAGCCAATCAGTTGCCGTACAAGTAGCTACGGGCTCATCAGCGCCTTTAATTTCAATGAATAAACCACACTCTGTTTTTAATACTTCACCGATTAATAACGGGTGACCACGCTCCATAAAAATACCTATATCTGCACCGCCATCGGTGACGCCTTTGATACGAGCTTTTTTACGGGTGTCTTGATCTAAGGTAATTGAATCAGCAATTTCGCTGTGAACGTGATCAAAACGTTCGAATGCTTGTAACATATATTTTCCTAAATTATTTATTCTGTACTTTTTAAATGTACTTTTAACTTTTCTTTTAATTGCTCTCTGCAAAACCTATGTTCAAAATAGAACGTTCCTTAGGCAAAGCCGTCGAATTTTTAATCTTGGGAGCATATGACTATATGTGACTAAGATTCAAAATGACGACAATGCAGCATAAGAGCGTTATATGAAGAACATTAGAATAAGGTATAAAGTTGGGCTAGTGGTAGAGACTCTGCTGGCTCACAAGTGAGTAACTCACCATCTGCACGCACTTCATAAGTTTGTGCATCAACTTCCATATGAGGTTGCCAATCATTATGGATCATATCGGCTTTACCAATATTTCGGGTGTTTTTACAAACCCCAACCATACGAGTCATGCCTATTTTTTCCGGCACGCCGGCATCAATTGACGCTTGTGACATAAAGGTCATAGACGTTTGTGCAGCAGCGCTGCCATGAGCACCAAACATTTTTCTAAAATAAACTGGTTGTGGCGTTGGAATCGAGGCATTGGCATCACCCATAGGTGCTGCGGCAATCATGCCTGATTTTAAAATTGTCGCCGGTTTAATACCAAAAAATGCCGGTTTCCATAACACTAAGTCAGCCAATTTACCGACTTCAATCGAGCCAACTTCATGGCTTATGCCGTGGCTTATTGCAGGGTTAATGGTATATTTTGCGATATAACGCTTAGCTCTGAAATTGTCATTACGATCAGTATCTGGTGCTAACGCGCCACGTTGTTGTTTCATTTTATGAGCCGTTTGCCAAGTACGAGTGATCATCTCACCTACTCGTCCCATGGCTTGTGAGTCAGACGAGATCATACTGATAGCGCCTAAGTCGTGCATAATATCTTCCGCGGCAATACTTTCTTTTCGAATACGCGAATCAGCAAAGGCAATATCTTCAGGAATAGACGGATTTAAATGATGACAAACCATCAACATATCTAAATGCTCATCAATAGTATTAACCGTATAAGGTCTTGTTGGGTTGGTTGATGACGGTAAAACATTCGGCTCACCACAGGCTTTAATAATATCAGGCGAGTGTCCGCCGCCTGCGCCTTCTGTGTGGTAAGTATGAATGGTTCTACCTTTAAATGCGCCTAAGGTATCTTCTAAAAAACCAGACTCGTTTAAAGTATCGGTATGAATAGCGATTTGCACATCATAACGCTCAGCAACCGATAAGCAATTATCTATGGCAGCAGGAGTTGTGCCCCAGTCTTCATGAAGTTTTAAACCACAAACGCCAGCTTCAATTTGCTCTTCAAGGGCGATAGGTAAACTAGCATTACCTTTACCTAAAAAACCAAAGTTCATTGGAAAGTCATTGGTGGCTTGCAACATTTTATAAATGTACCAAGGGCCTGGCGTACAGGTAGTCGCTTTAGTACCTGTTGCAGGGCCTGTACCACCACCAATCATGGTGGTAACACCAGACATTAAGGCTTCATCAACCTGTTGCGGGCAGATAAAATGAATATGCGCGTCGATACCGCCTGCTGTTAAAATTTGACCTTCGCCAGCAATAACTTCAGTACCTGGGCCAATTTCAATATCAATATTATCTTGAATATCGGGGTTACCCGCTTTTCCAATAATAGTGATGCGACCGTCTTTTACGCCAACATCAGCTTTGACAATACCCCAATGATCAAGGATCAAAGCATTAGTGATCACTAAATCAACGGTATCGGCACATGATGCTTGGCTTTGTCCCATGCCATCACGAATAACTTTGCCGCCACCAAAGGTAACTTCTTCTCCGTACTCGGTGAAATCTTTTTCTACTTCGATCCATAAATCAGTATCAGCTAATCGAACTCGGTCTCCTGTGGTTGGACCGAACATGTGTGCGTACGAATTTTTATCAATAGTAGCCATGTTATTTCTCTCCCTTTGCAGCGGAATCAGTAGCAGAATCTGTAGCGTCTAGCTCGCCTTGAATATCCGCTCTAAAACCAAATACGCGGCGCTTGCCGCGATAAGCAATTAAGGTAACTTCTCGCTCTTGCCCTGGTTCGAAACGGACCGCGGTACTTGAGGTAATATCCAAGCGGTAACCACGGGTTAATTCACGCTCGAATTTCAACGCGCTGTTCACTTCATAAAAATGATAATGAGAGCCAACTTGAATCGGTCGGTCGCCTGAATTAGCAACGGTTATTTTTAACTGTTCACGACCAACATTAAGTTCGCGGTCACCGCTGTCTGTTTTTATTTCACCTGGGATCATAATGGCTTCTCTTTACGTTGAAATATTTAAATACTTTATGGGCTCTTTACTTTAAGAGAGCTTCACAACTTTTTGCATTTTTAGTTATTATCTTCTCTACTAGCATTCTTGTTTTCTATTTTGTCGCGGTGGCGACGACACCAAAAGGGATGCTGCCTCCGGCATCCCTCTTGACTCCCTCGGAGCTGCTGCTCAAGTGTAATCCTACATTACAGGTAATATATTCGACCTAACAGTAATGAAGGCACATCCATGTGCCACATTACTTTTGCCATCTTCCCTGATGGCAATAGGTGAATATTACCTTTCATTACGGCACTTGAACCAAGCAGAGTTGGTGCCTGCTGATAAAATAGTGTTTATTCTGATATAAAATCATTGCGTTGAGCTTTCATATTTTATTAAAATATTTACTAAAATTTCACTAAATAATCGGGTTGTGTACCGTAACTAACTTAGTGCCGTCAGGAAACGTTGCTTCAACTTGTACATCATGAATAAGCTCGGCAACACCGTCCATCACTTGCTCACGTGTTAATAACGTACGTCCATAATCCATCATTTCGGCAACGGTTTTACCATCACGGGCACCTTCAATGATTTCCATTGAAATATACGCCATCGCTTCAGGATAATTTAATTTAACGCCACGTTTTAAACGTCTTTCAGCTAATAATGCTGCCGTAAAGAGTAATAGTTTGTCTTTTTCTCTTGGTAATAAATCCATACATTTCTCTACTTTTTAATTACTATTTTGTTAAATTACTATTTAACCGAGTTCAGGTTATTGATTAATAAATCGCTAATTAAGTATGCCAAACTCGCGGAATATTAGCTGCTTTATTAAGATATAACGGTCTTATTTGTTGCCATAATTGAACAAACAACGCTTTACATTCTTCAGCGTGTTGGCCTAAATACCGGATCACTAATAATTGGCGTATTTGACTAATACTTACCTTGTACTCAGCATTTGCAGCAATCATGGTTTCGCGCAGCTTTTCAAGCAATACTTTATTGTCATTTTCACTTAACAGCCCACTAGGAGCATAAGCCATAAAAGTGGCAAAAACATTATGCTTGTTCAAGCCGGCCTTATGATGATGAATGTTATTGTTCGATTTAATCGCAATTCTATCGTGATAAATTAGCGTGCCCGCACAATACACTCGATTTAATTGCGTATAACGACCCTGCTTAAAAGGTTGTTCTGAGCTAGGTAAGCCTAAACAAGTTATATCCCAACCTAAATAAGCACTCTCATTTTGTAAATGTACATCTACGGTATTAAAGCCATCAGCACCCTCGTAAACAATAGTTTCTAGCGGAAAATTTTCACATATTGCTTGATTTGCTAATACCAGTTCACAGTGTTGAACTTGTTTCGAGTCGCCAATGGTTAAGTCTTCACGGGCACGATAAAAACGATTAGCGCCTGGGGTTGTCACTAAACTATGAGCGTTTTCATTCACTTGAATATTAATACGCAGTTCATCACCAGAAACAATTCCTGCTGGCGGGTGCAATAAATAGATATGCGCACAATCTAGCCCTTCAGGATAAAATGCTTTTTGAACACTTAATGGGCCATTACGTTTAGTGCGAGTTAGCTGAGTGCCATTTGGCGTAAAGCTAAACTCTAGTGATAAGTTAGCAAGCCATGAATTTTTAGTTATAGTACTGCTTTTATTACACGTACTTCCTATAGCCTTTGCTTCTGACGCATCAACTGTAGTTATTGCTGAGTTCTCTGTAATTACTTCTGCCATACTTACTATCATATTATTGCTATTTAACGGGTATCTAATGCTTAGCTATGACTAACTAACCATAAGCCACTCACAAGATAACTAGGTTATTCAATCTACATTAAGTGATACCTTACGGGAATAATCTATTTTATGATTAAAAATGCCCGTAAGTATATGCCACTATTTAATTAAATAACCTTAATTGCTTAAACCGCTAAATATTTGCCTACTAATTCATCGGTTAGTTCAGGCATTGGCCCTGTAGCAATTACCTGTCCTTTTTCCATTAATACAAATTCTTCACCGACAGCACGAGCAAAAGGTAATTTTTGCTCAACTAATACAATGGTCATACCGTGATCTTTATTAAGCTTTAATAAAACGTCACGAATTAACTGCACAATATTAGGTTGTATCCCTTCATTTGGCTCATCAAGAATTAAGATATTTGGATTTAATACTAGCGCGCGAGCAATCGCTAATTGTTGCTGTTGTCCACCCGATAAATCACCACCGCGTCTGTGTAGCATTTCTTTTAATACAGGAAACAACTCATAAATATGTTCAGGTATGCCTTTGCTTTTTTGACGCTTACAGTTGAGGCTAACTTTTAAGTTTTCTTCAACGGTTAATAATGGAAAAATATGACGACCTTGTGGTACATAACCGACGCCAATTTCGGGACGAGACTCCACCGAGTTTTTCGCCATATCTTTATCGTTAATAACAAGCTTGCCAGCACTAATAGGTAACATACCCATAATTACTTGCAGTAAGGTAGTTTTACCTACCCCGTTACGCCCCATAATACAGGTACGTGAGCCTTTTTTAATTTTAAGGTCTAAATCCCATAAAATTTGTGTGCCGCCGTATTTTTGATCTACCGAGGTTAGTTCAATCATTATGCTTGTGCTCCTACTGACTTCTCTGCTGAGCCGCCATCTTCACCGAGGTAAACTTTAATTACCTCTGGGTTTGCTTGAATTTCAGACATAGATCCTTCCGCTAAAACCGTGCCTTGATGTAATACTGTAACTTTTCTAGCAATTGAACGAACAAATGCCATATCGTGTTCAACCACAATAACTGAGTGTTTACCGGCTAATGAGGTTAATAGCTCAGCAGTACGTTCAGTTTCTTGCCCTGTCATACCGGCAACAGGCTCATCAACTAGTAATACTCTAGGCTCAGCCGCGAGTAACATACCAATTTCTAACCATTGTTTTTGACCATGCGATAAACGACCTGCAGGGTAATATGCTTCTGCAACTAAACCAATAGTTTGGAGGATTTCACCAATGCGATCATTTTGCTCGCCGCTAAGCTTATGAAATAGCGAGGTAATAATACCTTTATCGCCAGCTAAACTTAATTCAATATTTTCAAACACCGTTAGCGCTTCAAATACCGTTGGTTTTTGAAATTTACGACCAATACCTGCTTTGGCAATTTCCGACTCATCCAGTTTAAGTAAATCAATCTGTTGACCAAAGTTTACTTTACCTTTATCAGGACGAGTTTTACCGGTAATAACATCCATCAAGGTGGTTTTACCGGCGCCGTTAGCACCAATTAAACAACGTAACTCACCATCATTTATGTAAAGATTTAAGTCATTTAAGGCTTTAAAACCGTCAAAACTTACACTGACGTCTTCCACATATAAAATAACACCATGACGTGTGTCAGGCTTAATATTTTCTGTCGCGGTAAGTGGACTACCTGATTTATCTACAATCATTACTTAACCTCCGCTGTTGTGGCTTCTTTTTTGTCTTTAACTTCTAGTTCTTTTGACTCGTCACTTTTGAACATTGACATTTTGTCAAATAAGTTCGGTAACAAACCGGCAATACCTTTAGGTAACAACAAGGTAACCAGTACAAATAATCCACCTAGCGCGAATAACCAAGCTTCTGGCATAATCGCAGTAAAACGTGTTTTGGCGTAACTCACTACAATCGCACCGATAATTGCGCCATATAAAGTACAACGACCACCAATAGCCACCCAAATTACCATTTCAATTGAGTTAAGTGGCGAGAATTCGCCTGGGTTGATAATACCTACTTGCGGCACATATAAAGCACCGGCAACACCCGCAAGCATAGCTGATACTACAAATATCCATACTTTATAATGCTCAGGTTTGTAGCCAACAAAACGTACGCGGCTTTCAGCATCACGGGTGGCGGTAACTACTCGGCCCATTTTAGAGTTAACAATGTAGTTACTGATCCAGTAAGCTATAGCTAATGCTACTGCGGTAATAATAAATAATGCTAACTTAGTGCTTGGCTCTTGTAATGAGAAGCCTGCAATTTCTTTAAAGTCAGTTAAGCCATTGTTACCACCAAAGCCCATTTCATTTCTGAAAAACGCTAACATTAATGCATAAGTCATGGCTTGGGTCATAATTGACAAGTAAACACCACTAACACGTGATCTAAAGGCCATTGAACCGAACACATAAGCAAGTAAACCAGGGCCAATAAACACCATGGCAATCATCCAAAAAATACTGCTAGAGCCTGCCCAGAACCAAGGAAGTTCAGTCCAACTTAAAAATACCATAAAGTCTGGTAAGTCTGGGTTACCGTATACACCACGGTCGCCAATTTGACGCATTAAGTACATGCCCATGGCATAGCCACCTAAGGTGAAAAATGCACCGTGCCCTAAACTTAATATACCGCAATAGCCCCAAACAAGGTCAACCGCTAAGGCCAATAAGGCGTAACATAAGTATTTACCAAATAAGCTTACCGTATAGTCACTTACGTGTAGGAATGAACCTTCCGCGAAGAACAAGTTACAGATAGTTACGTAAAGTGTGGCAATAAATAAGGTGCCTACCACCACATGTAAATGGCTTAATGTTTTAAACATTTTTTGCATTGAAAAATTCTCAGTAGCAAGTGTAGTTGAAGTAGTCATTAGTCTGCCGCTCTCCCTTTTTGAGGAAACAATCCTTTAGGTCGTTTTTGAATAAACAACACTAAGCCAACTAGCACAATAATATTGGCTAATACCGAGCCTACTGCCGGCTCTAAGAACTTATTAATTGAACCTAATGACATGGCCGCAACTAAGGTTCCCCATAAGTTACCAACACCACCAAATACAACCACTAAGAATGAGTCAATAATATAAGCCTGACCTAAGTTTGGACCTACGTTAGTTAGCTGACTCAAGACAACACCAGCAACACCAGCAATGCCTGAGCCTAAACCAAAGGTAATTGCATCTACCCAGTCACTTTTAATACTTAATGCACGTGCCATATCACGGTTTTGCGATACTGCTCGAACATGTAAACCTAACGCTGATTTTTTCAAAATAAGTAGTAAGGTAAAGAACACCATTAATGAGAAAATAATGATATATAAACGGTTATACGTTAATGAGAATACAGGGTTAATTACCCATGAACCTGTCATCCACTCTGGCGCTTGTACTTGACGGTTAAGTGGTGAGAAAATGGTTCTAACTAATTGTTGTAGAATTAATGAAATACCGAAAGTAGCAAGTAATGTTTCTAGCGGGCGTCCTTTTAAGTAACGAATAACGCCGCGCTCGATAATAATACCAACAAAACCTGACACTAAAAAAGCTGCAGGTACTGCCATTAATAAGGAGTATTCAATTAAGTTAGGGAAAGCTAATTGAATAACATAAGTGGTATAAGCACCTAACATCATCATTTCGCCATGCGCCATATTAATAACGCCCATAACACCAAAGGTAATAGCTAAACCAATAGCAGCA
The DNA here is from genome assembly GCF_018860585.1 of Colwellia sp. E2M01. Classification (GTDB taxonomy): domain Bacteria; phylum Pseudomonadota; class Gammaproteobacteria; order Enterobacterales; family Alteromonadaceae; genus Colwellia. The sequence goes on from NZ_JAHKPR010000086.1 coordinate 10,975, forward strand.
AGTAATAACACTGAGCCTAAGCTTAAACCGAAGAAGATGTTTTCAACCACTTCAAAAAAGCTACGTTTGTCTTCAATAGCGTTAATAACTTTCGTTAAGCTTTTCGCTAGCTCTTTTTGCTCTGCAGTTTTGCTTGTTTCAGGTAATGCATTAAGCATTTTCACCATGGTATTTTTTACCGATGGCTCTAAAGTGTCTTGAAGTTGGGTAATAGCCGCCATTACCTGTGCATGATTACCCGTTTTAAGCTGGTTCAATAATAGAGTAACGTTCATTAGTTCACGAACGTCTTTGTCTTTTTCTTGGCTAATAAGTGACTGTACCGCCTCAAGTCCAGAAGCTGATGGGTTATCCAGTAACTGTTTTACCGCCTGAATACGCACGTCTTTATTTTTATCGGTCAAATCTATTTTCGCGATAAAACTACGAATATCACCACGTAAACTATTGTTAGTTCTAACTTTACGTATTTTAGATTTTTTAACAGGCGATAAAGATTCATCAGTTAATACATTTTTTAACGCATAAAGTGAGTCGTCATTTTTTAAAGCACTGACAACGGTTTTATCTGCTTTTAAATAATAAAGATCTCCATTAAGCATAAGTTCTAGCACGTTACGTGTGCGATCATCTTTAATTGCCGCTATTTGTTCAACTAGTGGTAACATTTTTTTAAGTTTAGTGGCAGGGAGTTTACTCACTAACTCTGTCAGTATAGGGTCTGTAGCTGTATTTTCAGCATCAGTTAATACCGGTGTATTAGCTAGAGCTTGCCCAGATATAATAAAGCTTAGTAATACTGTAAGTAGTACTGAGAATATTCGCTTCATAGCTCATTCCTTTTTAATTTTAAATCTGACGGTCATAGTACTTTAACTATTTCCGTCTACTTACGTTTCGCACCTATAATCAAAAAACTCTTTCTCTGTAACTTTTCTCTTATTAGCAACTAAAAAGCGCTTTGATCATAGAGTGAATTAACGCAGCTTTTTTCTTATACAATAAAAAAAGCTCAGCTATCAATGGGATAGATAGCTGAGCCAACGTTAGGCTAAACTTAGAAGTTTTGGCCTGAACACTTAGCGGTTTTCACATCGAAGTTGCCGCATTTAACAGGTGCTGTCCAATCTGAAATTAAGTTTTGAGAGCTTGGTAAAAAGTCTGACCACGCGTCACCAATCACGGTACCAGGAGTTTCTGAAACCACTTCAAATTGACCATCTTCTTGAATTTCACCAATAAGTACTGGCTTAGATAAGTGATGGTTTGCATTCATTACTGCAATACCGCCAGTTAAGTTAGGTACAGCAATACCAATTAAACCTTGCTCAACAGCGTCTACGTCTGTAGTACCTACTTTTTCAACCGCTTTGGCCCACATTTTAAAGCCAATGTAAGTTGCTTCCATTGGATCGTTAGTTACACGCTTTTTATCACCAATGTATGCTTTCCAGTTTTCGATAAACTCTTCGTTTTCATCAGTTTCAACACTTTGGAAGTAGTTCCAAGCCGCTAAATGACCAACTAATGGTTTAGTGTCAAAACCAGAAAGTTCTTCTTCACCAACTGAGAATGCAACCACTGGAATGTCTTCTGCTGAAATGCCTTGGTTACCTAACTCTTTGTAGAATGGAATATTAGCATCGCCGTTAATCGTTGAAACTACAGCAGTTTTCTTACCAGCTGAACCAAACTTTTTAATGTCTGATACAATACCTTGCCAGTCTGAATGACCAAACGGTGTGTAGTTAATCATAATATCAGCGTCTTTCACGCCTTTAGACTTTAAGTAAGCCTCAAGTATTTTATTAGTTGTGCGTGGATAAACGTAATCAGTACCCGCTAAAACCCAACGCGTTGCGCCAATATCATCCATTAAGTAGTCAACGGCAGGTATCGCTTGTTGGTTTGGCGCAGCACCTGTGTAAAATACGTTTTTAGATGACTCTTCACCTTCGTATTGTACTGGGTAGAATAATAAGCCGTTTAGCTCTTCAAGTACTGGTAATGCAGATTTACGTGATACTGAAGTCCAACAACCAAAAATAACATCAACCTTTTCTTTAGCTAATAATTCACGGGTTTTCTCAGCAAATAACGGCCAGTTTGACGCAGGGTCAACCACAACGGCTTCTAATTTCTTACCTAATAAACCGCCGGCTTTGTTTTGCTCTTCAATCATCATTAAAACAGTGTCTTTTAATGTGGTTTCAGAAATAGCCATAGTGCCTGACAAAGAATGTAGTACACCAACTTTAATGGTGTCTGCTGCGTAAGACATTTGCGCCACTAAGCTACTTGCAATGATTGAGCTTGCGATTATTAATTTTTTAAATTTCATTTTATTATCCTGTATAATTATGTACTTAAAAGGGGAGTAAAGGTACGCGTTAGCTGGTTAGCATGAATGCGTACTTTTAAAGTAGCGGTAGCGCTTAGAAAGTAACTAACGCTTCAACTGCGAATGAGTTAGCGTCTGCGCCTGCAGTACCTTCATTACTGTCCATACGGTATTCAAATACCATTAATAGGTTATCGTTTACTACATAGCTTGGAGAAATGGTGATACCACTTGACTCTTCTGTTGCAGCACCTGTTAATGAGTTTTCAACTTCCCAAGCGTTGTAACGTAACGTTAAACCAACTTTGTCAGTAAATGCGTAGTTAACCATTGCTAAATAGCCTGATGCTTCAGTGTCATCACCAGCAGTGTTATCTGCCATGTTATACTCAAGACCAATAGTTAATGGACCCGCTGCATAACTACCCCACAAGTTAATCATGTCAATATCTTGGCCTGTAGCTGTTTCATCCATTGAATAAAATGCTTTTAAGGTGATTGCTTCTGTTGGCATAAAAGCAAACATAGTTTCAATGGCGGGAGAGTCAGCATTAAAATCTTGAGGGCCGGCTAACGAGTTAACAACTGAAACAGCAACAGCAAATTTATCCGCGCTGTACATACCTGAAACACCTTGTTGGTAGTAACCGTAGAAGTATTTGGCGTAACCAGTACCTGAATATTGGTATAAACCAGTAGGCTCTTCAGCTTCGAAACCTGAGTAGCTTAGGAATCGACCTGCTTTTACACTGATGTTATCTGTATATGCGTATGTCATGTAGGCTTGTTCAAGATCGACACCATCAGCATTAGCGTCACTGCTTTGATATTCGATATCAACGTTAACAGATAACTTATTACCAAAATCATAGGCAAGATCAATTTCTGCTTGGTCAAGCCCCATTGAAGGATCAGCACCATCTAAATCTGATGAGTAATAAGACATATCAACAAAGCCACTGATACTTAGTGGATCTTTAACTTCTTCGGCTTGTGCCGACAAAGCCCCTAAGGAAAGAAATAATGTCGCTGCTACGGGTGTTAATTTTGTTAAAAATTTCATGTTGCGCTTCCAATGTTTTAAGTGAATAAAATGTGATGGTTATCTTTTTAGTTGATAACTTGACACTAAGACTATTTTGAACTGGGTTTAGTATGTCGATTAACGTCAACAAGTAACATTCGTAAAAGCGCGCAACAGACTACGCATAACTACGCATATTTTTTTACCGGAAAATATGTAAGATGTCGCTCATCCATAAATCTGATAACCTAGAGCAGACAGACACAAGCTTTTAAATTTATAATAAATAAGCCTAAAATGAGTTTAAAAGGTAAAATCAATACAAGTTCGCTATTTATCTTTCAAAAACAAGCAATACTCAACAACCCTTTAATTAAGTTATTTTTGTATGCAAGCCAATCAGAAAATATTACCTAAACGTAGAATCTACAATAAGCTTGTTGCCAACGAGATGATGGAAGATTTTGCTTTGCGCTTTACCGCAAGACGTGCCAGACATTGGTCACTAAGCAGAATTGCCGCAACCGCATTGGGTATTGTGTCGTTTTTAGTATTAGAAGCAATTGGCGGTGCTATCACCCTTAACTACGGTTTTACTAATGCTGCTTGGGCTATTTTAGCGATAATATTTGTAGTCTTTATTACCGGCTTACCTATTAGTTACTATGCGGCAAAATATGGGGTTGATATAGATTTACTCAGCCGTGGAGCAGGTTTTGGTTATATTGGTTCAACCATCGCTTCACTTATTTATGCCTCTTTTACTTTTATATTCTTTGCCCTTGAAGCGGCCATTATGTCAATGGCCTTAAAAATACTGTTCGGGCTCCCCTTAAGTATTGGTTATATCGTTAGTGCTGTTGTGGTTATTCCCCTAGTTACCCACGGCATTGCCTATATCAGTCGTTTTCAGGTATGGACACAACCTTTATGGATATTTTTACAATGCTTGCCGCTATATTTTGTTTTTAGTCATGAAGGTAATCAATTACAAGGTTGGATTGAATTTAACGGTGATGCCGGCGAAAGTGGTAGTTCATTTAATATTTTATTGTTTGGCGCGGCATCGGCCGTACTACTTTGTTTAGTGGCACAAATTGGCGAGCAGGTCGATTTTCTACGTTTTCTACCAGAAAAGCCTAAAAAGAAAGCATGGCGTTGGTGGGCAGCGCTTATCGCTGCAGGCCCAGGTTGGATTATATTTGGCGCATTAAAATTATTACTCGGCTCTTTTTTAGCTTACCTTGCATTACAACAAGGTATTGCCGCTGATTTAGCCGATGATCCTGCGCATATGTACCAAATGGCTTTTGGTTATGTTTTTGATAATGTAGATTTCGTCGTAATTGTCGCTTGTACTTTCGTCGTTGTTTCACAATTAAAAATTAATGTCGCCAACGCTTATGCTGGCTCATTAGCTTGGTCTAATTTTTTCTCTCGAGTAACACATAATCATCCAGGTCGTGTAGTGTGGATGGTGTTTAATGTTGCAATTGCCCTACTTTTAATGGAATTAGGCATTTATCAAACCATTGAAAGCATGTTATCTGTTTATTCGGTATTGGTGTTAGCCTGGCTCAGCTCAGTAGTTGCCGACTTAATAATTAACAAGCCGCTTGGATTAAGTCCTAAACATATTGAGTTTAAACGATCGCATTTATACGACATAAACCCTGTTGGTGTCGGTTCAATGTTTATTGCTTCACTTGTCGGTTTTACTGCCCATTTTGGTTGGTATGGTGAAACCATTAAAGCCCTCGCCTCTTTTATTGCCTGTGGTTTACCTTTTATTACTGTGCCGTTAATCGGTTGGTTAACTAAAGGTAAATACTATTTAATTGATGAAAATAGATCTGAAATTACCCAGGTAACACAATGTCATATTTGTGAGAATAGCTTCGATAAAGAAGATATGACTTTCTGCCCAGCTTACGGTAAAGCTATCTGTTCCCTATGTTGTAGTTTAGACGTTCGTTGTGGCGATCAATGTCGCACTAAAGCCACCTTATCAAAACAATCCTATGATTTTTTTAAAACGTTTTTCAGTGAAACGGCTTTACGCAAATTTTCCACACCATTAATGCACTTTGTTGCTTTAACACTTGGTCTTAGCTTAATTGGTGCGAGCATAATTTTCCTTATCTATATTCAATTACCGATGGAAAATAGTGAGATAAGAGCCGTTTTTGCCAGTACTTTAATTAAAATATTTTTTGTATTGGTCATTATTATTGGTGTGGTCAGTTGGCTATTTACGCTAGCCCGCAGTAGTAATGTACTTGCTATGCGTGAATTACGCTCGCAAACGAGAGCCTTAGAAGATGAATTTATTGCCCATGAAAAAACATCAATGGCCTTAAAAGATGCTAAAGAAATTGCCGAAGCCGCAAATAATGCCAAAAGTAGATACCTTGCGGGGTTAAGTCATGAGCTAAGAACACCACTGAATGTGTTATTAGGTTATGCGCAACTATTAAGTCAAGATCAAGAGTTACCCAGACAACAACGAGAGCGCCTTGGTATAGTAAAACGTAATGGCGAACATTTAGCCGACTTAATTGAGGGCTTATTGGAAATATCTAAAATTGAAGCAGGTCGCGTCACTTTACAGCGCGATGAGTTTAATTTTAAAGCCGTATTACAACAACTCGTTGATATGTTTCAAATGCAAGCTAGTCAAAAAGGCTTAAAATTTCACTATGTAACCAAAGGCTTGGTACCAGAATACGTTGCCTGTGATAAACAGCGGTTACGACAAATATTAATTAATTTAATTTCTAACGCCATTAAATATACCGAAAAAGGCTCAATTACTTTTGAAATGAGTTACCGCAGCCAAGTTGCACATTTTAGTATTAGCGATACTGGAACAGGTATTTCGCTAGAAAACCAAGAGTTGATTTTTAAACCGTTCGAACAAATAAGAAATACGCACACGCAAGCGATTGGTGGTACAGGTTTAGGACTGACTATATCACACTCTTTAGCTGAGTTAATGGGTGGAGAAATAACCTTATCAAGCACTCTAGGACAAGGCTCAACATTTAAATTTCGATTAATGTTACTGTCTGTTCATCGTGAACAAAGTCAACCAGAGTATGCTAAAACCAAAGCTATTGGTTATGATGGTAATCGACAAAATATACTAGTCGTTGATGATGATGACAACCAACGCCAACTGATGCATGATTTATTATCACCACTGGGTTTCACACTTTATAGTGCCGCCGATGCCGAACAAGGCTTTAACATACTTGAAGATAACGACATTGATCTTATTTTGCTCGATGTACGCATGCCCAAAATGGATGGCTGGCAAATGGTTCAGTTATTACGAGAAAAACTGTATTTAATGCCCGTTATTATGGTGTCTGCCAATGCCCGTGATGCCGAGTTTAACCTGCAAGCTGAAGGTTATCATAACGACTATATTGCGAAACCGTTAAACTTTGATACTTTATTAGGTAAAATTGGTGGCTTACTTGAATTAAACTGGCAGTATCAAAATATTCAACAAACTAGTGATTCAAAAGTAACGAGTAATACTCGAAAACCGTTAGCAAAATCGGGAGAATACCAAGCCTTAATGGCGTTAGCTGAAATTGGTTATTTATCTGGTTTTAAAGATAAGTTTACCGAATTAAAAGAACATTATTATTTACCTGCCGAAATAGATTCTCAATTAACTGAGTATCTTGAGTTGTGTAATTTCCCTGCCATTATTCAGTACTTAAATGAGTTAAACCATGAAGAATAAAATTAGTGATGTTGTACTGGTAGTTGATGACTCCCCAGAGTCATTAGGCATGTTAAATGTCGCCTTAAATACCCAAGGCTATACAGCTTTAGTTGCTTTAAACGGATTACAAGCATTAGCGATTATCGACAAAGTTGAGCCCGATGTTATTTTACTCGATGCTGTAATGCCTGAAATGGATGGCTTTGAAACCTGTAAACAACTTAAACAATTACTACCCAACACGCCTATTATATTTATGACAGGTCTTACTGATATCGAGGATGTAGTAAAAGGCTTTGAAGCTGGCGGTGTTGATTATGTGACTAAACCTATATCACCGGACGAAGTTATTGCGCGCATAAAACGACATGTGCAAACAGCTAAACAAGCATTAAGTGCACAAAATGCATTAGATCATGCAGGAAAAAATGTTTTTTGTGTCAATAAACAAGGCCGTTTATCTTGGGCTACACCTTATGTTCATGAATTTATTGAGCAAATTTCAACTAACGATAAAAGCCCCTGGGCGACACTTGCTGAAGTTATTGAACGGTGGTTATCTAATGAGCACCAACAAAACTTAGTAATAGAATTGTTCAGTGAAACAGTTACTATTTACTACGAACGTCAACAAGACGATATGCACTTATTAAGTATTGTAAAAACTAAGCAAGATAAGTCTCCAAGTGACTTACAACAAGCTTTACCGGTAACGAAACGAGAATCAGAAGTGCTTTACTGGGTGTCGTACGGTAAAACCAGTTGGGAAATATCGCAAATACTAACCATGAGCCCAAGAACAGTAAACAAACACCTTGAGCAAATTTATAAAAAACTCGGCGTTGAAAATCGCACCTCTGCGGCAGCTATTTCTATTCGAATCTTAGAAGCCGAATGAAAGGTTAGTTAATAAACGTCTATTTACAATAATATAAACAAAAATTATACATGTTTTCATACCGCTCTAAATGAACACTTAATTAATGAAATTGGTATAAATTATCACGACAACAAGAAAAAAGCCTCTGTACAGTCATTGACTCAGTACAGAGGCTTTATATTTTCATCGCAATGAACTTAATAACAATGGATTTATCTTTATTATTCTTCCGATTGCGTAATCTCTACATCCATGTACTCCGCAACAGAGTTACTACTCAACATTGCGGTCACCGCCATGATAATTACAGCAAATATCACAGTGGTTAGTTTAAATCCTTTCGAGGATGAGTTATTCATTATTTTTTTGACCTAATCAGTTATGTCTTATTCACGAGTTTTACCTCTTGGTTTTTCGACTTTTTGCGACGACATAGCCTGTTTTATTTATTGTTAATTTGTACTATTTATGTACAGGCAAACTGACACTAAACCATTTTGTTTTTCATTACAAGTTTTTTACGAAATCATTATATTTTAATGAAAAAGATACAAATTATTTTATCTAGCACTCTAGCTTCAGAGTTTCTTTAACTACCTTGGTAAAATAAGCAAGGAAAATTTCGCGTCAATAGCAGGTCTATTGCAAGTAAATTTAACAATAAAGGAGAGAAAATAGAGGCTAGAGAAAGAATTTATTAAAGCGAACTCAGGTTATTTATTCCAATAGGTCAAATGTTAGCGCTTGTTGTGCTTCTTGTTCTTCAGGGGAAGATACAATAACTTTAATCGAAGAGTTTATTACCCCTGCTCCTGAGCTTAACACTCCTAAATTAGTGTCTCCTCGCAATAATTGACTGTATTTAATCGCCATGGCTAATACTGTGCTTCCGCTGTTTGCTTGTTTATATTTTTGTTGAGTAAACACTTCTGTGTTTAAACCGCCTGTAGCGGGTTGCAATGATGATAAAGTAAAAAACAAGCTCGCCGATGATTTTTGTGCTTTGTGTGTATGTAGTTTAATAGATAAACGTAACATGTCGGTCTCTAATACTTGATGAGCACTTTCAATTAAACAATGAAGCAGCTTTTGAATATACAACTCATCACTATTAATATAGGGAGGCACACTTTCATCAATCAAAAAGAAAGTCGATTTACTTGCAGAGTGATTACTCGCTTTAATCACCGACTCCATACGTTGTAAAAAACCATAAAAATCAAAGCAATCTGTTTTCGGAGTGATTTTACCTGATTCAATATTAGACAAGTCCATCATAGTATCGAGTAATAACGAAATATTACTGCCTGCATGGCTAATTCCTGTTACTTCTTTATTGTTAATACCTTTTTTCTTTAACTGTTCAACAAAAGATTTGAGTGCCTGTAGTGGCACTCTAAGCTCGGTATTTAACACTTGTAAAAAATTACTTTTTGCTGAGCTTTTGTTCTCTGATTTTTCTTTTGCTACAATAAGCGCTCTGGTTTTAACATTTACCTGTAAAGCTAACTCTCTTGAATAAGCCGCCATCATCAACACTAACATTTGAAATAAAACCGCACCTACCGTACCGCCAATAAGTACCGCCCATGCTTGCCAGCTTTGCTCTTGACTAAACCATGTTTTTTTTTCTGCAAGATTAATTTGCCAATTTCGTGAAAAAACAGGTAAATTAATTGTGTCTGTATATCTATTTTTTACCGCAAGGTTTTGGCCAAATAATGTGAGCTGCTTATTATTCGAAATATCTTGAATAAACAAATTGATATCTAAAGACTTTTGTTTCGCTAAGCGTTCAAAAAAAGGTTCAAGTTGTACAACCGCCACCACAAAGCCTAACAATTTTTTATCTTTAATTACTGATATTTTTTGCTCCGGAACATTTTTAAGTGTTGCATTTTTAGTTACTCCTGTTGTTACCGGCATCGAATAAACCGCCTTACTAAACAACATAGCTGGGCTTGATAATTCATCTTGTTTTAACATAATTGGCGCACTAGCAATGATATCATTACTATTTTCAACATTTTTCATTGATAATATTTGTTGCGGATTACTATACACATCTAAACCTAAAACAACTCGATTACCATGTTGAGGATAAATATAATACAAGGGAGCGTATCGATTCCGCGCTTGTGCTATGGTAATTTTCCCATTAGCTAAACGCTCTTTAATTTTATAGTCTTGTTGCAGTGTAATTGTACCTTGAGTTTCAAAGGCTTTGCGCTCAGTAAAAGGAACTATTGGTGCCCATTCAATTGCTCGAACACTTGAGTGCTGCTTAAAAATACTTTTACTAAACAAGTTAAATTCAGTTAATGAAACATTTTCACTGGCTTTAAAGAATGCAGAAATACTATTGATCTTGTTTTCTATTATTTCAATTTCTGCAAGCATTAAGCGTTGAATTTCCAATGTAGATTGCATAAATAGAGCTTGTCGATAATGTTGCTGTTCATATTGTGATGTTTTTAGTAATAAAAAAATAACCAAACCACCTAGTAGAGAAGTCCCCCCTACAAACAAACGTTTAGTGAATATAAACTCTTCCCTATTTTTAATAACTAATAACAAAGGTATAAAAAACACGGCAACCAACATGCTGGCTGACCAAGTACTCATAAAAGTATAAATAAAGCTACCTTGCATCACTTGATTATCGAGCATGGAAATCACTAACACCGCGCTAGCAGAAACTAAGCTACCAATAGGGCCAATACGTAATAAAAAGAAAAACAGATGCTTTCTTGAGTTTATCCATTTTTTATAATGAATAAACCGATAGGCTAGATGCCGTGTCCAAACCCCTTGTAATGTTATTGCTAACACAGCAATAGTCATTACGGCTAAACTGGCATCTAATTGATAATAATAGCGAATACACAGTGCCAATACCGGGCTAGCTATTAATACAGCAATAAATGGGGTCACGCTCCATATCAGCAACAAACCACTCATTAACGCTGCCGAGGGCCCAACAAAGTTAACAATCGATTGCGGATTGAGCATATATATTGAAGCCATAGCGGTTAAAAAATATAAAATGGCAGCAATCAATGTATGTGTAAAATGGTGTCGCATCATAGGCAATAATTCAAGGTTGGAAAATTCATATCATCAATCTGTTAATTCTGCTAATAATTAATATTATCACTATATTATCCAATATATTTAACTGACAGATAAAATAATCGCAAAAATAACATAATATCAATTGCGCTACCTGTCTTGGTAAGCGAAAATACTGCCAATTTTTATTCTTTCAAGTCGATTAAATCTGGAGCTATTATGTCATCGCGTCAAGAACTAGCAAATGCTATCCGTGTATTAAGTATGGATGCTGTACAAAAAGCAAAATCAGGACACCCTGGAGCGCCAATGGGGATGGCAGATATTGCCGAAGTATTATGGCGTGACTTTTTAAAACATAATCCTACTGATCCTAACTGGGCCGATCGCGACCGTTTTATCTTATCAAACGGCCATGGTTCAATGCTTATTTATTCTTTATTACATTTATCAGGTTACGACTTATCTGTTGATGACTTAAAAAACTTCCGTCAGTTACACTCTAAAACACCTGGTCATCCTGAATACGGTTATACCCCTGGTGTTGAAACGACAACAGGTCCGCTAGGTGCAGGTATTGCAAATGCTGTAGGTATGGCAATTGCCGAGAAAACTTTAGCAGCGCAATTTAACCGTGAAGATCACGCTATTGTTGACCATTTCACGTATTGCTTCTTAGGCGATGGTTGTTTAATGGAAGGTGTTTCTCATGAGTCTTGTTCTCTTGCTGGTACTCTAGGTTTAGGTAAACTGATTGCTTTTTGGGATAACAATGGCATTTCAATTGACGGTGAAGTTGAAGGTTGGTTTACTGACAATACTCCTGCTCGTTTTGAATCTTACGGCTGGCATGTCATTGAAGTTGATGGCCATGACGCACAAGCTATTACTCATGCTATTGAAGAGGCTAAATCAATTACTGATAAGCCAAGTCTAATTTGTTGTAAAACGATCATTGGTTTTGGCTCACCAAATAAATCAGGTAGCCATGACTGTCACGGCGCACCATTAGGCGATGATGAAATTGCTGCAACGCGTGAATTTTTAAATTGGGAACATCCTGCTTTTGAAATTCCAGCAGATATTTACGCACAATGGGATAGAAAAGAAAAAGGTCAACAAAGCCAAACTAGTTGGAATGATAAATTTGCAGCTTATAAAGCCGCGCATCCAGCATTAGCAAAAGAATATGAGCGCCGTGTTATTAACGGTGAATTACCAAGTGAATTTGAAGAAAAAGCAAACGCCTTTATTCAACAATGTCATGAAAGTAGCGAAAACATTGCTTCACGTAAAGCATCACAAAATGCGATTGAAGCCTTTGGTAGTATTTTACCTGAAATGTTAGGTGGCTCTGCTGATTTAGCCGGCTCAAACTTAACCTTGTGGTCTGGTTCAAAAGGTATTCAAGAAGATGCTGCGGGTAACTACATTTTTTACGGTGTACGTGAATTTGGTATGAGCAGTATAATGAATGGTATTTCATTACACGGCGGCTTTGTAAACTACGGCGCAACCTTTATGATGTTTATGGAATACGCACGTAATGCAGTACGTATGTCAGCGTTAATGGGTATTCAAAACATTTTTGTTTATACTCATGATTCAATTGGCCAAGGTGAAGATGGTCCAACACATCAACCTATTGAACAATTATCTAACTTAAGAACTACACCAAACTTAACAACGTGGCGCCCTTGTGATGCTACTGAAACAGCTGTTTCATGGAAAGCTGCGGTACAAAACCAAAAAGCGCCAACCGCATTGATTTTCTCTCGCCAAGGTTTACCAGCAATGAGTCGTACGCAAGCACAAGTTAGCGACATTGCAAAAGGTGCGTACATTTTAGTTGATTGTACTGGTACGCCAGACGTTATTTTAATGGCAACAGGCTCTGAAGTTGGCTTAGCCGTTGATTCAGCAAAAGCATTAACCGAGCAAGGTAAAAATGTTCGTGTTGTATCAATGCCGTCAACTAACGTTTTTGATGCACAAAGCAGTGAATATAAAGAAGCTGTTTTACCTGCATCAGTTACTAAACGCGTAGCTATTGAAGCTGCTCATGTAGACTTTTGGGCTAAATACGTTGGTTTAAGCGGTGCTGTTGTCGGTATGACTACCTTTGGTGAATCAGCGCCGGGTAACGTATTACTGGAGCACTTTGGCTTTACAGTAGATAACGTAGTAAATACAGTAAACAGTCTTTAATATTGGCTGAAAGTTATCACAAGCTCGGTAACGAGCTTGTGATAACATAGTTATAATTTATACCTGAACGATTCATATTGAAATTAAAAGTTAACTTATAAAGCTAAGTTAGAGCTAAGTTAACGTTCAACATTAAATTACTTCTCCACAGCGGTTAAATTGTCGCTTAAAATAATAAATTAGCAATAACCAATACTGTAGGAAACATGACAATTAGAATAGCTATTAATGGCTTTGGCCGTATCGGTCGCAGCATAGTAAGAGCACTGTATGAAAGTGACAAAACAGAGTTATTCACCCTCGTCTCTATTAATGAAGTAGCAGAGCCAACAGGTATCGCTCACTTATTAAAATACGACAGCACTCACGGACGATTTCCATTTGATGTCAGCCAATTTGACCACCAATTAATTATCAATGGTGATAAAATAGCGTTAACCCATATCAACTCATTAAACGCTCTTCCTTGGCAACAGCAAGATATTGACATAGTGCTAGATTGTACTGGTATATACGGTAGCCAAGAAGATGGTCTAGCGCATATAAAACAAGGTGCGGGCAAAGTTTTATTTTCTCACCCTGGCAGTCAAGATGTTGATGCCACCATTATTTATGGTGTTAATCATCAAATTCTCAATGCTGAGGATCGTATCGTTTCCAACGGTTCATGTACCACTAATTGCGTGATACCCGTCATAAAGGTGATTGATGAGGCATTTGGCGTGGAAAGTGGTACTATCACCACAATTCATTCTTCCATGCATGATCAACAAGTTATTGATGCATATCATGATGATTTACGACGTTCACGTGCGGCAAGCCAATCAATTATTCCTGTAAACACAAAATTGGCCGCCGGTATTGAACGTATATTACCAAAATTTAAAGGCAGATTTGAAGCTATAGCAGTACGTGTGCCAACACTGAATGTTACCGCGATGGACTTAAGCCTAACGGTTAATAGTGATGCAAGTATCAACGCTATTAATCAAGCGATACAAGCCGCAACTAAACAACATGAGTTATTAGGGATACTTGATTATACTGAAGAGCCTCTCGTTTCAGTCGATTTTAATCATGATCCACACTCATGTATTGTTGATGGCAGCCAAACTCGTGTGAGCCATAAACGCTTAATTAAAATGCTTATATGGTGTGACAATGAATGGGGCTTTGCTAACAGAATGCTTGATACAGCAATGGCAATGCAGCAAGCAAAGTAATTTAATAAAATTAACGTACAAATATCATATTAGTTAGTTAATATGGAGTAATAGATTAAAAAATTTCAGATATAAAAAAGTATCTTAAAAGCAAAGTATTAAGCATAATTTTAGAAAAGAAAGATCAAGAAAAGACAGATCAAGAAAAGAACACGTTATATAACCCAATAACGAACATTATTTACAAACTGTAAAAAAATAGGAGACAATATGTCTATTATCAAAATGGCTGATCTAACTTTAGCTAACCAACGCGTGTTAATTCGTGAAGATTTAAACGTACCTGTAGAAGAAGGTAAAATCACTTCAGATGCACGTTTACGCGCCGCATTACCAACATTAAAGCTTGCCTTAGAAGCTGGTGCAAAAGTTATGGTAATGTCTCATTTAGGGCGCCCAACTGAAGGTCAACCTGAAGAAGAGTTTTCACTTCAACCTGTTGCAGACTATCTTAAAGATGCATTAAATTTCCCTGTTCGTTTAGAAAAAGATTACCTTGACGGTGTTGAAGTTGCTGCAGGCGAATTAGTTATTTTTGAAAACATTCGCTTTAACGTTGGTGAAAGCACTGATGACGAAACTCTATCTAAAAAATTAGCAGCTCTTTGTGACATCTTTGTTATGGATGCTTTTGGTACCGCTCATAGAGCACAAGCAAGTACGCATGGCGTAGCAAAATTTGCTCCTACAGCTTGTGCTGGTCCATTATTAACTGGTGAACTTGATGCACTAGCTAAAGCGCTTAAAAACCCAGCACGTCCGTTAGTGGCTATTGTTGGTGGTTCTAAAGTATCAACTAAATTAACGGTACTAGATTCATTATCTAAAATTGCTGATACCTTAGTAGTTGGTGGTGGCATTTCAAATACATTTGTTGCCGCTGCAGGTAACGAAGTAGGTCAATCACTATATGAAGCAGACTTAATTCCTGAAGCACAGCGTTTATGTGCGCAAACTGAAGTTATTTTTGCACAAGACGTTACCACAACTAAAGACGGCTTTAGTGACTGGAAACATGACTCTGCAACTACTGTTAAACCTGCTAATTCAGTAACTGCTGATGAAGAAATCATCGATTACGGTACAGAAACGGCCGCAAAAGTAGCAGAGATCATCAGAACTGCAGGTACGATTTTATGGAACGGCCCAGTAGGCGTTTTTGAAATTAATGCTTTCTCAAAAGGCACTGAAACAATTTCACGCGCAATTGCTGCAAGTGAAGCGTTTTCAATTGCTGGTGGTGGTGATACTTTAGCTGCTGTTGATAAATACGATATTGCTGATCAAGTATCTTATATTTCAACAGGTGGTGGTGCTTTCTTAGAATTCCTAGAAGGTAAAATATTACCTGCAGTAGAAATTTTAGAGCAACGTGCTAAGTCATAATATATGGCTGTACTTGAAGGTTAACGACTAGTTAGCATAAAGTTACAAGTAACATTATTATTCATTAAAGGGCTTCTGCCCTTTTTTTGTGCTCGAAAAAAACTATAAGTTAGGTATAATTCTCCCATTGTTAACTTTCAACTTTACCTAAATCATCTTGACTGCATTTTTTTCCCCTTATATTTTATTTATCTTACTCTTTAGTTACTGTTTCTTACCTAAGATCTCGTATGCTCAAGTACAACAAAGTAACGCCGCAGATCCGTCTGATATTTTATTCAGTATTGAAAAAGCTAACGACTCAGATCAACCTTCTACTGGTACTATATTCCGTGCTTCAGCTCAGTTAGGTATATTATCATTAACAGGGGATACACGTAGTGACGATATTAAAGCCGGTTTTGATATTCACTTTGAAAGAGGCCTTTGGCGTAGCACCTTTGGTGGCGACTTATTAATTAAAAAAACAGAAAAAACAACAGTAAGTAGTAGTGGAGTTGCTATCAAAGAGCTTAGTACATCTGATCATAGGTGGAGCCTTGCTTCACAAACTAATTACACAATTAATCCTCTTAATAAAAACTATGTATATGGCAGCTTGTTTTATGATGAAGATCGTTTTTCGAGTTTTAAATCACAATCATCGATGTCTATTGGTTGGGGGCGTCGCTGGCATGAAAATAAACAATCAAATTTTGACGCCGATATTGGTCCGGGTTATAAGCAAGATATAACACTCGTTACTCCTGCAGAAATAGCTTTAGGGCAAACGAGTGAAAAACTTAATTCCTTAATATTACAAATTCAAGCACTGTATAGAAATAAATTGAATGAGCATATCGAGTTTAAACAATTATTAGTAGTAAAACACGCTATAGCAACTGGCGAAAACAGTATTTATAAATCAGGTAGCTCTATCACCAGTCGTTTGATTGACTCATTACAATTAAAACTTAACTTTGTCGCTAACTATAATAGTCAAGTTGATAACGATAAAGAAAACTTAAATACTGAGACATCTGTAGTACTTGTTTATAGTTTTTAGTTTTTAGTTTTTAGTTTTTAGTTTTTAGTTTTAAAATCATGCCTTCATTTCGTAGAGTAAAGTAATTACCTCATAGATTATTTTTGCTGATTAAAGCTGGAAAGACCCTGTTTGCATTTTCCTTTGTATCGTAAGACCACAAAATGATTGATATTGTTAATTTTCTTAATATTGATACTTTATCAATTATTAAAATTAACTTAATCACATTGCTTGCCTACTCGCTTTAACCTAGAATATTAACAACTAAATTTTGCTTAATTTTCTTATTATAAAAGGTTTTTGTATGGCTCAGCCACTTCCAGATAAATTCATCATGTCGATGAATCGTGTTTCTAAAATTGTTCCACCAAAACGCACAATCCTAAAAGACATTTCATTATCATTTTTCCCTGGCGCTAAAATTGGTGTATTAGGTTTAAATGGCTCAGGTAAATCAAGCTTACTTCGTATTATGGCAGGTGTTGATACAGAATTTGAAGGTGAAGCCAAAGCATTAGCTGGTACTAATATTGGTTACTTACCGCAAGAGCCTGAATTAGACGAAACAAAAACAGTGCGTGAAATTGTTGAAGAAGCCGTATCTGAAGTTAAAAACGCCCTAGCTCGTCTTGATGAAGTGTATAACGAATATGCTGCTGAAGATGCTGACTTTGACGCACTTGCTAAAGAGCAAGGTCAATTAGAAGATATCATTAACGCTAACGATGGTCATAACATTGATAACGTACTTGAACGTGCAGCTGATGCCTTACGTTTACCTGCTTGGGATCAACTGGTTAGCGTATTAAGTGGTGGTGAACGTCGTCGTGTTGCTCTTTGTCGTTTATTACTACAAAAACCAGACATGTTATTACTTGATGAGCCAACCAACCATTTAGATGCTGAATCAGTTGCTTGGCTAGAGCGCTTCTTACATGATTACTCGGGCACTGTTGTGGCAATTACCCATGATAGATACTTCCTTGATAACGTTGCAGGTTGGATATTGGAGCTAGATAGAGGCCACGGTATTCCTTATGAAGGCAACTACACTAATTGGTTAGAGCAAAAAGATGCGCGTCTTGAGCAAGAAAGCAAAAGTGAAAATGCGCTACAAAAAACTATTAAGCAAGAGCTTGAATGGGTTCGTTCAAACCCGAAAGCCCGTCAATCTAAAAGCAAAGCCCGTATGGCGCGTTTTGAAGAACTTAACAGTCAAGACCATCAAAAACGTAACGAAACCAACGAGCTTTACATTCCACCTGGACCACGTTTAGGTGACAAAGTACTTGATGTAGTAAACTTAAGTAAGTCATTTGGCGATAGAATGTTAATTGATGATTTAAGCTTTAGCGTACCAAAAGGCGCTATTGTTGGAATTATCGGTGCTAACGGCGCGGGTAAATCAACCCTATTTAAAATGATGTCGGGTGCTGAAAAGCCAGATTCTGGTGAAGTTATTGTTGGTGATACGGTTAAACTTGCCAGTGTTGATCAGTTCCGTGATGACATGGATAATAGCAAAACCGTTTATCAAGAAATTTCACAAGGCCATGACATTCTACAAATTGGTAACTTTGAAATTCCAAGCCGTGCTTATGTAAGCCGCTTTAACTTTAAAGGTAACGACCAACAAAAGATCATTGGCGACTTATCTGGTGGTGAGCGTAACCGTGTACATTTAGCAAAACTAGTACAAACTGGCGGTAACGTATTATTACTCGATGAGCCAACCAACGATTTAGATGTTGAAACCTTACGTGCTTTAGAAGAAGCGTTATTAGAGTTCCCTGGTTGTGCTATGGTTATCTCGCATGATCGCTGGTTCCTTGATCGTATCGCAACACACATTTTAGATTACCGTGATGAAGGCCAAATCAACTTCTACGAAGGTAACTTTACCGATTACGAAGCATGGTTGAAGAAAACCTTAGGTCCTGCAGCGGCAGAGCCAAGTAGAATAAAATACAAAAAGATTGGCTAAAAGCATTTATCTCAAAATAAATAATTAATTATTTAATTAAGCTACCTTAAGAAAAATATCAAGCCAGTTAAGCTAATAATGTTAACTGGCTTTTTTACATCAGCAACCTTTTTACTTTTACAATAAATGTGGCTATGCTAGAGGTCACAGATAGCTAAGATGTTAATTTTATGGATGATAGACGACAATTTACCCGCATTTTATTTTCAATAAAAGCCGATATTACAATAGAAGAACAGACCTACCCTGTTTCTATTCATGATATTTCACTTAATGGCGCTTTAGTTACCGCGATAAAAAGCGAGCAATCATTAAAAGGTAAAATAGGCACATTACACTTTGTATTATCAGATCAAGAATCTGAAGTAACAATGAATATCGCTGTAGTGCACGAAAAGGAAGATGAAACAGGCTTGCAATGTAACGCCATTGATATTGACAGCGTTACTCATTTGCGACGACTAATTGAGCTTAATCTTGGTGATAGCGAACAATTAAATAAAGAGCTAACTCAATTATCTCGCCTAAAATAATCACTTGCTATATAACTATCCTTGCTTAACCATTCTCTTGTATTGTAGGAGCTCAAATGAACCATATCGTAATCTCTTGTATTGGTCCTGATAAAACAGGTCTAGTAGACGCATTATCAAAAATAATTGCCAAACATAATGGCAATTGGCAAGTAAGTAGCTTGCATCAGTTATCAGGATTTTTCGCAGGTGTTATTGAAGTCGCTGTTACTAAAGAGCATTGTGAGAGTTTAGTAAATGAGTTAAAAACTATTGACGGCTTAAACTGTCAAATTGAAGTGGCAAAACCTGACTTAGCCAAAACAAACTGTAACTTAGAATTAGAAATAACCGCAAACGATAGAGCGGGTATTGTCCAAGAAGTTTCCTCTGTTATTCATCATCAAAATGGTAATTTAATTAAATTAGTTTGTACCCAAGAAAGCGCTGCGCATAGCGGCCAAGACATGTTTAAAGCAAAAGTAAAAATATCTATTGATGAAAATTCAATTGATAATTTAATTGCAGCGCTTGAACAAATTGCTGATGACTTGATGGTAGATATTTCTAGGTAAGATCTATATCGGATTATTGAATATATAAACGAGTCTTTGGGCTCGTTTTTTGTAGGCTAGACATTATTAAGCCGAGTTCATCAGATTAGTTAACCTCTAACTTAAAAAGTTCACAATTATTCCGTGAGACTTTCCAAAAACTCTGCTGCTTTAGCAATATCTCTGCTGCGCTTCATATCAGGTAAACTTTTCAGAAAGGTTTGACCGTAAGGCTTATTCACCAATCTGTCATCGCAAATCACCATTACCCCGCGATCCTTAACATCACGAATAAGTCGCCCTACTCCCTGCTTTAAAGCGATAACCGCTTGTGGTAATTGAATTTGGCTAAATGGCTCACCGCCTTGTCGTCTAGCATCTTCACAACGGGCTTGCAGTAATGGATCATCAGGAGAGGCAAACGGTAGTTTATCAATAATAACACAAGTGAGTTTGTCACCACGTACATCAATGCCTTCCCAAAAACTGGCTGTGGCCAGTAATACTGCGTTATCTGCTTCAATAAATTGTTCAAGTAACTTTCGTTTTGCCATTTGCCCTTGCACAAGTAATGGATTATCAATACTCGAAGCTAATATTTCGGCCACTTGGTTCATTACTCTATAGCTAGTAAAAAGCATAAAACACGCTCCTTTACTGGCTTTAATTAACGGCTCAGCTAATTCAGCTAATTTTAAAGCGCGGTTTTTATCATTAGCTTGCGGTAAGTAGCGCGGTACAACAAGTTGTGATTGTGTTTGATAATCAAACGGGCTATCAAGCATAAGTTGCCTAGCACCTTGTAATCCTAAGTGCTTAGAAAAGTGATCAAAACTATTATCTACCGCCAACGTTGCCGAAGTAAAAATCCAACCTGCGCCTGACTCTTTCACTACCGTATTAAATTTATCACTAACGGTTAACGGTGTTTGATGTAAAGTGACGCTGCGCGGCGTGGTTTCATACCAAAAACTCATACCAAAAGATTCAACATTAGTCATGACTTCATATTGCGCCAGCAAGTTTACTGCGCGGTCAAAACAGTTATCTATCGCTTCGTTTCTTGAAATACACAGTTTAATCACTTGATAAAGAAAGTCTAAATCCGTTTTTAAGTTGGCAAATTTTTGTTGAAATTGTGGCTGTTTATGTTTTTCACGCCAGTTACCACGCTCAGGATCGTAATTAAATAATAACCGAAACTCTTGGCAAGTTTTCTGTAGTTTTTCAGCTGCCAGGCCAAGCTGCTTTACATCAGTCAAACTGCTTCGATGTACTTGTAAAACATCGGTACATAAATCTACAAGTTGCTTACTAGAAAATGCTTCACCAAAATACTCGCTGGCAATATCACCTATTTGATGGGCTTCATCAAAAATCATCACTTGTGCTTTCGGAATAAGTTCACCAAAACCAGTGTCTTTCAACGCCATATCGGCAAAAAACAAATGATGGTTTACCACAATAATATCAGCGTCACTGGCTTTTTGACGCGCCCTAACTAAATGACAGCTTTCATAATTAGGACAATCTCTTGCCAAGCAATTATCCAACGTACTGGTAACAAAAGGGAAAATAGGTGAATCTTCACTTACATTCACTAGCTCGCCAATATCACCACTTTGCGTGCCATTTGCCCACGTTTTTACTTTGACTAAATCTTGCAACATTTGTGCATCAAGTTGACCACGGCTGTCTTGATATTGCGCTAAGCGATAATTACATAAATAATTTGCACGGCCTTTTAGTAACGCTACTTGCGCATTACTAGCTAAAGCTTTTTTAATTAATGGGATATCTTTATGAAAGAGTTGCTCTTGCAGGTTTTTAGTTCCTGTAGAAACAACAATTTTTTTAGGTACTTTAGGATTTAATGATAAGAATGCAGGAATTAAATAGGCAAAGGTTTTGCCTGTACCTGTGCCCGCTTCAACAATCAGTGATGATTCATTTTCAATAGCATGAGCAACATCTAATGCCATATCAGTTTGCGCTTGCCGTGGAGAAAACCCTTGAATGGCCTTTGCTAAGGCGCCACTTTCAGAAAAAGCATGGCTGACCTCATTAACGCTTTTAGTCGCACTTTGATTAGCAATGTTAGCACTTAAAGTGCCAGTTGTAATTTCAGTCATGTAAGACGGGAAAGAAAAAATGATATGGTGAGTATACTTAACTACGGCTTAAGCATAAAGATCTAAGTGCTTAGTGTCATCATCCTCATCTTCATTATTTTTTTCAATATTCACTTCACTACCATGTTTTTCATAGGTTATTTCTTCAATACTATGAGTCTCAGTAATGTTGTGATTATCAACCTGTTCTTCGCTATTTTCGTCATGAGATTCATTAACCTCATCGTTTATCTTATTCGGCTCTTTGAGTGACCGTTCCCTTTTCTGCTGATGTTCTTTATCTTCACTTTTTAAATAATACTTATGATTTTCAAGGTGATCAGAATCTTGACTCAACTTACTGCTAGCCGACTCTTTAAGTAATGCTTTCACTTTAAAGTCCGTTGGTTTAATGGGGCGCTGCACTACTTGCGCCAATTGCGTGGTAAAAATATCCATTAGCCCTCCTCATCCTAGGTTACTATTTAGTTAATGATAAAAAAGTGTTTATACTCTATTTATAACCTGTTATCGGCAATATAACTATAAACTTGAAACAAGGCCAATATCTTTGATTTAAGTATATTTACTGACTTTATCGTTAATAATATGGGCATTAATTACGATACCGCTAAAACAAAAAAAATTGTCAACATCATATTTTTCACCCGCTAGAGTTGAAATAACTATCTCTTTATATTCACTATTTATTTTAGTAGACTCCTGCTCCTAATAACAAAAGGAACACTTAGAAATGGACACTTCAGTATTATTAATAAATGTCATGTTATATTTATTTTTGCCTCTGTGGGGAATTGCTGGTTTTGCTGATTGGTGCTGCCACCGCGCTACAAAAATTGAGGAAAATACAGGTATTAAAGAATCATTAATGCATTCATTGATGGGACTACAAATGGGGGTTCCTATTGTGTTGTGCCTAGTATTTAATGTGAATGTGCTCATTTTATTGATTTGTATTATCACCTGGATTTCACATGAGGTTGTTGCTCACTGTGATGTGCGATACGCCACACCACTGCGTAAAATATCTATCTGGGAAATGCACGCCCATACTTACTTAGGCTCTTTGCCTTTGTACATGCTAACGTCAATTATTATTGTTAATTGGGACCATTTTTTACAGCTCATTACTTTTGACTGGGCTGGTAACATGTCACTTACTTTACTTGATGAGCCACATGCAACACCAGGGTACCTAACGTATTATTTACTCTTCATGGCGGTACTATGTATATTCCCTTACACAGAAGAAAATATACGTTGCTTAAAAGCTTATTTAAAAAAAGGAAAGTAAGTGGACGTTTATATCAATAGTACTGGTCATTTTTTACCCGGAAAAGCCATTAATAATGACGAAATTGAAGAGGTTTTAGGGTTAATTCATGGTAAAAAAAGTCGATTAAAAAAGAAAATTCTTCAATCTAATGGCATTTTACATCGTCATTATGCCATTAACACTGCACAAGAAACTGTAATATCAAATAGTGAAATGGCTGCCAATGCGGGTCGTAACTGTATCGACAACAGCTATCTTTCTAGCAATAAAATAAAAATGTTAAGTTGTGCAACTAGCCAAGGTGATAACGTTTTACCCGGTTTTGGTAGTATGGTTCAGGCCGCTTTAAACATTTCTGAAATAGAGCTAAGTACCAGCCATGGTATTTGCTCAAGCAGTATGATGGCACTTAAAACCGCTTTCAATGCAATAAAATGTGACGATCACGATAATGCTCTCGTGGTTGCTAGTGAGCTAACCTCTCGGTTATTTAAACATACGCGATATGAGCAGGTTGAAAATAACGACGTTGATTTTAATGCTGAGTTTTTACGTTGGATGTTATCAGATGGCGCTGGCGCTCTATTGTTAGAAAACCAATCTAGACCAACAGGTAAAAGCCTGAAAATTGATTGGATAAAAAGTTTCTCACATGCCAATGCTTTTCCTGTGTGTATGTCTGTTGGTCAAGCCAAAGATGAAGATCACAAAACTTGGCAAGATTATGCAACCTATAGCGAAGCAGAAAGAGCTGGTGCTTTATTATTACGCCAAGATGTTAGGTTGTTAGACAACATCGTTGCTGTTGGCGTACAAGGTTTCTTAAAGTTAATATCCCAAAAACATGTTGATACCGATAAAATTGATCATGTACTTTGTCATTTTTCGTCTAAATATTTTAAAAGTAAAATATTCGACATGCTAGAAACTGCAGGCGCGAGTATTCCTGAAGAAAAATGGTACACCAACTTATATCAACGCGGTAATACCGGTTGCGCCTCTATATTCATCATGTTGGATGAGTTTATCAACACACATGATTTAAAAGTTGGCGAAACTATTTTTTGTATGGTGCCTGAAAGTGGCCGATTTAACTGTGCTTATATGCATTTAACTGTTGCGGAGTAATTTTACATGGAAAATAAAGTACTAACCCCTTTAGGTCAGGAATGTTTACAGTCATTATTAAAAATCTGGTTAGATTTTGATTTCTCACTTAATAATGTTCCAGTCGTAAAACGACTAGAGCAAGGCAGATTAAGCCTTGAAGACTATCAAACATTGCTACTTAATTTACGCCAGCAGGTTATTGAAGGATCACGTTGGATAAGCCGAAGCGCCTCAAGTTTTGATAGAGATTACAGCGACATTAGATCAATAGTTATTGGTCATGCAAGCGAAGAACATAGAGATTACTTACTGTTAGAGCAAGATTATGTCGCTACTGGCGGTAACGTTGAAGACATACAATCGGCCAAGAAAAACATGGGCTCTGAAGCATTACATGGTTTTTTAATGTATCGCGCCAGCCAACCTAACCCGATTGATTTAATAGGCGCCATGTGGATCATTGAAGGCTTAGGCAATAAAATGGCGTTAAAATGGTCTAAGTGCATTAATGAGCAATTTACCTTTGATCAATCAGCAACCTCATTCATGGATTATCACGGTGAAAATGACGAGCATCATTTAGCAGAGCTGTATAAGTTAATAGACCGCGTGGCTACTTCAGAGAAAAATATTGAAAATATTACTCGCACAGCCAAAGTAGTCGCTAAATTATATAAATTACAATTAGAAGAGGTGGATAATGACGAGTAAACTGCCGAGTAAGTATTTACAAGCAATACGTCATGATGATTCACTGCCAATAGAGGAAGAAGCCGTTAACTTGTGGTTGAAAGATCTTGATAATAGTTTTCGCTGGGTATTAAGACCAATACTACAATTATTTTTTGCGGCATTGCTGCATATTGTGTGGTTTATAAAACGTTTACCACTACCACAATTTAGTGCTCATCAATTTCTACAGAAAACCATTTGCTGGTTTTGTACCCACTTTGTTTCACCTGAAGCGAATTTTTTGATATTAAGACACTTTGCCACTGAATCAAATATCCTCAATTTTTTAGCTGAAAACACAGACAACGACCACAGAGTCAATCTCTACCCTAAAACCATTAACGATATGTTAAGTAATACCTTTGTGAATCATGATGAAGAATTATTTGAATGTTTTATACAGTTAGGTAAAAGCAATACAAATGATAGCCAAGCTGAACAGTTACACTGGTCTAGTTGGCAAGCTATTAAGATGGATGAGTTTTCAATAGAAAGAAAAAAAACACAAATACTCGACTTTGAAACATCACACGCCCTATTTATGTGTTTATTTTGTTTTTTATTGAAAAGAGATGAATATCGAGACGCTATCAACGGTTTTAATTTAGATCAGTCTATTGCCATAAGGATCGGTCGTATTATTGGCGAACCAAACCTTTCCGAATATGCTTACAATAAATACCCTCAATACTTGCTAGGTCCTTGGAACTTAGGACAACGGTTTTTAATGCACGGTTTTTTCACTGAACATTTATATGCAAAATTAGAGCAATTAAGGCTTAATGAACTGTCAAAAACAACTAAATAATAGTATTAATCTCTCATTATTTTAATTTTTCAACACATAAATTTAGAGTAATAACTTAAAGTAATTTAGATATAACAAATAGCAATAAAGAATGTTTATTTATTGCTTGCAGAGAGTAAAATTTAACAGTAGTGTATTTGTCATTGCAGCAAGATATTTACCTTAAACATAAGTAAATCACTTGTTATTAAAACAAATTACTTTTAGCACTGATAATTTAAAACTAAATAGTATAAAATATCAGTAATTGAATGACTCACTACTAGAGACTTTTGAAAATGAACATTAACCTGAATCGACATCATCACCACCATCATCGCAACTAGCCCGTTCAGGTTTACTTAATAAGTAAACTACCGAAGGGCAAGTGGCCTTTCAGTGGTTTAAAAATAGCATAATACAAACTCTTAATCTAAGTAACCGTAATTGCTAAACCCCCGAAAGAGTCACGACTCTCTCGGGGGTTTTTCGCATTTTAGCGAAATGAGAATTGTATATTTATCTACATAAAAAATTAAAGATTTAACGATAGGAATTAACATAATGAGTACATCAGAGCCACGTTTACGCATTGCTATGCAAAAGTCAGGTCGCCTTAGTGATGACACCCAGGGATTACTAAAGCGCTGTGGATTAAAGATCAACTTGAGCGATAGAAGATTATTGGCTCATGTAAGTAATATGCCTATTGATATTATGCGAGTACGTTCAAGCGATATCCCTGGTTTAATTATGGATGGCGTTTGTGATTTAGGCATTGTTGGTGACAACACTTTGGAAGAAGAAGAGTTAGAACGTCAACTTATTGGTAGTAAGTCAGATTATATTCGTACCACGACATTAGATTTCGGCGGCTGTCGTTTTTCTATCGCTATGCCTGAAGAGTTTGAATACACAGGTTTACAATGTTTAGACGGTTTACGTTTTGCAACAACCTACCCGCAATTATTAACACGTTTTGCTAAAGAGAACGGCATTAACGTTGAGTTTTGTTTATTAAAAGGCTCTGTTGAAGTTGCGCCTCGCGTTGGTTTAGCCGACGGTATTTGTGATTTAGTTTCTACAGGTGCAACACTTGAAGCGAATGGCTTAAAAGAAGTAGCTGAAGTTTTCCGCTCAAAAGCGTCTTTAATTCAACGTGCCGATTCATTATGTGAAGGTAAACAAACAATTTTAGATACTTTATTACCTCGCATCTACGGCGTAATGAAAGCCAAAGAAAGCAAGTACATTATGCTACACGCGCCAGTGAATAAAATTGCAGAAGTAAGCAAGCTTATGCCTGGTACAGAAACGCCAACGGTTTTACCACTAGCTGGTCGTGACGATATGGTTGCGGTACACGTTGTAGCAACTGAGACTTTCTTCTGGGAAACCATGGAAAAATTAAAAGCACTAGGTTGTCACTCTATCCTAGTT
Source organism: Colwellia sp. E2M01 (assembly GCF_018860585.1). Lineage (GTDB taxonomy): Bacteria > Pseudomonadota > Gammaproteobacteria > Enterobacterales > Alteromonadaceae > Colwellia. The sequence continues at coordinate 38,402 of NZ_JAHKPR010000086.1, forward strand.
ATGCCAATCGAAAAAATGATGGGCTAATTCGCGTCATCATTAAGACTTCTGCTGCATTGTCGGCGTTGTTCGTTACCATCACTTAGTATACTAAGCTCAGGCAACTCACAACTTGACGGCTTTGCAGAAGTCATAATGACTTAGCGAATAATCAACGTAAAAAGTACAAATAAGTAATACTTCAGAAATATTAATACCAAGGTCGACTTGGTAGAACTGAGACAGGGTCGAGACAGAATTATGATAAATCAGCTTATCAATTGGCAAGAGCTTTCACCGCAACAACAAACAACAGCATTAGCGCGTCCTGCTATTGCTGACAGTGCGTTATTATCAACACAAGTTGCTAATATTATTTCGCGCGTAAAAAACCAAGGTGATCAAGCTCTACTCGAATTAACCGAGCAATTTGATGGTATAGCACTGAAAACTTTAGCAGTTAGTGCTGAACAAGTAGCTCAAGCAAAATCTGCGTTAAGTGAAAAACGCTTAAAAGCAATCAACACTGCTTACACGCAAATTCGTTCATTTCATCTTGCTCAAAAAGCTGAAGATATCACGGTTGAAACAACACCTGGCGTAAAGTGTACGTTAAAAACTGAAGCGATTGAAAGTGTTGGTTTATATATCCCAGCAGGCTCTGCACCATTACCTTCAACGGTATTAATGTTAGGTGTTCCCTCACAAATTACCGGTTGTGATCGCGTGGTACTTGTTTGTCCTCCAGATAAAAACGGTGAATTAGCGGATGAAATTTTAGTTGCTGCCGACCTTTGTGGTATTACTGAAATTTATACCGTTGGTGGTGCGCAAGCGATTGCCGCTCTTGCTTATGGTACCGAATCTATACCTGCAGTAAATAAAGTTTTTGGTCCCGGTAACCGTTATGTTACTGAAGCTAAAACACAGCTTTCACAAAAAGTTGCTGGCTTTGCTATTGATATGCCTGCTGGCCCATCTGAAGTGTTAGTGTTAGCCGACAAAGATGCAAATGCAGGCTTTATCGCTGCTGATTTATTATCACAAGCTGAGCACGGCGTAGACAGCCAAGTTATTTTATTAAGTGATAGTGAAACATTAATTAAAGCTGTAGAACAAGAACTTAATAAACAAGTTCTTTTATTATCGCGCTCTGAAATAGCACAAAAAGCGTTAACGCAATCACGTTTAATATTAACTAAAGATTTAGCTCAAGCTGTTGAAGTGTCTAACCTGTACGGTCCTGAGCATTTAATCATTCAAACTGAAGATGCGCCAACGTTATTAAAAGTTTTACGTAATGCCGGTTCAATTTTTGTCGGCGCTTACACGCCAGAATCTGCGGGTGATTACGCGAGTGGTACTAACCACGTATTACCAACCTATGGCTATTCAAAGGTAGTTTCAAGCTTATCATTAGCTGATTTTTCTCGTCGTTATACCGTACAAGAAATCACTAAAGCGGGCTTAACTAGCTTGTCAGAATGTATTATTGAATTAACTGACGCTGAAGGGTTAGATGCACATCAACGTGCAGTAACTATCCGTTTAGAAGAAGGTAAATAAGCATGAGTTCGACTGCTAACAATGCTTCAAGCATTGATGCTTTAATTAAAAAATTAGCAAGAGAAGAATTAGTAGATATGGTGCCATACCAATCTGCTCGTCGTCTTTTTGCTAGCGGTGATAATGCACAAGCTAACAGTAAAACATGGCTAAATGCTAACGAAGCACCGGGTCAAGGTAAGTACCAGTTAAATAGCGAAAATATTAATCGCTACCCTGACTTTCAGCCGCAAGCGTTATTAAACGCTTACAGTAATTATTGCCAATTACCCGTAACCAACATACTGGCAACACGTGGCGCTGATGAAGGTATTGAATTAATTATTCGCAGCTTTTGTAAAGCTTACCAAGACAGCGTGCTCATTTGTCCGCCGACTTACGGTATGTATGCAATTAGTGCTGAAAATCATGGTGCTGATGTTGTTAAAGTCCCTTTAATTAATACCGTCACTAATAACGAAGAAACTAAATGCCAACTAGATCTTGAAGGCTTAAAAGCCCAAGTGGGTAACGTTAAAGTAGTATTTTTATGTTCACCAGGTAACCCAACGGGTAATACCCTACCGCAAAGCCAAATTAAAGCAGTTATCGAGATGTTTGCCGATAGCGCTATGGTAGTGGTAGATGAAGCATACTATGAATACACATCTGAAGATTTCTCTGCTGAGCAAATCAATACCAAGTTAATTAGTGAATACGACAACGTAATAGTATTAAGAACTTTATCAAAAGCTTTTGCTTTAGCAGGTTTACGTTGCGGTTTTACTTTAGCTAGTAATGAGGTTATTACCTTATTAAGTAAAGTAATTGCGCCTTACCCTGTGCCAGCGCCTATCGCTGAAATTGCTAGCCAAGCATTAACTAATGATTTAGCGGCTATGCAAACCCGCGTAAACAGCGCTAATGCATTACGTGCACAATTAAATGACTGGCTTGAGCAACAAGCATGGTGCTGTGAAGTTTTCCCAAGCGACGCTAACTTTGTACTATTTCGTTGTAACAACTTAAGCGAGAAAGACACCGTATTTAATTTATTGGTAGAGAACAACATTTTAATTCGTGACCAATCTAAGCAAGTACAACTTGAAAATTGTCTGAGAATTAGTCTTGGCAGTGAAGCCGAAATATCACAGTTAAAACAGCTATTAGAAACACTTAAGTAACGTTAATGCTAGCTTGAAATAAATAGCTAGGTTACAAACATAATGAAGAGCATTTTATTTTATGAGTAATACCCAAGAGAAAATATTATTTATCGACCGTGACGGAACACTTGTTGAAGAACCAATTGTAGACAAGCAACTTGATACGCTAGAAAAGCTAGTATTTGAGCCTAACGTTATTGTTGAACTACTAAAACTACAAGCAAAAGGCTTCAAGTTAGTGATGGTTTCAAACCAAGATGGCTTAGGCACAGATAGCTTTCCACAAGCAGACTTCGATTTACCTCATGACAAAATGATGGATATATTTACTTCTCAAGGTATTCATTTTCAAGACGTTCTCCTTTGTCCTCATTTTGAAGAAGACAACTGTAACTGTCGTAAACCTAAACTTGGTTTAGTAAGTGAATACTTACAACAAGGTCGCGTCGATTTTACTAACTCGTACGTTATAGGCGACAGAGAAACCGATATGGGCCTTGCGGCGAATATGGGTATCGTTGGTATTAAATATGATCGCGAAACTTTAAATTGGGCACAAGTTAGCGAGCAAATCATTAACCAGTTAGAACAACCTCGTGTTGCTACCGTGACTCGTACCACTAAAGAAACTGATATTACGGTAACCGTTAATTTAGACAAAGCCGGTGGCAGCCAAATCGATACTGGCTTAGGCTTTTTTGATCACATGTTAGATCAAATAGCGACACACGGCGGCTTCCAACTAGATTGTAAAGTAAGCGGTGATTACCACATTGATGATCATCACAGTGTTGAAGATACAGCTTTAGCCTTAGGACAAGCATTACGTGAAGCCTTAGGTAACAAGCGCGGTATTAACCGTTTTGGTTTTGTTATCCCAATGGATGAATGTAGAGCAGAATGTGCTATCGATTTATCTGGCCGCCCATGGTTAGAGTTTGACGCAGAATTCACTAGCGATAAAGTGGGTACTATGTCTACGCAAATGGTGCCACATTTCTTCCGTTCACTTGCTGACTCAATGTTAATTTCATTACATTTATCAACCAGCAAAGGTAACTGTCATCATCAAGTTGAAAGTTTATTTAAAGTGTTTGGTCGTGCGCTAGGTCAAGCGATTAAAGTTGAAGGCGATGCAATGCCAAGTTCAAAAGGTACCTTGTAATGACAACAGCGATCTCTTTACCAACAAACGTTATTGTCGATACAGGTTGCGCTAACTTATCATCAGTTAAATTTGCGGTAGAACGTTTAGGTTTTGACGTAGTAATCACTGACGATGTTGAGTTAATTAAACAAGCTAAAAAAGTTATTTTCCCGGGTGTTGGCAGTGCTAAACACGCCATGGAAAATATTCAAGCGAAAAACTTAATCGACGTACTTCAAAGTTTAAAACAACCCGTATTAGGCTTTTGTTTAGGTATGCAGTTAATGACAGAAACATCGACTGAGGGCGACAGCGAAAAGCTAGTACCTTGTTTAAACTTAATTCCTACCAAAGTTGAGCCATTAAAAGCAGAAAATAATAGGCTACCGCACATGGGTTGGAACACACTAACGCAAGTTAGCGACCACCCTATTTTCAACGGTATTTCCGTAGGTGATTACTTTTACTTTGTACACAGTTTTGCTGCGCCAATTAGTGAATATACTATTGCCAGCTGTGAATACGGCAGCGCTTTTTCAGCAGCAATTGCAAAAGATAACTTTATTGGTTGTCAATTTCATCCTGAACGCTCAAGCGCACTAGGTAGTAAAATTATCCAAAACTTTCTTGAACTAGACGCTGAAGTGCTCGTTCTTTCTAATAAAAAGCAGGAGCAATAATAATTATGATGATCCCAGCAATTGATCTAATCGGTGGCGAAGTTGTTCGCTTGTATCAAGGCGATTACGCACAAAAAACAAATTACCAATACACTGTACAAGACCGTCAGCAAGCTTACGCTGATGCAGGCGCAACGGTCATGCACTTTGTTGATTTAGACGGCGCAAAAGACAGTACTAAACGTCAATTAGAAACCTTAAAAACCGTAGTTAATCACCCGTCAATGATCATTCAAGTAGGCGGTGGCGTGCGTTGTGAAGATGACGTAAAACAATTATTAGACCTTGGCGCAAACCGTGTTGTTATTGGTAGTTTAGCAATTAAACAACCTGAACTTGTAACCCAGTGGCTTAAAAAGTACGGCAGTGAAAAAATTGTTTTAGCCTTAGATATTAAAATTGATGCCCAGGGCAACAAAACTCTACCTACACACGGTTGGATTGAAGACAGCGGTGTGAACCTAGAAGATTTATTAGCACAGTACCAAGATGCTGGCATTAAGCATATATTATGTACTGATATCAGCAAAGACGGCACCTTAACAGGTACTAATGTTGATTTGTACACAGAAGTTTGTGCAAAGTATCCTGATATCGATTGGCAAGCATCAGGTGGCATTGGCAGCTTAGATGACATTAAAGCACTAATACCTACCGGCGTTAGTGGTGTTATTTTAGGTCGTTCTTTGTTAGAAGGTAAGTTTACTCTAGAAGAAGCCATTGCTTGTTGGCCTCAATCGAATACTGAAGGTGATAAGTAATGCTAGCTAAAAGAATTATCCCTTGTCTTGATGTTCGAGATGGCAAAGTGGTTAAAGGCGTGCAATTTCGTAACCATGAAATTATCGGTGATATTGTACCACTTGCCCAAAAATACGCTGAAGCAGGTGCTGACGAGTTAGTATTTTACGATATTACCGCAAGCTCTGACGGCCGCGTTGTAGATAAAAGCTGGGTTAGTCGTATTGCCGAAGTAATTGATATTCCCTTTTGTGTAGCTGGTGGTATTAAAAGCGAAGCCGATGCTAAAGAAATATTGATGATGGGCGCTGATAAAATTAGTATCAACTCCCCTGCTCTTGCTGATCCTAGCTTAATTACCCGTTTAGCGGATGTTTTCGGGCAACAATGTATTGTTGTTGGTATAGACAGCTTTTACAACAAAGACACGGGTAAGTATGAAGTTTACCAGTTTACCGGTGATGAAACGCGCACGCAGCAAACGAGCTGGACAACCTTTGATTGGATCCAAGAAGTACAAAAACGTGGCGCAGGTGAAATAGTATTAAACTGTATGAACCAAGATGGTGTTCGTAATGGTTACGATATTGAGCAATTAAAACAAGCGCGTGCCGTCTGTAACGTTCCATTAATAGCCTCTGGCGGTGCAGGAGCTATGGAGCATTTTAAAGATGTTTACCAGCAAGCAGATGTAGATGGCGGCCTAGCTGCCAGTGTTTTCCATAAAGGTATAATTCCGATGGATGAACTCAAACAATACTTAATTGATAACAAAGTAGCTATTAGACCGTAAATTTAATGAGAGCACTAATATTGGCTCGTCTACTGAAAACGCATAAAGAAAAGGATTAAAAGCAACAACATGATTGTAACTTTAGACAACGTAAAAGATCTCGCTTGGGAAAAAATGGACAACTTGTTACCTGCCATCATTCAAGATGCGGCAACAGGTGCGGTATTAATGCAAGGTTTTATGGATGTTGAAGCATTAACCGCTACGTTAAATACCAGTAAAGCCACTTTCTTTAGTCGTTCAAAGCAACGCTTATGGATGAAGGGCGAAAGCTCTGGCAATACCCTTGATGTTACCCAAGTACTTGCTGATTGTGATAAAGATTGTTTATTAATAGCGGCAAATCCAAACGGACCAACGTGTCATCTAAATACGACCTCTTGTTTCCCTGAGGAACAACTAAGCCAACAAAACTTTTTAAGTCACTTAGAACGCTTTGTTGATAAACGAGCAAGCGATCCAATTGAAGAAAGCTACACAGCACGCTTACTTTCTCGCGGTACTAATAAAGTTGCCCAAAAAGTTGGAGAAGAAGGTGTTGAGGTCGTAATTGCTGCACTTGCCGAAACTAAAGATGACTTTTTAGGTGAATGCGCTGACTTGTTTTACCATACGCTAGTATTACTAAAAGACCAAAAAATTGAACTTTCAGAAGTAATGGAAGTACTACAAAAACGTCATCAAAAGTAAGTATTAAACGTACCTATTAAGTATTAGCAATTAAGAGCATTCGTGTATAATTTTATTAATACACGGATGCCTTTTTGTTATAGGGTTTAAGTTTATCAACTACAACGTATATTAATTAGCGAATATGAGTAAAGTAACATGGCGTCATAAAAAATTTTCACAGTTATCCCTTGAACAACTCTATGACATGTTAAAACTACGTGCCGATGTTTTTGTTGTTGAACAAAACTGTGTTTATCCTGATTTAGATGGAGAAAACGATTGCTTAGACCGGCATTCACAAACCATTCATTTACTCGGCTACCAAAATACGGATATGACCAACGCTAAAGGTGAACAACTTGTAGCTCATTTGCGTATTTTAGCCAAAGGACAAAGTTACCCTAGGCATATAAGTATTGGCAGAGTGGTTACCGCTACCCATGCTAGAGGTAACGGTTTAGGTCATGAGCTATTAACTAAAGGGTTAACTTTGTGTCAGCAGTACTTTCCTAATGAGCCTATTAAAATATCAGCACAGCAACATTTAAAAACGTACTACGCTAAGCATGGCTTTGAACAAGTGTCAGCGATGTACCTTGAAGATGGTATTCCGCATATTGCGATGATAAGAGATTAATACCAATTTGATTAAGTTCTTTCCCACTCAGCGAGAATTAAAAGGCTTAGAGGCAAGGCATTGATTGAAGAGAATGGTTGTTCAGGAGAATGTGCTCCTGCATTCTCTTAGTAAGCTACATCCATGTAGCGT
>NZ_JAHKPR010000066.1:0-2948 GCF_018860585.1 Colwellia sp. E2M01
CACTATGTCCGATACTCTTCAGAATCGGGCTAATACACTAAAACGCCTTTAAATTATCTCATTAGGGCGTTTCTGGTGCGTATATTTGTACTTTTCAATAAATCTAGCAAAGCTCTAAGTCTTACAACTTCACTCTCTAAGCTTTCAATATTTGCGCTTAATATTTCATTTTCGCGTTCAATTTCGTAAATCTCATATATAGCATTTTTAGCTGCTTTACTTGCTGCCGTTGTTCTATATTTCAATTTTAAAAAATTGATTGCTTGATGAAAGTAGGGGTCATTTGAAGTTATTTTTATGTGCATCCGTGCATCATAATATAATTATTTGGAATGTCTAAGAGTACACATACTATAACAGTGTACTCTACTGTCATTTTGACCGATTTGAGTGGTTTATATAATCTTGCTCTGTTATTTCCTCAATACCTTTATTGAGTAGTATTTTTATTATTTCCGCATCTTTAAATCCTTTCTTTGTTGCTATAACTGCTTTAACCACTTCTTTCTCGACTTTTCGCCATGTTGCATCGTCTATGTGTTTTGTAGGCATATCTCAACTTATTTTTTATGGGTTACTAATTAATTATAAACTAATATACTTTCTTTCTTGACTTTGAGAAACTAAGAAACTAAATTACACAAACAAAATAAATATTTAGAATCTAAGAAACTTACAAATGATAGACTTATTTAGATTATCAATTCCATTTAATGAAGATTTTTGCAGTGGCGATGCTGCCGAATCTCGTGGAATTGTTGATTTACAGGCTTGTCATTGGTCTGGCGCTAAACTAGAAGCAGGTGAGGTTGAATATACCCCTTGTGGTGCTGTTACCGTTTCCCGTCTACGTCACCCGTTTGAGTCAATTGCTAGCTCTAATTCAACTTTAAGTTTTAAAATTTTTACAGGTGGTGATAACTACTGGCCACATATCGAATTAAAGGCTAGCCCTGCAAAGTTGTTACAGGGTCATAATGTTTACGGTTCTTGTGATGTCGAGAAATGTGTTTTTGCTTTGGTTCAAGCTTTCAATGTTGGTATGCCTGATTTATCAAATATGCTTGATTGGCATTTGTGCGAGATAAAGCAAATAGATGTGACCTTTACGGCTCAACTAGAAAATATGACACAAGGCAGACAAGTTATAACCGCACTTAAAAACATATCAAGCGGGCAAACTCGTAGCTCTAAAAATAATCATGATACAACTTGTTATTTTGGTATTAATTCAAATGGTAAAAAATCTTCAAGACATAAACAGTTAAAAATATATTTAAAACATTTTGAGTTAATGCACCAAATAAGCGAGTTAGAAAAAAAGATTAAAAGAAACCCTAATCCGCTTTATATCAAACAATTGGAAGCTATGACAAACGACCAAGTTAAGTTATTTGCTGAAAACGCCTTACGTTTTGAGGCTTCAATATTACCGAGAATGTTACAAAGACTTGCTATACCAACATTAGCTAATGAATTTATAGAATATGCGCAAAATTTTAAATCCTGCCTGATACAGTCGCTTTGGTCTGAGGCTTTCAAGGATGTTTTCAACGCGCTAGGGGACGAATCAATGAACGCTTACGACGATGAATCAATACTTAACAAATTAAAATCAATTTACAGCAAAGTTAGTGTAACAACTGGCAACGTTAGTTATGCAAAAGCAGAGCGCCTTTTTAGATTTTATCGAAGTTTTAAGAATGAGGGTTTTGAAGAAGTTAAAAGAACCACCCCAGAAAAAACGTTTTACAGAAATATGAAAGAATTGTGTGTCGTTGTTTCCCGTGCTCATTTACAAAATTTAAAAGGTATTGCCTCAAATGTTGTCCCAATGCTACGGGTTATCAATGTAGATTTTTCTAATCAGCATCCATCTAGCTACAAAGAACCTGATCATCTTTGCGATCAAGTTCAACTTAGAGCGGTTTCATAATGATTTTAGGTGGGCACCTAAGCATGGACGCTATTTTTTTTAATCCCACTATTAAAGATATTCTTTTTAGTTGTACTTCGTGCGACTGGATAGGCTCAGAGTTAGATTTGGATTTAATTACTAACTTTGATTTAAATTTGGTTTGTTGTCCTAACTGCCAAAACTTAGATGTAAATATTTTACTTAATGATAATAAGGTTGATTGATATGAATTTGATAATTGAAGTAATAAAAAACCATGACCGCCCACTTTCACGTACTTTTAATCAAGGTACAGACAAAGAGCGCACCGTATTCAAACAAAAAGCATATATGTACACAGGCTCACCTTTTCCAATTGAGATTGAAAATACTTTCAACTCACTAGCTGAATGTTTAGAAGTTGGAAAATATATTGTTTCTCCCTCTTCTTTCAAAGCAGGGCGTTACGGTGATATAGAACTCGACCGATTTAATCTAGTCTTTGAAAAATTCAATGAAAATAATTTAAGCAAGGTTGGCTAATCATGAGCGTTGAACAATCAGATTTATTAATCCAAATTTTGATTGTTGGACTCTTTCTTTTGTCTTTTTATCACGGTTTTAATGTAGGGGTAAAAAGATAATGGATTCTCTAATTCCTTACCTTATCGGTTGCCTAGTTGTCGCATGGTTTACTGGTTTGGGCTTTGGGATAACGTGGTCTTTTTTAAAGACTATTATTAAACGTGCTACTGGCACATATTAAACAGGTGTTATTTTATGAATATGTTAAAAACTTGGCGTGGTAAAACCGTTGCTGTTGTAGGAGCTTCTTTTGCTGTTGTTGGTTCTTCTCATGCTGCATTAGATAGTGCACAAATTGATGCAATAAAAGCAGAGGTTCTTGCCGATGTTACGCTTGCTGTTGCTGCGGGTTTCGCTATCTTGGCTGTTGTATTAGCTTCTACCGTTGGTATGTCATTGTTAAGTCGCTTCATCAACAAGGGCGCAAACGGTTAATTTCTCTTAACTGTTTTAAAAAAAACTCCGT
>NZ_JAHKPR010000066.1:2953-7338 GCF_018860585.1 Colwellia sp. E2M01
ACGGAGTTTTTTTTAAAACTTTAACAGGTGACACATGCTTAAATTTTTACTTTTAACACTTTTACTTTTGCCATTTTTTTCTTATTCTTCTGACGTTAAGACGTACACTCAACTTAAACCTCTTGGCTCTAAACCTGCTTTTGCTCCTTATCCTTTCCATGTTGATACAACATCAAAATTTGGTGGTGCTGTTACTAACAATGGTCGTTTTGCTATCGCTACTTTTAAAACTTATTCACCCGCGACTTTAGCAAAGCAGCTTTTAAGAAAAAATCCTTGGGCCGTTCTTGGTTTAACTGCTTTGGCTTTCTTTCAAGATGAAGATGAAGTTTTTTACAAGCCCGCTTCAATAGATGGATCTATACCTGACGATTTACAAGAGAATCAACAACTAACTAATGTCTATCAATGTCATGGTGTTAACAACTCTGAAACTGTAGCTACTTCAATCGGTCTTTGTGCTTCTTGGGCTGCTAAAGAGTGGGAAAAAACACAGCCTAGTGAATATATTAGAAATGTTTCAAGCGCTGTTAAAAATGATACTACTTTAGTTGCAAATCATGACTGGTGTACAAACTATGCTGCTCATTCAGGTACTTGTGTTGTCTGGTCAAATGATAGACAAACTAACACTGGTTCAGCTTCTCCTTTGCCACCTGTTTACTCTTGCCCTCCTGATTCTTCACCTAGTCACGCTGTTCCTTATCAAGGTAATTGTGTTCAACAAGAAGTTTTTGATACTTATCATCCATCTAAAGCTACACTACCCGAAATGGCAACAGCTTTATCTGATTCTATGACTAGCGACCCTTATGCTGATTGGGATTGGAAACCTTTCATGGAACGAGAAAATGATGAGTTTATAAGCTCTGATTCTGTCGATTCAGTAAACGAACCTTTAGTTTCAGATCAATTTAATGAATATTTAAAATCCGTTGCTAGTGGAAACTATCAAACAACAAACCCCGATTTACCCAATTATGTACCGTCTGAATTTGTTAAACCCACTCAAGCAGCAATAAAAGCAACTGAAGAAGGTCAGCCACTTGTTGACCCCACAACTGATGATATAGTCAATCCAGATATTACGAATACAACACCCGTCACTCCTGATACAACACCTAGTAATATAACTATTAATTTCCCAGAAGATGATACGATTTCTCAAACTGAATACGAACAAAGCGTTAATAAGTTTTTTGATGATTTCGGAAGTGCTGCCGAATCAACACAAGCCAATACTGACTCAATGCTAGAAACCGCAAGAGGTGATGATTCAGATTTTATTGATTCATTAGAAGGTGATATTACTAATGCAGACTTTCCCGAACTTCCGTTCATTAAAGATTTATGGCCTAACGTCAATACGGGTCAATGCATTCCATTTACTTTAAATGTTTCATTGCGTGGTCAACCTAAAAACATAGTGTTCGATAAGCATTGCCCCCCATACAATACATATGTAAATCCTATGCTTACTTACTTTTTATATATCATCACAGCTTTATACACTTTACATTTGGCAGGCAGAACATTCACAAGGACGGTATCATAATGGGCGTTATAGTTACTTTTTTTACAACAATAATCAGCGGCATTACTGGTTTAATTGGTGTTTTCTTAGCACGTAAAGCGGCTTTTTCAGTTGCTTACATTGCTGTATACATTGCTTTAACGGTTGTTTTTATTGCTGCTATCAATTCAGGCTTAAGTGGCATCACTGCATCACTGCCAACTAATTCATTATTACTTTCTGGTTTCTCAATGATTCCTAGTAATGCTGGTCAATGTATTGGTGTTGTTTCTTCTGCTCATGCTGCTAGTTATATATTCATAATGAAAAACAAATTATTAAACCTAAAGGTTAAAGCATAATGGCTACATTTTTCGAGGGTCGCAGGGGTTCTGGTAAATCTAAATATGCTGTTGAGTTCATACAAAATAGATTAAAAGCAGGGCATTCAGTTGCAACTAATTTAGATATATTTCTCGATAAACTTATTCCTGATAATCCTAAAGCACATTATGTAAGATTGCCCGATTTCCCACGTTCAATCGATTTATTGTGTCTGGGTAAAGCTTATCCTGAATTAGATCATGATAAACCCGAAACTTACGACGAGAAAAAAAACGGGGGTGTAATACTTGATGAATTACTTACTTCGTTTAACTCACGAAACTGGAATGACCCCGACAGACTTGCTGTAGTTAATTGGATTGTTCAATCACGTAAGGACGGTTGGGACTTAAAACTTATTGGCCAGTCAATAGATGCAGTTGATAAACAAATCAAAGAAACCGTAATCGATGAGCTTTATTCTTTCCGTTCGTCACTTAATTTGTTTCCTGGTATCTTTTGGAAAACTTTTGTAAAACCTTGGTTCGATAAACTTTGTCCTAAGTTTCACATAGTAAAAATGTATGATGGACGTAGAATTGATAAAAATCTTCGTACTGGCTCAGGTCATTTCAGGCGCAATGATTTACATGATTGTTATAAAACATCACAACAATTTAAAAAAGATGTTCAAATTGTCATAGACCCAAACACAAAAAAAGCTAAAGAAATTGATTTACGGGCATCATATTCAGTATTGCACCCTCATTATTTTGGCGTACCATCAGAATACAAAAAAGCACAACAAGAGCAGGGCGCAACAGTTAAACCAGAAGTAACAAAATCAACGATTAAAAAAGACTTTCCAGTATTACAATTAGTAATGCTTTGTTTTGCTGTGGTCGGTTATTTCTTTGTTTCGAGTTGGTCTGATTCTAAAATTAACTTAGAAAAAGAAAACATTGTTAAATCTGAAACTGTTAATAAAGATAATCAAGTTACTGTGTCCGAGTATATAAATGTTAAAACCTCTGATTTAGGGCAGATTTTTATCAATGGTCTTGAATTCGTAACGGATGGACGATTTACTTATTTTTTCAATGATGAAGAGGGCAATGTAATACACCCTCAAAATGTTGGTTATAAAGTGCTTTTTAAGTCTGAATGTCATGCAAAATTAACACGAGATAATGAAGTATATAATGTCTATTGCAACCCTAAAGGCTTTAATTGGAGTGACGAGCCTCCTGTCAAAGAAGCTCGTTATCAGGAAGAAACCACAACATAAAAATTTACTAATTTTAAAAATAAATCCATGCTCTTGCTAATATACAACAAAATATTATTAAGCACATTGCGCACCCTGTAACCATCATTATTAAATCACCTTCTTTTAACGCTTTATCTATAAATAATAAATTAAAAGAAAATAATATTAACACTACAATATAAAACATAATTAAACCTCATTTATTTAAACTTTAAACATTCTTTTATATCATAATCTGCAACTTCTTTAGCTTCTATACTTTCAGCTATAACACCTAATCTATAAAGATAATCATTGCTTTCTTTTGATATCTCTAAAAATCTTCTGTGTAATTCTTTATATGACATAACTGCTAACATACAAGCTTTAGAAGCCGTTCCCACATCAAAATGTTCTTTTAGTTCTTCTATTTTAAAATCTTGTTCTTCTTGAGTTGTAAATTTAACTAGCATTATTAACACCTCTCAATTTTAATGTTTCACCGTCACTTTGTAACAACCAGATCGGCCTTTCTAAAAAATCACTTATTTCTAATGCTTCACTTAATCCATTTAAAACAATTAAATTAGGTGCTTTTGTGTTTTGATGAAACATAATTACAAATCTATCTACAGCTTCAACAACATTTAATTGATTTATATTTACCTTAAATACAATCCTACCTGATGCAAACTCAACGGTTTCATTTTTTACATTAAACGAAATCATCAAGTCTTCATCTTTTGTTAAATATTCTTTCATTTTCTAGTACCTATTTTAACTATAAAGGATTTGTTTCCCTTATTTCTAGTACTAATTCTAACACAAACACATACAAAGTAAAGTAAACTAGTACTATTATTTTGATTTATTTCAAATTAAATGCTTTTTTAGTACTGTTTTTTATGCGAAGCATGGAGCGGAGCGGTAACATAAAACGTAGTTTTATTAGAAATGTTTCAATATATACTTTTGGAGAATCGCGTTCTCCAGTAGTACAAAAAACATAAAACTTAATTCGCGTTCCTGCTAAACTTGTCTTTTCTTTTAACGATCAAATGAAACTTGAGTGTAATTGTGAGCAATACAGACCAAAGAAAAAGAATAAAAATAGATATAAAGGAAACCATTTTAAAAATAGAAGGTTTTTTAAAAATTAAGGATTTTAAACAAGCTAGCTTTTCAGCTAATAAACTTAATTTTCTTATTACTGACTTAGAGATAATAGATAAAAAAATAGTTAGCGATAACATGAAAGTTATTAGACGTACATATTAACTCACTATGTCCGATACTCTT
>NZ_JAHKPR010000020.1 GCF_018860585.1 Colwellia sp. E2M01
CTAAACAAATTCGCCTTGTTATTGCACATCGGGCATAGTTCTGAGTTGGGAAGAAATTTAATCAAATTGGTATAAGTTTAAAACCAGAATTCAAAAACTAAAAAGGCTGATGAAATTTACATAATTTCATCAGCCTTTTTTAATCTTAACTTGAAGTATCAGTATAAAATAAAGTTTTTATATTAGTTAACAGTAATACGAGCAAATTTACGCTTACCTACTTGGTAAATAGCGGTAGAGCCAGCAGTGATCACTAAACTGCGATCTGTGATTTTTTCACCTTCAATTTTAGCCGCGCCTTGCTTGATCATTCTAAATGCATCAGAGGTACTAGCCACTAAGCCTGCTTCTTTAAGTAAGTTAGCAATCGCTATTTCGCCATTTTCAGCAGTGATAGTTAGCTCAGGCATTTCATCAGGCATTGCGCCTTTTTGGAAACGATTAATAAACTCTTCATGTGCGGCTTGTGCTGCTGCTTCATCATGAAAACGAGCAATAATTTCTTTGGCTAGATCAATTTTCACATCACGTGGGTTTTTACCGTTTTCAATATCGGTTTTATAACCTTCAATTTCTGCTAATGGTTTAAAGCTAAGTAATTCATAGTAACGCCACATTAATACATCAGAAATAGACATAATTTTACCGAACATATCGGTAGGGCTATCAGTAATACCAATATAGTTACCTAAAGATTTAGACATTTTTTGTACGCCGTCTAAGCCTTCAAGTAACGGCATCATTAATACTGTTTGTGGACGTTGTCCTTCAGATTTTTGTAATTCACGACCCATCAATAAATTGAATTTTTGATCGGTACCTCCAAGCTCAACATCCGCTTCAAGGGCTACAGAATCCCAACCTTGCACTAACGGGTACATAAATTCGTGAATAGCAATGGCTTGACCATTAGCGTAACGTTTTTTAAAGTCGTCACGTTCCATCATACGAGCAACTGTTTGACGCGAAGCCAATTGCAACATACCAGCAGCGCCAAGTTTTTCCATCCAAGTTGAGTTAAACGCAACCGTTGTTTTAGCAGGGTCTAATATTTTAAAAACTTGCTCTTTGTATGTTTCAGCATTAGCTAAAACATCTTCTTTCGTTAATGGCTTACGGGTAACATTTTTACCGGTTGGATCACCAATCATGCCGGTAAAGTCACCGATTAAAAAGATAACTTCGTGACCTAGTTGCTGAAATTGACGTAATTTATTAATTAAAACCGTGTGGCCTAAATGTAAATCTGGTGCTGTTGGATCAAAGCCCGCTTTAATTTTAAGTGGTTTACCCGTTTTAAGTTTTGCTAATAACTCTTCTTCAACTAAAATTTCTTCTGCGCCGCGTTTTAGCTCGGCAAATGCTTGGTTTACATCGGTCATGTATGACTCCGCTGACTGGCTTATTGTACTTAGTCTTTTACTTTTTTATAAAAGAAGTAATAACTCCGGCGTGACTAGGCTAATAATATAAGCGCTAAACTTGATAAATACGCGGTTATCTTGACTAGGTAAAGATTATTTAATGCTCGAATTCTACTGTACTTTGTAGCTAGGTTAAAACCTTAAAATGTGTTTTTGTGAAAGAAACCGTGATCTTTGAGGTAAATAAAGTTTATTGCCTAGTTTCCTTAGTGCTATATGGGTGTTAGTCGCCAAGATAATGAGATTTGCTAACTAACTGTTATGTGATAAATCACCTTTTTTAGTAACTATTTCAGGCAAAATATCAGATAATTAACTGAACAGAGTAATGTTTGAGCATATTATACCAATTTAATTAAATTTCGCTGAGTGGAAAATAACTTAATCAACTTGGTATTATCTAGTTATCGCCCGGACTTAAATATCACTTTGAGAAAAGACCTCAATTAAACCACTTAAAAATCTAATTAAATGAGTATTTATGAAAAATAAACTAATGACTCTTATTGAAAAGCCTAATGATGACTTTCCGTATTATAACGATCAACCTTGTCATATAAGCGGTATGCAATGGTTGTTTGTTATAATGGCCGTGTTTGTTGGTTTTTTCTTTCTGGTGACGCCTTTACCTTATGTTGAAACGTTAGTCGGAAAATTTGTTGTTAGTATACTGTTTTTTGCTGTACCCCTAGCCAGTTTGATAAAAGTTGCCCCAACTGGTTGGCGAGCTATTTTTAGAAAAGTTGGCGGTAGAGACATAGTCTCTATGTTTTTTTATGCTTTTTTAAATATTATCGTTACCTTGAGTGCTGGTGTGTTAGTAGTTAAATATTTTGGCGCCAATGCTAATGAATTGATTGTGAACCTTGGCGATTTGTCATCTTCTGAGCGTGTTGTATTTTTTATTAGAACAATCCCGCAGCTTTTTGGTGAAGAGGTTTTTTCAATTCTGATCTTTCTCGGGGTGTTACAACTGTTTTCATCTAAATTTAATTGCTCACGCTGCTTAGCGGTTTTCTTTGCTTGGCTTGTGTGTGCTATTGCTTTTGGCGCTATTCATTTACCAACCTACGGCTGGAATGTTATTCAAGCCTTTGTAGTTATAGGTAGTTCTCGACTAATATTGACTTTAGCGTATATCAAAACAAAAAATATTTGGGTTTCCACAGGAGCGCATATTATTAACGATTGGACGCTTTTTGGTTTAGCTATCTTAGGCGCAAGCCGAGCCGCAGGTTAAGCGATAAAATAACGCTATATGAAAGCTTGGTAATGACTTAAGTCATGCACTGTTTGATTTTAATTATTGTTGCAACGGGTTGTAACAGTATTTTTTCTGTAGTTTATAACAAGTTTTGATATAGTGATGAAATTGTCAGTATCGTTAACTATTTATCTTTTTCTCTATATGAAATCTCAGATCTCCTTATTATTGCAAAAGCTGCTTATTACCTTTAATAATCTTCCTAAAAAGCACCGCTTAATTATTATTGGTATTAGTTGTTTTTTATTACTTTTGTTAATTCTTCCGTCGAATGATGACAAACAAAATACAAACGACGTACAGGTAAAAGAACGTATTCAGTTAGCTTTACCTGAAGATATAGTACCTGCAGGTAGTAATGCTCCACAAAGTGCTTTGCCACAACGTGCTATTATTAGTAAACCGAAAAAAGACGTAGTAACCACTGAAGAATTACCCTCTTTAGTCGACGTAACAGACCCCTCACAAGCAAGTGCTTTACCAACAGGCGCGCTGCATAAAAAGATAAAACCACAAGATCCTATTGAAGAGTTAAGTAATTTAGATTGGCAAACCATTAAAGTTCGTAGTGGTGACTCATTGGCATTAATCTTAAAGCGTTTAGGATTTACAGCACAAACCACTTATGCGGTGAGCACAGCTAAGGGCGAAGACAGTAAATTATTACGCAGAATTAATGTTGGTGATGAATTACGTATTGCCAAAAATGCAGAAAAACAACTTGCTGCACTTGAATATCCACTTTCTAAAACCGACACTTTGTTTATTCACTTAGTGGGTGACAGTTATCAATCTCACCGGGAAAGCAAAGAAGTAGAAATACGAGAAGATATTAGTTACGGCACTATCTCTTCTAGTTTTTGGTACGCAGGTTTAAAGGCGGGATTAAACGATACGCAAATTATTAACTTTGCTAATATATTTGGTTGGGATATGGATTTTGGTATGGATATTCGATCGGGTGATAGCTTCTCGCTTACCTATGAAAAAAAATATATTGATGGTGAATATATTGGGCCAGGCAATATATTAGCGGCAGAAATTACTAACCAAGGTGAAGTTTTTCAAGCTATCCGTTTTACAGATGGTGAATATTATAGTGCTGATGGACGAAGTATGCGTAAGGCTTTTTTACGGGCGCCAGTAAACTTTAAATATATTAGTTCTAGCTTCAAACCTAGACGTTTTCATCCGGTACAAAAAAAATGGAAAGCGCATCGCGGCATAGATTACGCTGCCAAAACAGGTACGCCAGTAGTGGCTGCAGGTAATGGTAAAGTTACTGACTCTACTTATAATAAATATAATGGTAATTATGTATTTATTCAGCACGGTAATGGCATAGTAACTAAGTACTTACATTTTTCTAAACGTGCGGTGAAAAAAGGACAGCGGGTAAAACAAGGGCAAACTATTGGTTATGTAGGTGCCACAGGTTTAGCATCAGGACCACATTTACATTATGAGTTTTTACTTAATGGTGTACACCGTAATCCTAGAACCGTTAAATTACCTGATGCTCGACCAATCGACAAAAAGTATAAAACTAAATTTTCAGCGCTAGCTGATGAACGCTTATCGGTATTAGCTAGCGCCAAAAATGCGTTAATTACGAGCCAACATAGCGATACAGCAACTGCAGTTGCAAGTGAATAGTAGCGTGAGTAGTAACCCCGCAAAGGCAGTAGCTCGTTACTATATAGGTTTAATGTCAGGAACTAGTGCTGATGGTATTGATTTGGCACTGGTTGATTTTGCAAATCCAGATAATAAGGCACAATTAGTTGCTAGCTATTACCAGGCTTACAGTGAAGCTTTAGCGCTAAAAATCACTTCACTTTATCAATCAGGTGATAATGAAATTGATCGCGCTTTTCATCTGGATATTGAACTTGCGCAGTTATTTTCTCAAGCTATTAGTGCATTTCTACAACAAGAGAATCTTACTGCAGCAGATATTATTGCTATAGGAAATCATGGCCAAACTATTCGCCATCGTCCTTGTGGTGAAGAATTAAATGGCAAAAATGCATTTACCTTACAAATTGGTTGTAGCCAAACGTTAGCAACGTTAAGTAGTATTCGCGTTATTGGTCAATTTCGTCGTAAAGATATGGCCTTAGGTGGCCAAGGCGCGCCATTAGTACCTATTTTTCATCAACAGTTGTTTAAGAGTAATGCTGTTTCTGTTTTTATAGTAAATATTGGCGGTATTGCCAATATTACTTTTTTGCCAGAAGTCGCAGAAGAAATAGCGCAAAAAAATAAGGTACTGGGTTTTGATACGGGACCGGGTAATGCGCTGCTTGATGACTGGTTTAGTAAGCATCATCCAGAAAGCGATGTTAAGTTTGATAAAAGTGGTGCTTGGGCTGCAAAAGGTAAGGTAGATGAAGGGTTATTGACTTGGTTAATGCATGATCAATACATTCAAGAAAAAGCACCTAAAAGCACCGGCAGAGAATACTTCCATCTCAGCTGGCTTGAACAACAACTTGTTTCATATGATTCTTCACTTAGTCAGGAAGTTACACAAACTATTAAACCTGTTGATGTTCAAGCGACCTTACTCGCTTTCACAGTGCAAACTATTCATGACGATATTCATGCCTTAGCGACACAGGGTAAGATTTATTTGTGTGGCGGCGGGGCACACAATATTGCTTTAGTTAATTTACTTAAACAAAAGTTTACTAGCTCAATAACCAAGTTTGCGGTGAACACTATGCAAGCAGTAGGTATTGATGGTGACCAACTTGAAGCCATGGCATTTGCTTGGCTTGCGTATGCATTTGATCATAGCTTAAATAGTAATATGCCTGCGGTTACAGGAGCTAGAGCAAGTTGCACTTTGGGTACTGAATTTTTGCCTTAATAGCTTCAGCTACTTGTTTATCTTATCTTCTAAAGTATCAAAATTAATTAATTTTTCTTTTATATAAATAATAATTACTTAGCTTAATTTACCCTCTGAATTTGAGCACTATTCAAAAATCCACTAGTAAATTAAAGACCCGAGCCTATACTTAAATACGGTACGGTTAAAAAACAGCCGTATTAATTGTCTTGCGTGAAAACGCATAATATTTCGAAAAAGCGCGATACAATAATTGTATATAGTCGCTAATATTACGGATAGAGGAGGGCTTATGGAATTTATAGATATTCATATCGGCATGAAGTGTGGCAGTAAAAAAGGGAGTGGTACTGTTACTTGGGTTGATGGTTCAACGCATACTATTTATATGGTTGATGCCAATAATAACAATAATTTTGAAGTAAATATCAACGAAATTATTGAAGATCCACAAGCACACAATAAAGAAGATGAATACTATTAACAAATGCATAAGCAGTAAATAATAGTCTTCTAACAGATAATCCAAGAGCCTAACAATTGATGAAATTGTTAGGCTCTTGCTTTTTATGAATGAAAAATAATCTGAATGTGCTTTTATATGAAGCATTGAATTTATTGATATAGATCAATTTTTACTGTCTATCATCATCGTTATCGGCTAAAATGCGCCGCATATTTTTAAGCAATTATTTTTTAATAGGAAAACTAAACCATGGCAAACCATGATGAAGATTTTAAAGATACTACCTCTGTATTAAGCTTAGTTACGATCCTTACGGTATTAATTTTCATGCCTTTACTCCCAATGCTTATGGGTTGGTTTACAATGTTACGTTAAGTAACAGAAAATATTGCAAGCCTAGTCATTTATCACTCACTCTTGATGCAGGCTACAATTAACAAATGTATTATTAAAAGATTTATTATTCAGATAATACTAAACATTAAAAAGGCTGCTAACGTAAATTACGTTAGCAGCCTTTTGCTTAGGCTCTGTTGATATTTTCAATAAAACTTGAACCGCATGTAATTGCTTTTATCACTCAGTAAACTTCAAAGTATTATTGTTAATAGCATTGAATCTAGGGTTATTAACTAACAACGAAAATAGTGCTCGCGATCCGACTTAAACTTTGTGAGTACATTGCACTATAGTAAATAAAGACTATGCTTATTAACACTATAGTAGTGTTAATAAGCCGACTTTTTATGGCTTCAAATAACTTGAAACATGCTCCATGAAAATTGTGCAATTATGAATAAGATGACTTTTAAAACACATCCTGATGTAATCATGATTTATCAAGATAAAGAAACAGTCGAACCTGCAATTCAACAAATTGTAGGTCTATCACTTAAGTTTAAAGCCTACAAATACAATCCTGAAACCATACATAAAATCGCAGCAATGAGTCCAAAAGTTTTATTGTTAGCCTCTAATAATGTCAAAAGAACAATAAAATACTATATTGATTATTTAGAAGATTATGAGCAAAACATATCACCACATAGAGCCATTTTACTAATTAATAACCGTGAAACTTCTCGTGCTTATTTAGCTTGTGAAAATGGCTTATTTGATAATTACGTCATTAGTAACCCATTAAACGAACCGCAGCGATTGAAACTTGTATTATTACAAGAATTAAAGTTAATAGAAAACCATCAAAATCATAGTCTAGAGCAGTTAGTTTTAGAAGGAGAAGACGAATTAGCTTCCTGTATAGAGCACGGTGTAGTCTTGAAAAAATCTTTTATTCAAGAAGTAACTAAGTGTGAAGTTGATATTTTGTCTGCGACCAATCAAGTAGTTGATATAAATAAAGAAGCTAAAGAGGTGCTACAGAATTTAATTGGGGTTTCGTTAGACGAAATGAATGAAAGTGTATCTAGCGGCATTCAAAATATTGTTGATCAATTAATTCAATTGAAAGCGAATAGTCAATCAATAAAGCAAGGGTTGTTGCATTCACAACACAAACAGTTAGCAACAAATAAAGCAACCGAACAAGATATTAAGAAAAAAGTATTAATTGCTGAACCCTCTAATCTATTTACTCGTGTCATTAAAGAGATATTTGAAGACACTTTGTTATATGAATTGGTAAATGATGGCCAAGATGCTATTGAAAAAATTAACAACTTTAAACCTGATGCAATATTACTTGCCTATGATTTACCTACAGTAAACGGTATTGAAATTACTAAACTCATACGTTCCGCGGGAAACAAGGTGCCGATTATTGCGTATGTGCACGAAAAAGATAAATTAGTGATTAAGCAGTGGATCCCATTAGGTTTAAATAATTACTTAATTAAACCCTCGAGAAAAAGCAAAATTTTACAAAGTGTTAATAAAGCAATAAGCAACCCATCGAATATTATTTTTCATAAGAAAGCCGCTGATAAAACTCATATTGAATGGATTCCAGAGTACTCTGTAGGTAATCAAGCTCTTGATGAACAACATAAAGTTCTTTTTACCATGGTAAATGAATTTTTACATGAAGAGAATAAACAGGGGGCTATAGCACTTTATCAAAACCTATCGTTATATATTGATTTGCACTTTGATGCGGAAGAAAACTTATTAAGACAAATTAACTATCCTGATACTGAAGATCATATAAAAAAACATGCTGAATTAAGAGAAAAATTTAATTTACTTGAAACTAAATTGGAAAATTATGATGTTGATATACATCACAAAATAGCTATTTTTCTTTATAACTGGTTAGCGAATCATATTTTAAAATCTGACATGGAATATAAGCATTACGCGTTATCGATAGAAGAAAGTAGCTTTATAGAGTAGTTCAATCCCATGAGTTAATTCATTAGAGAAATATTATGGTCGCCATGATAGCAGAGCAGAAGTCCTCCAACTTAAAACTGCCTACGCCCTACCAAAATTTTGCTGAACAAATTAGTCAATTTATTCCCCAAAATCGAGTGATTACTGATTATGCTCGTCGTTTAGCGTACGGAGTTGACGCCAGCTTTTATCGTTTAATACCGCAGTTAGTACTCATTTTAGCCAATGAAACTGAAGTTATTGAAGTTATGCAGAGGGCGGCAAAGGCCAAGTTAGCCGTAACCTTTCGCGCTGCAGGTACTAGTCTTTCAGGACAAGCACAGTCCGATTCTATTTTAATTATGCTTACCGATGCTTGGCGCGATCATCAAATATTAGATTTAGGTAATAAAATTAAGCTCGGTCCAGGTGTTATAGGTGCTGATGCTAATAGCTATTTATTACCTTATGGTCGAAAAATAGGTCCTGATCCCGCTTCTATTAATACCTGTAAAATTGCTGGTATTGCCGCCAACAATGCCAGCGGTATGTGCTGCGGTGTTGCCCAAAACAGTTATCAAACACTGGATAGTATAAGGCTTGTTTTACATGACGGCAGTGTGCTCGATACAGCTGATGAAACAAGTATTATGGCTTTTACACAAAGTCACCATCATTTGTTAGCACAGCTCAACATGTTAGCGGAACAAACTCGTAGCGACGAAGTATTAACGGCGTTAATTAACCATAAATATCGATTAAAAAATACTACAGGTTATGCGATTAATGCTTTGGTTGATTTTGAAGACCCAATCGATATTCTCGCACATCTTATGATTGGCTCTGAAGGCACCTTGGGCTTTATCTCATCTATTACTTATAACACGGTTGTGGAGCATAAATATCGTGCTTCTTCTATTGTATTCTTTCCCGATATGCCAATTACTTGCTCAGCGGTAAGTGCTTTGGCTGATGCCAATGTTTCGGCGGTTGAGCTTATGGATAGGCGCTCGTTGGCATCTGTTAGCGATATGCCAGGTTTACCTAACTTTATTAAAACACTCGGTATGAATGTTGGTGCATTATTAATAGAAACACGGGCAGCGAATCAGGATTTATTGAATAAGCAAATAGCGGAATTAGAAATACTACTAAGTACTTTTGAACAAACCAATGTTATTCCATTTACCGATATTGCAAGTGAGTACTCACAACTATGGGCGATACGTAAAGGCACTTTTCCTGCGGTTGGCGCAGTGCGAGAAACAGGCACAACGGTTATTATTGAAGATGTTGCCTTTCCGGTTGCACAACTTGCTGATGCGGTGGCTAAGTTACAAGCATTATTCACAAAACATCATTATCACGAAGCCATTATTTTTGGCCATGCGCTCGATGGTAATTTGCATTTTGTATTTACCCAAGATTTTTCAACAGCTGCAGAGGTAAAGCGTTATCAATCTTTTATGGATGATGTATGCCAATTAGTTGCGGTAGATTATAAAGGCTCTTTAAAAGCAGAGCACGGCACTGGCCGTAACATGGCGCCTTTTATCGAGCTAGAATGGGGTAAACAAGGATTCGCCTTGATGCAACAAATAAAAGCCTTGTTTGATCCAAACTTTCTGCTTAACCCCGGCGTTATTATTAATGATGATCCACTCGCACATATTAGTAATTTAAAAAACTTACCTGCCGCGAATAACATCGTAGATAAATGTATTGAATGTGGTTTTTGTGAGCCTGTTTGTCCATCAAAAGGTTTGAGTCTTACACCAAGGCAACGAATTACTACGTTTCGAGAAATTAAGCGCTTAACTGCAACTGCAGACAATCCTGCTTTATTAAATGAACTTGAGAACAGTTTTGCGTATTTAGGTGTTGATACCTGTGCAACTACCGGTTTGTGTGCAGATCGTTGTCCTGTTGGTATAAATACTGGCGATTTGGTTCGAGAGTTGCGCCATGTTAAAAACACTAAGCACCAAAGTTTATCAAAAAAATTAGCCGATAACTTTGCTGGTATCGAAAAGGCAACACGCGCTACATTAGCTATTGCGGGGTTTAGTCAGCGCTTATTAGGTAATAAAGCAATGGCTGGTTTAACGGCTAATATCCGTAAACTATCAGCAAACAACATTCCGTTATGGACTCAATACTTACCAAGTAAAGCCAAATATCAGCAATCAACTATTTCAACTATTTCAACTAAGCAATCAACTAAGCCAAAAGTAGTTTATATACCAAGCTGTTCTAGCCGAAATATGGGGCAAGCGCTTAATGCCAGCGAACAGCGCTCGTTAACTGAGGTAACTTTTGCAGTATTAGCGAAAGCAGGTTTTGAGGTGATCAGCCCAGACTTTAGCGGCGAGTGTTGTGGTATGCCATTTAACAGTAAAGGCATGTTTGACCAAGCAGTACAAAAGCAAAGTTCAATGTTAACCATGCTCACTACTTTAAGTGAAAATGGTCGTTATCCTATTTTAATGGATACCAGCCCATGTAAAGCGATGTTACTTGAAAATAAAGAGCTAACCGCGAAGTTAGCTATTTATGAGCCCGTCGGTTTTGTAACTGACATATTGGCAGAGCATTTAACATTTAAACCGTTAGATGAAACCATTATGTTGCATGTAACTTGCAGCAGCAGGCGAATGGGCTTAACGGATAAAATGCAAAAGCTAGCAATGCAGTGTAGTAACAAGGTTATTATACCTGAACATATTCAATGTTGCGGTTTTGCTGGCGATAAAGGTTTTACCACGCCAGAGCTAAATGCCAATGCTTTAGCTACCTTAAAAGCACAAGTACCAAGTAATTGTTCGGTTGGCTATAGTAATAGCAGAACGTGTGAAATAGGCTTATCGCACCATGCAGGTATCGATTATCAATCCATTTTATATTTGGTAGATAAAGCGACTTAAAGTGGGTAGATATATGAAAATTTTAGTCTATATTTAAGTTACTGGATATGGATCTTCTCATTATTATATTACTTCATGAGAAGAGATATAAATTTAATGGAAATGTTCGGCACTACAGCCGTCAAATTGAGAAATATATGTGCTTTTTAAAATGGATTTATTTTGTCTGCTGCTTATCTAAAGTGGTTAAAAGCCTGACATCGGTTACCGATGTAGGTACAAGTAATAATGAAGTTATATATAAAAGCATGAACACGCTTACCGACTGGCCAACACTTTAATTATTATAGGTACACATAATATGTTTGGCTCACTCTCAATACAAACCCGCTTTTTAATTGCACCGATTATTGGGGTGTTACTGACCTTGATACTTTATCTCACCAGTAATCAAGTGATTCGTGAAAATACCAAACTATTTCAAGAAATTAGTGAAACCAACTTAATTCAAATAAGTGAAATTAGTGAATTAACGCAATTAATAACTGCCAGTAATAATGAAATTATTACCTTGTTACTTGCAGCAGAACAGCTTGATCAGGAAGCTATTTACGCTGCGGGAAAAGTGCAACTAAATCACTTATATCAAATAGAGCAACGCGTACATAAAGACCTCAATGATAACGACCTGTTAATTATTGATGGCGACAATATCTTTAAGCAAGTGAAAATAGCTTTTTCTGATTACTTAAAGCAAGTAGTCTCTGCAATTGAAATGTCATCTGTCGACGTAAAGCAAGCACCTGCTGAACTGGTTTTAGTTAATGAAAAACTGAAAATGGTGAACACTTTATTGTTAGCACTATCTAAATACCATTCAAATAAGTTAACAGAACAATATCAATTGGTTGAAGGTACACTTTATAAAAAGACTTATATCACCGAAATAACCATAGGATTATTGATCTTAATGTTGGTGTCGGCGTTTCATTTTGCCAAAAACACTTCAGCTAGGCTTAACCAAGTTTATAACGCCTTGATCAAGCTATCAGCGGGTGATACCAATATAAAGATTTATGGTAATAAAGATGCTTACGTACAAAATATTTGGAATGCCGTAGCTGAATTTAAAGACTCTATTGAGCAAAGTGAAATTTATAAGAATGATTTACTCACGCAAAAATTTGCTTTTGATCAACACGTCATTATCGCAACAACAGATTTAAAGGGTACTATTACTTCTGCCAATGCTAAATTTTTGGAGATTAGTGGCTACAGTGCAGATGAGCTAATTGGTAGCAACCACCGAATGATCAACTCTGGACATCATTCAAAAGCCTTCTGGAAAAATATGTATAAAAGGGTGTCTCAAGGAAAAGTTTGGTCAAGTGAAGTCTTAAATAAGGCTAAAAGTGGTCAGTTTTATTGGGTGGATACCACTATTATTCCGATGAAATCGATAGCGGGTAAAGTGACAGGTTACATGGCTATTAGAACTGATATATCTATGCAGAAATATCAGCATAAAAAATTACTCGACGCTAAAGCTGTGGCTGAGTCAGCAGTGATTGCAAAGTCGCAATTTCTTGCCACAATGAGCCATGAAATTCGTACCCCAATGAATGGGGTTATTGGTATGCTAAGTTTGATGTTAGATGACAAGTTAAGCCACAAGCAAGAAAAGCGAGTACAGATTGCCTTAAGTAGCTCAAAATCATTACTGCATCTAATTAATGATATTTTGGATTTTTCTAAAATTGAAGCAGGTAAGTTGGAAATAGAAGCTTTAGATTTTGATTTAAAAACCATGATTGAAGAGCTAATACAGTTTATGCACTTTCAGATAAAAGGAAAGCCACTAACACTTACTGTGGACTGTAGTGACATGGCAGAGTCTATGGTGATTGGCGACTCTAGTAGAATACGACAAATACTCACTAATATTATTAGTAACGCCCTTAAATTTACTCATGAAGGGGAGGTTAAAGTAGTAGGTAAGCTTGTATCATTAAACAAAAAAAAATGGCAGTTTCAATGTAGTGTAACGGATACGGGCATTGGTATTGCAAGTCATAAAATAGCTAACTTATTTGATGCTTTTAGTCAGGTAGATATCTCCAATACGCGAAAGTATGGTGGATCAGGTTTGGGGTTGGCTATTTCTAATCAGCTTGCTAAGTTAATGGATGGCGATATAACCGTTACTAGTATTGAAGGTAAAGGTAGTTGCTTTACTTGTACAATCAACATAGATAAAAGCACAAAATCGTTAGTCGTTACCACAAAGGATGATGATAACTTGTCTACGGTTATTATACCGCAATGGCCGACAGATATTCGATTGTTATTGGTTGAAGACAATCGTGTAAATCAACTTGTCGCGCAAGGAATATTAAAACGTTTCGGCTTAACAGCAGAGGTTGCCGTGAATGGAGTAGAGGCGTTAGCATTATTAAAAAATCACCAACAACCGTTCAGCGTTATTTTAATGGATTGCCAAATGCCTGAAATGGATGGGTATGAAGCAACTCGGAAAATTCGTGAAAATAAATATAATGAATTTGATAACAGTATTCCAATCATAGCGATGACCGCTAATGCAATGAAAGGGGATCGAGAAAAATGTATGGCAGTAGGCATGAATGATTATTTAACCAAACCAATTAACCCTGATTTATTATTAGAAAAATTAAAGCATTGGATTTTAAAGTAACTTGAGATCGATTTAATAAATATTTTTCTACTCCCATCGTTAAATTTACTTGCAATAGAGCTACTGCTGACATGAAGTTTTTTGAAAGTAAAACAACTATCAAACGAGGTAGGTAGATAAAAAAACCGATTATTCAGTAGTTTAATTTTAATGGTGTTAATGAGGAGCGTTTAATATTTTGGAAATATTTGATTTCTACCCGCGTTTTTTGCTTGATATAAATACTTGTCAGCACGATTTATCACTTCATCAATGCTTTGCTCAGCTTTAAATTGAGAAATGCCTATACTGACTGTTACCTTGATGCTTTTACCTTGATAAGTCACTATATGATGTTCTAATTTATTTTGGATCTTTTTGGCAATATTATTGGCGTTTATAGCAAGGGTTTGTGGCAAAATAAATAAAAACTCTTCACCGCCCCAACGAGCAACACAATCTTGTTCTCTTATAGAATCAGTAAATAATTTCGCAAGATCTTTTAAAACAGCGTCGCCAGCATTATGTCCGTGTTGGTCGTTCACTTTTTTAAAATGATCAATGTCACATATAATGATAGATAGTGGTTCTTTGTTACGGGTAATTCTTACTCGCTCTTGCTGTAATATCCGAAGCGCGTCACGACGATTAGATAGTTGTGTTAATTGATCATAGTGAGCTAGTTGTTGGTATTGCTTTGTTAATTCTAAGATATGTTTGAACGACTGACCTCTTGAATATTCGTATAACGCAGATAAAGAAGTGACAGTTAAAAAAGAATAAATTAAGCGTAATTTAAATTCAGTACTGTATTGAGCATGTATAATGAGCTCGTTGGGTATAAACATTATGGCGCTAATTATGATCATAAACACAGTAATATCAATTAAACCTCGCTTCAAACCATGAATAAATAAAGATACTGGAGCAACAATATATATCCATAAAGGGCCTGTATTCTCAACACCACCTGAGAAGACGAGATAAAACATTAATAAATAAAGTGAGTAGAGAATAATTGCCGAGCTTATGACTAGGTTGTTGAATTTTTTATGAGCATAATAACCGATGAAATAGGTCAAAGACGCTAAAAATAAGCCTGAAGCTAAAATATAATTTTGATTAAATAGCGCAATAATCCCCATTATTGCAGTAATTGTCATGCCGACTAATGAAAATACAGACACTACATGTGGTTGCTTGAACTTTAGATTCTCGCTGCTATCTATTTGGGAAGGCTTAATCAAGTAATATAATCCAATAGTGAGTCGTATTAATTATTAATTAAGTATATGAAACTTTCTACTAGTCTGCATTTTATATGTGCTTTTATCCTGAAGTTTTATGTATTTAGTAAAGTAATTTTAAAGTACGGAGGCCAATGATTAAGAGTAATAAATTATTTATATCTAATTTCTAATGTTATTTTTCAGCATTTAAAATATCTTCAAATTTCAAATCTGTGAGTTTCATGATGCTTCTCACCACATAAAACATGATCGCCATTAGCATTACCATAGACGGTATTGCAATAACCGGATAACTATACAGTGTCATCTCACCTAATTGCTCGTTAAACTCAACGGTACCTGCAGGGCTAGTGACTACCCATTTGGCTAATAAGTAATTCATCGTAGCAGAAAAAACAAAAGTCATTGCCAGTAAGTGATTTGCGCGTTGAATAATGGCTTTAAAAATGTCAGTTTTATTTCTGTCAGTTAATGTTTGATAAATCAAATCTAAATTAAACAACATTGGGTTTAATAGTAATTTAGCAATTAATGGTTTACCCCAAAAACCTGATACCAATACAACTAAACCAATAACTGAAGGAATAGCGGCTTCTTTAATGGCTAACCATTGCACGTCTAATTCGAATAAACCAATACC
This sequence comes from Colwellia sp. E2M01, assembly GCF_018860585.1. Lineage (GTDB taxonomy): Bacteria > Pseudomonadota > Gammaproteobacteria > Enterobacterales > Alteromonadaceae > Colwellia. The sequence goes on from NZ_JAHKPR010000020.1 coordinate 15,789, forward strand.
GCCGGTTAATAAGGTGCTTAAAAAACCAAGTAGTGAGATAAAGTTCATCGACTTGTTTTGTATAAAATCATACAAGCCGTAGCAGAGTGGGAATAATAGCGCTAGAATTAGAGCGTTTACTGAGCCTAAATACTCATCTCCAGATAGCTTCATTAAAATAATAGATGGCACGGCAATATTAAATATTATTTCTAATAAAGTATTAGGGCGTTTAGTTTTTGTTTGAGTCGACATTATATGCTTATCTTGAATTCAGGAAGTAGGAAGGCCAATAAAAGTTAGCCGTTTAGGTTAATTTATCAGCTCTATATTATCTAATAAGCGCGACAATGTCATATTGTTATATTATTACAGCTCAATTAGCTTTTGCTTGGTTGAAGCTTGCTATACAGCCAATTAGCTTTTGTTTGGTTGAAGCTTGCTATACAGCCAATTAATTATGTCTCGCCAGGTAATAATTCCTACCGGTTTATTGTTGCTATCTATCACAGGTAGACAACTAACCTTGGTATCATGAAAAACTTTAATTGCTTCATTAAATGAAGTGAATTGCTTAATGGAAACGAGTTTTCTGGAGATAATTTGATGCACACGCTTGTTTAACATCGCTAAGTCTTTTTCATTCGCGGTAGGTAACTCTATATTTGAGTTAGTAGCTTTTAAATAATCTCGCTCAGAAATAACGCCGACAAGTTCATTTTTTTCATCAGTCACCATTAAATGGTGAAACTCATGCTCAATAAATAATTCTCTAACGACTGATAAACGCTGGTCTAAATTGACACACGTGATATTGCTACTCATTATTTCTTCAATTTTCATCGTGAAACTTCCAAATTAAAAATTTCTCATAAATAGGGTTTAGGCATCATAAAATGTTCATATAAAAACAATATCATACTAATAGTAATATACTGTTTTTATGGTTATAACACCTAAAAAAGTATTATTGATTTTATTTATAGTAAATATTTATGTTAATAAGCATATTTTTAACGTTTATTGCAGCAATTTACCTGAAAATTAACTACAATACGCGCAAGAAAAATGAGCAAAACTGACTCCCCTTAATTTGTGAATGGAAATATGACTAAAAAAACTAAGATTGTAGCTACCGTATCAGACCTTAAAGGTGACGTAGCATTTATAGGTGAATTATTTAAACGTGGCGTAAACGTTATTCGTTTAAACACTGCTCACCAAACTCCAGAAGACACGCGCGCAGTAATTAAAAACGTTCGTGAAGTGAGTGAAAAGTTAGCTGTTTTGGTTGATACCAAAGGCCCAGAAATGCGTACTAACTTAAAAATCGAAGAAGACTTAACCATTAAAACTGGTGATAAAGTGACTTTTCGTGCTGACGGTTTAGACGCTGTAACCACTAAAGATGCTGTGCAAGTTAACTACTTAGGTTTTGTTAAAGACGTTCCAGTTGGTGCTCATATCTTAATTGATGACGGTTTATTAGAATTAGTTGTTGATAGTAAAGATGAAGAAAATCTTTACACAACGGCGTTAAACAACGGCAAAATTAAGAAAAAGAAATCAGTTAACGTTCCAGGTGTTGAAATCAACCTTCCTTCAGTAACTGAACGTGATAAAACATTTATTGAAATGGCAATTGATGCTGGCGTTGATTTCATCGCTCATTCATTTGTTCGTAACAAGCAAGACGTTTTAGACGTACAAGAAATTTTAGACGCGAAAAACTCACCTATTAAAATCATTGCTAAAATCGAAAACCGTGAAGGTGTAGAGAATTTAGATGAAATCTTAGAAGTTGTTTACGGCGTAATGGTTGCTCGTGGTGATTTAGGTATCGAAATCCCAGGTTACGAAGTTCCACTAGTACAAAAAGACATGATTGAGCGTTGTATTAAAGCTAAAGTGCCTGTAATTACAGCAACGCAAATGCTTGAAAGTATGATTCAAAACCCACGTGCTACACGTGCGGAAATTTCAGATGTTGCTAACGCTGTATTAGATGGTACTGATGCATTAATGCTTTCAGGTGAATCTGCATACGGTGATTACCCGTTTGAAGCTGTTGAAACTATGGCGAACATTGCTAAGCACGTTGAAGAAAATACAGCGAGCGGTATCAACCTTGATTCAGAAGATACTAACAAAGATTTACAAGCTTACATCGCTAAATCTGTTGCAAAATCAGCACGCGATTTAGATGTTGATGCGATTGTTGTTCCTACAGCTACAGGCTCAACGGTTCGTCAAATTGCTTCACATCGTCCAGCTGCACCAATTTACGCAGCATGTTACAAGCCTGAGTCATTACGTTTATTATCATTAAGCTACGGCGTAGAAGCTTACTTAATTGATGTACCAGAGCGTAAAGATGTTATTAAAACGTCTGTAGCACCACTTATTGAAAATGGTGTATTAACAAATGATAGCCTTGTAGTTATCGCTAAAAGTGCACAAGGTGCACCTAAAGGTGAAACTAACCGCATGGAAATCAACACAGCAGCATCATTTGTTAACCGCGTAAACTAATAGACTTACTTAGGTAATGTAAAATTAGTACACACTGCACATTAAAAGCTTAAGCCGAAAGGTTTAAGCTTTTTTTTCTTTTGAATTAAGTACTCAACGTTATTACAATCATCCACAGCCAATGAGAATGTTAAATATATTCAAGTGACTAAATCATTGAGTAGGCTAATTGCTATTTGAGTTGGTCATTATATAAGTCAAATGGTGTATGAAGGTTAAACTCAAGCTCTGCTAGGTAAATTCTATTACGAGTAACCTCAAAAAGCTGCTATTCTTATCGTTAATAAAAAATTATAACTAGGTATCGACTTTGTCTAGAGCAAAAAACTTTTCAATCATAACAAAGGAACACCACTTTTTTAAAACTAAGCATTTATTGCAGTTTATTTGGTCGATAGAAATTACATTATTTCTTGTTATCTTACAAAGACTATACTTAGAAAAATATACTACAGCACTTATTATTTTCAGTGTATTTCTTACTCTTCTCGGTGTTGCCTTTCTCGCTAAAAAAAACAAAGTTGAACAATCTGCAATACTACTGTTAGTTATTATGACTGGCCTTATTAGTTATTTTATGTGGTGTTATAGCGGTATCTACGATGAAGCTGTAATAGCCTATCCCTGTGTGTTGATTATGACAGCGATGTTGGGGAATAAAAAATTATTCATTAGCTTGTTTGTTTTTATCTCGCTGTCAATTTTACTTAATGGTGCGGTAAATTCTTACGGTATATACACCAATGAAATTTCTCAATCTCAATTGAGTGGTGCTATTTTAATTATTTTTATCTTTTCGCTCATTAGCTACACAATTGCCATTATGGCAAAAGACTTTAGAAAAATTTTAGCGCAATTAGATAGTGAAAATAAAACTGTTAAGCAATCTAAAAGTGAAATTGAGATCTTATTACGTCACGACATTCTTACCTCGCTGCCTAATAGGTTAATGGCGAATGACTATTTTCAAAGTTCAATTTCTCAGTCAAGCAGAGATGATAATAAAATTCATATAATGTTTATTGATTTAGATGATTTTAAATTAATGAACGACGCGCTAGGGCATCAAGCGGGGGATTCATTATTAATTGAAATTGCCGACAGATTAAAAAAGACAGTTAGAAAAGAGGATTTAGTTTGTCGTTTTGCTGGCGATGAATTTATTATCATTTTGGATTCTTTTGCCAAGCCTGAATTAGTTGCGAATATCGCCAAAAAAATCATTTCAGCAGTACAAGAACCTTTTTATTATCAAGGGCATCAATTTATTTGTGGTTGTTCAATTGGTATTTCAGTAACACCTGATGATAGCCTTGATTTTAATACGTTAGTGCGTAATGCCGATACAGCCATGTATCATTCTAAATCAGTAGGCGGCAATAGTTTTCATTATTTTAACGATGAGATGAATACTTACGGGCATGAATATTTAAGTTTAATCACTGATTTGCGAAAAGCCATTAAAGATGAGCAATTTTTCTTGGTGTACCAACCTAAGATCGACTTAAAAGAAAATAAAATTATTGGCGCAGAGGCGCTTATTAGATGGAATCATCCCGAAAAAGGTGTGATCTTTCCTGACTTTTTTATTGAAAAAGCAGAGAAGGCTGGATTAATTTGTGACATTGGTGAGTGGGTTTTAAACGAAGTCTGTAGAGTCTGTAAAGAATGGATTGATTGTGGTGCAAAAGACTTTGTGATAGCCGTCAATATTTCATCTAAGCAATTTGCTAAAGGTAACTTAGCCGAAGTGATTAAGTCTGTTTTAGAAGATAATGACTTAAGAGGTAAACACTTAGAGCTTGAAATGACTGAGTCATTATTGATTGATAATTCGGAAGAATTAAAAAATACCTTTAAATACATTCGTAAGTTGGGTGTTCTTTTTTCGGTTGATGACTTTGGCACAGGTTATTCTAACTTAGGGTATTTAAAAGAATTCGATATTTCGACGTTGAAAATAGATCGTTCTTTTATTTATGACATTCCGAATAAAACGAAAAACCAAGCGTTAGTAAAAGCAATAATACAAATGGCTAAAGGACTTGAGTTAAACACAGTAGCAGAAGGTATTGAAGACTTAGCCACTGCCAATATGTTAATTGACTTTGAATGTGACTCTGCCCAAGGTTACTTTTGGTCAAAACCTATCGTTAAGCGTGAATTTGTAAAACTTGTAGAAGAATTTAATAACGAAAGTGAAAAGTTAGCGATAAGTTAGTATAGCCAGTTTATATTGATATCAGCTAGCAGAAAACTGATTACTAATTCAAAGTTAAAAGCCAGCTTGAATACACAAACTGGCTTTAATTCTCTAACTTTTATGGCCTAATTTCGCGAACTAGCTTTCACGACCTAACTTTCACGAATAATATAATCAAACGCTGATAATGATGCTTTTGCGCCTTCTCCCATTGCGATAACAATTTGTTTATACGGTACGGTTGATACATCACCTGCGGCAAATATACCCGGCTCGCTAGTATTACAACGCTCATCAATCACTATTTCACCGTGTTGAGTGCGCTCTACCACGCCGTCTAAAAAGCCACTGTTTGGTAGTAAGCCAATTTGTACGAAAATACCCGCTAATGGTTGTTGTTTCACTTCACCTGTTTCACGGTCTTCGTAAGCAAGAGCAACTACTTTACCATTTTCAGCAATCACTTCTTTTGTCGCTGCATTTTTGATAATGGTAATTTTGCTGTGCGCTTCCGCTTTTTCTACTAATACTTTATCGGCTTTTAATTCAGGTAAAAACTCAAATACTGTTACATGATTTACCATGCCCGCCAAATCTAACGCGGCTTCTATACCTGAGTTACCACCACCAACAACGGCAACATCTTTACCTTTAAAGAATGGACCATCACAATGAGGACAAAAAGCCACACCGGAACCAATGTTTTCTTTCTCGCCCGGTACACCTAGTTCGCGCCATTTTGCACCTGTGGCAACAATAATGGTTTTAGACTCGATAATTTCACCGCTTGATAAGTGCAATACTTTTGGCGCTTTTCCTTGTAGATTGCCTTCACCTTTATCTATTTTATCAACACGTAAAAACTCTTTAATGGTAACGTCGTAATCACTTAAATGCGCTTGCATGTTACCCGTTAGTTCTGTACCTGTTGTTTTTGGTACTGAAATTAAATTTTCAATACCTACTGTATCTTTTACCTGCCCGCCAATGCGGTCAGCTATCATAGTAACGTTTAACCCTTTACGTGCAGCATAAATAGCGGCTGCAACACCAGCAGGGCCACCACCTATTACTGTAACGTCTTGTAAAGGAAGTTGTTCTTGCTCATCGCCACCAACAATATATGGAAAGCGAGCAATTAATTTATCAACTAACTGTGCGGTGTCTATTTTACCGTTCGCGAATAACTCGCCATTTAAGTAAACACTTGGCACACCTTGAATATTGCGCTCATCAACAATACTTTGGAATAAGGCACCATCAATCATTTCTGAACTAATCACATCATTTAATAAAGCGAATTGGTTCAGTGACTGCACAACGTCAGGACAGTTGTGGCAACTTAATGAAATAAATACTTCAAAATGTAATGGCTCAGCAATTTTCTCAACCATTTTAGTTAGGCTGCTATCAAGTTTTAATGCAGTACCTGATGATTGTAATATCGCTAAAATTAATGAATTAAATTCATGACCACTTGGGATACCAGAAAAATGAATACCGTTATTGCTACCTTCAACTTCTACATAAAAAGTGATTGGGCTACGTAAGTTTTCGTCACGTTCAACTAATGCTAAGTTTTCTGAAACAGAACATAACTGTGTTAAAAAATCTACTAGCTCTGCACGTTTTGCATGTTCACCAGTTTGTAATACAAGGGTCACCTTGTTAGTCATGTTTGCTGCGTATGTTTTTACTGCGTTTAAAATGTCTTGGCTTAACATAGTGTTATCCTTCTACTGCGATGAGTTGTTTCAATAAATTATTGCTTAATGCTAACAACTCATAAATCTGATGAAATAGGCGGACTAACATATCGTTGAGTCCGCCCTTACTACTTAGTACTTGCTTGGATTAAACGTAGGCTTAGATTTTGCCAACTAAGTCTAGGCTTGGTGTTAATGTTGCTTCACCTTGCTCCCAAGCTGCAGGACATACTTCACCGTCGTTAGCACGCACATACTGTGCAGCTTTTACGTTACGAACCATGTCTTTAGCGCTACGGCCAATACCACCAGCGTGGATTTGAGCTACTTGAATAACGCCATCAGGATCCGCTAAGAAAGTACCGCGGTGTGCCATGTGGTCTTCTTCAATCATTACGTCAAAACCGCGAGTAATGTTGCCTGTTTGGTCGCCAATCATAGGGAACTTGATTTTGCCAATAGCGTCTGACGAATCGTGCCACGCTTTATGAGAAAAATGTGTGTCAGTTGATACTGCGTATACTTCAACACCTAACTCTTGTAGTTCTGCGTATTGGTTTGCCATGTCTTCAAGTTCAGTTGGACAAACAAAGGTAAAGTCAGCAGGGTAGAATAAAAAGATAGACCATTTACCCTTAACGCTTTCTGATGTTACTTCAACAAATTCGCCATTGTGAAATGCTTGTGCTGTAAATTCTGGGATAGTTTTGCCGATCTGTGCCATGAGTAATTCCTCGTTAATATAAATAAAATGTTTAATGTTTCAAAAGCCTGTTTGCTTTCGATGGAGTTATATTAAGTTTAATTTTGTGATTAATAAAATTAATAAAATCTATTTTTACCATCTATAAAATAGAATGTTGATTGCTTTGGTTATTCATAAATTTGATCTAAAGTAATACGCATACCTGCTTATTTTCTTATACTTATTTAACTATCATGTATTTTTATTAGCGGGTTAAATAAGGTTTAAGTAAGCATACTGAGAGCACTAACTAAGTATTTAAAAATCAACTATTAACGTAAAGGAATGAAATCATGTCTGATAAAAAGTTAACCACCGCATCGGGTTGTCCTGTGGCACATAACCAAGATGTAATGACGGCAGGTCCGCGTGGCCCGCAACTATTACAAGATGTATGGTTTTTAGAGAAGCTGGCACATTTTGACCGAGAAGTTATTCCAGAGCGACGCATGCATGCCAAAGGCTCTGCAGCATATGGTAAGTTCACCGTAACTCACGACATTACACAATATACACGCGCTAAAATATTTTCAGAAATCGGCAAAGAAACCGAATTATTTACTCGTTTTTCAACGGTTGCTGGCGAACGTGGTGCGGCAGATGCTGAACGCGATATTCGTGGTTTTGCTATTAAATTTTACACTGAAGAAGGTAACTGGGATTTAGTGGGTAACAACACCCCAGTATTCTTTTTACGTGATCCTCTTAAATTTCCAGACTTAAACCATGCGGTTAAGCGCGATCCAAGAACCAACATGCGTAGCGCAACTAACAACTGGGACTTTTGGACATCATTACCAGAAGCACTACATCAAGTAACGGTTGTAATGAGTGATCGTGGTATTCCTGCAACTTACCGTCACATGCATGGTTTTGGTAGCCATACCTTTAGCTTTATTAATGCCGATAATGAACGTTTTTGGGTTAAATTCCACCTAGAAACACAGCAAGGTATTAAAAACTTAACTGATGCTGAAGCTGAAGCATTAGTAGGACAAGACCGAGAAAGTCATCAAAAAGATTTATTAGAATCGATTGATAATAAAGACTTTCCTAAGTGGACACTAAAAATACAAGTGATGCCAGAAGCTGATGCGGCTAAAGTAAGCTACAACCCGTTTGATTTAACTAAAGTTTGGCCACATGCCGACTACCCATTAATTGAGGTGGGTGTAATGGAGCTTAACCGTAACCCAGAAAACTATTTTGCTGAAGTGGAACAAGCCGCATTTAATCCTGGGAATATCGTGCCAGGCATAGGTTTTTCACCAGACAAAATGCTACAAGGTCGTTTATTTTCATACGGCGATGCACAGCGCTATCGTTTAGGGGTTAATCATAATCATATTCCAGTGAATGCCGCTCGTTGTCCTGTACACAGCTACCATCGGGATGGAGCAATGCGCACAGATGCTAATTATGGTGCAACTATTGGTTATGAACCAAATAGTCATGGAGAATGGGCAGAGCAACCTGATTTTTCAGAGCCACCGCTAGATTTACAAGGTGCAGCCGCGCATTGGGATCACCGAGAAGATGAAGATTATTTTACACAACCCGGCGATCTATTTAGATTAATGACACCAGCACAACAACAGGTATTATTTGATAACACAGCAGCTTCAATGGGCGATGTGCCAGAACATATTAAGCAGCGTCATATTAAACATTGTACCGCTGCAGATCCTGCTTATGGTGCAGGTGTTAAAAAGGCATTAGGTTTATAAGTTATAGTTATATAAGTTAAGCCTAATAAAATTTTAAATGCCCCATTCAAAGTTACTTGAATGGGGCATTTTTGTTTTTATATGTTCAAACTTTATATTGTTTGATATTTATGTGATAGCTTTTTTAGATTAAACTGTTATTTAAGTTTAATTAAATTAATCACAGCTAAACTCAGGTATTAAAAAGTTATTATGATCACACTCAAGCAATTACATTACGCTCTCGCTGTTGAAAAAACCTTACATTTTAAGAAGGCAGCTGATGCTTGTAACGTATCGCAATCCGCGTTAAGTACTGCAATCAACGAACTCGAAAAGCAGCTCGGTTTAAGTGTTTTTGAGCGTAACAACAAAAAAGTATTAGTAACCAGTAAAGGCCAGTTGATACTTGATAAAGCTAAGCGTGTTAAGTTGGAAGTTGATCAATTAATGCAAACTTCACAACTTGATAAAACGGCATTCTCAACACCAATGTCTATTGGCGTTATTCCTACCATTGGCCCATATTTATTACCGAAAGTATTACCTGAGGTAAGAAAACAATATCCAGACTTTAAGCTAAGAATACATGAAGACCAGTCGCATGTACTGGTTGATATGGTCAGAAATGGTGAATTAGACGCGGCAATACTAGCATTACCTTACCCAATTGACGGTTTAATGAATTTTGATTTTTGGCAGGAAGATTTTTATTGGGTAAGTCATAAAGATGGCTGTCCGAGTCAACTACAAGAAATAACTACAGAAGAGCTCGCCGTAGAAAAATTAATGTTATTAAAAGATGGTCATTGTTTGAAAGAGCATGCACTTGCTGCTTGTAGTTTAAAAAGCCAAGAGCAAAATACTGACTTTAATGCAGCAAGTTTATATACCTTAATACAAATGGTTGCCGGTAAATTAGGGACGACTATTGTGCCGCACATGGCACTAGATCAATTATTACATAATGAATCAGAGCTTCGCGCTGTGCATTTGAACGAACCTGGGCCGCATAGAACCATAGCGTTAATCATTAGACCCAACTATGTAAGAACAGGTGAATTGACGTTATTGAAAGATATATTTAAAACAGAGCTTAGCAAGAATGTTGTGCACGCTTAGTTAGGGGAACTTAAGATAAGAATTCAGTATTTAATACGTCATCCCCGTGATGTCTTAATCGGGGATCCATAAGTTATTAAACAATGGATTTTCGACTAGACACTGCGAAGATGACGCTAACTACAGTTTAATTAAAGGCGCTTACTTAGTAGCAAACTCTTTCTTTAAGACTGCTTTGTTGATTTTATTCTTATCAGTTTGCACTAACGGTAACGATTTTTTATAAATAACTCTGCTCGGTACCATGTAAGACGCTAAGTGTTTTTTCAACTCAAAGATGATTTCTTTTTCAGGGACCTTACTTGCTGCAGAATAAACCATTACCACTTCTTCTTCTATTTGCTCGTTGTCGATACCAAACACTGCGCACTGCTTGATTTGTGGTAAGTTTTTAGCAACAACTGACTCAACTTCTAGTGGTGATAATCTAAAGCCACGGGTTTTGATCATGTCATCTTGTCTTGAGCTAAAGTAAAAGTAACCTTCTTCGTCTTTGTAAACGTAATCACCAGTCGCGACGACGATTTCATCGGTTAATTGGCCTTCAATGTTAATCACATCTTTAAGGATTTGTACTGATTTAAAACGCAGAGCATTTTGCTCTGGTGCATTCCAAAAACCTTTATAGATATAACCGCCACGGTGAATCAATTCACCTACTTCGCGTGGTGCACATTCTTTACCGTCCTCATTGATAACGTAAAGTTCAACGTCAGTAATCGGCTTACCAATTGAATCAGGACGAATTTCAACTTGTGACGGGTCAAGGTAAGTTGAACGAAATGCCTCGGTTAAACCATGCATTGAATAAAACTTAGCTTGTGGGAAAGTGCGTTTACAATCTTTAATCATTTTAGCCGTTACATTACCGCCAGAAGAGGTGATGGTTTTAACGTGCGAAAATAACTCAGGGGTTGGTAGTCTGTGCTCATCTTCATCGAACATTTGTGAAATATGCACAGGCATTACCGGGATCACAGTCACTTTATCGTTAATTAAATGATTGAAAAAATCATCAGGTAAAATTAACCGATGTAGTGCTAATGTTGCTTTTTTATATAATGAACAAAATAATTGATTTAAACCGTAATCAAGATTGAAAATTAATGTGCCTGAAATAACATCTGTTTCATCTAAATCTAAGTATTGTGACACAGCACGAGCGGAATCAATTAAGCTACGATGCGATATTACAATACCTTTTGGCTTACCTGATAAACCAAACGAGTAGGTAATTACGGCGTTGCTGTAACTGTTAATATCGCAGCTATAAGGCTTGTTGTAATACTTATATATTTCTTCAAAAGAAGGGATGTCTTTACCTGCAGTATCATATGAAATAACTTTGCCAGAAAAGTTAATTACAGCAATACTTTCAAGATGCTTTTTGTCGGTAATAAGGCATTGAATATCACAGTCATCCACTATGTACTCTACTTGCTCTGGTTTTAATAACGTTGTTAACGGTACTAAAACATAATCAGTAGACAAAATGGCTAATATAGCAATTACTTGGTCAATGCCTTTATTTGAATAAATACCAATGCGTGAGTCTTTTGGTAAATCAAGTTCTTGCAAATAAAAAGCAACTTGGTTTACTTTATTCAACAATTCAGCATAAGTAATACTGCTATTTTTAAAGCATACGGCGGTTTTATCGCTGTGTGAGTCGGCAGCATTTTCAATGATGGTTCTTATACAGTTTATTGACATAGTTATTTTCCTTCCGCTATCTCGTTTGCTGAAAGTGTCCAGATATCATAATTAGTATCGAGTACTGTTGCAGGATTATGCTCAGAGTTAAGTATTTTTTTATAGAAGAATGAAATAATGTCTTCAATCTCTTCTACTGTTAATACTTTGGTGATACCGCCCGTTAATACAAATGAGTTCACTGATAATAATTTTAGATTAATATAGCCTTTTTGGTAGTGCGACATCTTACATAGCACTAAAAATATTGCTAATTGCATCAAGATTTTAGTGGCTTTTTCGCTTTGCACTTCAAAAATATTTTCAGTTACTTTTAAATGCATTAATAACTCGTAAACAAACTCATTCGCTTTAGCTGCAAAAATTAATGATTGTTTTGATTTATATACACCTAACTTCTTAAATACTAAACGGTCATATTCATTTTCAGTCACGATGTTTTCATCAACCAAGTCTTTTGAATAATGAATATCAGTCGTTGCGCCGCCAATATCTAATAATATAAAGGGGTCAACTACTGCGTACTTAGTGTGAATATACGGTAATGTTTTATTTACTACGTAAGGCGTTGAAAATATTTGATTATCAGTAATAGTATACAAATCTTTAATATCTTCTTTACCTTCAATATCTTGCTGATAAAGATTAGTTAAATATTCTCTTAACGACTCTTCTACAATATGCAGACGGTTATCAATAATGTTCGGTAGAATTACTACGTCTTTAATATTTTCTTTGATGGTTGGTGCGTCAAGTTCACTACCCACAAACACCACATTTGAATAGGTTAAGTTTTCTAAGTAGCGATACAAGCTATCAGAAAAGTTATCAGGGTTTGAATCAATACCACCAACAATAATCACTACATCAATTAAATCACTTGGTACTGAGTACTCTTCAATGTTTTGAAAGAGCACGGTATCAATAATATTAATACCTGAGTTAAAGGCAATGTTGGTTGCAAACTTTAACGAGAAAGATTGTGTTACACCGATAATCAGCGTGCTTAAACCGCCGTTTGCTGAAGAGCAAATATGGATGTCTTTTTTGTCAAAACCTTCTATTTTATTGCCACATTTATAGGTTAAATCATCTAATATTGATTTATTAAAGTCGCGAAAATGTTGTTCAATGTCAGTGTTGTTACTGATTTTAAAGTAAGTACTACCGACATCGATAAGTAACTTGCCTTGGCTATTTTTAGCCGTGTTATTTGAAGAATCTATCTGGCTCATTGCATAATTCCTATGTCATGAATAATGTCGTTAACAATGCTGGTGGTATCTTTGGTTAAATCACATTGGCCTTTTTCGTAGGCGTAACAACGATCAGGAATTGGTACATTACCGCGCTTGATGATACGGATATTCTTCTTCGCATCACGAATAGTGATCATATTATTGTGGTTAATAATATGCGGCGAGAAAGGTACATCGATAATGCCGTTTTTAATAGAGTTAAAAACTTTACGCCATAAAGTGTCAGCAGGATCGTTAAATACCGCTTCCATTATTGCCATAACTTCGAGGGTAAGAATTTCTTCTTCTTCTTCGTCAACCACATTCGGTAAGCCATTTAAAATACCTAGCGTATATTGGGTATTGGCTACGGTTTTAGCGTTAGCTTCTTTAGTTGGAATACCAGAGGCTTCTTCACGGGTTTTAGTGATAATTTTGTCAGCGCTAACCATGCGAGCAATAACGGTTGCTAAGTTAATTAATTGCTCAGCGTAGTCTTTGTTCATTGGGAATGCGCCCATCCATTGGTGATAAACCAAGTTGATGGCAGCGTCTTCACAGTTAATTTCGGCAGCGTAATGTTTTGCTAATTTTTTAAGTACAGCACCGGTTACAATATCTTGGTTCATTGAACCTTGTTGTGCGAAAGATACTGAGAAAGATTTAACGCCTTCTTCTAATGACAACAACATTTCAAGTAATTGAATTACAATGGTAATTGACGGCGGCACTAAGGTCGCTGTTAATGGACCAAAAGACTCACGGTTAATTGGTTCATTCAAACCAGAATAATTAGCACAAACACGCTCAACATATTTCCAGTAAAGGAAAGCTTTGTCTAACGGGAAGTTTTTTGAATAAGGTAAAAGGTAAGTTATTGGACCACCTTCAATTTCAAAAATACCCGAGGCAAGGGCGGTTTCAATTAATAAACGTGCATCTGGTGTACCGTGACGTAAACTTACTGGTTTATCAAAATGGGTGATCATTTTACGAGTAGTACGGTAACCGTGATTCACTAACGGGTAGCCGTTAAGCATATCAATGTCGTTTTCTTCACTTAAACGCAGCATTTTTTTTGCGGTGCCGTAATCATTTAAACGCGTATTCGAATCAATGGTTAGCGGCAGAACATCAACATTGGCATCTACGAAAAACTCGTATAGCGCGTATTGCTTTTCGTAAGTTGGAAAACCACCACGCGGCTGAACCAGCATTTTATCTTCAGCTTTCTTTTTAAAATGATGCGAAATAAACAAATTTTTACTCGCATTGGTAATAAATTCTTTCACTTCGGCAAAATCAAAGGTATCAACGTATTCGTTGTTAAGAATTATTTCTCTTTCTTCTTGCAGCAAACTCATTTTAATTTTCTCTCTATCAGCATCTCTTCCAATGAGTCTAAGCCGGTATTCAAATCTACTTGATGACAAACAATATCAAAGCCGTAACCCTTGTAACGCGGTACAATATCTTCAGCATTACCTGTGCCTACCACTAAGTTGCCGCCGATCATCATAATCACGTCGTCTAGTTTTTTATATTTTGCTTTTAAGCGTGGTACTTCTCGACCCCAACCCTCTGCTTCACCGTTTAGTGAAGAGATCAGTAAAACTTCTGCGCCAGTTTCAATAACCGCGTCAAAAAATTCTTCTAAATAGGTATTAACGCCAAGGTTAAATACCTCGTAGCCTCTTGCTTGTAGAGAAAGATCTATCAATCTATTAGCTACCACGTGGATATCATTACCCACAACACCTGTTACTACTTTCATATGTTTTTAAGCCTGAAAATTATGCCAGTATACTTTTAAAATTTTATTGGCAAGATGATATCAATTTTTGGAAGAAAACGCTCCTTTGATGTTAGAATACTGTCATATAAATTAGAATAGGAAAGGTATATGACAATTTTTACTGCGGATATATGTGATGAGCATAGCGAAAAAGCCCAAGTTTTAGCTGCGGGTTATAAAAACTATGGTGGTGCAGAAAACTGCCAAGGCGAAATTACTACGATAAAGTTAGATAAAAACAACTCAGATTTAATCAAATTACTACGTGACGAAGACGGCACAGGTAAAGTAGTTGTTGTTGATGTTGACCAAGAATACTTTGCCGTTGTTGGTGAAAACTTAATGAGGTTTGCCCATAAAAATAACTACGCAGGTATTGTGATTAACGGCTACATTCGTGACACATTCCAAATTAAAGACATTCCAGTTGCGTTATACGCGCTAGATACTTGTCCACGTAAATATATCCCAGTAACTTCTGGTGAGCGTGAATTAACGTTATCTTTTGGCGGTGTTGAGTTTACTCAAGGCGCTTACTTATACGCAGATACTGATGGTGTAATTGTTACACCTGAGAAAATCGCCTAGCTTGCAATTGCTGATAGTTAATAGCTGTTAGTTAATATTCTGTTATTAAAAATGCCGTTCACCTAAAGTGAGCGGCATTTTTTTATCAACAGATTTAAGTCTGCTATTTAATAAGTATTTCACTTATTAAATATACCGTTTCATAAGTAGATGTTTTAAGCGACTAACATCATAAACATTGTCATCCCCGAGGTGTCTTGTCGGGGATCTAGTTTTGTAGCTATTTTTTAAAGAGAAATGGATCTTCGACAAAATATCTCGAAGATGACGTTCGAGAAGTTTGGTGTCAACAATGTTGCCATCCCAAGAAGTACAATTATGGATGAGTGTTACCTTTATTTTTATGAATGGTTTGTAGTTGCCTGCGTATAAAAGCGGTGCTAACATTTGTGTGTACAAAATAAATTAAAGGTAACATATTATGGATACTCGCATTCAATTTAGAGTTGATGAAGAAACTAAACGCCTAGCTCAGTTAATGGCTGAAAGCCAAGGTCGAACATTAAGTGAGGCGTGTAGAGAGCTGACAATAGGCTTAGCGGAAGAGCAACGAAAATCAATGACCCATGATCTGTGGTTAACAGAGCAAATAAATGCGGCATTTGATAAGTTAGATAGTGGTAAAGCAAACTTTATTTCACATGATAAAGCTAAAGAGCAAATGGAAGCCAGAAAGAATAAGATCCGTAATAGAGATAAAATATGATTTTTTGGGAAGAAGAATCACTAAATGATCGTGAAAAGATATTTGAATTTTTATTTGATTTTAATCCTGATGCAGCAGAAAAAACTGACCAAATAATTGAATCGAAAGTTGAAAATTTACTTGAACAGCCATTGATGGGTGTTCAAAGAGATATTTTTAGAGGACGAATATTAATTATTCCCGAAGTATCAATGCTCGTATCTTATTGGGTTGATGGTGAAACTATTCGTATTATGCGTGTTTTACACCAGAAGCAGAAGTTTCCACAAGATTAATAAAGGTGACTACGCTTTGTTAAGCGGTCATAATGGTTGGTTAAAATGTTGAGCTGGACTAAAAAAACAACTGTTTGAGTCCAGCTCAATAGACTTGTAGCTATTTAATTTAACCATACACTTTCAAAAGTATTTACCATATTAAATGGCTGCTTAAGCTCAGAAATATTATTTAAAATAGCTTTAGTTTTATTCGGTAGTTCTTCGTATTTTTGCTCTACAACAAACTCCCCGATGGGAAATAATAATAACTTAATATTAGCAATTTGATTTTCGACATCGATAATTTTTAATTTTTTATTTGCCACCTCTAAATTAAGTAATATTCTGATTAGATCATTATATTCAGGTGAAGCACAGCGTTTAATTGCTTTAATGTTTAAATAGCCCAAGCTTTCACCTGTTGATATAGGTAGTTTTTTTAGTGTATTTATACTATCAGTGGAGAGCTTGTTCTTTTTTGATTGTTCGATACACGAGGCATGACGTAATTTAAAGGATTCAAATTTTTTAGACAACAAATCACTACCAAAATGTATCAAGTCATCTTGATGGGAGTTAGCATTTAACGACATTACAAAAAATAGAATAAATATTATTATTTTCATTTTACCTTACACCCAGAGTAAACAGCTTTCCAAAAGCTTCTTTCTTTGGCTGTTATATTCCCTCTTAGAACTTGAAGGCCAGCAATTGTTTCAATTTGATTATTGGCAAACTTATCAAGTGCTGTAAATGCTTTAAAAAAATACTCCCAGTTGATTGAGTATATATTATATGACGTTTGATTAGGGGTACGTGATATTACTTTAAAGATGTGTGTATTTTCGATCGCAGTTCCACCATTTTTTGCTTGAACAGCTAAACCTCCAAAAATAAGAAGTAAATGACCAATAGAGCTAACCCATAAGCCCGTATTTTTACTTTCGAGAATATTATTTATTGATTGAATAGCTTCTTTACTAGGTGTATCGAATTCCAAACCAATGATAGTTGGGCATACTTTTTTACTCATGTTTAATCCTTTATGTGAGAAAATTAATTTTAATAGTTAAAACTTATTCCATTAGCTAAAAAATACCATGTTATAACGCAAAGGTAAATTTCATTTAAATAACTAACGAGATTTTAGAGCTTCTATTTTTAAAATACAGCCTAAAACCTTACTAAACGGTGTATAATGGTTGGTTTAAAAGTGCGAGGAAAGAAGAGTAGGAAATTATGGATGAGTGTCCCCTTTATAATTTGACTGTTTAAACTTTAAGTGTGTTTTAACCGACAGCCATTCAACATTAATGATTGAGAATACAACCGTATCTCGATAACCACCACTTTTCATTTTTTGATGATTTCTAAGAACCCCATCCTGTTTAGCTCCTAATCGGGCTATAGCAGCTCTAGATGCATGGTTATGCCAGCTTGTTCTAAACTCTACTGCAATGGAGTTTAGTTTTTCAAAAGCATGAGTTAAAAGTAGCAACTTACACTCAGTGTTATACGAAGTTTTTTGGTAACTTTGACTATACCAAGTGTATCCAATTTCTACTCGTTGATTTATTGGATCAGCATTACAAAAACGAGTAGAGCCAATGATTTTTCCATTAGATTTGTCTACAACAACGAAAGGGAGAGCTAAACCTTTAGACTTTTGCTCAAGTGCACTTGAAATATACTCGTTAATGTTCTCTGAATTTGGGACTGATGTGAACCATAAATTCCAAAGCTCTCCATCCGTTGCAGCTTCAACTAAAGGATTGCTATGTTCTAGTGCTAATGGGATTAGCTTTATATTCTCAGACTCTAACTCAAGGTCTTGAAACCACATTTTACTCTCCATGTATGCCCAAATTTAATGAATACAGCTAGTAGCTTATTATGGCTACTTTTAGTAATGTCCGGGCCATAACTTATATTTATAATCTCTTTAATATCCCATATTTTCAATATATTAGAAACTCTAAAATTATTAAAATTTACGTGATTTGATATTACGATGAACTAAGAATAACTGTCTAATTAACACCTAACTAACAGCTAAGCAAAAAGTGTCATCCCCGAAGTCTCTTGTCGGGGAATCCAGTTCTTGCATTTATTCTATAAAGTACAATCGATCTTCGATCAGACACCTTGAAGATGACGAGATCACAGGTATAAGTTTATCTTAGCTGAGCATCATATATCGTAGTGTCATCCCCGAAGTCTCTTGTCGGGGATCCAGTTTTTGCATTTATTCTAAAAGTAAAATGGATCTTCGATCAGATATCTCGAAGATGACGAGCTCATAGGTATAAGTTTATCTTAGTTGAGCATCATATATCGTAGTGTCATCCCCGAAGTCTTTTGTCGGGGATCCAGTTTTTGCATTTATTCTAAAAGTACAATGGATCTTCGATCAGATACCTAGAAGACGTTTTGAGTAGGGTACTGCCGTAATCACGCTGTAATAAACACAAAAAAGCCCGCTTTACAGTGATGTAAAGCGGGCTTTTTTATTGAATCGATTTTGCTAATCGTTATTAAAGTACTTTAGCAATTGATTGCGCTAAGTAATCAACGTTGTCAGCTGAGATACCAACAAGGCTGATATGCCTAAAGCAACAATGTAAACACTGTAATTGCCTAGTTTAACTTTGATACACATTTATAATATAAATCATAGAATGTAATATATTGGTTATTGTATCAATGACCCGCATCGTATTTTCGAGCTTGATAAGTTATGACCGATTGTCACCTCTATTATCAAGCATCCCACTATAACGCGTTAAAATAAGAGCGACTAAAACAACAATGGCGGCTACCCAAGGTGTATTCATTAACCCATGTTCAGCAACAATATTACCACCTCCCCATGCGCCTATTGCAATACCCACGTTAAAAGCAGCAATATTTAACCCAGATGCTACATCTACAGCATCTGGAGTGTGCTTTTCGGCTAGTTTAACCACGTATACTTGTAAACCTGGAACATTTCCAAAAGCAAACGCTCCCCAAACCAAAATAGTAAGTACTGCTGCTATGGGGTTGTAAGCGGTAAAGCTCAGCATCAATAATATACCAGAAAGGCCAGCAAAAATTATTGTTAGGGCTTTAATTGGCCCCAAGTTATCAGCCATTTTACCTCCCCAGATATTACCAACAGCAACAGACACACCATAAACTAAAAGTATCAGGGCAACAGAACTAGAATCAAAACCACTCACTTCATTAAGAATTGGCGCTAAGTAAGTAAAGGCGATAAATGTTCCACCGTAGCCAATAGCAGTTATTGCATAAACTAATAGTAATCTAGGATGAGTTAATACTTTTAATTGTACTGAGATTTTAGTCGGTTTGGCTTGTTTTAAATTACTAGGTACTAATATGCCGCTGCCAATCATAGCTAGTAAACCTAAAATAGATACTGTTAAAAATGTTGCCTCCCAGCCAAAAATTTGACCGATATATGTACCTAGTGGCACCCCTGTAACTAAAGCCACAGTTAACCCTGTAAACATGATGGCAATAGCACTTGCTCCTTTTTCCTTCGGTACTAAACCTGTCGCAATAGTCGAACCAATTGAGAAGAAAACACCATGTGCTAATCCTGTTATTATTCGGGCTACTATCAATGCTTCAAAGCTTGGTGCTTGCCAAGCAACTAAGTTGCCAATAACAAATAAACCCATAACGAATAGTAAGACATGCTTTCTATTCCATCTACTGGTTAGCGCTGTTAATACGGGGGCTCCTATGGCGACGCCTAAAGCATAAAGGCTAACCAGTAAGCCTGCTGAAGGTATAGTTACATTAAGGTCTTGTGCCATTGTTGGCAGTAATCCAACAATCACGAATTCTGTTGTTCCTATGGCAAAGGCGCTAAGCGCTAATGCTATCAATGCGAGTGGCATTTTGTTCTCCAAATTAATTTGTTTAATAGAAATAAAGTAATGGCTTAATTAAACTCATTACTTTATTTGTTGATGCAATTATTAACTGATAAACTTTTGTAATAAATAGTGCTATTTACAAAATATATTTGTAGTAAATGAGGTTAATGTGAATTTAAAAACAAGATCCGATGACTTAGAGCTTTTATTAGCTGTTATTGAGTTTGGGGGGTTCTCTGCAGCAGCAGATGCACTTAATATTCAAGTAGCTCGTATATCTCGTTCAGTTACTAAAATAGAAAAAGCACTAAATACGGCTATTTTAATTAGAACAACTAGGCGAGTAATGCTAACAGATGAAGGAAAAAGGTTTATTGATGGGGTAAATTTAGGCCTGAAACATATCGAAAATGCAGAAGCAGATATAATTGTTAAGGGTAAGCTACCTCAAGGAAAGTTGCGTGTTGACGCAGCGAGTCCGTTTATACTTCATCAATTAGCACCTCATATGAATGCATTTATTCAGGCCTACCCTGAAATAGAGATTGAATTGAATTCTAACGAGGCTATTGTTGATTTAATTGAAAAGCGCACTGATGTAGCAATAAGAATAGGAAAATTAGAAGACTCTACCTTACATGCTAGAGCATTAGGAAAAAGCCCTCTTTTTATTGTCGCATCACCAGAGTATCTTGCACAAAATGGTTTACCAAGAACGCCTAATGATCTTAACAGTCATAAATTAATTGGTTTCTCAAATATAAAATCACTAAACCGATGGCCTGTTAAAGGTTTGGATAATGTAAACCCGACAATAACAGCGAGTAATGGAGAAACTATCCGGCAACTAGCTTTAGCTGGAAGTGGTATCACTTGTTTATCTGGTTTTATGGTTAATACAGATATTGAATCAGGTCAGTTAATCTCACTCTTTGAACCATATAGACTAATCGGTACTGATCGTGAATTAGTAAATGCTGTTTACTATAAATCTTCATCTGTTGCTGAAAGAGTTACTGCATTTATTGATTTTATTAGGCCGAGATTAACATTGTAATAATTGATATTTTTTCTTCTTTATCTACCGAAACCAAAAGAGAAAAAATCTAAATGCTGCTTGCAGCTCATTGTGGCATCACATTATAAGATGAACTATTGTAGCTTTGCCGGTAACTTACTTCATGAAATGCAAAGAATATAACTTACCTGTGTAAATTCAATAGTAACTTCTTAAGATTACTGATCAAGCTATAGGTAATGTTGTGGCTCAGCGTCTTTAATGAGCATTTATCATAAAACTAACGTTAAAACACAAAAAAGCCCGCTTTACATAACGTAAAGCGGGCTTTTTATTAACTGAAATATTGCTACCTAAGGTTCGAATATTTCAGTTAACTATTACTTTATAAATAATTAAAAATTAAAGTACTTTAGCAATTGATTGCGCTAAGTAATCAACATTGTCGCTTGAAATACCAGCAAGGCTGATACGGCTAGAGCCAACAATGTAAATACTGTAGTCGTCTTGTAATTGCTGTACTTGCTCAGGGGTTATACCTAAGAAAGAGAACATACCGTTTTGTTTAGCAATAAAGCTAAAGTCACGAGTTACACCGTTTTCAGCTATTTTATCAACAAGTAGCTGGCGCATGTCGTTAATGCGGTTACGCATTTCAGCTAGCTCGCCGTGCCATTGTGTAGTTAATTCGTCAGAGCCTAAAATAGTCTCAACAATTGCTGCACCGTGAGCTGGTGGCATTGAGTAAACAACACGCACAACAGATAATAATACTGAGCTGATAATGTCTGCAGCAATGGCGCTACGACCAATGATAGAACAAGCACCAATACGCTCACGGTATAAACCGAAGTTTTTAGAACATGAACTACAAATAATCATTTGCTCAACAGTGTCAGCCATTAAACGTAAACCGTAAGCATCGCTGTCTAAGTCTGTACCAAAACCTTGGTAAGCCATGTCAACAACAGGCATAAAACCAATTTCTTTAGTTACTTGAGCAACTTGCTGCCATTGCTCTTGGCTTAAGTCCATACCACTTGGGTTATGACAACAAGCGTGTAATAACACGGCATCATCTTTAGATACTTGTTTTAATGCGTCAAGCATTGCGTCAAAGTCTAAACATTTGTTTTCGTAATCGTAGTAAGGGTAAGTTTTAACGATTAAACCTGCAGCTTCAAACACACCTTTGTGGTTTGCCCAAGTTGGGTTACTTACCCAAATTGTTGCGCCCGGAGTACATTTTTTAATGAATTCGCCCGCAACACGTAAAGCGCCTGTACCACCTGGAGTAGATACTGTTTTAATACGTTTTTCAGCAATAACTTTATGGTCGCCTAAAATAAGGGCTGTCATTCGGTCATTAAAATCTGCAGAGCCAGCAGAGCCTAAGTAAGCTTTGCTTAATTCGTTATCTACACGAAATTGCTCAGCTGTTTTAACACAAGCTAAAACAGGTGTATTACCTAAAGCATCTTTATAAATACCAGCACCAAGATCTATTTTGTTAGGGTTAGTATCTGCTTTAAATTTTACTGACAAACCTAATATAGGATCTGCCGGCAGTTGCTTTAATTCTGAAAACATACGTTTTGCTACCTTTGTTTAAAATTTTATTTGATTCCCATGCGCTAAGGGAAAACTATGAACGATAATGGCGGCGATTATACCTTAATTTATGTGAATACCGCAGCTTTTATACGCAAAAAACACACAAAAAAAGCATTTATCTATTCGATAAATGCTTTTTATAATTTAATACTTTTGGGACGTAATTTTTACTTGTGTGTTAAGACGCTTTAACTACTTTTAGCTATTTTTAAACCCTGCGAACATGAAACACGTGTTCAACGCTAGATAGCTTTTCAAGCAACGCTGGCGTTGGCTCTTGTTCAATATCCACAATGGTATAAGCAATGTCATCACGGCTTTTGTTAACCATATCAAGTACGTTGATATTTAAGTCAGCTAACAGGTTTAAAATAGTGCCTAATACTTTAGGAATATTGTCGTTGGCAAAGGTTAAGCGGTAACCTGTAGTCCGCTCCATAGCAACAGCAGGGAAGTTGACTGAATTAACAATATTGCCATTATCTAAAAAGTCAATTAATTGGTTGGCACCCATTACTGCACAATTTTCTTCGGCTTCAACGGTACTTGCACCTAAGTGAGGGAATAACGTTGATTTACCGTGATTAATTAAGCCTTCACTCGGAAAATCTGAAAGGTGCGCACCTAGTTTACCTGAATCTAATGCGCTAATAACCGCTGCTTCGTCAACTAGTTCACCACGCGCTAAGTTAATTAACACCATGCCATCTTTCGCGGCTGAAAACGCATCTTCGTTCATCATCCCAATAGTTGGCTTGATAGCAGGTACATGTAAAGTTACATAGTCAGAACGCGCTAATAAAGAATTAAGGTTTTCAGCACGGCTAACTTGTGATGATAATTGCCAAGCAGCTTCTACGCTTAATGCAGGATCATAACCAATAACTTTCATGCCTAAGCTAATAGCCATGTTGGCAACTTTTGCACCAATTGCGCCTAAACCGACAACACCTAAGGTTTTACCGATAAGTTCAGTGCCGCCATATTGCTTTTTACCGGCTTCTACTTTTTTATTTAATTCTGCGGCATCGGTTTCTGAAGCTAATGTAGCAACATAATCCATACTTTGGGTAATACCACGAGAGCCTAATAATAAACTCGTTAATACTAATTCTTTAACAGCGTTGGCGTTGGCTCCTGGTGTATTAAAAACAACAATACCTTTTGGCGTATAATCAGAAACAGGAATGTTATTAACACCAGCGCCAGCACGAGCAATGGCAAGTACAGAGCTAGGTAACACTTCATTATGCAATTTATGGCTACGTAATAAAATAGCGTCGGGTGTTTCGCAAGCGGCGTCAACTTCGTAATGATTTGCAGGGAATTTATTTAAACCGACGGTGGCGATGTTATTGTATGTTCTGATCTTTTTCATATAAGTCTCTTTAATTTTTATTGTTGAAATAAATGAAATGAGCCATTTTATAGGTTAACTCGATGAATTTATTAGATTGAATTTATTCGATACTTTATACTTCTGTTGTGAGGGGGGCCTTGATAAGGCAGTCTTTATACTTAAAATATTTAGGTAATAAAAAGCCTGTTATTTCTTCAAATAACAGGCTGATATAGTTAGGCCGTTGCTTGTTGGTATGCCCAAGTTAGCCATGGCAGTAGTGCAACAAGATCTGATTTTTCAACTGTTGCACCACACCAAATACGTAAACCTGCTGGTGCGTCACGATAAGCGCCAATATCAAAAGCAACTTCTTCGCTATCAAGTAATTTAACAATAGTTTTTACTTGGTCTTCATCCGCTTTTAAGACGAAACAAACGCTGGTATTTGAAGTGATTGCTGGTGTTTTCGCTAAGAAATCAATCCAATCGTTTTCTGCAACAAAATCAGCTAATACCTGTAAGTTAGCTTCACTCTTAGCAACTGCGGCAGGTAAACCACCAATTTCATCAACCCAGTTTAAAGCGTCGAGGTAATCTTCAACACATAGCATTGAAGGAGTATTAATGGTTGCGCCTTTAAAAATACCGTCGATTAATTTACCGCCTTTGGTTAAACCAAATACTTTTGGCACAGGCCAAGCTGGCGTGTAAGACTCTAAACGCTCTACTGCACGAGGGCCTAAAATTAACATACCGTGTCCACCTTCGCCGCCAAGTACTTTTTGCCAGCTAAAGGTTGCGACATCAATTTTGCTCCAATCAAGTTCCATGGCAAAAACAGCACTGGTTGCATCACAAATCGTTAAACCAGTACGGTCATCACTGATCCAATCTGCGTTTTCAACTTTAACGCCTGACGTTGTACCGTTCCATGTGAAAATAGTATCGTGATCAGGGTTAGCTTTTGAAAAATCAGGTAATTCACCGTAGCCACCTGTAAAAGTTTGAGCGTCGGCTAATTTTAATTGTTTAGCAACGTCAGTTCCCCAACCAGAGCCAAAAGACTCCCATGCAAAAACATCAACAGGGCGTTCGCCTAATAATGACCACATGGCCATTTCCATAGCGCCAGTATCAGAGCCTGGGACAATACCTACTTTATAACCTTCAGGTAAGTTTAATAAACGGATTGTTTCGGTAATGGCTTTTTCTAAACGTGCTTTACCTAAGCTACTACGATGTGAGCGACCTAAGCTGTCTGTATTTAAGGCAGCAAGACTATAACCAGGACGCTTTGTACATGGGCCTGAAGAGAAGTTAGGGTTAGCTGGTTTAGTATTCGGTTTCATTAATGTTCCTTGATCATTCGGTCGTTGATGTTGCTTCTAATTAAGGTAAAAAAGAGCAAAAATATTATTCGCTAAAATACTGCCCTAATTCGCATAAGTATTCAACACTATGATGAGGAATTGAGCGATAAGATGAACTTATATTAATTAAGTGATCTATTTTAAACGGAGCTAAAGTTATTAAATACAAGGCATTTATTTAATCACTAATTGTTCAGGACAGTTGCACCTGCATTGTCTAATAAGCTGCATCCATGCAGCGTTAATTATTAAATAAATAACGCTGTAGTTAGTGGTTTTAGGCCGTATAAATGTTCACTTAGTTTGTGAGGTTGGTATTAATCACATATTTATAAAAACATTGATTCTGTTGAGTTTTCAAATTAACTATGTCACTTCAATTGATATAAGTGAATTTAAAGGGATTTAAGAAGGAAATGAGCAGAAGGTGGATTGATGCTTAGTGAGTGACATATTTAAAAATACTGTCACTCACTCGTGATTGCAAGGTTACCTTTCGCTTTGAGCAACAATAGCGTCAATGCGCTTTTGTAGGTGGGCAACTTTTTCTGGTTGCGCTGATGCGAGGTTATTAAGTTCGCTTGGATCGTTGGCCAAATCAAAAAGTTGAGCAGCATTCATCATACCACTTTCAATATTTTTTCCATTGCGTATCCAGCCGTCGTCATTTTTCGTAGGACTAATGTATTTAAAATTATGCTCACGGATAGACAGTGTGTACGCTTCTTCAATTAACTCTGTTCGACCCTTTTGTGAAGCGTTAAACCAAGCTGATAAATGGTTTTGGCTATCAATGGCTTCATCATTGGCTAACGGTAAGTTAAGTAAATGAGCTACTGATGCGTAAACATCAATTTGACTCATTAAAGCATTGCTGGTGCCTGGAGATACTTTATTTGGATAGTGCACAATGGTCGGCATGCGTGTACCTGCTTCATAAGCGCTATACTTTCCGCCACGGTAAGGTCCAGCAGGTTTATGCTCACCTAATAACTGAATTGCCTCGTCATGATAACCGTCGGTTAATACTGGACCATTATCACTAGTGAAAATAATTAGGGTATTGTTTAATACTCCTTGCGCTTTTAATTGATTAACCACTTGCCCTGTTATCCAATCCATTTGCACGATAGCATCGCCACGAACGCCCATTGAACTTTTACCTTTAAACATGTCATTAGGTAAGCGTGGAACGTGAATGTCGTGGAATGAAAAGAATAAGAAAAAAGGGTTTTCTTTATTTTTAGCAATAAAGTGATTTGCTTTGTTAGTGAAAACAGTATGAAAATCCTCATCAACCCATTCTGCACTTTTACCGCCCGCCATATGGCCAATGCGGCTAATGCCGTTAATGATGGTTTCATTGTGTTGATCGTCTGCAGCTTGGCGTCTTAAGTCAGGGTTTTCATAACCGGTAGGGCGGTTACCTATTTTACCCGTGTAGCTAACGGTTAAAGGATCATTTTTATCAAGATTAAGAACATGATGATTTTCAAGGTAAACGGCTGGAACTCGGTCTCCAGTTGCGGGTAATAAAAAGCTGTAATCAAAACCTATTTCAAGTGGTCCAGGGGTAACGGCTTCGTTCCAATTAAGTGGTTTACTACCATCGCCTAGACCTAAGTGCCACTTACCAACAACGGCTGTTTGGTAGCCCGCTTTTTTTAATAATTTAGGTAATGTCGGTTGTTCTGTACCAATAAGTAAAGGAGCATCACCTTTTAATACTTCTGCTTTTTTACGAAAAGCATGTTCACCCGTAAGTAACGAATAACGTGAAGGTGTGCAGGTTGCCGCAGAGCTGTGTGCGTCGGTAAAGTTAATACCATTATGTGCCAAGGCGTCGATATTTGGAGTTGAAACACCTTTAGCGCCATTAACACCAATATCGCCAAAACCTAAATCATCAACATAAAATATAACGATATTAGGTTTGTCGGTATTGTTAGTTGTAACCTTGACAGGTGATACCGATGTACTTTCTTTGTCATTATCTGACGTAGTATTACAGCCGACCAATGCGAATAAACTCAAAGGTACTAAAATATTTTTAGGGTTTATGAAGCAGCTGAAGACGTATTTTATTGTTTTTATCATAGTTAATTCCTTGAAATTTATTTATACCCGTTATCATTTAAGATGCATGTTTCAGAGCACTTTGAATAACGGGGATATATCCTACCCCAAATCAATATGTTCTTATATAGGGCATCCTATATAAAGGGCTTAAAGTAAGGTTACTTTATTAAACGAACTTTTGATTAAGATTATTAATAACACCAGGCCATTTTGAATCTGTAGCGCCTTGTTCGTATTATCACAAAGCGTTAATCCTAAACTAATCATTAACGCTAGTGCTAATCTTTTTTTGTTTCATTTGATTACATTTAATTAGTATTTTTTAGTATATAGATGAGGTGACTTCGCTAAAGCAAAGCTACTACTCAGCAAGTATTAAGATTTGGAAAGAACTTTAAAGAGGTTATTGGTTGTTAATTAATATTGAGCAAATATATGAACTTGGTATCTATTGCTTATTTGTATATAATATATATACGATTTATATATGTTTCGTTTCTTAAACATTTGTTCTGTTATCAATGAAAGTAGTGGATTAGGTTATGGGTATAGTAAAAATTTCAGAGTCATTACACGAAGAAATTAGAAAATCGAGTAGTGTTATGTCGCGCTCTATTAATTCTCAAGCAGAGTTTTGGATCAAAGTGGGAATGCTCGCTGAGTGCAACCCTACTTTGTCATTTCATGAGATCATGAAAAAAGAGCTATTAAAACAAGAACAGACAATAGCGGAGAGTTTTTATGAGTGATCATAGCTTTGAACAGAATAATCCCACCATAAAAACAGAGGCAGAAATCGCGTTGATGCGAGAATCTGGTCAGCTACTTGCGCAAGTATTTGCTATGTTAGATGATTTTATTGTTGAGGGAATTACGACCCTAGAAATAGACAGTAAAGTTGAAGACTTTATTACCAATACGTTGCACGCACGTCCAGCGAGTAAAGGTCAATACGGTTATAAATTTTCATTAAACTCATCGGTAAATGATGTGGTTTGTCACGGTATTCCTAATACTTATAAATTAAAAGGCAGTGATATTGTTAATATTGATATCACCTTAGAAAAAAATGGTTACATTAGTGATTCAAGCAAAATGTATACTTTTAGCAATACCAGCGTATTAGCAAGACGATTAGTGAAAGTAACCTACGATGCTATGTGGCAGGGCATTAAATTAGTTAAACCTGGCGCAACCTTAGGTGATATTGGTCATGCCATTCAAAAGTATACTGAAGCAGCAGGTTACTCGGTAGTACGAGAATATTGTGGTCATGGCATAGGTAAAGAAATGCATGAAGCGCCGCAGGTGCTGCATTATGGTAAGGCGGCAACAGGGCTAAAGCTAAAAGCAGGAATGACGTTTACCATTGAGCCGATGATCAACCAAGGAAGCTATAAAACCAAACAGAAGAAAGATGGTTGGACAGTGGTTACTCGCGATAAAAAACTGTCAGCACAGTGGGAGCATACTATTTTAGTAACAAGTACGGGTTTTGAGGTGCTAACTTTGCGCGAAGAAGAGCGTTAGTTTACGGAGTTTAGCTAACTGAGTTTAGTTTACTGAGTCCAGTTTAATTTGTGCTTTAACTATTAGTAGTTCTTCGCTCTTTTTTACCGGTAAACTCATCATATAATGCCGTATGCGTTTTGTGTGAAAAAGTGTCCTCCCGTTTTGTATATTGTCTAATCCATTCTATCAACATCCCTAAATTAGCATCTTGCGCGGCTTCGCTTTCATATTTGTGCGGCTCCCAAGGGCGTTTTTTAGCATTGTCTATACAAGCTTCCACAGGTAAATCTAAAAAAATAATGTTATCGGCTTTTGCTGTGAGTAATTGCAGCAAGTCTGCGTAACAGCCTTCAATAACCCAGCTTTTATGTTTATTAATATAGTCTTCGAGAAAAAACTTGTTGTCTGCAATAGGTGTACGCGTTGGCGGTGAGGTTACTTGCCACGCAATAGTGTCTAAATCTAAATGAGCAATATTATTGTCGGTGCTGATTTTTTTAGCTAATGTTGATTTTCCTGAGCCAGAATTGCCGAATATTAAGGTTTTTGTCAAAATTATCTCCTGATTAAGCGAATGGTTAACGAGATCCTAACGGATAGCTTAGTATGTTTTTACACAAGTCACCCAGCTTTATCAATGCCTTTAGCCTATGACCGGTAGTTGAGTGAGCGAAGCTGAGCCTGATGAAGTTTGAATAATTATCTGTAGAGGTAAACAACCTGCCAGGAGTAATGATTATGCCTTCGGCTAGGGCATTATTATACAGCTTGAGCGTATTAATTTGTTTAGGTAGTTCAATCCAAATACTAAGCCCGCCTTCGGGGGTGGTAAAATTTGTTGATACTTGCCAGTGGTTTTTAATGCCGTTAATTAGCTGGTTTCGTTGTGCTAATAATATTTTTCGATATTGCAGTAAATGCCGTTCAAAACTGCCATCAGCCATAAAACTTGTTAAGCCATTTTGAACTGCTTGGCTAGTTGATAATTGATAGACTAACTTAAGATGCGTTACTTTTTTGTAATGCTTCTTCGTTACTATCCAGCCAATACGTAAATCGCGTGATAGCGACTTTGAAAAAGAACTGCAAAGTATTACTTTGTCTTGCGTATCAAAACTCTTCAAGGGTTTTACATTACTATGAAAACCTAAATCACCGTAAATATCATCTTCAATTAAGGTGATGTTTTTCTCAACGGCTAAGGCAACCATTTTTTGTTTTTCATTATCTGTCATTAGTGCGCCAGTAGGCGTGGAAAAATTAGCGGTTAGCACGCAGGCTTTAATTTGCCATTTATTCGTGGCATCCCTTAATGTTTCTGCTGTTATACCTGTTGTGAAACTACTGGGTAGCTCTACCACTTTTACCTGTAAATGCTCTAGCAATTGTAATACACCATAAAAAGCAGGGCTTTCAATCGCGACAATATCTCCAGCTTTACAAGTTGAGGTTAGGGCGAGGAATAAGCTGTTTTGACAGCCTGAGGTAATACATATCTCGTCTGCTGCAATATTAATATCACGCTTTCTGTAATGTTTACTAATTTGCTGCCTCAGTTCTTCATCGCCTTGAGGAGCAGAGTAATATAAAGCATTACTGTGTGGTTTATTTCTTAATGAACGACTGATATGGCGATTGAGTAACAATAAATTTTGTGGTGTTTGTGCGTTGTCTATAGGTTTTGGCGCAATATCAAAAGCAGCACCTCGTTTCATTATTTCATAAAATAACTCAGGTACATTTATAAGGGTGGGCACACTCATTACTAAGGGAGCACTATTAATATACGATGCTTGTTTGCTGGCAGATACATAATAACCAGACTTTATTTTAACAAAAATAATGTCTCGAGCCTCTAAAGTATGCAGGGCTTTTTGCACGGATATTTTTGAACAAGAATAGGTTTTTGCTAACGCTCTAATTGAAGGGAGTTTTTCATTTTCTTGCCATTTACCCTCGTCAATTTGAGCTTTTAACGTATTAGCGAGTTGTTCGTATTTGAATTGTCGCACCTGCTTTCACCAATATAGTTTTTTAATCTGTACCTATTATAGTTTATTTGTGTGTATCTATTAATAACAGATTTGACCTTTAGACTGCATATATCGTAATTGGTTAGCGGAGAAAAAGGTGAGTTCACCCTATTTGTCAAACAACAATCTTATTTTTAAAACAGCTGTCACTGATGACAAAATTTATATTCGAGAGCAGCAAGGTCGTTTTCAAAAAATCCGACGGTTATTAAGTTCCTTATTGATGATTATTTTTGTGTTAACGCCATTTATTAACTACGACGGCGAGCAAGCAATACTTATTGATATTGGCCAACAAAAAATACATATATTTGCTTTTACTTTGTTTCCACAAGACTTAGTTATTTTTTGCTTATTTGGTATTTTTTCAGCCTTTTTATTATTTTATGTGACAAAAATATATGGTCGGGTGTGGTGTGGTTTTACTTGTCCGCAAACTATTTGGATGCTCATGTTCAACTGGGTTGAACGTAGAATTGAAGGTAGTCACAACCACAGTAAAGCATTAGACAAACAACCTATTAGCTTAAATAAAGTGACTAAAAAAGTATTAAAGCATGTTATTTGGGGCAGTATTTCATTATTTACTGCTTTGGTATTCATCTCTTATTTCATACCTGTAGATGAACTTTATTATTCTTTTTTTACGTTAAAATCTTCAGTTATTGTTTTCTCTTGGGTGTTATTTTTCGCACTATGTACTTATATCAATGCGGGTTGGATACGGGAAAAAATGTGTTTGCATATGTGTCCTTACGCACGTTTTCAGTCAGCAATGTTTGATCAGTCAACCAAGCTTGTTAGTTATGATGCTGTTCGTGGCGAAAACCGAGGAAAAAGAAAAATAACAGCGCCCAAAAATGCAAATATGGGCGATTGTGTCGATTGTAATTTGTGCGTGCAAGTATGTCCTGTAGGTATTGATATAAGAGAAGGGATGCAGTACGAGTGTATTAATTGTGGTTTATGTGTTGATGCCTGTGATATGACCATGACTAAGTTTAATTACCCTAAAGGACTTATTGCATTTTCCGCGACTAAAAGTACAAAATCTCCTTGGAAAAAACATTTAAGTTATGGTTCATGCGTTACTTTAAGCCTTGTTGCCATGGTTGTTTGGGGAATAAATTGGCAAAGTTTTGAGGTAAATATCATAAGAGATAGGCAGGCGCTGTATAGTGTTAATCAAGACGGTAAAATACAAAACACTTATTTATTTAAAATCAGAAATAAATCTAACCAAGCTAAGGTCTATCAAATTAACCTTGTTGACTTCAATAATGGTCATATTGTCGAAGACAGCAAAGAAAGTCATCATAAAATAGCAGTACAACCGCAGGAATTGAAAATATCAGCCATTAGTGTGGTGGTTGATGACCATCAAATGAAAAGGCGCCGTGATATTACTTTTGATGTGGTTGAAGCAGCGAGTAACAGTAGCATCACTAAAAACAGCTCTTTTTATAGTGGCAGTGGCGGCTGGTAATAGATCAGTCTATTACTGCCGCGGCGGTATGGAGGCGCTTTTTTCTGCTCAATGTTGGCTACTTGCTTAACTATACAGGCGCTGCGTAGAAAAATGGCTTTTACTTCAACTTGGTTCAATTAAATTAGACTGTAGTTTAATTAGCGTTATAGCTTAATATGCTGGCTAAAATTGTCTAATAACTCGTCTTGTCGGTGCGTTACAAATAAAATAGTTGAGTGGCTCTCCTGCATGATCATCTTAATGATTTTTAAAATACGCTGACGGTTAAACTCGTCTAAGCCTTGGGTTATTTCATCAAGTATTAATAACAGCGGTGCTTTAATTAGTGCTCGCACAATGAGTGTTAATCGCTGTTCCCCGAAACTTAATTCGTTAAACAAGGCACTTTCTTTATCGCCTAAACCAACCTTTTTTAACCATTGACGGGCGTAAGTTATTTGATAGTTTTCGGTAGTTTGATATAAACCGATAGAATCAAAAAGACCTGACAACACTACGTTTAATAAACTGCCATTAACGCGATATTGACGATGTAAT
The DNA here is from genome assembly GCF_018860585.1 of Colwellia sp. E2M01. Lineage (GTDB taxonomy): Bacteria > Pseudomonadota > Gammaproteobacteria > Enterobacterales > Alteromonadaceae > Colwellia. The sequence continues at coordinate 48,960 of NZ_JAHKPR010000020.1, forward strand.
TCAGGGGTAACTATGCCCATATTAGCTTTTAATTGCCAAATGCTTTCACCGCTTCCGCGTTTAATACCAAACAGGGTTAAGTCATTGCTATAACATTGGGTGCATTCGCCGGTAATTAAATTTAATAAGGTTGATTTACCGCTACCATTTTTGCCTGTTATCAAGGTGTGTTGTTGCGGTTTTACACTGACATTTAGCCCTTCAAAAACCGCTTTATTTTGATAACGCACAGTGCCATTCACTAATCTGAATAAATATTCATGGCTATAAGAAGAAAGGGTTTTAAACTCTTCAGGTAGGTCTATCTGTTCTGCATTAGAGTTAAAATAATCATTTAATTTTTGCTGAGTTTTTTCGTTACCTTGTGCGCCAATAACCGTAAATTCATTCTTTTTGATAATGGCGATTTGTTCACACCATGCGGGAATATCGCTACGATTACCTAATAGCAGTATTAACGTAATACCACGGTTATCGATAATTTCTTTAAATAAGTTAGACAGTGTTTTACAGCTTTCGCGGTCTAAACTGTCGAACGGGTCTTCACAAACCAGTAATTTTTTACCCTGTAAAATAGCGGCAAGTATTAGTAATTTTCGACCTTCACCACTACTTAGCTGGCGATAACCTGAATCTAATAAATTATCTAAACCTACCGTTTTAATGAGCGGATCGTTTAATTTTTTTTGTGGTAAAAACTCACGAACTAGGGTGCCAATATCTTGTTGGTTTATATCATCAGTCGCTTCAATTTTTAATTCATGTTCATAAATTTTTTGCTGTTCTTCAAAGGAAATGACTGCAATATCATTTTTGTTAGGCAACATTAATGTATCAACAGTAGTAGGTTTAATTTCGCTTGTTAATACATGAGCAATAGATTGCTTGCCAGAGTCTATTGTGCCGAGAACACACCAAGACTTAGCTTGCCCTATAGTCCAGTTTTCTATCATTATTTCTGGGTGGTAATAATTGTTAATGGTTGAGTTTAATAGACTAGACATGTAATACCTTTGATAAACTTAAGTGAGATAACTATTTAGTGTGAGCCATAAATGTATTGTGAGCTAAAAAATAACACGGTTGTTTCCTGAATTTTTAGCCTTGTAGAGTTGTTTGTCGGCTAAATTTATCAACATTTTTAAGCTCAGTATTATTGTTATTGTGGTAAATATATTTTGTTGAGTAATATCTGAGGCTTGGCTGAAGCTTAGCGGACTAAAGAGTACGGTGCAAAGAATACTCAACCAGAGAACTTGCATTTTAATACTGTCATTCATCAATATCAGTACTCAATGGTAAATAATAAGAAGACTATTAGACCTATTGTAACTTTAAAAATGATTATACGAAGTGGCCACTAAATTAATTTAAGTATAAAAAACAGCCGATAATATGAGTATTATCGGCTATATGAGGTATGAATGTAGCTAGACCTTTAATTAAGCGGGGTTAATAAACGCTTCAATCGCCTCAAGTGATAGTTCAGGAGTGGCTCCTTGATTTTCGGCTACCATAGCACCAACAGCACAAGCAAAATCAACAGCATATTGAGCATCGGTTGTACTACATAATTGGTAGATTAAGGAGCCTAAGAAAGAATCACCTGCTCCCACGGTATCAACGACGTTAATTAAAAAACCCGAGTTATAATAATTGTTGTCGTTAATTTTCAGTAATGCACCGTGTTGACCTTTGGTTACACACAAATAAGCGGTATTGGTTTGCTCGGCAATAAAGTTTAAGTTCTGTTCTAATGAGTTAAATTTTGAGCCCATTGCATGGGCTATTTCATATAATTCATCGTCGTTGAGCTTAATAAAATCAGCACTTTTCATTAAAGTTATTAAAGTTTCAAGTTGGTAGTGTGGCTTACGTAAGTTAACGTCGAATATTTTAAAGTTTGCTACGTCAATAAGCGCATTTAATGTGGTTAATGACTCTTGTTGACGCCCAACTAAGCTGCCATAAACAAAAACGTCTGAACTGCTCACTTGGTCAATAAGTGCAGGTGTTAAGGCGATATTGTCCCATGCTGTATCGCTAACTATTTCATAAGTTGCTGAGCCGCGTTTATCTAAAGTCACTTCAACGGTACTGGTACCTTTATCAGAATTGATCGCGATAAAGTCGCTATTAATAATGGCTGCATCATTGTGTGGCGTAGAAAAATTACGTGACTTTATCTCAGCAAGTAACTCATAACCTAACGGATCATTGCCAACAGCACTGATTATTTGCGTGTTAATTCCTAAGGAGTTCAAGCGTAAACATACATTTAAAGGTGCGCCACCTAAACGTTTTCCGTCAGCAAAACAGTCCCAAAGTACTTCACCAAAACAAGTAATTGATATATCGCTAGCGGCTTTATTATTAATAAATAAACTGTTCATTATTTTGCCTCCTCAGTAACAGTAAGACGTTTTTGTATGAGGATATTGCCCATAATGTTTTTTATATTACTCGCCGGCGCATAAAGAGCATTAATCGCATCACTATATAATTCAGTAAAGGCGGGTTTATTCATTAAATCGCCGAATAAGCTGTTTAGTTTTAAAAAGGCGAGGCTATCAGTCTGCGTATTTTGTGCGTATTGCGTTAACTCTGTTTGCATCGCATCTTGAATAGTTAATGGCTGTTGCGCTTGATTTACTTGTTTGTCGCTATATAAACACCAAGTAGCAATCACTAATGCCGCTAAAGAGCAGTCGCGATTCGCGGCTAGGTTTTCATTAATGGTAGCAATTAAAAACTTCGGTAACTTAGCTGAGCTTTCAGAGCAAATACGCGACAAACTGTCTTTGATGTTAGGGTTGGCGAAACGCTCAATTAAAGTATTTTTGTATTGGTTTAAATCAATACCGTCTAACTGGTCTAGCAAAGGTGTGACTTCTAAATCCATAAAAGCACGTAGATACTCGGCAAAGTCTTTATCTGACACAGTTTCATCTATGGTTGCATAACCATGAATTGATCCTAATAAACCTAGTACAGAGTGACCTGCATTTAATAACCGTATTTTCATTTTTTCAAACGGAGTTACATCAGCCACAAGTTGTGCGCCGACCTTGTCCCAATTTGGGCGACCGTTACTAAAGTTGTCTTCAATTACCCATTGTGAAAAAGCCTCGCAAGTGATTGGCCATTCATCGCTTAATTCAAAGTTTTTTGCTACGTAATCAATATCAGCTTTAGTGGTTACTGGCGTTATACGATCGACCATGGCATTAGGAAATTGAACATTTTGTGCAATCCAATGACTCAATCCTGAGTTGTTGTGTATTGTATCTTGATGAAAAGCATCTTGTTGTGCGGTAAAGGTTAAGAGCATTTTACGGGTAACGTTGCCATTGTGTTGAATATTGTCACAAGACTGTATGGTAAATGCTTTCATGCCTTTAGCTTTACGCACTCGTAATGCGGCGGCAATATAGCCAAACGCGGTTATAGGATCATTCGGATGAGCAATGTCATGGGTAATATCTGGGTTAGTTACATCTAACTCACCTGTGCTCGGGTGAACGTTGTAACCGCCTTCAGTAATGGTTAACGAAACTATTTTAGTGTCAATATGTGCTAATTTATCAATTACAGCTTGTTTGTTGTCAGGGGCAAATATGAAGTCGATCATTGAGCCGATAACTTTGTTATCAATTTGTCCATTAGGATGGCGTACCACTAATGAGTATAAGTAGTCTTGCTTTACTAAAATATCGCGTAAACCACGGTTATTTTCTAATAAACCAATACCACAAATTGCCCATTGCTCTGAGCCAGGTGTTTTTAATAATTCATCACAATAAACCGCTTGATGAGCACGATGAAAACCACCGACACCAATATGCACTATGCCTGCTTTAAGTTGGCTACGGTCATAGCTTGGGAATTCAATATTGTTAGGTAAACCAGTTAAGCTTGCTTGGTTTAATATTGCTTGATTTAATGAATCAGTCGTCATGTTTTTTTCCTTACTCAATAGCCTTGAGTCTAACTTTAGGCTGGCTAAAGACGTATGCTATGCCAGCGTATATTTGTATAAATACGTTAATAATAGCCACTCTCTACAGGGCGGTTAATTAGGTATTGAGTGCTTTTTGTCTTTTAAGTGACATATAAGCACTGGCAAAATAGGTGATGGTAAAAATGAAACAGTAAAACTCAAATTGGCTTTTATTGGTTTCATAAATCGCCATGGTTTCGCTGAAGAACATCACCTGACAAGCAAAGGCGGTAATCACTAATAATGAAATAACTGAGACAGCATTCAACAGTTTGCTTATACCGCTAGTATCTTCAATAAAAGGTTTGTCGTTAATGGCTTGCTTGGCTTGATAAGCAACAATTTGTTGTTGTTCAAGCGCTTCTGCGGCAACGTCTTCACTGTAGTCTTGATCTGCGCCATATTTTTTCGCTAATAAGGTATAAACAACAATGCTGAATAGCCAAGTAGGGATGAACAAGTAATAAAACGACATCACATCGAGAATATTTAATCCAAAGCCAAACACTAAGGACAGTGCCCAAGTGGCAATAGCAGGAATGCTGCGTGATATTTTTTGATATTTAGCCCAGTAGCGAGTTAAACCAATTTTTGGGAATATTACATGTTCAGCAAATACAATGCCGCCTACAGGTACAACTAATAGTCCTGCGTAGGTAAGTAGTGGTAGCATTTGTGAAAATACAAAGGGAAAGCAAGCAATAATTACCGTAACAATGCCTACAATGGCGGTAGTTTTTTCACGGGTTTGATTAACAAAAATAGACTGTGCCGCTAAACCGGCACGATATAAATTAGCGTTAGCTGTAGTCCAACCGGCAATAATAATAATGACAAATCCTGTTAAGCCTAAGGCGTGATAAGCCACATCACCGGGATCTAACTGTACTATGGTAGTTTTAAGTAAAACCGCCGCACCAGCGCCCATAATGCCCGCTGAGATCCAAGCAATATAATGTCCGAAGAACATACCAACACCTGAAAATAAACCGTAACTTTTACGTTTAGCAAAGCGAAAGGTTGCCATGTCAATTAAACCAAAATGGGTAATAGAGTTAGCTGCCCAAGCAAAGCCAATCACTTCGAAGAGACCGATACCTTTTTCGCCATCACTGGTAAATCCTGTCCAAATAGAGCTGTCTCCAATAGCGAGAAAATCTGCCCAACCTGTTGCGGTTGTTGTGCCTAATACATGATTAGATAAGGCAGGAAATAAAGTAAATGAACCGGCAATGAAAATAACAAATAACCAAGGGGCACACACTTTAGAAAAGTCGGCTACGGTTGAAAAGCCATACATAGCAACAAACACCACGATAGAGCCTACTGCGAGTACAATCATCACAAACCAAAAACTACTGGGATACCAATTGAGCTGCGCGGGAATATCAAAGGCAAACCTGACCGCAGTGGCGGATACGGTTATCATGGCGGCGGAGATCACCGAAAATATTACCACATTCGCCCAGTTATAGAGCTTGGTCATTGAATTACCGGCAATTTTATTGAGGTAATTATATAAACTTAAACGTGTTTCTACGGCGATTGGTGCGGTTAATAACCACCAAGAACACATAGCTAGTAGGTTACCAATTAATAATCCGAGTAAAATATCTTTAGTTGAGGCGCCTAAGGCTACAAAAGTTGCGCCAATAACAAATTCGGTAGCGGCAACATGCTCGCCTGCATATAAACCTGCGAAATGTTTCCAACCATGGAGCTTATTTTTTGCAATAGGCATCTGTTCTTCATTTATTTCACTAAATGAATTTTCATTTTTAATGTTTGACATCTGTTCTTTCCTCGTATCATTTGCACTTACCTTCGGTACGACTAATACTAGTCTCCTAGTTAAATGCTTGTAGCTGTTTTGAGCGCTACTCTTTTATGTCGACTACCTTTCTTAGGTTTATTGGCAGTACTATTTATTATAAGATGTTAAGTTATTATAAGATTTTAAGAATTGCTTTAGCGGTATGCTCATTAGTTATTAAGGCGTTAATAAGCTTTCCTTTAAGTGCAGCGTGTATCGCATTCACTTTGTCTGTACCTGCGGCAATACCATAAACAGGGTTACTGGCATTGATGGTTAATGGGGCACTTACTACACGTTCATTGGTTGCATTGGCTAGTAATTGTCCATTTTTGTCGTATAGCCAACTGATTATTTCCCCTATGGCGCCTTCATTTTTAATGACATCAAGGGCATTATCATTAATAAAGCCATCCATTAATAAAGGTGCATTTTCAGTGATTTGTCCAATACCTACAAAGGTTGCATCAGCTTCTTGTACTAAGCTAAAAATACTCTTTACTGGTTGTAGGCTATGTAAAACTTGTTTTTCTTCAACGCTGGAGGCTATTACTGGTAAAGGCATTGGGTAATGTTTGGCGTTTACGCGATTAGCCATTGAGATGACAATATCATAGGCTGACGCTGAGCCATCAGCCATCATGTTGCCTAACATAGATACTATGTTATGTTGTGGAGATTGCATTGTTGGTAATTCGTCAATACAGGCTTTTAGTGCTCTACCAGTGCCAAACGCTAATGTCTTTGGTGTCTCTGATTTTAAATAACGCTCTAAAATCGTTGCGCCACATTGGGCTAAACCATGATTTGAATCAGGGGTGTTAGGATCGCTTGGTACTATTTCACATTCAACTAAATTAAATTTATTCTTGAGCTGTTGTGCTAATTCCATACATTGAGCGATAGGGTGATCTAAGCGCACTTTTATCAAACCTTCACTCACTGCTAGGGCAACTAAACGTTGTGCTGATTGACGTGATACTTCCAGCTTTTGGGCAATTTCTTCTTGAGTATTTTTGGCAACATAATAAAGCCAGGCTGCACGAGCGGCATCTTCTAAACGCTGCAATTCTGTTGTTGATTTGTTTTCCATAAAGGCACCTGTTGTAATTATCTGTATGTATTTTTTATATTTTTTAAAGCGTTTGACGGTTAAATTCTACGTTGAGCTTTATTAGTATTCGTGGTGATTAATTTAGGTTGTAATTGGAGGAAATCTTGCCAGTGTCGCATTATCTTGGTTTCTGGGTATGTAGTAGCAATTGCTTGGCTAGTGGCTTCAGTCATATGTAACCCCCCTTGATAATGAATAACCTGCATACCGGCAGCGACAGCCGCACTAACACCCGCGACACTGTCTTCAATGACCAAACAATGCTGTGGTGCTACTTGCATCGTTTTTGCTGCGTGTAAAAATAAGTCTGGTGCTGGTTTACCGTTTTCAACTTCTGCAGCGGTAAAAACCTTGCCACAGAAAAAACGGTCGAGACCAACAATATTTAGAGCGCGATCAGTGCGTGTTGGACTACTGCTAGTCGCTAAACAAAACGGAATAGCTAAGTGCGGTAGTAGTCCTGTAATACCTTGGGTCGCTTTTAAACCCGTTGAAAATTTGCCAAGTAAGGCAATGCGGTACTCTTCTTCAAATGAATTAGCCAGCTGTATGTTAAAAGCACTATCCAGTTTTTCTTTTACCGAGCTAAAGCTACAACCTAAAAAGTGTTGTTGAACATAAGCCATGTTAATTTCGACGCCTAAAGGTAATAACTGTTCAATCAATACCTGAGCACTGATGATTTCACTGTCAATTAAGACACCATCACAGTCAAAAATAATTAGTTCAATTTTGTTTGTTATTGTCATTTTTTATGCCTGTATTTTTATTATTAACTTGTTTATTAACTTGTTTATTAACTTGTTTATTAACGTAACTATTTATAAATATATATTTAACAGTGACTTATTGTTTGTTGGAAGTTACCTTAAAACATGTTTGAGCACAAGCTCTTGTATTGGGCTTTTGCTCAGGGGTGGGGCATAATCGCACTAGGAAAGTGCAGTGTCAATCTTTAGATGTGTTTTTTTTAAACAACTTTAAGGTTGTTATTTGAGAGGAGCTATTTTTGTTGGCCTATCGGCAAGGTGTTTTTTGAAATTAATATGGCTGAAAATAACTTGTCGTGGTGTTTGATTAGTTATTTTGAGGAAAGCAAGCTTGAGAATCTAGAACCTAGATTCTAGAACCTAGATTCTAGGTGGTAAGTTCTAAGTTGTAGTTTTTAACTCATTGGCTTTATAACTTGCCAGGCTGCAGCGGGTTTCCAGTTGTTAACCCAATCAGGAAAATCACTTGCCGGCATTGGTTTAGCGATACCATAACCTTGCGCAAAGTCACATCCTAGCTGTAACAGCACAGTGCCATGTTCAATGGTTTCAACCCCTTCTGCAATAACGTCTCGTTTGAACGATTTAGCTAAAGCTATTACACCTTCAACAATGGCTAAATCTTCAGGATCGTATAACATATCACGCACGAAGCTTTGGTCTATTTTAATAACTTTTGCTGGTAGGCGACGAAGGTAAGTTAGAGAGGAGTAACCGGTGCCAAAATCGTCTAAAGAAAAGCTAATCCCTAGTTTTATACAGTTACACATAACTTCAGAAACATGTTTTACGTCGTCTAAAGCCGTTGTTTCTAAGACTTCCAGCGCTAAGTAACTAGGATCTACATCAGCATGTTCACTAAGTAACTGGGTTAATCTTTCTGTAAAATCAGGTTGTTGTAATTGCACAGCCGCTAAGTTGACACTTATGCGTAATGGTAAACCGGTTACCATGTTTTGCCACTGCCTAATTTGTAACAGCGCGCTCTTTATTACCCATTCACCTAATTCAATACTGATAGCATTGTTTTCTATTATGGGTAAAAAGTCGTTTGGATATAGTAACCCTTTTTCTGGATGTTGCCAGCGAATAAGAGCCTCAGCCCCTGTTACCTTTCCTGTACGCATGTTTACTTTAGGTTGATAGTGCAGCACAAATTGTTCGTTATCTAAAGCTAAGCGGATTGCCGCTAAATTTTCATGTTGATTTTTAATGGCATCATCTTGGGCGGTATCAAAAGAGTGATAATGATTTTTACCTGACTCTTTAGCAATATACATGGCTTGATCAGCATGCCGCATTAGTTGATCTGTACTCACATTATCTTGAGGATAAAATGTCACGCCAATACTCGCTGATATATTTAACACCGTTTGATCAATTGTTACTGGATCAGAAGCCGCGACTAATAAACGCTCTAATACCGGTTCACACTCTTGTGCCGTGTTTTCATTAGGCAAGTCTGTTAATACCGCGACGAATTCATCACCGCCAATGCGCGATAAACTATCACCTTCACGTAGGGCTGCTTTCATTCGAACGGAAAGGGCAATCAGTAATTCATCTCCCATGTCATGCCCGTAAGCATCATTAACGGCTTTAAAACCGTCTAGATCTAAAAATACAACCGCTAAGGAGCTTCCATTGCGGTTACATTGTAGCATTGCTTGCGATAAGCGATCTGCAAGTAAAGAACGATTAGGCAGGTTGGTTAGTGCGTCAAAATGGGCGATATGTTCGAGTTGATTTTGATGTTCTTTAATTGCGGTAATATCATTACCTAAGGCAACATAATGGGTTGCAACTCCTTGTTCATTAAGTACCGCGCTGATAGTTTTCATTTCCGCGAATAATTCACCATTTTTACGAATATTCCAAAGCTCTCCTTGCCAATAACCTTGATTTTTTAAGGTTTTCCACATCTCGTTATAGAACTCTTTAGTTTGTTTTCCTGACTTTAAAAAACGAGGGTTTTTACCTATGGCTTCGGTGCGGCTATAACCTGTGGTGGTGGTAAAGGTTTCATTAACATCAATAATTATGCTATTTGTATCGGTGATGACGATACTTTCTCGAGCATGAGAAAATACACTGGCAGCGAGTTTTAGTTTTTCTTCGGAAAGTTTTCGTGTAGTAATATCGCTATGCGTTCCGCTCATACGTAGCGGCTTACCTTCAGCATCGCGTTGTATTACGTTAGCTTGATCATGAATCCAAATATAATCGCCACTTTTAGTTAACATGCGATATTCAATACTATGTGCTTTAGACTTGCCTTCAAGTACGTTATTAATTGATGTCCATGCTTTTTCTCTGTCTTCAGGATGCACGAAATCTGCCCACTGATTAGTGGTTTTTTTTATCTCGTTATAGCTGTAGCCCAACATAACAGCCCAACGTTCATTTCTTTCTACTTTACCTGTAACAATATGCCAATCCCAATAACCTAATTCTGCCCCTTCTAATACCAATTGCATTTGTTCGCCACTGGACTTTAAAGCTACATTGTCTTGGGTTTTCTCAATAGCAATACTTGTTAAACTAGCTATTTGTTCTATTAAGGTAATATTCTCTGCTGTTGGTAGATGCGTGTTATGATGATAAATCGCAAAAGTGCCAAGTACTTTTCCTTGCGTAGAAAGTATGGGCTCAGACCAGCATGAGCCTAACTTTGCTTGCTGCGCTAACGCTTTATAAGCTTGCCAGTTAGGATGGTTTTGAATCTCTTCGACAATGACACGTTTTTTAGTAAAGGCAGCTTCACCACATGAGCCAACGCCATCACCAATTTCTATACCATTAATTGCACTACTATAAAACTCAGGTAAGTTTGGTGCGGCGCCAAGTATTAACCGTTTACCTGTATCATCGAGTAATAAAATACTACATAACATGGTCGTGTTGTTTTGTTCAACACTGTTGACAATAGCTTCAAGAATAATAGGTAACTTTTCATTACTGGCGATAAGCTCTAATACATGAGAGCGGAGTTTTTCACGTAACTCCATCTCTTTTCTGTAGGTAATATCGTGAATACATGACCAAGTGTAAGTCTCGTTATCTGGTTTTACGACGCTAACACCATTTAACACTACAGGTACGAGTCGCCCAGATTTATGGATATACTCTTTTTCATAAGGGCCGTAGCGACCCGTATTTTTTAATGAGGCGAGCTGAATGTTTTCTTCGTTTTTATAGGATGTAGGTGTGAGGTCCCAGTAGCTCAGTTGATAAATTTCTGCTTTGTTATAACCAATAATATCAAGATATGCTTGATTAACCTCAATAAGATTTCCATCTTTATCATTAAGTGCCATACCCACTAACGCTGTTTCGAACATGGCGCGATATTTATCTTCGTTTTCTTTAAGTAAGTCAGCAGCGCTTTTTTGTGCGGTAATATCTTGTACAAAACCTGATATTTTATAGGGTATGCCATTGGCGTCGAGTATGGCTTTACCACGACAGTCGATCCAACGTTCTTGCGAGTTATGAGGTAGATTTACTTTACATTGAATGTGATGTTCTTCGCCAGTGGCAAAACAATGCTCAATAGATGCGGTGAATAGACGTAAGTCGGCGGAGTTGAGTAAGTTCGAAAAAGATTTTGGTTTTGTGTTGTTGTTAATCGGAAATTCAAATAACCGATACATGTCTTCAGACCAATGTGTTGTGTTATCGGCTAAAATTTCCCAATGCCCGATGAGTGCGTATTTGTGTAACTCATAAAGGTGAGACTTATCATTAAGTAATTCGCTCTCAATATTTTTTCTCGTATTTACTTCTTTTAATAGACAATATATCCAAATAGAAAATAAAATAACGACGATAAAAAAAATACTGAGAATAAAAATGTTCAAACGTTATCCTTAGTTATAGCTTTAGTGATGTAGTTTATTTGCTTAGGGTCTGTTGATCTTTCGAGATTACTTTACAGCAACTTGTTTGGACTTCTTTGTATTAATAGTAGACAAGTCAGAGCATGCGAGGTGTAACTTGCTACACGAAGATGCGATAACGCCGTATAAATTTCAAACAAGTGCTGTCTTTAGGTTTATTTAAAACGAATTTACTCTTTGTTGCTAGCTTTTTAAATAGAATGACTAGTTCTCGAAGTAATAAGTAAAGTTCGCGCCGCGATTAAATTCGTTTTTAATTGAATAAATTTTATCTCTGAAAGATCATCATACCCTAATACTTCAAAAAAACGTCTTTTATTAGAATATAGCATGATTGTGTTTATAGCTAGAAACTAGTTGTGTAGTGTTTGGTATGCCTTAATTTATTTTAAGAGCATGGGTATTTTATAAAAAAATAAGGCATCGGGAAACGAGGCCTTATAGGGTTATGTGATCTTTATGATTTGTTTTCCGGTAAAACCACCGTTGATTTGCCTATGTAATGCCGCAGAAATATTATCGGCATTGAAATCAACCGAGGTAACTTTCGGGGGGATAATATTACCTTGGGCAACTGCTTCAAGTAGCTCTTTACTTAAAAAGCCCATTTTTTGTTGCGCACATAAACTATTACACAACCATGCGCCTGCTAAAGAAATGATACCTATATTAGGGGCTTTTCTAAACATTAATGCAGGTTCAAAAAGAGGCAATGGTTTTAAACAAGCGATGCGGCCACAGAAACGCATTAATTCAATGTTTCGCGCTGTTGTTTCTCCACCTAATGAATCAAGTACGGCATCAAAACCTTGCGGACCTACTTCACGACTTAGCTTGTCAGCGAGCTTTTTATCTTGGTAATCAAAAACAACATCAGCACCTAACTTAGTGACTAACTTATGATTACGTTTTGCTGCAGTAGTAAATACATCAGCACCTAATTGTTTGGCAAATTGAATAGCAAATTGACCTACAGCGCCAGCGCCAGCATCAATAAAAATACTTTCGCCTTGTATAATTTGCAGCTTTTTCATGGCTATTAGAGCAGTCATTCCTGCGCAAGGCAAGGTTGCAGCATCGCTACCTGTAACACTATCAGGTACAACCGACACTGCAAAATTAGGGACGCTGGCGTATTCACTTAATACGCCTTGTCCGCCAATATTAGCGTGCCACATAACGCGATCGCCAACCGTAGGAAATAAGCCTTTTTTGGCTTGAACGACAGTGCCTACCGCATCAAACCCCATAATATGTGGGTAATGCCACTGACAAAATCCTTTTTTAGCAAGCTCAACATCTGTTGGGTTTAAGCCAACATATTCAACTTTTACTATCAGTTCTTGATCGCCACAATGAGGTAGCGGAATTTGTACCTCAGATAAACTTAACGCGTTGTTAGGTTTATCAAGGACAATAGCCCGCATTAACTCGGGTAATTCAATTAAATTTAAGGTGTCAGTGTTTTGCATAAATATCAAATATTATAAACTTGTTAAACCGAAACTCCATCTGCCGTTAAATGCTTGGTAAGCATTTACTTTAGCGATAGATGAAATAATTTGTGCGTTAACAGTATTTTCTTGCGCTATTAAAACATCTTGTCTTGCATCTAACAACTCTAAGTAGGGAATTTGACCTTCTTGGTACATAGAGTTTGCTTGAATAAAAGCTTTGTTAGCAAAATTAAAACGTCTATCGGCATATTTTTTTTGTTCCATGCTTTTAGATAATAAACGTAAGGATAGTTCACTGTCATTAACTGCTTTTAAAACCACATTTTGATACTGATTGTATGCTGCTTCACTTAAATATTCTTGTGAGTCGCGTTGTGCTAATAACGCAGGGTAACTTAATAACGACCATTCTATTTGTGGCGCTATTTGCCAGTTTTTTTCTGTGTCGCTAAGCTGGGTATTACCTAAACTTAATACGCCAATAAAAGCATCTAAACTCACTTCAGGATATAAAGCTCTACTTGCTGCCACACTTAATGAACTAGCTTGGCTAAAGTTATATAAAGCTTGGCTAATATCAGGACGCAAGGCTATTGATTTATTTGGCTCGGCTAAAGTAACAGTAAAGTCGGTTGTGAAAATGCTTTGTTCATCAACTAAGTTTAAGTCACCAGTTAAGCGACCCGTTAATACCGCAAGGGTTGATAAGTCGCGATATTGGGCATAACTTGCTTCCGGTAATAAGGCTTGTTGTTGAGCAAGCTGGGCGCGAGTACGGTTTAGGTCAAGTTCATTAGCAATACCTTCTTGTACGCGAGCTTCAAGCACATCAATACTTTGCTCTAGGGCAATAATTTGTTGATTTAAAATATCGAGTTTCTGTTTATTACCTTGGTAGCTTATATAGCCAGTTACCACAGATGAAACTACTTCAACTTGTAATGCTCTTAACTGCTCACCTTGACTCATCGCTGAGGCGTCTGCTGCATCAACTAACGCATTAATACGACCAAATAAATCTAACTGCCAACTTAATGCAAGATTTGCACTTGATTGACGAGTAATTGTATCGCCAATACCTGTACTTTGGCCGTTAACATAAGCACCACCTTGCGGAAAATACTCTGCTTCTTCTGCGCCTAATAATGCCAACGCACTTTTTAACTGTAGTTGGCTTGTTTTTAAGTCGTAGTTATTTGCTAAGGCATCGTCAACTAATTGATTAAGTTGTGTTGATTGCAGTTGTTGCCACCAGTTTACTTCGTCTTGACCTTTTAATTGGTCAGCGATGTTAGTTTCTGCGACAAAAGACTCTACTGATTGTAAATGCTCAGGTGCGTTTATTTGACTAGCACAGCCTGACAATACAGTGCTAATTAATAGCGCAGTTGCCGTGAATTTATTTAATGATCTGTTCATGCTTTTTCCTCACCTTTTCTTTGCTTAGGTGCGGTTAATAAAATATAAAATAATGGTGTAAATAATAAACCAAATACTGTTACCCCAATCATCCCTGCAAATACCGCATTACCCATAGCATGACGCATTTCAGCACCAGCACCTGTTGCTAACACAAGAGGAATAACGCCAGCGGTAAAGGCAATAGAAGTCATCAATATTGGGCGTAAACGTAAGCGACATGATTCAATAATGGCGTCAAAATGAGATAAGCCTTGTTCATGTTGATCTTTAGCAAACTCTACCATTAAAATGGCATTTTTTGAGGCCAAAGCAACCAATACAATTAACGCAATTTGCGTGAAAATGTTGTTGTCTGAGCCCACTAACCACACACCCAATAATGCTGAGAAAATAGTCATAGGTACAATTAATATAATCGCTAACGGTAAACGTAAACTTTCATATTGCGCAGCTAGTACCATAAATACTAATAACACTACTAATGGGAATACGTAAACCATGGTATTACCCGCTAACATTTGCTGATAGGTGACTTCTGTCCACTCATAAGCAATATCTTGCGGTAAGGTATCGGCTAAAATTTTCTCAATAGCTTTTTGTGCTTGGTCGGAACTAAAACCAGGAGCAGGACTACCACTTACCTCTGCGCTTGGATACCCGTTGTAATGCATAACACGGTCAGGTCCTATTATCGGGGTTACCGTTAATATTGAACCTAATGGCACCATATCTCCTTGGTGGTTACGTACTTTCAAATTAAGAATTTGCTCAGGTTGTTGACGAAATTCAGCTTCTGCTTGTGCTTTTACTTGGTAAGTACGGCCAAACATATTGAAGTCGTTGATATATACCGAGCCTAAATAAATTTGTAAGGCGTCAAATACTTCGTTTAATGGAATGCCTTGAATGAGTGCCTGTTCACGGTCAATATCAATGTCCATTTGTGGCACTTGAACTCTAAAGCTTGAATACATGCCCATTAGCGCCGGATCTTTTCTCGACTCTGCTAACACCGCTTGTAAGCTTTCAAATAACACTTCATAGCCTTTGTTACCACGGTCTTCAATTTGTAACTTAAAGCCACCTGTTGTACCTAAACCACGAATAGGTGGTGGTGGAAATACCGCTACAAAAGCTTGATCAATCGCCGAAAAGCGTTGGTTTAATTGTCCGGCAATTGCACCTGCTGATTGACTAGGATCAGAGCGCTCGTCAAAAGACTTTAATGGTAAAAATACTACGGCACTGTTTGAGCTATTAGCAAAACCATTAATAGATAACCCTGGGAATGATGCTGTATTAGCAACGCCAGGCACCTGCAAGGCAATAGCTTCCATTTCTTGTACTACTGCTTGAGTACGATCAAGACTTGCCGCATCAGGTAATTGAGCAATACCAACCAAGTATTGTTTATCTTGTGCAGGAATAAAGCCGCCCGGTACGGTATTAAACAATTGTACAGTACCGCCTAATAACAGTATGTAACCCGCAACGGCAATAACACTCAAACGCATTAATTTTTTAACAATTTTTTGATATTTTTCACTACCACGGTCAAAAAGACGGTTGAAGGGGTCAAATAACCAAGCACCAAAAAGTTTATTGAGAATACGAGTTAAACGATCAGGTTTACTGTCGTGAGACTTTAATAATATTGCTGACAAAGCTGGTGATAACGTTAACGAGTTAAACGCTGAAATAACGGTTGAGATAGTAATAGTTAACGCAAACTGTTTATAAAATTGTCCTGAAACCCCGCTAATAAATGCCGTAGGTATAAATACCGCACACAATACCAGGGCAATCGCAATAATAGGACCGGTAACTTCATTCATTGCTACTTTGGTGGCTTCTAATGGTGATAAACCTGTTTCGATATTACGTTCAACGTTTTCAACAACAACGATGGCGTCATCAACCACAATCCCGATGGCGAGTACCAAACCAAACAGTGATAACGTATTAATCGATACGCCTAACCAATGCATAACAGCAAAAGTACCAATTAATGAAACAGGTACGGCAATTAACGGAATAATAGAAGCGCGCCATGTTTGTAAGAATAAAATAACAACGATAACAACCAAAACAATGGCTTCAAGTAAGGTAGTAATTACCGCATCAATTGAGTCTTGAACAAAAACAGTAGGATCATAAACAATGTCGTACTCAACACCCTCAGGGAATTTTTCTGATAAACGCGCCATGGTTTCACGTACATCGTTTGACAGTTCAAGGGCATTTGAGCCTGGACGTTGGAATACCGGAATCGCAAGAGCAGGTTGGCTGTCTAACATAGCGCGTAATGAGTAAGAGTCTTGGCCTAATTCAATACGAGCTACATCTTTTAAGCGCGTAATTTGACCTTCATCACCTACTTTAATAATCACTTGTTCAAATTCTTCAACGTTATCAAGACGACCTTTTACGTTTAATAATATTTGAAATTGATTATCGTTAGCAGCAGGTTGACTGCCTAAACTACCCGCTGCAACTTGTTGGTTTTGTGAGCGTAATGCTGTAACTACGTCGGTTGCGGTAATTTGACGAGAAGCTAATGCATCTGGATTTAACCACACACGCATTGAAAATTGACCACCACCAAATAATCGAACATCACCAACACCAGCTAAGCGAGCAATTTGGTCTTTAATGTACAGATCTGCATAGTTAGATAAATAAGCGGTATCGTGAGTTTTTTCAGGTGAGAATAAATGCACAACCATGGTTAAATCTGGTGATGATTTCTCAGCTATAACCCCTAGTCGTTGTACTTCTTCAGGTAAGCGCGATAAAGCACTGTTAACGCTATTTTGTACTTGAACTTGGGCTCGGTCGAGATCAGTTCCAAGGGCAAAAGTAACCGTTAAGCTCATGCGACCATCACCCGTTGCTTGAGAAGACATATATAACATGTTCTCAATACCGTTAATTTCTTGTTCAAGTGGTGTTGCTACCGTTGAGGCAATAACCGACGGGTTAGCACCTGGGTAGTTTGCCGTAACAACAACGGTTGGTGGTACTATGCTTGGGTATTCACTTATCGGTAATTGAAATAGCGAAATACTACCCGCGATTAAAATTAATACCGATAAAACCGCAGCAAAAATGGGTCTTTGGATAAAAAAGTGAGAAAATTTCATTGTGCGTTATTACTCTTTTGTCGCTAATTGCGCATTAGCTTTTGCGGTAAGACTAGTTACTGGAGCTAAGGTAAAAGCAACACCATCAATGTCGAGAGTAATATTGTTTGGTGCTATTGGCATACCAGGACCTACACGGGCAGGGCCGTTTACTGCAATTACATCGTCTGCGCTTAAGCCTGACTCAATTGCTCTATACGTACCGTAAAGCTCGCCTACTTGTACTGCTTTATATTGCAACACATTGTTTTCATCAACGGTTAATACAAAACGATTTTTCAAATCAGTACCAATTGCACGATCAGGTACAATAATTTTTTCTGTTGCGCCGTTCGCCGCTAATTTAATACGTGCGAATGAGCCTGCTCGCAAATGCTCTTCAGCAAAGACAGCTCTAACACGCAATGTACCTGTTGCTGCATCAATTTGGTTATCAATAAAGTCAATGTAGCCTTCATAAGGGAAATCGTTTTGGCCACCTTTTTGTCCTAATTTCTGCATGATTACTTGTTGATTATCCGTTGCTGTAACATCAGAAAACGAAGTGTTCCATGTACGTTCGTCTACATCAAAATAGGCGTACATAGCTTTATCAGAAACAATGGTCGTTAGGATACTTTGTCCGGCAATGACGTTATTACCTTTGGTAATATTGGCTCGAGAAATAATACCGTCGATAGGCGCACTAATTGAGCTAAATTCTAAATCAAGTTTTGCAGCGGTAAGTTGTGCTTGTAGTGCAGCAAGTTGTGCTTGTCGTTGACGCAATGTTGAAGTACGAGATTCGGCTTGCTCGGTTGACATCGCTTTACGCTCGGTTAAGCGTATAGCACGCTCTTCTTCACTTTTAGCTTGTTCTAATGCGGCTTGAGCACTATCGATTTGCGCCTGTAGACTTGATACTATGGCAGCAAATGGACGGTCGTCTAACTTAAACAATAAATCACCAGCTTTTACACGTTCACCTTCATTAAAAGCAATGCTGTCAACAACACCAGATACACGAGGTTTTAATGAAACTTGCTCCGGTGCTTCAAGGCGGGTGGTGTAGGTGTGCCAGCTTTGCACGGGCTTAACAATCACACTTGCAACATCAATAGTTTGTAATGGTCTTTCTTGTTTTGCAGCCGTAGACTCTTCTGAGCAACTGGCTAATGTTAAAGTGACAATAGCAATTGCTACTGCAGTTAGATGTTTGTTCATGTTATTAAACCCCTTTTTAGAATATGTTTGTAATTTTATGTAACTATCAATGTGATAAAAAGGATGGTTTTTGCATTTGATTAGTGCCAATATGGCACCAATGGGTTTTATACTGTAATAATTGGGTGCTAAAAGTGGATACAACAAGTCGATTATTGATGTTGCTAGAAGTGGTTGAACAAGGCTCTTTTATAAAAGCAGCAGAAATTCGCAATATTGATCGCTCTGTTATCTCAAAACAAATTAGTCGTTTAGAAGACGATCTAGGTGTTAGATTACTTAATAGAACAACACGATCTTTTTCACTCACCGCTGCTGGCGCTGAAATGGTAAAAAAAGCTGCAGAGTTACGTCATTTAATTGGTGAAACGGTACGTATTGCCGAAAACTACCATCTGGAGCCGCAAGGTTTACTGAAGATCACCTCAAGCGGTTTGTTTGGTCGACGTTACTTACAGCCAGTAATTAACGATTTTCAAAAGCGCTTTCCGCAAGTTGAAGTTGAATTAAACCTAAATGATCGCTTAGTTGATTTGGTTTCAGAAGGTTTTGATTTGGCGTTTAGGGTTGGTGAGCCTAAAGATTCGTCATTAATAGCGCGTAATATTGCTCGTAATCGTTTGTTGATATTGGCAACACCAGCCTTTATTGAAAACTACGGAATGCCTAAAACCATTGAAGATTTAGCTGACTTACCGGCAGCAAGTTATGCCAGTAACTCGTTTAGAGTAGAAGGTATCAATTATTACGATGAAAATGGCGAGCTACAAGAGCAAAAGTTAAATAGTGTGTATCGGGCTAATGACGCCGACGTATTATTGCTAAAAGCTCTGTCGGACACTGCTTTTGTGGTTGCCCCTTCTTTTGTACTTGATAAGGAGGTATTAGATGGTCGTTTAGTACCTTTATTAACGCATGTAAAACTAATAGAATTTGGTGCAGTTTATGCCATTTACCCACATCGAGATATTCCTATCAGAACCCGCTTATTTTTTGATGCTGTACGGGATTATATAGGGAAAGACACACCGGTTTGGGAGCAGGGAATTCCGAACTTTGACAACTTGTATTAAACAAGAATCTTTCTTTATATACGGTAACAGCGTCATAAATAATACCTATCAATTAAAAAATAATGAAAGTTAGGCGAGACACATCCGTTCCATTTATAAAGTAACGAAAAAATAAGTCGTTACAAATTTATCCACTAGCTTTTTAGTTAAGTATTTACTCTATTCCTTTTACCTTTAAACTAAATAGCCTGAGCTCGGTTTAATGAATCCTTTTCTAGCTGTTATTTTCTCTATCTTCATCGCTAAACTTACTTGCAATAGACCCGCTATTGACGCGAAATTTGCCTTGAAAGTAGAAAAGCTATCAAGCTAGAGAATTAGATAAAATAAAATTATTTAGTATTTTAATAGGTTAAAAACACCTTGAACCAAGTTTAGGTTAAATAGAGTAAACATTAATAACGGTAACTAAAAGTCTCAAACAACCCTAATCCACTTACTTTAAAGGTCTATTTATGAAAACCTATTACAACAAATTTTTGCTTAGCTTAGTTATTACCTGCAGCTTTTTTCAAGGAGTTGCTAACGCAGCAGAGATAAAAAGTAGTATGACAAGTGAAGTTCAATCCCAAACCAATATACAGAAAATGACGGTAAAGCCTAAAATTATCTTTTTTGATGTAAACGAAACCTTACTCGATCTTGGTAATGTGGCAAAGTCGGTGTCAAAAGCCTTAGGTGGGCGAGATGAATTGGTACCTTATTGGTTTACTACCATGCTGCATTACTCGTTAGTAGGTAATGTTACTGGTCAATATAATAGTTTTGGTGAAATTGGTATTGCTTCACTCGAAATGATTGCAGAGCAAAAGAACATCCCTTTAAGTTCTGAACAAGCACGTAAGGCAGTACTCACTCCGTTTAGAGATTTAGCTCCACATAAAGAAGTAGTAGAAGGTTTAAAGCGCCTTAAAGCAATGGGTTATACCTTAATCACATTAACTAACTCATCGGATGCGGGCATTGCTGCACAATTAAAAAATGCCAATTTAGCACAGTATTTTGATGGCTCGTTAACAGTTCAAACGTTACAGATCTTTAAGCCAGATTTAAGAGTGTATCAATGGGCACAGCAAACTATGAAGATTGAACCCGAAGAAGCTATGTTGGTTGCCGCACATGCTTGGGATATTGCCGGTGCTGATCGCGCTGGATGGCAAACGGCGTTTATCATGCGCTCGGGAAAAGCACCTTATCCGTTAGCTGAAAAGCCAGATATTATTGGGAATGATTTACTTAAAGTCATTGATCAGTTAGCAACAAGAACTAATGAGCAGTAATAAAAGCGACTTCACTCCCCAAGTAAGTAACACCTTATCTTGATGTTCCCAAAAGACTCGTTACGATCTTGGTATTTACTACCACATGACTTATTGCATATCAGTTATTAATTGTCGACCCTGTAACAAAATTTGTTACAGGGTTTATTTATCAGGTTAACTCTTTCGTTTTCGCAGCGTACGCGTAAAAAATGTAACTAAACCTGTACCTGTCATAATTAATAAGCTTACCCCTGCAAAAACCACCATGATCACCCCCAAAACTTTACCAAAAGTATATCCGCCATGTAATGATAAAAGCATGTCAGTAATTTTAACTGAAAATTTTGACAAATCGGCTCTAGCTATATGAACTAAATCTTTACAAGTTGCATGAATATAAATACGTCCATCACCATCTCGTTTATTATTATCTCCCTTAGCTTTATACGTTAACATGTAAGGCCCATTTTCAGTATTTGGCATAAAAAATGTTGCTAATTCTCTTTCAGGAAAAGCTAAACTTCCTGCCAGCTCAGCATCATTCGGGGTAACTTTTCCCGCGCAGGTTTTATCAAAACCTGCGCTTTTAGGAGGCGAGAATGTAGGCGGTGATAATAAAGGACTAAACCACTCAGGTTTAGCTAATGCTAAACCTGTCAAACTGAAGTAGATAATCAGTAATGCGCTCCAAACTCCAAGCCAAGAATGTAACGAAAAACAAATACTTTTTAAGGAACCACGAAAATTTACGGTACTTGCTTTTCGCCAAACTTTATTGTTTTTAGGCCACCACAAATATAGCCCTGTCGCCGCAAAAAATATTAATAAAATAGAGAGAATACAAACAAAAACAGTTCCATAATTACCAAGTAAAAAAGAAAAATGAAAATCGATCAATTCATGAGCAAAAGCTCCACTTAAAGGGAAGTCCCCCTTATAAGATACTTTCCATGGATCAATACTTATCATCCTAATACCTGCTTCGGCATCTTTCTCTAAAGGCATAACAAATACCATAGCAGTCTCTATTTCTTCAATACGACTATGAGGCATTAATACCCCAACGGTTTGAAAATCTTCTTGGTACCCTTGTTTTGCTGATTCAATTAATGTCGAAATACTCGCTATTGGCTTATTTGAAGGTGTTGCCTTTAAAGTATCACCATACTGGACAAGAAATAATTCACCTACAAAAGCGAGCATTACGCCAGAACCGGCAACTAAGATGATAAACAAAGCTGAAAAACTTCCTAACCACCCATGCAGTAAAGTTAGTAACTTTCTAGAAGGCATAAGCATTAAAAACTAACCTCTACACCAACTAAAAATGATCTTGGTTGTACTAATACTGCGCTATCAAAATCACTATCGGGTTGATTACTATCACTAGGAGCTACACCAGGGTACCTTGCAACAGCATCATCTATATCACCTATGTTTTTAATCGTTCCGAAAACACGTAAATCTTTAAAGGTATAAGATATTTTTGCATCAGCAATCACATAACTGTTGGTTTTTCCATTAGGACGATTATTAACATCAGTAAAGTAACCGCTGGTGTAACGAGCAACAAAACTTGTTGACCAATTATTTTTTGTCCAAGACAAGCCCATATTTGAAGTAAAATTAGGAGCGGTTAATAATTCATTTCCCTCAACACCTGAATTAGGGTATTTAGTTACCTTCGTATTTAACAAGCCAATATTCATAAAGCCATCAAGGTTGGGCGTTATTGAAAAAGTAGCTCCTAGTTCTACACCACTGGTATTAACACGGTCAGCATTTCGCACAACAAAGGCTTCGTCTCTTGCATCATTAGGGGTAAGATCAAAAGGTAATTGCATATCTTGATAGTCTGAATAAAAGATATTTTGTGTGAAGAAAAGCCTTCCATCTAGTAAGTCTTGACGCCCATAAAGCTCGGTAGTCCAAACATACTCAGCATCATACTCATAATTGACAATTGGAAAGGTAAAAGTTATTCCACCACCACCAGCATTGTAACCTCGAGATATTTGAGCTCCCCAACTGTTTTCTTCAGTTTGTTGCCAATTTATTCCTAACTTAGGTAATAATGCGGTATAAGTTTCATCGCTTGAAATTTGAACTAGCGTGCCAGTTTCATCGCCACCATGACGTTGATGATGATCTTTTTCATAGCGTAAACCAAACGATAAATCTAAAGTATCACTAAGTGGTATTAAACCTTCAGTATAAGCAGCAATAGTATCGGATTTATCTTTAAATGCCTGTCCACCCCAGTACTCAATAGTTTCATCCTGATCGGCTTTAAAAAAGTGTAAACCACCCACTATAGAAAAACCTGATTCTTGGGTGTAATGTAATCGAGGTTCAACAATTATATCTCGAGAATTAATCGTTGCATTGCTCGAACCAGGAACAGCATGGCGTTTAAATGCAAGTTCTGTGGTAGAGGTACTTAACGTGAAGTGTAACGCTTCTGAAAGTTGGGTATCAAAGTCCGCAGATACGGCTGTTGTCTTTGGGTTATGTACAGGTTGATTTGGGAAGTTAGATTCACGTTCTTCAAACGGCTTAACTATAATTTCACTATTCGGGCTAGTGTAGTCTGTGTGGGATACGGTTAAAAGTAATTTACTTTTTGGTGCAAAATCAGGCGTAAATAGCACTTTACCACGTAACGAAAGGGCCTCTGATTCACCAGGGTTACTAACACCTTCATATGGAGTGTAATTTACCGCAGACTCTTTTTTATATAAGTCTCCCGATAAGCGAACGGCAACCTGATCATCAATAATAGGGACATTAACCATGGCAGAAGTTCGACGCTGATCATAATTACCTCCCGCTACTTGAAAAGTAACCTCATTATCGAAGCTAGGGTCATTAGTTTTTACAATAACCGTACCTGCTATAGCATTTCGACCAACTAATGTACTTTGCGCACCTTTAAGTACTTCAATACGTTCCAGATCGAATATACCAATGTCACCGAATACAATTTCACTGTAACTGGCTGGGCGATTGTCAAATTGCCAATTTAAACGAGAACGACTACCCGCAAAAAATGCATTAGCATTTTCTGAAGCACCTGTACCATCAATACCGCGAACAGTTGGCGCTTTACCTGTACCTGTTACAACTGAAACATTAACAGATGCATCTAAAACATCTCGAAGAGTCTCTAAACCAGCACGATTGTTAAGTGTTTCTTGATCTAATATATCTGCACTATTGGCTACCTTATAAATGGGGCGTTCAATTAACTCACCTGTAACAACTATTGTTTCTATTTGTTGAGTATTAAGTTGTTCTTTATTTTCTTTTGCATCCACAGCAAAACAACTCATAGTAATGACAACACCAAAAATTTTTAAACACCCTAATGACTTCATATGACCTTCTATATAACTAATGTAAATAATTAACCTGAGCTCAACATAACTAGTGTTGATAAAGGTTAACTATAATTTTTAATTGCGAATAATTCTTATTTATTGTAATTTGGTGTTTTTTACTGCGCAACTCCATATAAGGGCGAATACTCCATTTACGGTATTTTCGGGAAATAAATGATAATTAATAAAAGTTGGCAGCAAGAACATGAGGATTTTAACCAACGCTTAAATAAAACTGGTGCCAAAGCACCTTTATCACTTAGTGCCCCCAATGGTTTGTTACAGCTTGCCCATGCTAATTTTGACGCATTTGAAAAAAGTTTTGATCCCTCTTCTCGCTTAATGCTTAACTTATGTACTGCAGGTTCAGGAAAAATGGCTAGATTTTCCGACCAAGCAAATATTGAAGGTATTATTAAACCTGGCGATGTTTTAATAGCGTTACCAAATTCAAAAGCTGAAGGTTTTTTTTCTAAAATATCCATGTTAGGTATAGCTATAAATACAACTTTATTTGAAAACCTGATTGGTGAAAAAATTATTATTGAGGATTTACTTCCGGCTGCTTCAAACTTACACAGAGATCCATTATTAACAGCCACTATGACTGCAATTTGGAAGGATGCAGAAACAAACGGCTTAACCAGTGCTTTTTTCGAACATGGATTGATGGTTATTATTAATCAATTATCAAACTACCGTAAAGCTGCCCATGAACAATCTCGTACCGTAAAATCGCTTTCAACGAGTATGTTAAATCAATCATTTGATTATATAGAAAGTAAATTAGATTCGAATCTTAAAGTCTCAGCTGTTGCTAATGAAGTCGGTATCGACATTCGTTCTTTTACTCGTGCTTTCCGAGCGGCAACAGGATATGCCCCTTTTGAATATCTCACAATGCGACGAATGGAAGTTGCCAAAAACCTGTTAAATAAAGGGCATACGATTACCGATATTGCGATTCTTGTAGGTTATTCAAATCCAAGTAAATTTTCTGCCGCTTTTCGTCGAGTTAATGGTATGTCTCCCACACAGTGGCGAGCATTACTTAAATAATGTTAACTCTGGTTAACTAGAATATAAAATCACGAAAAATAAAATCTGCATAATAAAAAAGGGATAACTGTGTTATCCCTTTTTATGCTTTTATTTCATTGTTTTAGCTATATAACTTAGCGGTATAGCCTAGCTTTATGATTTTGCGTTAACCGCCTTGGTGTTATGAGTACGCTTTTAAGGCTTCACCTTTTTCACCGGAATTCTATAAAACACGCTATAAAGCACAGGCACGGCAATCATAGTAAGTACGGTTGCAAACGCTAAACCGCCCATTATAGTTACCGACATATCAGCAAAGAATGGGTCAAATATTAGCGGCATTACCCCTAAAATAGTGGTGATTGCAGCAAGAGAAACTGGTCGTAAACGACTCAAGCTCGCCTCAACAATAGCAACAGCCTTTTCTTTACCTTCCTCAATTTGCAGATCTATTTCTTCTAATAACACAATGGCATTTTTAATTAACATGCCAAATAAGCTTAAGAAACCTAGCAGTGACATAAAGCCAAATGGCATATCAGCAGCTAATAAGCCAGCAACTACACCAACCACAGCCATAGGAACAATTAACCAAATAATGATGGGCTGCCTTGCGCGACCAAAGAGTAAAACACTGATGATAAACATCACTAAAAAGCCTAATGGTAAACCTTGACCCAATGCCGCTTGTGCATCACGAGACGATTCATATTCACCACCCCATTCAAGCGCATAGCCTGGGGGTAACTCAATGGCTTCAATTAACGGTTTAACACGCGCAAAGGCTTCACCAGCAGTTTCGTCATACCCCGCCTCAGCTTTTACTGAAATGGTTCTCACCCTATCACGACGAGTAATCAATAACTCTTCGCTATGGTAATTTAACTTACCACTGACTTGTTTAAACGGAATATAAGTACGTTGACTACTACTCCATACCAAGCTGTTTTCTAAGCTAAATAGTTTATCTTTCGATTCGCTTCCATTTTCATTTTTAGCCACAATCGGATATAAATAATCGCCGTGCTGTAAATGACCGATAGTTAATCCGTCAGTATAAAATTTGATTGCATCGCTAAAGTCACTACGACTTACTCCTGCAATACCTGCAGCGTTGTCATCAAATTCAGGTGTTAATACCATGCCTTTTTCTCGCCAATCATCTCTGATATCACGAATTAGGCCATCTTCTCGTAAAATACGTTTCGCTTGGGTAGATAAATCTCGTAATATTTCAGGATCATTACCTGAGAACCTTGCTTGTATTTTTGCACCTGAGCCAGGACCAAATTGCATAACCTGAATAAAAAATTCAACATTCGGGTTACTGGCTCGTAACTGTTCAACTATTTCCTGGCTTAGTCTTGGGATATCGGTAGCATCTTTAGCACGTATCAGATATAAACCATAACTCTCATTTGGCATTTCAGGACCAAATACCAAAGTAAAACGTGCCGAGCTTTCACCAATAAAAGTTGATAATGAGTCAACACCTTCAGTTTCAAGGATGATTTTTTCACCGGCTTTCATGTGTTTAGCGGTGGCACGAATATCAGAATCTTGCATGCCCCAGTAATGTACAAAAAATACCGGCGTATTTGATGCAGGGAAAAAACCTTGTTTAATTAAGCCAAAACTTGCATAAGCACCGATGGTAATAATTATTAAAAAAGCAATAGTTAAACCGCGCCAATGTAGAGCTGTACGCAGAACACTTAAATAACCTTTATGTAAAAAAGACAGTTTCTCTTCAGTTTTTTCAGTTTGCCCAACTTTGTAAAAATATTTACCAAGTAAAGGCGTTAAGGTTACCGCCATTACCCAACTTAACATTAAGGAAATAAGTACTACGGCATAAAGCGAGAATAAGAATTCACCGGTGGCATCATCAGACAAACCAATACCTGAGAATGCAGCAATACCAATAATGGTAGCGCCAAGTAAAGGCCACTGGGTGCGTTTTACAATAAAGCTGGCTGACTCTAACGCAGACTTGCCTTTTTCCATACGCAGCATCATGCCTTCGGCAACAACAATGGCGTTATCTACCAACATCCCCATGGCAATGACCATAGCGCCTAATGAAATACGCTGTAGTTGTAAATCATAAAGCCACATGATTAATACGGTGCCAAGTACGGTAATTAATAAAGTACCACCTACTACGACACCTGAGCGCCACCCCATAAAAATACACAGGGCGATAGTTACAATGGCAACCGACATTTCTAAATTAAAAATAAAGCCGTCAACTGATTCATCAACAATTTTAGCTTGATTGTAAATAGACTCTACATGAATACCTGCAGGTAATGTTTTAAGTACTTGTGCTAGTTTTTCTTCTATCTTTCCGCCGACCTTAACAATATTGACATCCTGCTGTGCAGAAACCCCTAAAGTAATCGCTGGTTGACCATTATAGCGAATTAAGCGATTTGGAATATCTACAGGTTGCAGCGATAAATTGGCGATATCTTTGACTTTTATTGAGGCATTTTTACCTGGCAAAACAAGGGATAAGTTATTGATTTCTTCAACGCCATTGGTTGAACTTTCAACAGGAATACGAATTTGTTTGTCGCCAACATAAAGTCTACCACCAACAAAAGGTTTTAAGTTATTACTTAATACTTGGGTTAGCTCAGGAAATGAAAGACCAAGACCAGCTATTTTATAACTATCAATTTCAGCAACAATTTGCTCTTCAATTAAGCCGTCAACTTGTACTTTACCAATACCGTCAACGGTTAATAATTCACGGCGAATAATGCGCGAAAACTCTCTCATCTGGTGGGGAGTATAGTCGGGCGCGGTTAACGAGTAATAAATACCGTAAACGTCACCAAAATCATCAATGACTAATGGTGCGCTTGCCCCTAAAGGTAATGCACTTTGAATATCACCTAGTCGCTTTCTTAATTCATCCCATATTTGTGGTAATAAATAACCGTCAATAGTCGGTTTTACTTCCATTATTACACGCGAAACACCAGGCTTGCTTACTGAGTCTAATTTCTTAAGTTGCCACATTTGTTGTAATGCAGTTTCAATTTGCTCGGTGACTTCTTTTTCTACTTTTTCTGCACTGGCGCCAGGATAATAGGTAAAAATAACCGCTTGTTTGATGGTAAAAGCGGGATCTTCTAATCGGCCAATTTTATCCATGGCGATAATGCCACCAATAATAAAACAAATTGAAATGAGCCATATATTTATCGGTTTGGTTAACGAGTAACGTGCGATATCCATATTAATAATCAGCCTTATATTCTTTAACCTTTAAGCCTTCACTCATTTGATTTACTGCCGCAGAAACGATTTTTTCACCTACGTTAATGCCGTTTGCAATAATGGCGTATTCACCGCTTAAATTAACTATTTTCACTTTGACTGCGTGTACTTCTTGGTTTGTTTCATTAAATCGCCACACACTAAAACCTTGAGTTTCATTACCTACTAAAGCTTTAATTGGAATTAAAATGGCGCTACGTTGGCTACTATTGTTTTTAACTTGTACCGTTGCTCTTGAGCCTGGGTAATAAGCATCTTTCATATCGCCATCGCTAGCAAAAGTAACGCTGTAGGTTTGTGTAATTGGATTTGGCATTGTTTGATGTTCAACATAATAAATATCAAAAATGTCATTATCTCCGCCAATAATTTTTGCGGTAGCTGTTAGGTTTTTATTACCCATGTTAGAGGTCATTAAACGCTCTGGTACTTCAAAAGTGAAATACAGTTTTGATCTGTCTTGTAAACTAGCGAGTGTGTCGCCAGCAGAAATATAACTATTATTTTCAATTTGTCTTGTACCAACAATCGCATCAAATGGCGCTTTAATAGTACAGTAACTTAAGTCTTGCTCGGCATTAGCTAGTGCTAATTCAGTAATGGAATATTGAGATTTTGCATCGTCTAAAGCACTTTGTGAAGCAACATTTTTATTGAACATTTCTTTGATACGATCAAGGTTTCGTACCGCATCTTCATAACGTATTTTTGCTTCGGTTACGCGACGTTCAAAAGGGCTAGAATCAATACGCGCTAATACTTGTCCTTTTTTAACACTGCTACCTTCAACAAGGTTAGTGTAAATCAATCGTCCCGTTACCTCGAACTTTACATCAACACTTTTAACTACTGAAACCGTAGCTGGAAATTCATATTTACTAGTGATATCTACTTCTTTTGTTTGAAATAATTGTACAACCATTGGCTCGGCTACTTTTACTTCTTCTGCAGGTTTGGAGCATGCTTGCAATCCTGAAAGTAAAATGCTGGTTAGCGCTATAATAAGAATCCGATTCACGAGATCTCCAAGTTTATGTAAGTGTGTTTATGTATGTGTATATTGAAAAAATCAATAAATTAAGTTTACGCATAATAACACAAGTTTACACATTTACAATAAGTGTAAACCTGTTGCGTGAATAATAATTGTACGGTAAAATTTGCAGAATGACTTACAATAGAAGTGGAAATATAGTGCAACTTAGTTCAACAGAGAAAATTCTTAGCTCGGCAAAAGAGTGTTTTTTTCAACATGGTTATAGTGCCGCCAACATTACTATGATTGCCAAGTATGCTGATATTTCTCGGGTGACTATTCATAAACAATTTACTTCGAAAGAAATACTTTTTCGCGCTGTTGTTGAACAATACATACAGGAAAATTTGACCTTATTAGAGCAATATGCACTTTCTATAAATGACTTCTGGTCAGACACAGAAGATTTTTTATTACAGCGTTGTGGTGGGCTTTTTGATGAAATACCAAGTGCTGTTATTCGTAGTGATTTATTACATGCAGGACAAAGTTATTGCCAAGATATTATTCAAGAAAACGAATTACGCGTTAGAGAAAATATTGACCATCGTATTAGTCAAGAGCTAGCGGCAAAGCGTATGACTTTAGAACATATTAATATTTCACAACAAGAATTCTCAAGAGTAATAGAAACAGCTCCATTCGGCTTAGCTCTCTCGACATTAAATGAAGATAACAAAAGTTATGTAAAAAGTTTAATGAAGGTTTATAAAGCAGCAACAACTGTGTAATTAAAACTAAATTTAGAAAATAACACTTCGTTTAACCTATTATTCATATATCCTGTTCAGATTAACCCGCGAGTTTAACCAGCTTATACCAGTTTCTTTAATTAAGTGAGCTATTTTAGCCTGTATAAATGATCACCTAGTTTGTGAGATTGGTATTATATCGTTAGGAAATTACATTTGAAAAATACAGCTGTTAATTGGACTATTTGCCCTGAGTGCCAAGGGCAAGGGCAAAAAGTTAGACGACTTCGTAAAAAGGTAAAACTCAGTTATCAGCGTGCATTATTACATTTTGAAAAAACAGGCGGAGAGGGTGAAACACCTGTGCGTCCTAAAGGTCACCTATACGATTGTTTAAATTGTGGTGGAACAGGTTTACTACCAAGCAATACTCAAGCATTACCTGTCGCTGTTAATAATTACCCACATGTCGCGATAATTGGTGGCGGCATTGGTGGTATTGCCTTAGCTATAGCGTGTAAGCATCGCGGTATTCCTTTTACTGTATATGAGCGAGACAGCAGTTTTGATGAGCGCTCTCAAGGTTATGGACTTACCTTACAGCAAGCTAGTAAAGCTATGGCAGCGTTAGGTATTACTTCACTCGAACAAGGCATTATTTCAACCCGACATGTGGTGCACAATTCCGAAGGTAAAATAGTAGGCGAGTGGGGCATTAGGAAATGGCGACCTGAAGAGGTTAAAACCTCAGTAAAACGTCGCAACATTCACATTGCTCGCCAATCGTTACGTTTAGCATTACTTCAAGAATTAACTGAAGAGCTAGCTGAATCGCAAGGCGGTAGCAGCGCTGTGCAGTGGCAGCATCAGTTAGTTGGTATTAACCAAAAGCAACATAACAAGCCTGTCGAATTAAGTTTTAGTGTAAACGGTACACTTAAAAATGTTAAAGCAGATATTGTTGTTGGCGCAGACGGTATTCGCAGCACTGTACGAAGCTTATCACTAGGTGAATCGATAACCCCACTAAGATATTTAGGCTGTATTGTTATTTTGGGTATTTGCCCGTTAGAGGCTATTAACGAAGTAAATAGTGATTTGCTAGATTCCGCTACAGTATTTCAAACCGCTAATGGTCACGAACGTATTTATATGATGCCCTTTACCCAAGATTCCGTTATGTGGCAGTTAAGTTTTCCTATACAAGAAAGCGAAGCAAAAGCACTTAGCAGTCTTGGCTCGCTAGCGTTAAAAGAAGAAAGTATAAAGCGTTGCCAGTGGCACAATCCTATTCCACAAATACTACAAGCCACACCAACGAGTAAAATTTCAGGTTACCCTGTATATGACCGTGCCTTATTAACGCCTGAGTTATTAGCTCAACATGAAAAAATTACGTTAATTGGTGATGCGGCGCATCCGATGAGCCCGTTTAAAGGTCAAGGAGCAAACCAAGCGCTACTCGATGCACTAGCACTGGCTCGGGGTATATCAAATGGTTGTCGTCAAGCAAAGCAATGGCAAGAAAAAGGTGTAAGAGCGAGTGTGTTAACTGAGTTTGAAGCAAAAATGTTAGCGCGCAGCGCCAGTAAAGTAAAAGACTCAGCAGAAGCTGCGGAATTTTTACATTCTGAAGTAGTATTGCATGAGGGTGATGAGCCAAGAGGCCGCTGTTTAAAAACGAACAATTAACACCCCGCCACGAGTTGCTGTTACCTGACAAAGGGGAGTTCATATAGAACCAGTTAAGCAAACGGAAACGGTTGCCTAAAATGTGCAGGAAGAAGACTTAGCCAACCGTTAAATTTCTTGTTATGTGTATTCTAATACCTTTATTTATAAAGGTATGCTCGAGAAGTAAGGAGTAATCCAAAAAAGAACAAATTAACCAATGTTATTACAAAAGAATCTTTATGAACTACATGAGCTATTATTGCTGTAAGTATGAACAAAGCAACTCCAGAATATGCCCACTCTTTAACCTCAACCGGAATAGCTGGAATAACTAAAATGATAGCGGCAATAAATTTCAGGGCGGCTAATTCAAGCCTAAAGAAGTTAGGAAAGCCTAAATCTCTAACACCATCTATTGTACCCTGATGAAAAACATAACTTGCAGCACTTAATGAAAGTAAAGCTGAAACTAATATCGTTGTAACCCAGTAAATCATAGTTATTAAATAATCCGTGGAAAAATAAAATATATAGCGAATGACATGGTCTAGCTGAAATGGCTTATATCTACTTAAGCTGAAAACTATTTACATTAGACATTAATTCTTCTTTATTTACTTCCCAATCTGCTTGAGTTCCTGTAGCTGTTACCAAATATACATGACTACCTTTTTTAAAAGCTTTAGCATACCAGTGTAAACTTAAACCTTGCATCGAACCGATATATTCTAGGGATAGTAAATTATCTGTTTCTTTTATAGAAAGTATCGTGAAATCGTATTGCTTAAATTGCTCTTCAGACAACTTTCTATATTGTTTTATAGTGCCGTTGTAAGCTTGTATTTGAACATTTACATTTGGAGCAAAACCATTAAGAGGAGGTAGGAACATTTGAATTGGCTGAACCATACCTGATGTAGGGCTAGAATCTAAACTATTGATTGAAAAACCATATTTTGAAAACTCCAATTTTTCTGCATAAGCGGATGAAATCAAGATACTTGCTATTGCAAATAATACTATTTTTTTAATGAACATAAACACGAAACTCTCTTGTAAATAACAACGCCTCAGTAAGAGGCAAATTATTGCTGGCTTATAATGTTGAGGAACTAAACAGTCAACTGTAAAATTCCTATTAATTTGTTTGTTAACTGCAATATTTGCGTAAACTTAAGACACAAGCTCAATAGCCTGTTTTGCTGTGGTATATAACGTTTTTATCATTACCTCTAATACCCAACGAATAAATTTAGCACTCATCTCTTTAACCACTTGATTTCTTTTACCTGAAAACACAAGCATGTGCCCTAATAGACCTCTTAATTCTTCCGCTATTTCTTTAGATTTTACGATAGTTTCGTGTAAGCAACGTGCAAGTATATCGTAAAACGATAACCCTACACTTGCAGAAGCTTGTGCAACAATAAGCGCATATTGCCCTGTTTTCTTTAAAAATGTCACTAACGCATCCGTGATAATCTGTTGCCAACGTTGAGAAAACGAAGCATTATGGCGCTGCTCATATTTAAGCACTGTGTGTTTATAATGTTGTGTTTTAAGCGCACTACCCATACTACTGTAATCGTTATAAGCTGCTACCGTATTGATATAACCTGGCGTTGCTTCATTCATTGAATGAGCACCTAGACTAAAAAAAGCACCACCATTCATTGCGGTTTGATATTCACCTACGGTATGAGTAAACGGCCAAACGGGTACATTTGGTACGGGATCTGCGCCATGAGTAACACGATAATGTTCTATATTAGTAGATGCTCTATGTGCTGAGTTTTGAAGTACAACACGTGGTGCGCCAAACGTATACAGTTTAGTTGCCAAGCCACGTTCACTTGCCCAAATAGCGGTTAATTCAGCAATTGCCCCACCTAAACTATGACCCACGATATGTAAACAACGGGGGTTATGTTGTGTTACGTATTGGTTAAACGAAGATTGCATGCTGTTAAAAGCTTTTTGAAAACCTGAATGCACTTCAAGGCTTTTAGGGCCAAGTGTTACTGCGATATTAGCGTTCGTTAACCAATCGGCAAATGAGGTAAACTTAGTACCTCGAATACCAATAATATGATGATTTTTAAATTGTGGAGAAGTGCCTTGAGCAGTTAACGCAAAGCCGGTACTACGATTTAGCACTTGGTTGATTAAACCGCCACTAATGCCTTGTATTTGGCTGTTAGTGATTTTGAAATTTCTATCAAAATCTACATGAAAATCGCCATTAAAACCGTTTGATTTTCTAATGTCATACACTTTGTCAGCAACGCTAGCTGCTGTGCTTGGTGATATATTTTTATTCATAGTTTGACTTCCTTGCCTGTAAACCGTTCTGTTAATTTATTAAAATCGCCATCGTGAATTTCATATTTTTTTTCATTTCCTTCAAAAAGCCATATAGGTATATAATCATCCTTCCAACGGCAAATACTTGAAGCCATATGATCAAGATGTTCGTTATAATTGTTTTTAAATCCAAAGCTCACTCGTTTATTAGTTAATTCACAGTTTAAAAAACTCAATTTCTTTGTGTATTCAGGTACTTCTTTATAACCACGTTGATTAGCTACCCAAAATGGGATAAGTGTACCTTCACGATCAATAAATATTTCTTGCGAAACACTGCTATGAGATAAAGGTTTACTCGGAATAGATGAACGTATGCTTTTTTTCGGAAAATGAAAATGCCCTTGCTCATCAGTAATAGCAATATCACGATGTACTTTTTCGTCGGTGTATATTAACTTTCGAATAACCTCAAGATTAACAACTGGCTTACCGTTCTCGGTTACTACGCCGTTCACTTCTGAACTTAAAAATACGTCTTGTTTTTTAAACCAACCAAACATATCAACTCCTTGGCTTATTATTGGGAACATGAGTGCACATGAAATAACTAAGAATAAAAAGGAACGAAAACGAAGAGGTGAAAAAAGGCGTTTCTTACGCTTAATCATTAGCTGTCCTTGCTGAATTATTTTTTGTGATTTTATCTGATAGATAAAATGAAGTAAATACTACGAAGTGTTTTCGAAAATACAGGTTATCAGAAACCATTTGCAGCTAACGCCCTCTTAAGAGGCATTTATAAGCCCGTCATTGATCTCTTAACTAATTGTCGTTATTATTTGCCTAGGTTTATTAGACGCCTCCTCGCGAAAACGAAAGTACTAACATTTATAATTTATGCATTGTTAACTAAATAGTTTACATGTCATCTCAGACCCAAGCGAGTAGGTCTATTTTAAGGAGAAGATATGTCTATTAACATTTCAGCTAATATCTCAACCAACACCAACTTTTCAACAAGTACTGATGCCATTGAATTTTTGCTCAAAAAAGCTAAAAAAATTCATCGCCAAGCTCAGTCAACTTCTGCTGTTAATTCGCTGCCGATTTTACGGCGTTTAATCTCAAATAATGTTCTAAGTAATATAAGTTTAGTTGCGCTTAATAAACAAAAAGCGTTGGTACAACGAAAGCATATATTGCAACTGTTTGCATTTGAAGCAGGATTTAATGAATGGGGTAAATACCGCCAATTTTTAGCAACAGAAAATAATTGGCAATCGGACAACTACCTACTTGCTTTAACGCATAATAGTTACCCAAACTTGTGGTTTTCTACGTTAGCACAAGCGGTAGAATATGCTAAAGAAAATGGTGGTAAAGCTTTGAAAATAGGTACACAAGCAATGGTTGTTGTTGAATAAACTAGGCTCATTTGTATTATTTAAAGGTCAAAGAGCAAAAATTAAAAGCCAATCATATAAAGTGGCTGGCTTTTTTATCGGGTAATTATTGCATTGATAAATGCCCTTATGGATTTTATATAAATAGTTAGGGTTGAGCACAAATCGGTCGTAAATTTAAAATTGTGATTCCTCCACCTAACGATCACTTTGATACGAAAGCGGACGTTAGCTTTCTTATCGAAGAACTATAGGTTCGGCATAGGCACCTTATCTTTAGTTAGATTTTGGTGTCCGTTTTATCGAGGGAAGATCAGGTTTGGATTTATCAAACAGTAAAGCTACATGCAATTAAGTGACATTATTAGATGTAAATCTCTGGCGAAAGTAATGCAGTTGAGTGGTTAAACTCAATATAATTACCTAAATTGTTGAGTCTATTTTTAACTAAAATATAACTAAGCGCCAAGCAAGTTTAAATGTTTTAGTTTTTTATATCGTAATGACATAGAGATACAATGAATTAATGCTTCTAGGGGAATATCTTCATTTATTTTCAGAACAATGGCTCGATTTCCTTCATAGATAAAAGTATCGCCGTATATTTCTTTAAAAGTATCAACCAAAGAAGTTTTACAATTAAAGTAAATACAAAATTGTTCAGGGTGTTTAACTTTCCAGTCAAAGCGAATAGTACTACCAATTTTGGACACGTAACTCGGCTCGCCCCATTTAAGGGTTTCTGTTATATCTAAAATACCTTCCTGTTTGGCGACACTAAAAATAAGATCACGAATACTTTCCAATAAAATACGAATGTTTTCTGGATAAGCTTCAAATTTTTGTTTTACGCTCAAATCCATTGGAAAACTCATACGTTACTCGATGATATTAATT
This sequence comes from Colwellia sp. E2M01, assembly GCF_018860585.1. Taxonomy (GTDB): domain Bacteria; phylum Pseudomonadota; class Gammaproteobacteria; order Enterobacterales; family Alteromonadaceae; genus Colwellia. Next base: position 85,837 of record NZ_JAHKPR010000020.1, read on the forward strand.
GCTTAAAGGGCTTTTTTACAATGTAGTTTAGGAGCTTTATATCCCCAAGTTACCATCGCTTCTCCTTGGTGTTCCCAAAAGGTTTCATTACGTCCTTGATATTTGCTACCACTGGCGCTGGGCTGAATATACATAAGTGCAATACTGTCACCGCGCTCGGCAATTAAAGTGGCAGGGTTTGTTTCAAAAAAGGTAACTACAATCTCATTATTTGTATCGTTTTCACAAGTAAAAGTTACTGGCTCGCTATGTGGCGCTAATTTATATTGTGCTTGTAAATTCGCAATGCGGTGCAGATATTCGGTGTTAATACATTCGGATTTATTATCGTTTTTCCAACATTCATTACGGCCTTTTATCCAACCTCTTTGTGTTGCTTCAAGTGTCGCTTTAGTCTCGGCTGAAATATTAAGCGCCTCGCGGTAAGTAATTGCCAGTTGATTGTCTAACGTAGCTAATTCATTACTTTCACATATTATTTCTTCCACACTGTTAATGTTAGTGTGATCACAAACAAAGCTAGGCTTAACCTGTTGAGAGAGGCTATTAGTTGTGCTGTCTGTAGTTTGTTGTTGCACAAGATCTTCGATATAAACACACCAAGCATTGCTATTACGATCTGGAATTTTAGCCTCGCCGCGAACCCCTAATTTGAATTCAATCACTGATTGCCATTCATCTGAGCCAATATCAGGGCCATGTCCTGCGCCATCGCCAGTAATAACTTTTTGGTCGATATTATGCTGCCATGTGCTAGAGCAAACTTCAGTTATAACTTGAATTTCAGATGATTTGGTATTTTCAGTTAATTCTTGATTAGCGTTATCAAGTGATTTAGTTACTGTAGTCGCGGCCCAAAAAGCCACGATGATTGTTAGTATGAATAAAACCTTGTTCATGGGCTATTCCTTAATATTTTTAGCATTGTCAGGCCGCTAAACGGTTGCTTATTGAGTAAGTAACTTGGCGAGTGTTAAAATGCCTGACTCTAATGGACAACCTTTACGATAAACGATAGATAGCTGTATATGTTTAGATCCATGCTTGACAGGGGTCATCATTAGTGATTTTTCATATCGGCTGCCAGTCACCATATTTTCACCAATAATGGTATAGCCTAATCCTGCTGCAACACAACCTAAAATTCCATCAGCACTACTCATTATCATGAGCTCATCGTTTTCACGGCCAGAATTTTGTTGCCAATGTAGTGCATGTTTTCTGTAGCCGCAGCCTTCATCTCGTACAAAAATTACGGGAGTATAATCATTGTCAAGCGGGGTCACCATCACTAATTCTTCTTTTAATATCGGTAACACAACAAGGTTCTCATTATTTGCAACAGAACCTATGGCGGCGCAATCAACCTTATTGTTTAAGACGGCATGCACCAGTTTTTCACTGGTATCAGTGTAAATTCTAGTTCGAATATGACCGTAATTTTGCTTTAACTGTTTGAGTGCCAAGGGCATATGAACCGCGGCAAATGTTTCAGGCATACCCACCATTAATTCGTAGCTACCTTTATTACTTAGAATGGCCGATGTCGCTTGGTATTCCAGTTGGAGAATTTTATCGGCATATTCATATAACTGCTGTCCGCTTGTTGTTAATTGTAGCTTTCGGCCAATTAAATTAAATAGTTTAGTATTTAGTTCTTTTTCTAATTTTTTAATTCGGTTAGTGATATTAGATTGAACCGTATGTAACTTATCGGCAGCACCTTTAATGCCTTCTTCATCAACAACTGCTTTAAATGTTTTAAGTGTCAAAATTTCCATCATTAGCGCTCTTAATATATTTACTTGAATCAATCTTGAATTGTATTAACTTAGCTTTTATAAATTAGTTCTTATAATGAGAAGTTTAAATTCTAAATAATTCAATTTTTAAGGTTGTCAGAACAAGGTAACCTTTATCTATAAACAAGTTAATAAAAACTTACTAAATAGAATTAATAAACATCTGAATTTACACACCTGAATTCAAGAAATTAAATAATAAGGCGATAGATAATAATGGAGTTAACAAGAGCGCGCGTATATTTTGCAGGTATCTGTAGTGTTATTGTAACTGTTGGCGTGGCTCGTTTTTCCTATAGTTTGTTATTACCTATAATGCAGGAACATGCTGGTTTAACGGAATCGGGTGGTGGTTGGTTAGCAACCACAAACTTTATGGGTTACATGTTTGGCGTGTTTCTAGCTGCTAGTATTCACAACCTAAACTACAAATACAATTTTCATCGAGCTTATCTTATATTAAGTGTTGTTACGTCCATAGCAATGGTAATGACAACTGATATGCTCGTTTGGGCGATACTTCGTTTTCTGGCTGGAGTTTGCGCTTCTGGCGGATTTATTATTGCCTCAGGGCTCATATTAAAATGGCTCGTTAGAAAAAAATATCGGGCTGAACTAGGTATCCACTTCGCTGGCGCAGGCTTAAGTATTGTACTTACCTCATTACTGGTTGAAGCTATGTTAATAGTATCAGCCGATTGGCAGCAACAGTGGTTAGCTTTAGCTGTTATGGCGATGATATTTGCCATCCCTGCATGGTTATGGATGCCGCACCCTTCTCGTCATGGTCAAGTGAGTGTAACCGCTAAAGATAACCCACCTAGTAAAGCTTTTACTTTACTAATGATGATCGCTTATTTTTGTTCGGGTTATGGTTATGTGGTTAGTTCTACGTTTATTGTTGATATTGTTGAGGGGGTTGAAAGCCTGCAAGGGTTAGGTGGTTTTTCGTTTTTATTAATTGGTTTAGCGGCGACCCCTGCGCCACTTATATGGGATATAATCGCCCGCAGAATGGGTTATGTAAAAGCTTTGATAGCAGCCTATATTTTAATGGCGATAGGTATTATTTTACCCGCGTTAAATAACTCGTTACCTGTTATTATTTTAAGCGTGCTTTTATTTGGCGGAACATTTATAGCCTGTGTTAGTTTAGTATTAACGATGGCAGGGAAGTTTTATCCAAGCAATCCTGCTAAGTTTATGGGCACTATGACCTTAGCTTATGGTGCAGCACAAATTATCGGGCCTGTACCGACAGGATATCTTGCTGAAGCTTATGGAAACTATGATATGGGCTTGTATGTGTCTACGGCTATGGTAATGGTTGGAGTATTATTTTTATTTGCTTTGCTAAGTTTGGAAAAAAAAGCATCGAAAACAAAGGTATTTAACAAGAAAGCGTCATTAGCTTTATAAGTTGCAGTTATAAGTTGCAGTTATAAGTTAACTGGTGAGTTTAACTTTTTCAGTTGTCGAATAAACATAAATAATATGCACTTTGATAACTATTCACTATGGTAACTATGCGCTTTGAGAACTATTCACTTTGCTAACTATGCCCTTTGGTAGTTAACACTTAATACTTCATAGGCTTCACGTATGGCGATAAAGTCTTCTGTATTGCCACCTTTGTCAGGGTGGCAAATAGCTATTTTTTTTAAGTAGGCTTGTCGTACTTCAGTCCAAGTAACATCTAATGTTAACTCTAACGATGCTAAAGCCGACTCTGTTTTATCAACCGCATTGTATCTTTTCCAAAAACTAGCAAACAATTCATCTACCTCTTCGGCTGTTACATTATTTAAATTTCCCCAATCTAAGTAGTAATCACCAAGATCGCTGTCACGTGAAGTAAGTGCATATTCAATATCACTATTATTTGTAGTAAGGGTTATTTGCATAGGAAAAATATTAAGTAAAAAGCCTTCACTTTGTATATCGCGTTGAATTTGATACAGCGCATTCATGATCAAAAAATTCTTTTGAAAAAGCGCTATTTGAGGTTCAACATCTTCACCTATGAGAGAAGCTAAGTCGGACTGACAAAGATCGACCAAATCAAGCAATGAACAAGCACATTTTTGTTGTTTTAAGTAGCCCAGTATCGGAATAATTAAAGGGTTAGCCATTGCTGTCGTCCTCCTAGGTAATTTGCTTTATGGATTATAGGCATACAGGTTTACCGTTTTACTATCACTTTATTGTAGCTAATTTTAGTGTGATTAAATTTTATCTATAAAAGCGGTTGCTAAAGGTTTTGCTGTTATCGCTGCCTGCTTGTCACCCATTACATGTGCACAATTAATACAGCCTTCTTTTAGTAACATTAATAAGGCTGTTAAACTATCACGCTGTACTTTATCTTTAATTAGCGGTTGTAGCTTTTTTTCAAATAATTTTTTTATGTGTATTTTATGCTGCATGCATAATTGTTTAATTTCGCTAGTATGTTCCCCATATTCTGCCGCGGTATTTACAAAAAAACAGCCTTTAAATTCACCTAACTCTATAGCTCTGTCGTTTATCCAGTCATCTAGTGCATTAAATAGATGCTCAACAAATACAGCTAATGAACTATTGTCGTGACATCTTTGGGTAAACCACGTTATAAAGCGTTGATCACGCTCTATAATGCAAGCCTGAATTAACGCTTCTTTACTGGCAAAGTGGTTATATAGCGTTTTTTTGGCTACACCTGATTGCGCTAAGACTTCATTAATACCGACCGCATGAATGCCTTTCGCATAAAATAATGCTAAGGCATTTTCAACTAACTGCTGACGCTTATCTATTTGTTTCATAAATATTATTACGTATTTTTCAATTTTTTGATAATAGACTTTTTTATTATTTACTCTGTTATTTAGCAGAGGATAAATAAAAATATTGCACAAGTATACCGATCTGTCTATTATAACTCAACAGGGTATACAGGTCTGTCTACCTTATTGAGTTTTTATTGTATTTACTATAGGAGTATTTATGGAAAGCATACGCCCACCTTTACCACCGTTTACTGTACAAAGTGCGGTAGAAAAAGTTCGAGCAGCAGAAAATGGCTGGAACAATAAAGATCCACAGAAAGTGTCTTTAGCTTATACCGAGGATAGTCAATGGCGCAATCGCTCTAGCTTTGTTAATGGCCGAGATGAAATCGTTGCGTTTTTAACGGATAAATGGCAAAAAGAAATAGACTATAAACTGATTAAAGAGCTTTGGGCATTTACCGATAATCGCATTGCCGTTCGTTACGCTTATGAATATCAAAATACAGAAGGGCAGTGGTTTAGAGCTTATGGCAATGAAAACTGGGAATTTGATCAAGCAGGCTTAATGAAAAATCGCTATGCTTGTATTAACGATTTAGCTATTAAAGAACAAGACCGTTTATTTACTTGGCAAGGTAATACCCGGCCAATTGATTTTCCGAGCTTGTCTGAATTAGGCTTATAACAGAGTAAAGGTGTGAGTTGATACCTAAAAGAACTACCAGTAATGGAAATAGTAATGGCATCACTATAAGTGGACAGAAATATAACTCTGTCCACTTATATCAAAATAATCAAAATAATTATTTTACATACTAAGCGATGCTTCAGTAGCGTTTATGTCAGCTTCTGTAACTTCATTTGAATGAAGTCGTTCACTGAAATTAAAGCCATGAAACACTTTACTTTTTTGTGTGGCATTTAAATATTTTTGCCACAATTTTACGGAATAAAGCTCACTTGTTTCTGGGCTATTCAAATCCATAATGAATTGTTGTTCTTCAGCATTTATTGGTGTTAGCAAACCTAATTGCAAGTTTTGAAAGGTAGTTCCGTATGTGGTTAATTCAAGCGACTCTCTTTTGTTAAAGTAGCTAGATCTTGCTAGACCAAAAGGGAATTCACTTTCAGCATAAAATGGTGTTACACCTACTCTAATTGACGTTTCCATAGTTTACTCCTTTGAAAAATCATGTTTTAAACCCTAATCACGCTATGACTTTATAGGGAAAGTATTACTTTAATATGACAAAATGGGTGTTTATTAATATGTTTTCGGTGTTTCATTTTCATGTCTAAATATATTTCTACATTGATGAAATTAACAGCGAGAAATAATTATCGAGAAGAGAATTATTTTTTATTGAAGTGGCTACAAAGAGAAGAGAAAAATTTAAAAATCAGCTAGAAAGAGATTTGAAGAACTTTAAAAAAGGAATGAAGACGCGGATAATAAAGCTTACACGGCTAACGGTAGTATTAAGTTTATCATTAGCCGTGTAATGTCTTTTGAATGACTGAAGTTAGACTTTAACTTGTTATAAATTCTTATTAAATTGAGCTATGGCGTCAACCACTTCTTTAGCGCCAACTTGTATCTCACTCATAACATCACCTGCGTCATTAGACAGTTGTAAAGCTTTATCAGCTTCAACCATGCTTTCTTCAATAAGTGTTACGGCATTTTTGGTCAATTGCTTGTTTTCTCCAACCACGCTAATGATTTCTTCTGTGGCGGTACTTGTTCTTGATGCAAGCTCTCTTACTTCATCAGCAACAACGGCAAAACCTCGGCCTTGCTCGCCGGCTCTAGCAGCTTCAATAGCGGCATTAAGTGCAAGTAAATTAGTTTGGTCGGCAATGCCACGAATACTTTCAACCAGTTGTGCTACTTTTTGTGATTGTGTGTCTAATTCAAATATACCTTTACTTGCATCACCCATTTTATTTGAAAGCTGCCCCATAGTTTCAATGGTGGATTCTATTACTTTAATCGCGTTTAAGGTGCCTTCGCCGGTTCGCTGTGATACTTCTTGAGCAATTTCAGACGTTGCTGACATTGCCATTTCTCTATTTATTTGCTCAGTGATCACAGTGGCAAACTTAACCACTTTATATAACTTACCGTTATCGTCGTGAATTGGATTATATGATGCTTCAAGCCATACAAGCTCACCATTGCTATCAATTCGTTTGAATCGTTCAGAAACAAATTTCCCTGATCTTAATTTCTCCCAAAAATTTTTATATGCTTGTGATTTTGCATCAACAGGGTCACAAAAAATACTATGGTGTTTGCCTAAAATTTGACTAAGTGAATAACCCATGCCATTAAGGAAATTATCATTGGCCGTTAATATAGTACCGTCTAAGCTAAATTCAATTACCGCAGATGAACGAGTTAACGCGGCAAGCATATCTTTATGCTCTCGAGACTCTGAAATTGTCTTGGTCAATTCAGTTGAGTAAACAGATAGTGTTGAAGGGGGATTATTTGTTGGCTGGATAATGGTGCGATACCAAACATTGTTGCCGTTTTTAGTGTGTAATTGCAGGGCGCCATGCCAATGTACGTTTTTATTAATAGCGGTTAACATTCTTTGGCAAAGATCATTTTTTAATGCACTATTAGGAATGAAATCTCGAATATTTTTATTAATTACTTCTTGTTCGCTGTACTCTATTGATTTTAAAAAGAGGGAGTTAACTTCAATAATATCCCCTTTGGGATTTAATAAAAAGTAAGACATTTCTTCTCTAAGGTCGTTTTTAATATCCTCAAATATTGCGAGTTCTTTTTCTAACTTAGTAATTTTTTCTATCAGCTTACTTTTTCCAAAAAACATATTATTTTCCTTAACAATTTAAAATTTATTAGCGTTATCTTACTGATATATAGGCATGAAAACTGCTTTATCTGTCAAGTGTAGAAGATAGATTGTTAATCTTCCATTTTTATCACGAGTGATTATGTGTAACATTAAAGATGAAAATTTAGATGTTAATAAATGACGATTGTAAGCCTCTAGTCATTAAATTAAATTATTTATAAACAATTGTAAATTTATACCCGCTCCACTTGAAGATGCAGGATTCAGCTGGAATTAGAAACGCCTTTAGGCAAGGCATTGATTGTAGAGAATGGTTGTTCATTCTCAAAATCAATAACGCGGCATAAAGCGTTTCTAAACCAGCCCTTGGGGAAGACTGAGCAAATCATACCCTGCGTTACATTTCTTTTTAAGGGAACAACCCTTGATACAAAAAGGTGCCTTGGTTATGAATCGCTCAGGCTTCCTGAAACGAGCATCTTCAAGTGGAACGGGTATA
>NZ_JAHKPR010000001.1 GCF_018860585.1 Colwellia sp. E2M01
ATTGAAAATAAATTCTTTAAATTATCACACGAAGGTGGTTTACCTAAAGACGTTTTTCATTATGCTGAAGTCGTAGATGGCGAAAAACTGATGATTGACCGCCCCATGTTTTTAGGCACAAGAGAGAATCCCGAACCAGGTTATGAAATACACACTAACTCGAGAAAAGAAGACGATTTCCCTAAAAGTTTGTGCTTCACCGACAGTTTTTTGTTTGAGCACGGTTTGTTTGATTTATTTAAAGACGTTGCACAAAAAATCGAGTCAGGTGAGTTGTAAATATTAATCCCAACACTGCCACAATCGACGTATACCTTAGCAGATAAACAAGCAGTAATAGAGAATGGTTTAGAAGAAAATATTTTAGTACGCGTGATTGAAACACCCCATGCAGGTGACGATGGCACGATAGGTCAAGTTAAAGGTGGTCGCTCTATTACATGGACAGCCCCTATGAGCCAAGTAGAGCATGCTGATAGCGATGCGGTATTATTACTTAACGCCTTTGGTACAAGAGATGATGCAAGTAAAAACTATACCCTTTTGTTGATTGACCGTAATAAGGTCGCGAAGGAAGGTGATGTTACCTCAATTATCCCAACTTTTGATAACCTCAATGCTATGATTGCCAACAATCCTGAAATCGGTATTTCGCCTGAGTTATCAAAACAAGTGATGAATGCCGACTTTGCGCCAAAATATGAAACCTTTGCCAACCAAGGGTGGGAGGCAGGGATTAATATGAATGAGCATGAAGACCGTGTAAATTTTGCAATGAACCTAGGGCATGACCCAGAAACCGCAGATCTTTTAAGTGAACGACACGATGTAGCAATTAAAATAAGTGCATGGGAAATATTCACGGGTAATGGCATGACACGCGACACCAATGTAACAGATAAAGTAGCTTATGGCCCCGTTGAAGTGTTTTCTTACGACAAAAACCCACAACAACTGGGTAAACTCGAACAATCAGGCGCGTTAAAGCGCATAGCACTGGATTAAATGCATGAAACAATTTACAAATACAAACCCTAATACCCTCGATAATGATAGCCGTATTATATTAAAGTACTCTCAACCAAGATTTAATGGTAAAGGATTAGATTATTACTATTTACTTCACGACGGTGATCATTTGTTGTGGGCACGAAAAGGTCTATTCCCAGCACTAAACGATCAACCTGAAAAATGGTTAGGTGGAACCAATATTGAATTCCCCAAACAAGGCTTACCTTGGTTCATAAAGGCGATTGAAGAAAAGTTTATGAAAACCGAAGCCGAAGGCGGATTAAAAAAAGAAGCGTTTACTTACAGTGAAGTCATTAATGGTGAAAAGTTAATTACATTGCGTTGGTTTGGAACGCCAGGTTATGCACTAGCTAATGATAGTCGACAAAATTATGTTTCTAAAACAATTAAAAAAAGGCAAGAGTTTTGTTTCACCGATACCATGCTTTTTGATAATGGCTTACTGACTCAATTAAAAGAAATTGCCAATAAAATAACGGCAGGCACTTTGTAAGCCACAAGATTAATCTTATTTTTGAAAGTATAAAAACTCATTAATGCGAATGTGCCTTTAATGAGTTTCTCCTGTTATGCAAACCTTTTTTATTAATGAGATTTGTTAGTACCCCAATGTAAAGTTAACTACAAACTAATTAACTAACTAATGGGCTTCATCCCAGTTATCGCCAATGCCAAACTCGGCTATTAACGGTACGCTCAGCTCTACCGCATTATTCATTAACTCAACTAATTTTTGAGTGGTTTCTTCAACAATATCTTGGTGAATTTCAAAAATCAATTCATCGTGTACTTGCATAGTCATTTTCACGCGCTCATCATTTTGCTCAAGTAACCAAGTATCTACAGCTAACATTGCCTTTTTAATAATGTCTGCGGCGGTACCTTGCATTGGTGCGTTAATGGCTGCACGCTCAGCTGCCTTTTTACGCATACCATTTTTAGCATTAATGTCTGGTAAATATAAACGGCGACCAAAAATGGTTTCAACGTAACCTGTTTCGCTAGCTTGTTGACGCGTGTCTTCCATGTAAGTTAATACACCTGGGTAGCGTTGAAAGTATTTGTCTTGATATTCTTGCGCTTGTTGACGACCAATATTCAATTGCTTCGCTAAACCAAAAGCAGACATACCGTAAATTAAACCAAAGTTAATGGCTTTAGCGCTACGGCGCTGATCGGTAGTTACCTCGTCTAAATCAACGGCAAAAATTTCTGCTGCGGTTGCTCGGTGAATATCTTTACCTTCACTAAAAGCGGCCACTAAGCCTTTGTCGTTTGATAAATGCGCCATTATTCGTAATTCAATTTGCGAGTAATCTATGGCAACTATTTTGTGATCTTGAGGCGCAATAAACGCTTGGCGAATTTTACGGCCTTGTTCACTACGAATTGGAATGTTTTGTAAGTTTGGATCGGTCGAAGATAAACGCCCTGTCGCCGTTACGGCTTGATGATAAGAAGTGTGTAAACGGCCGGTTTTTTCGCTAACCATTAACGGCAGTTTGTCGGTATAAGTCGATTTAAGCTTACTTAAACCACGGTTTTCTAAAATTACTTTCGGCAGTGGATAATCAAGCGCTAATTCTTGCAGTACTTCTTCAGCCGTTGATGGCGCACCTTTTGGTGTCTTTTTAATGACCGGAATTTTTAATTCTTCAAATAAAATTTCTTGTAATTGTTTTGGTGAGCCTAAGTTAAAGCTTTTTCCTGCTAGGTTATGCGCTTCAATTTCTAACTCGTCTAAACGTTGCCCTAAGGTAAAGCTTTGATCTGCCAATACGTCGCTGTCGATTAACACACCAGTTTGCTCCATACGAGCAAGTACTGGTAATAGCGGCATTTCAATGTCATGAAACACACTTAGCTGTGAGCTTGATTGTGTGAGCGCAGGAAAAATTGCTTGATGTAAACGTAAGGTAATATCAGCATCTTCTGCTGCATAATGACCGGCTTTTTCTAAATCAATTTGATTAAAGGTAAGTTGCTTAGCGCCTTTACCGGCAATATCTTCAAAATGCACCGTTTTGTAATCAAGATATTTAAGCGCTAATGCATCCATATTATGGCGAGTAGCAACACTGTTATAACAGTAAGACTCAATCATGGTATCAAAAGCAATACCGTCAATAGCAATATCGTATTGGCTTAACACGTTGGCATCGTATTTTAAGTTTTGACCAATCTTTTTGATTTTTTTACTTTCAAGTAAAGGCTTTAATTGTGCGAGTACCCAATCTTTATCAAGTTGCTCTGGTGCACCTTCATAATCATGGGTTAATGGTACATAAGCTGCTTTTCCAGCTTCAATAGCAAATGATACACCCACTAATTCAGCTTTCATGTAATCAACACTGGTGGTTTCAGTATCAAAAGCAAAAGCCTCACAGGCTTTTAATTTTAACAACCAATCGTTAAATAATGTTTCATCTAAAATAACATCGTATTCACTTTCTGCCACTGCAACAGCGGTTACTTCTGCTTGATCATTACTTGCATCAGCTTTATTTGTAGTCACTGTTTTTACATTACTGTTGCCACTTTCATTAGCACCTTTTCCTAAATCAGCAAGCAAGCGTTTTAATTCATATTTAGTATAAAGCTCGGTTAGAGCTTCTACATCAGGCTCTCCTGCAGATAACTCACCTGCGGTTTGCTCTAATTCAACATCACACTTTATGGTGGCTAGTTGGTAGGATAATGGTAGTTGCTCTAACGCATCACGTAAGTTCTCACCAATTTTACCTTTTACTTTATCAGCATTAGCAATAACGCCTTCAAGCGTTTCGTATTCAGTTAACCATTTAACAGCAGTTTTAGGACCACACTTAACAACACCAGGAATGTTATCCACCTTGTCGCCCATTAGGGCAAGATAATCAATAATTTGATCAGGGCGCACACCAAATTTTTCATTTACACCGGCAACGTCCATTGCTACGTCTGTCATGGTATTAATTAAAGTAACATGCTCAGTAACTAACTGCGCCATGTCTTTATCACCGGTAGAGATTACCGTTTCAATACCTAGTTCATCAGCTTGTTTAGCAAGGGTACCAATAACATCATCGGCCTCAACATCAGGGATCACCAATAACGGTAAGCCCATGGCGGTAATAATGTCGTGTATTGGTGCAATTTGGGTGCGTAAATCATCAGGCATTGGCGGACGATTAGCTTTGTATTCTGGATACATATCATTACGAAAGGTTTTTCCCTTCGCATCAAAAATAGCGATGATATTGCCGTCCGGATAGTCTTTTTTTAGACTACGCAGCATATTTAAAACACCGGTAATTGCTCCTGTCGGTTGGCCATCTGCGGTAGAAAGTGCCTGTAAATAAGGAACATGGTAAGCACGGAATAAATACGATGAGCCATCAACTAAAATTAACGGTGATTGAGTATTCAAAGATTCGAGAGTGGTTTCAAGAGTTGTCATAAAAGTACGCGAAGTGACTAAATAAGCTAAAGATGGTTAAGCATGCCACAAAGCGGAGATTGGCTCCACTTTATCATCACCAAAATTACTCACCGTATTGGTGCAAGTTGTGGATAACCTTGTGATCAAGTACGAAAAATAGCCAGACGTTTGTGCAATACAAAGCTGGCGATTAAAATATAAAGTTTTGGTTTCATTGAAAAAAGCGGAATGATCGAGCTTTTAAATACACAATGTTTTTATTTTTATTATTTGTGGATAATTTTATTATCACAGTTATTTTTTAGTTGTACGAAAAACCAACTACGGAAAATAACAAGCTAAAAGATTATCAGAATTAGCCGTGATTACCAGCTTATTATTAAAATTTTTTTACAGATTATTTACAGTTTAAAATAACAAAAAAACATAAGCGAGTATTGGCGCTTGTTAGCAACAGATCTAAGGCAATAATAATTTAAAATTAATCACAAAATATCTTTTGAGCCCTACTCTATTAATTTGCTTTATACCCGTTATCATTCAAAGTTCAAGATTTTCAATAAGTCTTAAAATCTGATGACTCCCCACAAAGATTGTATATCAAAACAAACAACTGGCATTACCAAATAAAAAATCAACATTACCAAATAAAACACAAACCATGAGAAGCATCATAGAATTTATTACAGATGATTAAATAAAATCTATGAGATTGGACTTTATAATGGCGAGTTAGCTAAGCTATTATTATAAAAAACATTTTATAAAAACAAAGAATACCGTAAATAAAAAACAATAATTTAGCCATTTAGTTATGTCATTAAAGGTATTTATTTTAATATGAATTACTATAATACTCAGGTAATATCTAGGTATTACACAACAAGTAGTAGAGTAAATATAATGATAATAAAAAATTTAGTGGCTTTTTCGTTGGTGGCTTTTTTGGCCGCTTGTAGTGAAGATTCAATAAAAGAAAGTATAGATGACCTAGAAGATAATGATACCGTGATCGTCGATGACAGTAATACCAATACTGACGAAAATGGTAATACCAATAATAGTGGTGATAATGATACCGATAGCGGCAATGATGGTTCTAACACTGATACTGGTGGAGCTGACGACGGTGACACCGATACTGATGACTCAAGTGCGACTCAATGTATAAATGAAAAATATACCATTACTTCAGCAACTGATGATGGAACTCACAATACAAACGAAGGCCCAGATAAAGCGATTGATGGTAATACTGCTAACGAATCCCGTTGGTCATCTGCTGGCATTGGCAAAGCAATCACATTTGATTTGGGTGAAACTAAAGAGGTTAACGCTTTACAAATAAAGTGGCTTAAAGGCGATAGTAGAACTAGCGTTTTTGATATACACACGTCAATTGATAATGAAGCATGGAGTACCGCATTAAGCGCACAAGAATCTAGTGGTGCAGATACAGGTTTTGAAGTAGTGAATCTACATGAAAGTATCAACGCACAATATGTGAAAATTATTGGCTTAGGTAATTCAGAGGGCGGAGCTAACTGGAATAGTATTATTGAAACTGAAGTATATAAATGTGCATTAGATGCACCCGTTGATGCTGATAAACCAGAAGATGTTACCGATGACACTTCACCCGGTGATGCATTCCCAACACCTACTGGCACTCCATCTGCTGTTTTAACTTATGATTCTCTCGATAGCACAAAGGCGCCATCAGAAAACTTTGACTTATCTTACTGGTACCTAAGTGTTCCGACAGATACCAATGATGATGGAAAGTCAGATAGTATTTATGAAAAAGCATTAAATGATGCTTACGAAGATGAAAACAAAGAGTTTTTCTATACTGCAGCTGATGGCGGCATGGTATTTAATTGCCCAATAGCAGGTTATAAAACATCAACAAATACAACTTATACTCGCGTAGAATTACGTGAAATGATCCGCGCAGGCAATACAAGTATTAGTACTCAAGGTGTGAATAAAAATAACTGGGTTTTCAGCTCTGCTCCTATTAGCGCACAAGATCAAGCAGGAGGGGTTGATGGGACAATGAAAGCAACTCTTGCCATTAATCATGTAACTGAAATCATAGAGGATTATGTAGAAGATGGTAAAAATAAAACAAGTGAATACCGCGTAGGCCGTGTTGTTATTGGTCAAATTCACGCTAAAGATGATGAGCCTATTCGTCTTTATTATCAAAAACTTCCTGGTAACTCTAAAGGTTCTATTTATTTTGCCCATGAGCCAGCTTATGACGCAGCTGATGAAATATGGATCGAAATGATAGGAACTCGTGGCTCTGGCGCGAGTAACCCTGTTGATGGTATTGCACTTGATGAAAAGTTTAGCTATGAAATTAATGTAACAGGTAACATATTAAGCGTTAGTATTTTACGTAATGGCAAAGAGACTATTACTAAAACAATAAGTATGAATGGTAGCCTGTTTGATGTTGCTGATGATTATATGTATTTTAAAGCCGGAATTTATATGGCTGATAAATTAGCTTATGATGAGGAGACATATTCTGCATCAAGTAATAGACCTAATGAGTCTGCTCAAGCAACATTTTATGCTTTAGAAGTTACTCATAACTAAATTTTCATAGCGCACAAGCGTTAGAGTAAATGCGATAAATGGCTAACCTAAGCAATTAGGTTAGCCATTTTTATTTTTATTTTTATTTTATAAAACTTAGAAAACAATCAGAGAGAAACTTGATTCGATGCAGATTGTCGATAACAAATTATCGAAGGGATCATCGCAACAAGTAGCGAGGCGATAACAATAGTAGCCAGTAAATATAAACTACTTGCAGAAAATACATTTAGGCTGATATATAAACCTAAACTTGACACTAAATAGCTTTGGGCAACTAATAAACTTAACATCAACAACCCTGCCCCTAACGCAATACTCACTATGGCAATAAACAAGGCTTCCAGCTCAATCAATAAAAACAAGAACATAGGTGAAGCGCCAATAACCCGTAGTAATTGAATTTCTCGAGTACGCTCTCTTATTGATGATAACAACATAGCACTAACCCCTAAACAGGCAGACACAAACACTAGCGCCGACACTAACAGTAACGTATTTTCTAAAATTGACATCATTTGCCACAGTTCAGCCAAAGCGACTCCTGGCAATATTGCTAATAATGGCTCGGCAGCAAAGTTATTAATTTGTCGTTGTATTTGAAACGTCGTCATTCTCGATTCTAAACCAAGCATAAACGCGGTAATGGTTTTAGGTTGTAGCTGAGCAAATAAAGCTTCTTGTTTTTCCTTTCGTTCTGCATCACTGTCATCGCTTTGCGAGCTAGTATGAGATCCTGTTGATTTAAGTTGTGCTAAATAATCCGAATTACCATTAAGATGTATGGCTTCAATCGCTTGTAAACTAACATGTAAACTGTGATCTACAGGTGTACCTGTCGGCGATAAAATACCAACCACCGTAAAAGGCTTATCTTTATGCAAACTAAAACTATTTCTAGAAATACCATGACTTAGTACAAGCTGATCGCCCAATTTATAACCTAACTCTTTCGCTACTTGAGATCCCAAAACCACGTCAAAGACCTGGTTAAATTGTACGCCTTGTTCAAAAGTTAAATGCTGCTGTTGACCGTAACTAAAATACTTAAAATATTCATCAGTAGTACCCAGCACTCTAAAACCTTTATGTGAGTCACCCAAAGACATTGGAACAGCCCATTTTACTTTAGGGCTGTCGGCAATAGTTTGAAAAGACTGCCAACTCATATTGTTGGTTGGGTTACCTATTTTAAAAACAGAATAGAGCAACAAATTCAGACTACCTGTTCTAGCACCAACAACAAGATCAACGCCTGAAACTGTATTCGAAAAACTCTCTTTTGTTTGATGGCGAATATGTTCAACCCCCAATAGAATGAAAATACTGACGGTCATCGCCATTAATGACAAAGCAATTGAGCCTTTACGGTCGCGTAAACTTTTGAGGGCAAGATTAATCAACATTCGACTGTTTTCCTTGGCTTTTTTCTCTGGTATTTGCCACCATATGGTTAATCTCACTTAACGATTCAACTCGATCGAAATAAGGCGCTAACGACATATCATGGCTAACAAATAACAAGCTAATATTGTGCGCTGTTACCATCGACATAAGTAAGGTCATAAAGCTATCGCGGTTTTCTTGATCGAGTGACGAAGTTGGCTCGTCAACAATTAGTAACTTAGGTTTATTAATTAACGCGCGTGCTATGGCAATACGTTGTTGCTGACCAATACTCAAATTACGCACCGGTTTTTGCCAATCATGCTCAGGCATATTCAATGTAGTTAATAACGCTTCAATTTCTTGGTGTAGTGCATTTTTTGAAGTTGATTTAGAAAAATAATGCGCCAACTTTATATTATCAATAGCATCAAGGTAAGGGATTAAATTAAACGCTTGAAAAACATAACCAATATTATTAGCGCGAAACTTATCACGCTGTCGGTTACTCATTTTGTCTATACGCTCACCCAGTACAGTAATTTCCCCTGTGCTGCCCGATAACATACCACTTAATAACCCAAGCAAGGTCGATTTACCACAACCAGAAGCGCCATAAACAAAGGTTTTTTCACCTGCCGCTAACGACCACGTGGGGATGTTTAAAATTGGAACGTCAGCTTGTTCGGCATAACTAAAACAAACATTATTAAGGGTAATCACCATAATTAATTCATTACTCTGGTTGCGTTACATTTTTGATAAAAGAATAACCTTGATAACACAGGTGCCTTAGTTATCAATTGGTCAGACTTTTTAAAGCGAAGCTCTTCAAGGAGAATAGCTATAAACAGTTTAATTACAAAATGATACCGTGTATCATTTATTAATTAAACTCCTTTTTAAATTGGTCTATTTATGCTGAAACTACTCTATACGAGTGTCCTTATTTTGTTGATTTATGGTTGTGATAAACCAGCTCAAACTGAACTGAGTAAACAGCAAAATATTGTAACTAAACCTGTGGATATTGATGACACTGAAGCATTAGCAGAAGAAAAGCCACAAGATGCTATTAAACAACACGACAAAGCAAGCAATAAAATAGAAACGCCCCTTGCTCCAGAAGATTTTATGACTGCTGACTGGGTTGATTTAATGCCTGAAGATGATTTAGCAGCGTTATTAAATCCGCCAAGTTATCTTGATGAAATTGCAGATGGCTCAAGTGAAGACGCATTAACGAATAAGTTTAATAATACTAATAAAGTAAATACTGATGAAGTAAAAACCAATCAAGAAAATAGCCTAGACCAAGCTATTGCGGCTGAAAATGACGCCTTAGATAAAGAATACCAAAAGGCGCTTACCTCAACTCGAGTAATAGATGCGCTTAATGGTGCCCCTATTCGTATTCCGACTTTTATTGTGCCATTAGAGTTTGATGACAACCAAAAAGTAACCCAGTTTTTTATGGTGCCTTATTATGGTGCCTGTATTCATTTACCACCGCCGCCACCGAATCAAACAATATTTGTAAATTATCCACAAGGTATAACCGTTAATTCAATCACCGAGCCTTATTGGATTTCTGGTATTTTAAAAACATCTCTTGTTGAAAATGATTTAGCAACGGCCGCTTACACCATGGAAATTCATCACTTTGAACTTTATATGGAAGACGGCATGTATTAATAGTGCATGCCGTATGTAATACATTAGTGCTTACAAGTTACATTTTTTTGGCAACGTCTAAAGTTTTGCAAGTGAGCAAACGATACAAAAGTAGCACCTAATAAGGTTAATATTTTTTCACCGTATTCGCCAGCTAACTCGTGACCGCATAACACAGCTAAAACCATTAAAAGCAGACCTAAAGCGCCCCATATAAATATTTGATATTTTTTATGTTTTTTACAACCCAATGTTAAAGCATAAAGGCTAATTGGAATAACAGCGACAAGCATCCAAAGATGATACGCTTCATCTTGAAGCGGTAACGAACCTAAGCTAGGCAATAACACCAAGATAATTGGTAATGCTAAGCAATGTATTGCACATAACATTGATAGGCCAATGGCAAATTTATCGGGAAGGAGTTGTGATACTTTCATTTTTATCTCTTGTTAAATTAACATTACTTATATAGCTTTTATTGTAAATCAATTATTTGGTTGTTGGCAGTTAAAGTTTTCGAGTTTTGTTGAGTTGCGGTAATCCACATCGCATTCACTTGTTGTATCCCTGGAAATGCCTCAAATAACTTTACAGTTACCTGAGACAAAGCGAGTGGCTTTGCACAACGAAATTGATAATGGGCAATTACGTCACTGTGACTCGCTTCTGCATGTTCATGTTCATGTTCATGTTCATGTTCATGTTCATGTTCATGTTCAGCATGAGTATCTTTGTTACTTACAATGTTTGATATATCAATATTTTGTTTTTTTAATTCACACTGGCCATTAGGTAAGACAAACAAAGCATCATGCTGCTTTAACAATAATTCAGCTTGCTTAACCAGCGAAATTTCTTGTTCGCTTGTCGCTTTATACTCAAAACCAACAAGGTTTACCGCAGGTGAGCGCAATTCAATATCAAGAGTTTTATCTTCCAATATTACGGTCAATTCAGACAGGCCATGTACATGTGCATCTAAATGAGTACTGCTTTTAGCAAAGCTGTTTGGGCTAATAAAAACACTTAACAGCATAGTAAATAATAAGTTGGTTTTCATGATCACTTCAGTAAATTAAATATTTTCGACCTAATCATTCATAAAGTCGAGTGTTAAAATTAAGCGACGTTCACCTGCAGGTATTACAGGAGAGCGATGAACTATGCCGGCGCCTGTTTGCTCATTCCAGCCTTCACCTTTAAGTAGCGCTACATCGCCTTGTGTTAGCTGATTAATATCGGCTATATCGTTAAAAAGTCCTGATATTTCATCTGGCTTCCCTTGGTTACCCGCACCAAGTTTAGTGCGATCAACCGCATAATGAGGTAACCATTGTGTACCAACACCACGATAAGTTGTTACCAAACGACAAGGAATATGGTCAACATGAAAACGCGGACACATAGCGTGTTCTAAAATACTTAATCGTAAACCTGCTTGTTTAAGGTCAAATAAGCAGCAAAACATATCAACTAATAAAGCAATATCTTTGCTTAAAGTCATCACGTCTTCACTGGCACCAAATTTTTCACATAATTGCTGGTAAGCACTTTCAGGAGTTACCGCTAATACTGTCGCTCGGGTTGGCCTCTCGTGTAAAAAGCTACCTACAGCTGCCGTTAAGTCCTGCTGCATCTCTCGCTGCCAAACGGTTATATTAGTATCATCTCGATAAATATTGGTTAATACATTAGCATCATCACTCTCTTTAGAGTGTGGTGACGTCGCCGTAAGTTCATTAAATACCACTGTATTTTCAGTAACTACGCCCATGTGCTCTCCTGTTGCTGCTAATCAATATAAAAAGAATTAATCGTAACCCTTTTAACTGCTGATATGATACAACGTATCATTATGTGTGAGCAATATAAAAAAATGGCTAACCCAAATTATTGAATTAGCCATTTCGTGTTACCTCGTATCCATGCTCCGCGTGGAGCGCGGGAACGAGTATAAACACTTACCAAGACAAACCTACATAGTCACAAACTCTTCGGCAGATGTTGGGTGAATAGCAATCGTATTATCAAAGTCAGCCTTAGTTGCGCCCATTTTCATTGCTACAGCAAAGCCTTGTAATAACTCATCACTACCAAAACCAATACTATGTAAGCCCACTACTTTTTGCTCGCTGCCTGCACAAATTAACTTCATGCGGGTTGGATCACGGTAATCTTCAGTGATCGCTTGATAAAGCGCCGTAAATTGTGAGTTATAGACGGTAACATTGTCTGCACCGTATTCTGCAATGGCTTCTTTTTCCGTTAAGCCCACAGTGCCAATAACTGGGTGACTAAATACCACCGTAGCAATACCTGAGTAATCTAAATGCTCATCTGGTTTGTTATTAAACAAACGCTCACATAAACGACGACCAGCAGCAACGGCAACTGGGGTTAATTGCGCGCGCCCAGTGTTATCACCTACCGCATAAATACCATCAACGTTAGTATTTTGATATTTATCCGTATTAATAAAACCGCGATCATTTAGCTCTACACCTGTTGCTTCAATATTAATATTGTCAGTGGCAGGCTCTCGACCAATTGCCCACACTAAACTTTCAACAGGACCAATAGTTTCGCCATTATCTAAATGGATTAATAAGCTATCATCATTTAATTTTTCAATACGCTCTGGATTACTGTGAGTGTGTAGTGTTGGACCATGCTTTGCCATTTGCTCAACTAAGGTATCGCTAAGCATGTCGTCAAAACCACGTAATGGTTTCTCTTTACGCACTAATAAATGTGTTTCGCTACCTAAACCATAAAATACGCCGGCTAATTCAACGGCAATATAACCTGCGCCAACAACAGCAACACTTTTAGGCTGTTCAGTTAAGGCGAAGAAACCATCTGAATCGATGCCATATTCCGCCCCTTCAATTTTTGGTGCCGCAGGGCGACCACCGGTAGCAATAGTAATGTGATCAGCAGTAATTAACTCACCATTTACTTCAACAGTATTTTTATCGACAAACTTAGCAAAGCCATTAATAACAGTTACATCGTTTGCATCAAAACCACGTTGATAAGCAGCATGTATGCGCTCGATATAAGCTTCACGGTTAGCAACTAGCTTGCCCCAATCAAATTTTGGTTTATTGCCCGTTTGCGAGAGGTAATCAGAAAAGCCGTAATCATTAGCATACTTTAACGCGTCTGATATTTGCCCTGCATACCACATGGCTTTTTTAGGAACACACCCTACGTTAACACAAGTGCCACCAATGTATTTTGCTTCTATAACAGCGGCTTTTTTACCTAATCTTGCTGCACGATTTGCTGATGCTATACCACCACTACCGCCGCCAATAGCAATGTAATCAAAATGTTGTGTCATGATGTACCCTTAATAATATTTGTTTTCACTTAATAGCTAATCTGAACTAAACCTAAGTTCTTAAGATATTGACTACTTTGACAGAAGTAGACTGTTATTCAAGTAAATTAATTAGAATGTCGTTATCGATAATATAGAATACCAATAAATAGCTTCACTTTAATCAAAGCTAATAGCAAAACTATCTTTAGTGACATAAAGATCCAGCTAACAAGCGTTGAAAATAAACGCTATTTTTAGACGCCTTTATATTCGTCTACTCAATAATAGATTATTTTATTAACAAATACGGTTAACTCTTGAATTCTAAGCTATTGAGCACTACATCTTATTTATCATTTATTAATAAATTCAGAATCATGGCTAATCCTCTTTTAGAACAAACTACGCTACCTCAATTCTCAAAAATAAAACCTGAACATGTTAAGCCTGCGGTAGAAAAAGCCATAGCTGAATGTAAACAGGTTATTAGTAAAGTACTAACCGATAACACAACATATACATGGGATAACTTGGTGTTACCTATTGATGAAATCGATGATGTACTTTCTAAATTATGGTCACCCGTTTCACATTTAAACTCGGTACAAAGCAGTAATGAATTGCGTGAAGCTTATGAATCTTGCTTGCCGCTGCTATCTGAATACGGCACTTTTGTTGGTCAAAATGAAGAGTTATACCAAGCGTATTCAAGCCTTAAAAATAGCAGTCACTTTGCAACTCTTGATACCGCGCAACAAAAAGTAATCAACAATGCGCTACGTGATTTTAAATTATCTGGCATTGCCTTAAACGATGATGACAAAAAACGTTACGGCGAAATTGTGTCGCGTTTATCAGAGCTTAGCTCAAACTTTAGTAATAACGTGTTAGATGCAACACATGCTTTTAGCGAAACTATTGCCGATAAAGCAGAGTTAACGGGTTTGCCAGAAAGCACACTGGCCGCGGCAAAAGAATTAGCCCAATCAAAAGAAAAGCAAGGTTATACTTTCACCCTTGATATGCCAAGTTACTTACCGGTAATGATGTATTGTGACAATGCTGAGTTACGTCAAAAAATGCATCACGCGTTTGTTACTCGCGCATCAGATCAAGGTCCTAACGCAAATGAGTTTGATAACAGTGCGATAATGGATGAACTGTTAAGTTTACGTCACGAATTAGCAAACTTACTTGATTTTGACAACTACGCTCAACATTCACTTGCCACCAAAATGGCTAACAATACCAGCGAAGTTATGGCCTTTTTAGAAAACTTAGCCATAAAATCACAAGCTCAAGGCAAACAAGATTTTCAAGAATTAAATGACTTTGCCGCCAGTGAATTTGGTCAAAATGATTTACAAGCATGGGATTTAGCCTATTACAGCGAGAAATTAAAACAAAGTCGTTACGCTATTTCAGACGAACAACTACGCCCTTATTTTCCAAAAGACAAAGTAGTATCGGGTTTATTTACAGTGGTTCATAAATTATTTGGCCTTAATATCAAGCTACGTGAAGACGTTGATGTTTGGAACAAAGACGTTAACTTTTACGACATTTTTGATAAAGCCGGCGAAAAGCGCGGTAGTTTCTATTTTGATTTATACGCTAGAGAGAAAAAACGCGGCGGCGCTTGGATGGATGTATGCGTTGGGCGTACGCAAAAGTCTGACGGTTCAATTCAATTACCAGTAGCTTACTTAACGTGTAACTTTAATGGCCCTGTTGGCGATCAACCTGCACTATTTACTCATAATGAAGTGGTTACTTTATTCCATGAGTTTGGTCATGGTATTCATCATATGTTAAGCCAAATAAATGCCGGCAGTGTTGCTTGTATTAATGGCGTTCCGTGGGATGCGGTAGAATTACCAAGCCAGTTTTTAGAAAACTGGTGTTGGCAGCCCGAAGCCCTAGCGTTTATTTCAGGACATTTTGAAACGGGCGAGCCTCTTCCACAAGCAATGTTAGACAAAATGTTAGCGGCAAAGAACTTTCAATCAGCAATGCAAATGTTACGTCAATTAGAATTTAGTATTTTCGATTTTACTATGCACGAAAGTTACGATCCAAAAGCTGCTAATAACGAACAGCATATTCAACAAACACTTAACAAAGTACGTGAAAAATACGCGGTAATTAAAACGCCAGCATTTAATCGCTTTCAACATGGCTTTAGCCATATCTTTGGTGGTGGTTATTCTGCCGGATATTACAGCTATAAATGGGCTGAAGTTCTTTCTGCTGATGCATTTAGTTTATTTGAAGAGCAAGGTATTTTTAATGAGGAAACTGGACAATCTTTCTTAACTAATATTTTAGAAAAAGGCGGTAGTGAAGAGCCAAGCGTTTTGTTTGAACGCTTTAGAAGTAGAGCACCAGAAATTGATGCGTTATTACGTCATAGTGGTATTAATGCATAATGGTTTAGCACATAATTACTATATTAGTATTTTGTAGCAATTGACAATAAAGGAATATTTATGCGTAACTTTACCAACCTTTCACTACTATTACCTCTGGCTTTAACAAGTAGCTTATCTTTTGCCGCTGAACTAACAAAGCCAGAAAAAGATCCTAATGATCCAACTAAAGTCATTACTAAAATAGGCTTAGGTTATACAGAAGATTTAACTATCTCTGGCTCATTAGCGCTTGATGCAACCCGTAAACTTAACGCAAAAACTAACTTTGATGCCAGTGAGTGGCGCTTAGGTGGCTCATGGCTTTTTGACTTTGGTATTATTAACTTTGCTGTAAGCCGCTCTGAATATGATGAAGGCGGCTATAAAAACAATTACTCTCTTGGTACTTTTCTGCCTTTAAATGTATTAGGTGTAGATACCGGCAAATGGATGGTTTTTCCTATGGCCGGGTTTAACCATAATACCGGAGAAACCGTTACCCCTACCGAAAGCGATACTTTACAAGACAGTATAGTAATGCAACAAAATACCAGTAATGGTGGTTACCTCGGAGCGTTTACTATACGTCCTATTAATGAACATTGGACCGCATTAGCCTTTGCTGGTGGAGGTATGGGCTCAAATGATTATAGTAATGTGTGGGGCGGTGGCGGCATAAGCTATAAACTCAACTCACAAAACTCATTTAACCTTTTTGCTTTTATTTCAGATGATAATTTTGGTCAAATAAATAAAGTTGGATTTAGCTATACCTATGAATTTAAATAAACCTGAAAGCTTTGAGGCAATTTTTAATCGCGCAGCCGACAGAAAATCTGGAAAACTGGCGCTCGAAATACTACTTGGCAAAAAAATCATTGGTAAGCGATTAGTCGACGACTCTGCCGCACAAGAAAACATCTCCAATTTAGGTGATGACCGAGTGCTAGCAGCGTTTACCAAACAGATATTTAAATCGGGGTTTGTTTGGCGAGTAGTAGAAAACAAGTGGCCTGATTTTGAAGAAACCTTTTTTAATTTCAATATTGAAAAAGTGTTAATGATGCCCGAAGAAATGCTAGAGCGAAAAGCCGCAGATCCAAAAATAATTCGTAACTTCAATAAAGTAAAAACCATAAAAGCTAATGCGCAAATGATATTTGATCAGCAAATTAGTGGCGGCAGCTTCGCACAGTTTATACAAGATTGGCCAAGTAAAGACATTATTGGTTTATGGGCGCACTTAAAAAAACACGGTCAACGTTTAGGTGGTAATACTGGCCCTTACGCTTTGAGGTTGCTAGGTAAAGATACTTTTATTCTAAGTACTGATGTTGAAGCGTATTTACGTGCTCAACAAATTATTGATGGTGGCTTACAAAGTAAAAAGAGTTTAACCGCTATTCAAAACCATTTTAATGATTTGCAAGAGCAAAGCGGTTATACGTTAACGCAACTGAGCCGCTTAATTGCGTTCTCCAGTGGCGATAATAATGTGCAGGTTGATTAACAGTAATACCCTACACCTAGCGACGTCATCCCCGTGGTATATTAATCGGGGATCCGGTTTTTAAAAGCGTATAAACCTATTGGTTACCAGATTAATATTGCTCGCTATCGGTGAATATTGCTAATAACTTCGCCTTACAAGATTTCAATAAGCATTCGATTTTTAAAAGATAACTATCACGATAAAAACAAATCATTTCTAACTGATATTGATTATTTGATAATGACTTTTTATAACGCGCCTCTCCACCCAGAAAATCATAAGATTCAAGACCTTGTTCGGCATAATATTGAATAGCTTCATTATGTAGCGTCATCCCAACTTTAATTTTATTATCTGGACTATCTTGTAAAGCAGACAAGTAAAAATATACTTTATTACGATACACAAAGTTAACTAAATAACCTAACTCAACATCATTTAAGCTCAAAACTGCAATTTGTACCATGTTGTTAGCATTATGAGCGACAATCGAGTGATGGAATTGCTCAAAAATAGGGTTAGAAAAGCCACTTCCCTCTTTAGTATCTTGCCAACGGTCAATATGAATACGGGCAATTTTAGGATACAACGTCATTAGTTTTTGCGGCTCAGAAAACACCTCAAAACGTAAAGTTCCCTGAGCTTGTAACCGCTTTTTACTACGAGATATTTGATTACGAGTATTTTTAGAAAGAACTTGTGTAAAGAAAGCATCTTTAGTCGCTGATAACGAGGCAAAGTAGCCATTGGTCTTAACGATATTTGTAGCTAAAAACTGTAATTTAGCGAAAGCCTGAGTGAATAAATCAAGTTCTTCTGAGGCTGACAAGCCTATGATGACTTCTTTAATTGATGGGTCAAAATTACCAACGGCTTTGATCATTTTTTCTCTAACTAACGACTCACAAGATGCGTCCAGTAGAAAATCATTATACTCAATCCACATTTGATCTTGTTGTTGAATCCCTGTTTTATGAAGTAACCATTGTTTAATAGGAAAACAACCAAAAACCTTACGTGACTTTTCAACAAACAAACCTAAACCGACAGTTTTATCGTCGCAAATAGCTTCAACAATAAATAGGTTACCTTTGACAGCATCAAGCCAGTTACCTATCCATAACCAAGAGAGGAAAACACTACAATCAGAGTTACTTTCCAATAACTGCCATTTATCACCAAGGTTTTCTTTTTGACTTTTATCAAAAGGCTTGATTGTTATGGTATGTTTTTTTATAGACATCAAACCTCTGTACTATTGAATTTACATATAAAACTTTAAAACTATTTTTACATCTGCTCACAATTAATGCAAAATATCTCACCATCTGTAGATGCTATGAATTATTAATTATAATCAATAATTTATTTTTAATAAGCGGTAATCATAATGGAAAAACAAACGATAATCTCATTTTTTACGTCTGTTTCAAACCGCACACTAAACTAGGAAGCTAAATTGACTAATAACAAAAAAGTCTCTTTTATTATCCCTCATAAAGGGCGAGAAGAGATGCTTATACAAACAGTCACTTCTATTCTCAATCAAAATGCCGAGACAACATCTTATGAGATTATAGTAGTAACGCAGAATAAGTCCCTAGTTGAGTTATCCAAGCTTGCAGAGCAGAACAGCAACCTAATAATCTCCTTTTTAGAGGATCGATTAACAATTTCAGCGTTAAGAAATTTTGGCGCAAGCCAATCTACAGGAGAGTTTTTTGCCTTTTTAGATGCCGATGTTTCACTCTCCGAAAACTGGCTAAACACCATGTTATCAACACTTTCTGAGCAAGAAAACTGCGTATTAGCGAGTGCAGCACAAGCTAATAGTGAAAACGCCCCTCCCCTAGAAAAAATAAGAACCGCCTTAAGTAATGCTGATTTAGACTGTAATGTTAGTTTTTTACCGGGACGAAACTTATTTTTATCTAAGCAGACCTTTGAAAAGGTAAACGGTTTTCCTGAACACCTAATAACCTGTGAAGATTACTACTTTACCGACCAAATAAATCAACTTGGCAATCTTTATTACACATCTAAAGCAACTTACGTACATTTAGGTGAAGATAAGAAATACAAAGAAATGTACAAAAAAGAGATTTGGCGAGGTCAGTCAAATTTACAATCAATTAGTGGGCGAGATATCCCTTTAAGGGAGGTTCCTAGCTTCATCATCCCTATTGCTTTACCTATCCTATTAATGATTTTTATAGGTACCATGTTCACTAATAACACGGTATTTACACTGTTAACTCTATTTTCTTTTCTGTTGCCATTCGTACTTTACAGCCTAAGGTTATATAAATTAGTCCGAAAAGAAGTTAGCTTTTGCCGAGTTCTTCAGTTTTATATTACCTACTTCCCAGCAAGGGTCATAGGCACGATAGGAGGGATATTCAAATCATTTAAGGTTTAATCATAAAATAAAGGCGAACACTCATTTTATAAATTGCAACAAAGTGTAGCTTGCACCTGGAAGGTTTACGATAAGTACATTGCTATTAAACAAGTAATAACGTTAATGAAGCTATTATGACTTCCATTAAGTTACACTAACAAATAGAACTATTTAATAAAATTAAGCTCTTTAAACTTATTAATAGCCTTAATGATATCAACGTCACGCAGCTTTATAACGTTGTTCTTTTTCACCGATGCTTGGGCACCATTTCTCTGCTGAATATCTTTGTTGGTTGTATTATTTTTAATAACTATATTGGTTGATTGCTCAAACCTATATTCAATAGCATTAGGGTAATTATGTTCTAAAAAAATGATATTATTTTCAATCATAGTGTTAGGACTACCTTCGAGAATAACCCCTACATCTGAAAATTTATTGTTGTTATTCTCGTGATAAATAATATTGTCTTCAATAACCCCACCAAAGTTTGAGTGATAAATATAGTTGGGGTTTTGCATCCTCATCCCAAAACCGATACCTCGATCAGAGTTAATAATTAAGTTATTTTTTACTACATTATTAAAAGTATCATTCCATAAGTGAATGGCATGCTCAGCCATGTATTTACTTGGGCTAGCAATGTTTTCAAATATATTGTTTTGAATTACCCAGTTTCTAATCCCATGAGCATCAATACCTCCAATATAGTAATTAGGGCCAACACCCTTAGTATAGCGAAATAAATTATTTTCAATTACCCCTTCATTTGAAAATTTATCTCGGTGTTTCTTAGAATAAGTAACCTTAATTAATTGCTCATAACTATCTTGTAAGATTGCATTTCTAATAATTGGCTTTCGAGCACCTTTTTCGCCAGCGATTTGAATAAGGTGATTACCAGCTTGCTCCAGTGTTAAACCATCAATGATAAAATTAGGGGCTGCTATATATAATAAATTATCGACCCCCTTGGTGGGTTTCATGCCATTGCCACGTAAAATAGTGTTAGATGGATCAGCCGATTTTGATAAAAACATTAAATTGGGCGAGGTAATATTCAATGTGTGTTTAAGATGATAAACACCCTCATTAAATATAATGGCGCTGTAACCTTGATCATTTTTAATGGTATTTAGAGCTTGGTAGACTTGTTTAACATTGTTAACCGCGTAGGTTTTATAATAATTGGGGATGCTCGTTTGAGGCAGTAATGTAGCTTGAAAAATATCACCTGTATTAATCGTTAAAGCTTTAGCAAGTGCGCTATACAATAAGTTCAGAATAAAAAAAAATATAAACCCTGAATTAACATACTTATTCATTTAGCTTTTTAATAACCTTAGCTGGGTTACCGGCAACAACAGAATAATCTTCAACATCATTTATAACAACAGCACCTGCTGCTACCACACAGTGATTACCTACATTGGCCATAACAAGTGCAGCATTGCCAACCCAAGAACCTCGACCAATAGTTACCTTTGTAAACTTTCCGCCTTGATCTTTGATTGGCTTAGATAAATCATCAAAATTATGTTGACCTTTACCACTCATAATATGAACACCACTACCAATTAGTGTGTCAGCCCCTATTTTACATTTACCAATATTACTTTGTGGACCGATATAAACACCCGATGCTATTTGAGTATCTCGTTGCGAAAATAAAACAAGAAAAGAGATAACAGCATTAGGAGCACATTCTGTAAGGGTAAATCGATAAAAACCTGCCCTAAGATATGCCCCAAACTTACCTGGGATAAGACTTAATAATTGACTAAAACCTGATAACAAAGTATCGCTGTCTACAATTGCATTCAAGATAAAATAAAGCAATGTTATTGGGAGCATAACAATAGCTACAATAGTAAATAGGGTTGTTTTAATTAATGCCTTCAAAACACTTTCGCCTTAATCTTTAAGTTCACTGTCAATTAATCTAAATGTAGATCTACTTGAGTGCTAATAATATCATTTTTAGCATACACCCCAAGCTACAACCGATCATTCAGTACATCATCTAATACTTGCAACTTACCTTGCCAAGAATAGTGTTCATGAATTAACGATAATGCATTATTTTTAATTTTGGCACGAAACGCCTTATCATCTTCTAATCTTTCTGCAGCACTTAAAAAATCAATTTCACTATTAGCAATTAGGATATGTTCATCTTGAGTACAATCTATGCCTTCAGCGCCCATAGGCGTTGAAATAACGGGTAACCCACACGCAAATGCTTGTAGCACTTTATTTTGAACACCACGAGCCAACCTAAACGGAGCAACAAAATAATCTGACTGATGATAATAAGGTAATATATCATCAACAAAACCAGTTACTTCAATACCTGTAATATTTGTTAAATCATTAACTAGCGAGGTGGGATTCATACCAGCAATAATAAAGCGCGCTTTTTTATATTTAGTCAAAATACTTGGCCACACCGTTTCAACAAACCAAATCACAGCGTCTATATTCGGTTTATAATCCATTACACCAGTAAACAAAAATACAGGGGCTTCGTTATTTGGAGAAATCGTTGCAGGAATAAAGGCTGTAGTGTCCATGCCATTACCCATTGTTAGTACTTTTCCTGCATGACTACATCGCGAATTAAATAACTCAACTTCCGCATCAGCGATGAAAAAACTCACATCAAAATCATGCGTTATTTGTTGTTCATACTTAGCTAATATTTTAGCTTCTCGTTGATAAACCCACTTCATTGGCCAATTAGATGTTTGAGCATATTGTTGCCACTTATCAGAATCTAAGTCCATAAAGTCCATTAACAACATTGGTTTTTTTTTTAACTTTTTGATACTCGTACTTCGGTAAATGTATTCCGCCATGGCTGAACTGGTACAAATAACAACATCAAAACACTCTTGTTGTAATAAATCATCAAATTTACTTTGTAACCTCTTAGTATAAAAGTTAGCAACGCTTAATGCTTGCCCTTTTAATAACCCCTTAATTAATCTAAACGGCTTTACCGTTAATTCGTGACTTATAACATTCTCACAATATTTATCCGCCAACTCTTTAAAATAATTAACATCTTCATTTTGCTCAATAGGCGCACAAACACTTATTTTATGTTTCTGTTCTGCGAGAAATTTTAATTGATTGAAGGTGCGAATTTTTTCCCCTTTATTGGGAGGAAAGGGCACTCGTTGTGCGAGAAAAAGGATATTCACGTTTTTTGCTACCTGATTTTAATACGAACTATATATTTTAATAAATGATATATTTTTTTCACTAAGAAAGCAGGATAATATTTAATGTTAATGAGGTTTATTAATAAGTATAATAAAGCAACGCGTAATATTTTTTATTATATTAGTTCAATTTTATGTGACTACACCGCAGCTTATTTATAGGAAAAATAATTACATTTAATCGGGTTTAGATGTTTTTAATCAGTGTTAATCTCAAAATGTAATTTATCGTTGAAATCAAGATCATATTATCGCTAGTTACAATTACCGTAAAACTTTATACCTTATCAAATGAAATAAAGTATAAATTGCCACGTTAGTTATTAGATCACTAAGTTTATTATAGTCTATACTGCCTTAGTATCTGATTGCAGTAAGTTGGAATGAGCGCTTAGCTCATAGAATTAACAACTCCTATCATAATGTCTTGGCAATAAACGAACAAAGGGAGTTCTTATTATGAATAAAAATTTAAAAGCTAACTTTTCTTGCTGTTTAGCTACCGCTTTTGCTTTTATTTTATTTGGGTGTGGTGAAGGTGCCATAGAGGTACAGGTTACCGTCCCTCCAGAAGTTATAGATGTAACAGATAATGAAAAACCGGTTGTTAATTCTCCTCCCGTAGTTAGTGCCGGAGTTGATGTCGCTTATAATGAAAAAGATATAGTTGTCCTTGATGGGCAATCTAGCGATATTGATGGAACAGTTGTTTCAACATCCTGGTCTCAATTAGAGGGACCAAACGTAAAACTTAATGATAAAGCATCATTGAAAACAGCTTTTGTTGCTCCTAACGTACCAGAAACAAAAGTTTTAGTTTTTGAGCTATCGGTAACTGACAATTTAGCAGCTAAAAGCTCCTCAACTGTTAAAGTAACGGTTAACCCAGTTACTCCTGTTGACCCAGTTATCCCTGTTGACCCAGTTATCCCTGTTGACCCAGTTACCCCTGTTGACCCAGTTACTCCTATTGACCCAGTCACTCCTATTGACCCAGTTACTCCTATTGACCCAGTTACTCCTGTGGAGCCAGTTAATATAGCCCCTTTAGTTAATGCAGGCTCTGATCTTGAGTATGACGAAGAAAAATTTGTAACACTTTCAGGAGAAGTAAGTGACTCTGATGGCACAATCAAGTCAACTTTATGGGAGCAGACCAAAGGTATAAAAGTAGCAATAAATGATCCTTCCTCTATTACTACAACTTTTATTGCTCCTACAGTATCATCCGAAGAAGGTGCACAAGTATTAGTCTTTAAGTTGACGGTTATAGATAACTCAGGCGCAAAAAGTGATGATTCAATCTCCATTACTATAAACCCAGTCAATGAAGCCCCTTTAGTTAATGTTGGCTCTGATTTTGAAGATGACGAAGGAAATGTTGTGATACTTTCTGGAGAAGTAAGTGACTCTGATGGCACAATCAAGTCAACGACTTGGAAACAGATCGACGGTATGAAAGTAGAAATAAATGATCCATTTTCAGCCCATACAACCTTTATTGCTCCTACATTAGCTGTAGATGATGGTGCTCAAACTTTAGTTTTTGAATTAACTGTTACAGATGATTATGGTGCGGTAAACACCGACTCAATTTCCATAATTATAAACCCTATTGATGAGCTAATCATTGCAAATGCTGGTGAAGATCAAGTCCTAGCACCAAGTTCAGAGGTAACCTTAGATTGCAGCCAAAGTATAAACCCTGAAGGCGATGAACTCAGCATCTCATGGGTACAGGTTTCAGGTAGCCCTATTACACTTGATAATGATTCGAGTTGTTTGATCTCTTTTGAGTTACCGAATACAGCAGAAGATTTTGAATTTTTGTTAACTATTTGGAATGATAAAGGTGAAGATAGTAGCGACAATATAATTATCACTTCAACTCCAGCTAAATTTCCATTATTAGAAATCAATGATTTTAAATACCAAGGAGGGTTTCGTTTATCAGCTGCAAAATATGGCGATACTGATTATGCTAATTTGAATTATTCTCCCGGAGTTATTGCACTTAATGAGGACAACACCTCCCTTTTTGTTGTTAGTCATGATTATGAACAAGGAATCGCAGAATTTAAAATTCCAGCAATAGTAAATAGCAGGGATATCAATGATTTCAATATAGGGAATGACGTTATTCAAAACTTTTCTAACTTTTATAAGACTGACAGAGTCGATACGGGTATTGATAATTATTTCAGGATCACCGGCATGGAACTTATTGAGTCAAAGTTAGTGGTTAATTATATCAATTGGTATGATGGCCCTGGTACAGAAACAGATACTACCGTCGTTTTTCAGGACCCATCTAACTTGAAAGGTTCTGCAATCGTCGGGCCATTCCAACTTGAAGGTGCCGCACATACGTCAGGATGGATGACACCAATTCCTGAATATTGGCGAGACCAGCTAGCGGGAAGTTATATTAGTGGCTTCTCAGGTGGTTCTATTCATTCGAGACTATCTATAGGCCCATCAGGGTTTCTATTTTATCCTGAAATAGATCTAATAACAAAAGCATCTGGTTCAGCGATAGAAACCACTCCTGTTTTAGACTTCAGCTTAGCTAATAGGCTGTATGATACCTCTGTTTATACTTATGAAGAAGGACATACCCGTGACACTTTCCAAAATAAGGATGGCAAAAACGCACTGTGGACAGAGATATCTGAGGCTTCATATGGATTTATTGTACCCGGAACAAACACATATGTGACGCTAGGCGCTTCAGGCGGGCATGAACATGGTATTACATACAAAGGTACACAAGACGATGGTACTGTATGTGGGGGGCCTTGTGCCAATGTGGCGGCAGATATCTACAACTATGTTTGGTTTTGGAAGGTTAGTGATTTAATCAAAGTTCAAAATGGCGAGATCGCCACTTATGATGTAAGACCATATGATTACGGAATACTTGACACCCTAACTAAAGCTAAACTTAGGGGAGCAGCCTTCGATGCTGACAGTATGAGTTTGTACATTGCCTTGAAAAATGGTGACACAATAGAGACATACAATAAATCTCCACTATTTTTAAAATATAAGATTAATGTTCGGTGATACTTTCCAATTTGAAATGGAGTACAATAAATGTGTAATGACCTAGTTTATATCAATTAGTAGGTCATTACACACTACCTTCGACGAACGTATACTAATATTCGAATATCTTATGATTCAAACGACAAAAATTAAGGATATGCAGTTCTCAAAGTATAAGGACGCTTAGGGCACAAACCTAATTCACTACATAATTGATTACATAATTGATTACATAATTGATTACAACATAAACAGTAAATGACAGATCTACTAAACGGCCTAATCATTTTTTGTAGCTTTCTGAACTACGAATAAATTATATGCAATCCCAGAAAACAATATTAACCAATAAAGTACTTCAGACCTAGCCCTATTTAAAAATGTCATAAGCACAAGAAATCCAATAAATGAAGATCTAATTGCTATAACTTTAAAGTAACCTTTTATATCCCCTCGCCCTTTCAACGTAATAATTGTTTTTCTTAGGTGATTTATAGAGCTAAAAATGAGTAATAAAAAAACTATTAATCCTGGATAACCAACCTCACTAAGTACTTCGAACCAAGTAGAGTGAACAGCACGGTTTTTACTTTTACCTGTATGAATATTTTCTGGTATATAAAAAGGAGCAAAATATTCAAATCCTTTATAGCCAGTACCAAGTGGATAATCTTTTGATAGATCTATAGCTGCTTTCCAAAAAACAGTTCTAGTAGCTCCGCTTTCTGCCCCCTCATTAACCTCATAATTTTGCATGGTCTGAATACGCTGAATAGTCGTTTTATCGACTATAATTGAAAGAGCCAAAAGACCCATTAGTATAATGAAAATAACGGATGTTCTCTTAAACCGTAAATTTATCTTTGAAAAATATACGGAGAATAAAAATAAAGTAATACTAACGAATACAGCTAAAAATGCCCCTCGGCTATTTATTAGAATTAAGCCGTTGGTGATTAAGCCTCCTGCAATTACAAAACATAGCTTTCCCAATTTATTTTTAGTAAACCAAAAATAATATAAACAGAATACTAAGCTAGAAGCTATTGCCGCAGCAGTTCCATTAGAGTCTGGAGAATCAACCATACCAATTCCTTCTACTCTTCCCATAGCATTTCGTCCAACTTGCATTGCTTGAAAACCAATATAAGAACTTCCTGCAATATAGCTATATAACATCCAATCTAATTTTTTATACGAATCACAACATTTAAATATAAAATATGTAATTATTCCTAACTTTATAAAGTCTATGGTTGCTTGATTATGTAAAATATCTAATACAGCGAGTGGAGTTACGGCTACATAACAAAGGATAAACAGAACCATCCATTTAAATGGGGGAATAGCAAA
The DNA here is from genome assembly GCF_018860585.1 of Colwellia sp. E2M01. Lineage (GTDB taxonomy): Bacteria > Pseudomonadota > Gammaproteobacteria > Enterobacterales > Alteromonadaceae > Colwellia. The sequence continues at coordinate 27,390 of NZ_JAHKPR010000001.1, forward strand.
AAATTTATTTTTAGAAAGTAAGTTTTTATTTAGAAGTGTAAAAAATATTAAAAGGACAACTATTATAAATGAATAAGGGAGGTTAGGCACACTGGCAGACCACCAACGCATATTTGGGTTAAAGAAATACACTAGCTGGTATACAATGACAAAATAGATAGGGTGGCTAAAAACCCCCCTAACTATTCCAAAAAAGTAAATGCCTATAAATAGAAGTACATTAAGCATTTCGTTTGAAAGGTTTACCGATGATTAATTGCAACTTTCTTATCTTTTTTAATATTGACGAAACAGGCTTTTTAACAATATCATAATTGTATTCAGATAACATTTCTGATGCCACATCTTGAAATATTGCAATATCAATATCAGACATTTCATTTTTCCAAGCGCATACTCTTTGATTTTGAGGAGGTGAATCCGCATTATAATGTTGATTCAAAAGTGACTGCGGTATATATTTTGATGAACTTTTATAGAATTCAAGCATATTTTCTTCAAAAGGTTCTTCCAAAAATTGACACACTTGAATCAACGTTTCTTTAGATTGAAGAACAAGATCTTCGTACCTAATTTCAAGGTAACTATCATTCGGTAGCATTCTCCCTGAGCACATACCCAATTTCACATGTGAAGCCCACCATTCAGCTGCATCTTTAACGTTTTTGGGTCCCCATGTCATTTTCATTACAGAGTTAGCTACATCTCTACCATCACGGATAATATGAATGAACTTACAGCTAGGGAACATCTGTCTAATTTTGTACATACGGTCTAAATAATCAGATTTATCCCCCCAACGAGCTTTACCATGTGTATGCGCATATAATTTAAATATGGCTTCAACAACATCAGATATAGAGCTCTTATCATTTAACTGCTCCATCACCTCTGAAGCCTTAAAACTTACATCCCACAACTTTAGAATATCTTCAGACAATATCTCTTCAATTAACCGCAGTCTATTATCTGATAAGCTTAGAACGCCAAAGTCATTTCTTTTGTCGTAATATTGGGTAATAAAGTGAGATTCATACGGTATAGCAATATTAGAGTGGCTATTAAGCATTTGTCTAATTAACGTTGTACCTGAACGGCCAACACCGACAATAAAAATAGGGGCTTTATTCATTTATTAAAATCTCATCCTTTATACATTCTATTAAAAATTCGTAATCACTTGAAAAATTATCAATATCTTCAGGTGTCCAATATTCCATACCATCTAATGCACTTACTTTTGACGAAATTTTATTGCAAGAAGTATCGTAGATAGCTTTTTCTAAAATAATTGCCGCATTCTGAGCAGTAAATTTATTTTCTTTAATCCAATTATGTGGTGTGTATTTATGAATATTTGTTATTGATGCCTCAATTGCTTTATCTAAAGTATCATCATTAAAATAACCACCAGTTTGTTCATTTATATATGAATATTTATCGCCAAAATTAAACCCTTCTCGTATTAAGCATGGGACATCAGCGTGTAACCCTTCTATTACTGAGCGGTTAAACCCTTCCCGTTTCGACAATAAAAGATTCAATTTAGATCTTTGATATAGCTTTGCGATTTGAACTTGATTGAGTGATTCAAATAGAGTTACTTGCTCTAAAACATCATATTTGCAGGCCAAATCGATTATATCTTGCTTAGTTATGTCTATCGGATATCCCACTAAAACACAAGTAAATATTTTCCCTCGTTTTTTTAGTTTTTGTAATGCTTCAAAAAGTAAATAATGCCTTTTTAATTTCAACCAAGACGATACCATGATGATATCAATATCTTTTTCAACCGCTTTATTTGGAGCAAATATTCTTGAGTCTATCCACCAGTTCGCGGCTATTGGAACTGGAATTAAATTATCAGAAAAACGATTTAAAAATCGCTCATCTCTTATCTCACCAGTTTGTACAAAAACATCTGTATTCAACCCTTTAAACATTAGGATATCAGGCATACAAAAGCGGGCAGTGCTTGGCTCTATAACAATGTGATAACGTTTTGTAATTTCATCTATGTTAAAAAGGTAAGTAAGAGTTGGAAAAGCGTAGTTATATGCAATCAATAGAATACCTTTCTCTTGTTCTGTACTTGATCGCAATACAATAGCCATATTTTTTAAAAATCGACCAGGATCTTTATAAAATTTTTGGCTTGGCCCAAAATCTTTATATGTAGCCGAATACATTTCTAAATATCTTTCCCAACTTTTTTGAGTTGGTAACAAGACGCGAATCGAATACTCAACAAGAAAGTCTATTGTTGCGTAAAACCCGTGAAATTTACTGATAAAATAAACTAATTTTACGATCATTTTATTCTCATTATGGTGTTTTTAATATAATTGATAGGCTGACTTTAGCATATCCTGAATTCGTTATGTTTTTTCGATGTGATTTTTAATTGTAGTTTTTTTAAATAGTTTGATTACTATTGGCTTTAAAATATATGCTAAATGCACCCCTTCGGAGGTCTTTTTATAATAAAGTTGATAACTAATAAACAGACAGCAAAAATAAAAAAAACTGTAAAGTAAAAAACCAAAAATTAAAATAAATATAGAAGGTAAACTCATCATATTGATGAGTGTACTAACCGCGAGATATACAGCATAATTAGAAATACATAAGGGAAGTATTAAAATAAAAAATGAACGAATTGAACATCTTAAAATAAAACAACAATATAAAAGCAAAGTTAATGTGGCTATTATTTCGAATAAGCTACGGTAATTAGCCATTAATTCAAACGATTCATTTCTATAGAATAATAGTAATGCTACAGTACCAAGCAAAGTTAATACGTTATATAAAAAAAGGGGTTTTAATTGCCCCACTACAATTAAAATTTGGCTTGATATTCCTCCTAAAATGAATGCTAAAAAAAGCAATGAAAAAGCTTTAAAAACACTTTCATGCTTCATCCATTGTTCACCTAAAAGCACGTACACAATCTCTGCACTAAAGCTGTACATAAACATAGTTATAGGTAATGCCAATAAAGCTAAAGTCAAAACTGCTAACTTAAATTTATGTCTTAATTTATCTCTATCGTGGCTATCTTCGGCGAAACTTGCTAATAAAGGTTCAGAGGCAGGGCCTAGCACCTGCGCTGCAGGCATTGTAGCTACATATTTAAAAGTATGGTAAATACCAATGGCTGTCACTCCTTGAAAAGCGCTTATAATAAAGTTGTCCGCTTGAGCTCTGCTATAACCAATTATTCCCTTTGATAATATCCACTTTGAAAAATTCCACTGCTCTTTTATTTTTACCAAAGTCACTTTAGGTCTATATTCGTTAATTACGTATGAGCCGATACATTTTAAAATAGCAGAAAGTAAAAGCCCCACGATCATCGCCCAATAATTTTTCCAGATAAAAGCCATGATGATCACTAAAGCAACGCTAATAGACTTTTGAATAATAGCTAACTTCATGATTGGTATATAATTTTGTTTTTTCTTTAACAAGAATAAACCCGGATTGTTTAAAGCACTAATTAATAGCCATGGTGATATAACCCAGCAAACATAGGTAATTTCCTTAAGCTCATAGAAGTTTGCAAGGAGAGGACCACAACAAAAAAAAATGATTGACAGTAAAGTCCTAAGAATAATATCAAGAGTCCACGCAGAGTTTAAATCATCATTTGAAACGTATTTTTTTTGAATAATATATTGTTCTGTGCCCGCAGAGCTTATAGTTTCAAATAAATAAATAAAAATAGTAATGATCGCGACAATACCAAAATCACTTGGTGTTAAAATTCTTGCAAGAACAAGCGTACTTATAAGGCCGAGTCCTCTTTCGAAAAACTTGATAACCAAAGAAATAAGCGAGCTAGAGAGTGTTTTAATGGCAAGTGACATTTTAAGTGATCATTTTTTTGTAAGTATCTAAATACCGTTTAGCTATATTCGGCATAGAGAAATTGGCATTTATGTGTGTATAAGGGGTCATTCTTTTTATTAAAATATCTATATCTTCTATATTTACCTTGTTGAGTTCATCATCAAGGATAAAACCATTGGTTTTATGTGTAACGACTTCTCTTGATAGCCCTTCCATTGAAGATAATATAGGAACAACATTAAAAGACATTGCTTCTAGTACAACGTTAGGCATTCCTTCTTTTAAAGAAAAAAACAATAAGCCTTTCGCTTTTTTATAAAATTTAGTCAATTCTTTATTATCTAAATTCCCAGTAAAATGAATTTTATTATTATAAGGTTCTGCAAGTTCTTTACACATATTAAAATACCTAATATCACTTTCCGCCGCCGTATTACCATAGGGACCAATTAAGTACAGCTGTGCATTTTCTAATTTTGAATAATGATCAATAAAATACTTTATTGATATGTGAGCTTGCTTTCTTTTAACAATAGCCCCAACAAATACAAATATATTTTCTTTTTTTGTGAAGCTTATTGCTTCTACTTGATATTCAACACCATTGGGTATTATAACAATTTTATTGCTTGCTAAATACTTACTGTTGCTCGCGGCTATTTGATTGGAGAGAGCATTATTAATATTTACTGATTTAAGTAATTCTACATAATAGTTACCGAATTTTTTTTTTGATAAAGTATCGAAATCATCTTGCCCATACAGTGTTGACTTTAATAAGGTTTTTTTTCTTAGTAATGTGGCCAATATAAATGGAATGGAAAAATTGCCGTGAAAATGTACTACGTCGAAGTTATGCCTAATAAATTGGCAACAAAAAAAGCAAGCTTTACCTACCTGCCCTTTACCAACATGAGCTAGCGTTATTTCATTTACTTTTTCATTGTGGTTAAGCTTGTCGTCATTTAAGTTATATATTGTTATATTTACTCCTAAACTGACGAGGGCGTTAGCAAGTTTAAGTGCCTGTTGAGCTGCGCCGCTATGCTTATGAATTTGGTATACTACAAATGCAATGTTCATTTAATGCCTATTAAAGATTTAAAACTCAGTTTCTTATAAATATTGCTATATAAGTAATTCATTGTGGTTGCTGAAAAGTATGAATCAAATCTCTTTTTTGCAGCGAGACTTAATTCTAAATATTTGTACTCCTCACTAATGATTTTTATCATAGCTTCCGCAAATAGACTTTCATCTTTATTTATGGTTACAAAGCCATTTTCACCTTCAATAACTATTTCAGGGTTGCCTCCAGCATTGGTTACTACACAGGGTTTACCAATAGACATTGCTTCAAGTAAGGTCATTGAAGTACCTTCACTTAACGATGAAAGTAGGAATATATCCATTAACGCAATATGGTAAGCGGGTTTTGACTCATAGCCAGTTAAAATCACATTGTTAGCTAAGTTTAACGTTTTTATACAGCGTTCAATATTTTCACGCTCTTCACCATCACCAACAATCATCAATGTAGTATTAGGATGTTCTACTAATACTTTTGAGAAGGCTTTGAGCATCATGGTGTGGTTTTTAATCGGGTCAAACCTTGCGACTGTGCCTAGCACCATGTGATTATCTGGAATACCTAGGCTTTCTTTTAGCGCGCGGACTTCTTCATCATCAACCTGCAAAGGAGCAATACCGTTATAGATTACATCAATAGACTTTTCTGAAATATTTTCAAACTCAACTAACGCTTGCTTAGTTGCTTTAGAAATTGCTGTCACTTGATCGGTAAACAGATTAAGTATTGGATTGATTAGCTTTCGCTTCCAAGTGCTTGAATCGGGATAGAAGCGGCCATGCTCAGTAAAAATCACTTTTGTTTTAGTGAATGCTGCAGCAATAACACCATACACCCATGGTGTATATTGATGACAGTGGATAATATCAATATTATTTTCTTTAATGGTTTTACGAATACTAGCAATGAGCTTTTTATCAAAACCAGGTTGTCTGTTAAACTCAAAGAATTCTATACCATCTTTTTGAAGTTCTTCTGCGAATGGACCTAAAGGTGACTCAATACAAAGTACAGACATTTTAAATTGATTATGTTCACTACCATCAATTATATTTTTGATGACCATTTCAGTACCACCAATACGCATATCGTAAGTGATATGCATGATGTTTAATTTTTTGTGGCGTGATGTCATTATTGTTCTACCGTCATGTATTTATCCCACCACATTTGAAACATTAACATGCTCCATAAGGGCGCAGAGTAATCTATACTTTTATCTTGATGCTGTTGCCACATTTTTTTAATCACTTCTGGTTTAAAGTAATCGATTAAACCAGCTTTACGATTGAACAAGCAATCTTCTGTAATGTCTTTGACTTCTCCTCTAAGCCAATCAGCTAAAGGCACGGAGAAACCCATTTTCTTACGGTACAAAATATCGTCGGTTAAAAAGGGTTTAAATATTTCTTTTAAAATATACTTTTTTTCACCTTCATTAAATTTGTATTTAGAAGGGATTTTCGCGGCAAACTCTACAAGTTTATAATCTAAAATAGGCGCCCTCACCTCAAGTGAGTTTGCCATACTCATGCGATCTACTTTGACTAAAATACCACCTGGTAAATAGGTTTTCATATCGGTATAGAGAATTTTTGATAAATGATCTGGGCCATCGGCTTTGTGATACGCATCTAAAGTGATTTTAGATGGGTGATAACCGTTAAGCTTACTTTTCATTTTATCGTTAACTAAGCCATTCCAGATTTCATCGGTAATAAATGAGTTAGTCATGTAAAAACCCATTGCCGGCTCAACACTTAAGCTTGTTAATAGCGATTTTGCTTTTCTAAATGGCTTAGCTTTAACACAACCTGCAACTTTAGCTAGGGTCGGAAAAACTGACCTTCTAATAACAGATGGAAATTTTTGACGTAGCTTGTTCTCTACATTATCAACAGAGTATTTTTCATAACCAGCGAAAACTTCATCACCACCATCGCCAGCAATGGCAACTGTTACTTGCTGTCTTGCTAGTTCAGAAACAAAATAGGTTGGTACCAGTGATGGATCAGCAAAAGGTTCATCAAAATAACTGACTATATCCATCAATTCATCTTTCACATTTTGATGTACGGTAAATTCATGATGGTCTGTTTTATACTGCTCGGCTACTGAGCGAGCAAAATCAACTTCATTATATTTTTCATCATCAAAGCCAATTGAGCAGGTAGTGATTGGTGATTCACTGTTTTTAGCCATCAAGGCAACAACGCCACTAGAGTCTACGCCGCCACTTAAAAAGGCTCCTAACGGCACATCACTCACCATGCGACTTTTAGTGCAATGGTCGGTTAGTTGAGTTAAATCTGCTTTTAATTTCTCTTCTGAATCATTACTCGTTTGAGCAAAAGAAACATCCCAATACTGCTCTTTTTTAAGTCCTTTCGAGTTAAGGGTAATAAAGTGACCGGGCTCTAATTTGTAAACATCCTCAAAAATAGTTTTTGGATCAGGTATATATTGATAAGCAAAAAAATCATAAACCGCATCTTCTCTGATTTTTTTAGGGATATTAGGTAAAACGAGTAATGCTTTTAATTCTGAGGCAAAGAATATGTTTTCGTTATCAAAATAATAATATAACGGTTTTTTACCCATTCTATCACGCGCAATAAACAGCTCTTGCTTTTCTTTATTCCATATAGCAAAAGCAAACATACCATTAATATGCTCTAAACATTTTTCGCCGTATTTAGCGTATAGTACAAGTATTACTTCAGTATCGGTATGCGTATTAAATTGATAACCTTCGGCTAATAAGTCATTTCTAATTTTGTCAAAATCATATATCTCGCCATTAAAAACAATAACAAATTTATCATCCGATGAGTGCATTGGCTGGGTGCCTGCTGCTGATAAGTCAATAATACTTAATCTGCGGTGGCATAAGGCAACACCATCATCAATATATTCACCGCCAGCATCAGGGCCTCGATGAAAAATAGCCTCACCCATTTCTACTAATGTTTGTTGCTTTGCTTTAACTTGATTGAATTGGGTAAAACCCGCGATACCACACATACTTATCCTTTTACTTTTGAAAAAGACCAACGTTCACGAGAGTCCATTAAAGGTTTTTCAACTAATCGATATAAACACTCTGCAACTATCAATGAACCAATTATTGTTAGTAAAAAATATATAAGAAAAGGAAGCTGAATTGGAATTCGCTTCATCAAAGCTAGAACTTCTGGGTGTAACAAATAAATAGAATATGATCTGGTAGCTATATAATACGCACCAGGTACATATAACATTTCACTCCATTCCTTTGATGAATTAGCTAATAAAACCCATGAGCCAAAAATAAAAGCTAATAACAGCTTATTCGGATCTTGAACTCCCCATTCAGGAAAATATCGAGCAACAAAGAAAAACACAAATGTAAAGGTAGCAATAATACTAATTGGTAAAGCCTTATCAGCTGCTTTTTTCCAGATTGCAGGATACGTATAATAAATATGCGCTAATAACACCCCGAAAACACAACCATCAATCCTTACATGCGTTTCCTTAGGGTTACTATAAAGATTTAACTCTCTAAAGATAAAAGGAATAACTAATAAAACCAATAATATTATCGTTGAATATTTATTATTTTTAGTCGCTAAAAAAGCCATTAATGGAGCTATTAATAAATAAAATTGCTCTTCAACAGCCAAAGACCAACTGATTGAGAAAAACTCTAAAGGAAAATAATAATTTTGAGTAAATATAAAATACTCAATTGGAAAAGATACATTGTCTTTTGTAATTAATCTTTGAGCGACTGATAAAATTAACACTACATAATATGCTGGTAATGTTCTCAACCAACGTCTCATCCAAAAGCGTTTAATATCAATGCTTCCTTCACGATTTGCTTCTCTAATTAAAGCACCACCCAATAACCAACCAGACAGAACGAAAAACAAATCAACCCCAATTCCACCTAACTGTAGAGGGGCGAGGTAAGATGGTGCTCCATAAGCTAATATAGAGTGCGCCAACAGCACCAACATAATAGCAATGGTCCTTAGGAAGTCCATTGACCTATATCTTGTATTCATTTCAATTCCTAGAGGGTTATATACTTTCTAATCAATGGGCCAATAATATTAACAAGTGACAATGGTAACTTCTTCCATATATTTTCTATAATTGCTCTAACAGAAAATGTATTGCTCTTTGTATTTTCATTTAATTGGTTGAGCGGATCCTCCCTCCACTCTAGTAATATTGGCTCTGCACCCCATTGTTGTTTAAAACGATATGTCCCTTCATTAAAAGTTGAACGACCAAAATCAAACTCGGTACAGCCTTTGTCTGTAACAAACTTAAGTAATTCCCAGTAGAGCATCATATTAGGTGACAAGCGGTTGTATTCAGCTCGAGTAGATGCCCAAGGTATACAGGCTTTTTGATCGGTAAAAAGAACTATGCCAGCACCAACAGCAACGTTATCTAATCTAACTATCGCGATAATGCATTGGTTGTTATATTGCTTACAAATAGATTCAATCCATTTTTTGCTATGCACTGGAGAGCCTAATCTATGCATATTTTCACTAAAAACAGCATAGAATTCATCAATGAACTTTTGACTTATTCCTAACTCATAGGTCAAGCCGTTTTTCTCTGCTTTACGAATTTGGCTACGTAATTTTGATTTAAACCCAGCAAACAATTCATCGCTCGTGGCTGGCAAAGGTAAAAGCATGCTTACTTTTTTACCTTCAAATTGAGCTTTATTACTAATTTGTGTGCGTTCACGGTATTCAATAGATTTAGATTGTAGTTTTGACTTTAAATTAACTGCATTTGCTTCTAACAAGTTTTTTATTTCATCGTTATCTGCTAAACAACCGCCTACATCACAAAATGGTAATGAACATAATGAACTACCTTTAAGCGGAATACGAATATTTACTAAAGGTAAAATACCAACAATCACTGAATCTTGCTTTGCTACGAAATAATACACTTGATGAGAATAGGCAAGTTCAACTGCAGCTAACCAAGAAAATAAATGGTAAGGGCTATGTTCAACGTGTTGCTGAACGTACTCATCCCATAATGCTGATTCATTTGCCGATATTTGCTGAATAGTTACCTCAGAGCCTAACATTATTGCGTAACCTCTGACTGAGTTAATAGTTTCTTAGCCTCACTTATAGTGCAAAAAGTAACATTGGCATGTTCCTGTAGAAAGCTAATTGTTTTTTTCATGTTTTCTAATATCTGCTGCTGGGTAAAAGGATGATTACTATACGGTAAATTTATTAAACTTGAGCTGTGTAAATTCATATGAATAATTGGCGACTTTCGCTTAAGTAATACTTTAATTAAGGTTTGCATATCTTTTGCTGAGGCTAACTCAGGACTTAGGTATATCTTTCTTAATAGTTTTAATTGCCAAAGAATTCCTGGTGCTCTTAAAAACGACAAAAGTGGTGTGCTGCTCAATTTATGAATTTTGTTAAATAATGCAAATTGAGTGTGATTAAATCCCACAGAAACGGGTATTTCATATATAGATGATTGCTGATATTGAGCCTTTAAAGGATCTGATAAATCAGGCCAATAGGGTTCAATAGGTGCACCTTCACAACTAAAATAATTATTACTATAAAAAGGATAAACACTCGAGTCGACTTTAATATCATGCTTTATTAGCAAATTCATGATCTCTGCGTTTATACCCCAACGACCGGTGCGAAAGGATGCAATCTCTTTTCCAAAGGTTGAGCGTAATAGTCCAAGTAAGTTAACTAGCTTTTGCTCTACTAACTCTATTGGTAAATTAACAACATGTGAGAAAAACTCATCATTTTCTTCTGTCATTGGCGGATTACACCAAGGATGTAAATGTGCGCCAATTTCACATTGCTCTTCTTCAGCAATAGATTTTAAAACCTGCGCGCTTTTGGAGTTATTAACAACAGGGTAATCTACAAAATAAGTTGGTCGAATACCAATATAATTACATTCTTGTTGGAATGTTTTTATCGCTTGAATATTCTCTACTTGCACATTGTATTGTGGAAATTCAGTTTGCCAATCCCACTCTTCTTCCGTGTCTACCGACAAGACAAATAAAACATTTGGTTTCTTTTGTGTTGCCATGATCAATTTAACCTTTCACTAAATCTTGAAAAATTTCAGTGTATTCACTCGCCATACGTTTTCCTGAATAGTTAGCGTTTACAAACTCACAAGCGGCATTAGATAGTTTGTCTGCTTTTTCTTGATTAAAAAGTAATTCTTCCCAATAACTTGATAACAGTTCTTTTTCACCAAAAGGAGCAAGTAAGCCTGTTTTTTCATGTTCAATTAATTGATCAATACCCGCAATATTATATGCAGCAACTGGAATGCCCATTGCGGTGGCTTCCATTAAACAACGAGGAATACCTTCTAAGCTCGAGGTCATTACGAATAAATCAAAGCTTTGTAGTAATTCTAAACGGTCATCTCTAAAACCTAAAAATTCGATTCTATTTTTATGCGCTAAAGTTTGAGTATATTCTTCAAGTTCAACTCTAGATTCACCATCGCCTAACAAAGTTAAGGTGATATTAAGATGCTTACCCGCCAAAGATTCAAAGATATCGAGTATATCTTTGATATTTTTACGCTTAATCATTTGACCGACAAACCCAATTCTTTTGTGATCGCCAACTGATTTTAATGGATTAACTTTAATTTTTTGCTCTTCAACTTCAGATAAATCAACCCCATTTTGTACGTAAATCAAGCGATTTTCTTTCACGCCAAACCCGCGAACATCATCACAAAGCGCTTTAGAAAGAGGCACAACAATATCAGCAAACCTGAAAGCCTGACATCCTAACCAAATAAAGCATCTTAATTTAAAATCAATACCAGTCTCAAAACCATGTGGCGTAATAACAACCTTAATACCTGCCTTTTTAGCCGCTAATACTCCAAGTATATCTGACTTGTAACCATGAGTATGAATAACATCTATGTCGTTACCTTTAATAACTTCTACTAGCTTATCTACGACTTTAAAGTCGAATCGATTACTCATAGGTAATTGAAATACTTCACCATTAAGTTTATTAAATTCATCAACTATTTTTAATTCATCGTTATTTGGCTCAATCGTCACCGCTAGATGACAATTGACTTCTTCTGGGTTTAAGTATTTTGCCAATGCTAATACCCAGCGCTCTGCACCGTAAAAGCCCGATGAACAAATAAACTGTAATACATTAAGCTTTTTCATTTAGCTTTTCTTCCCTAATAATTTTGCAACTTTAGCAGAGCGTAAACTTAACCATTTAATTTCATTTTTAATGGATAGTCGTGATAATTCTTTACACAATAAAGAAGCGACTTTTAAATATTTATTTACCTTTGCTGGCTTCGCGTATTCTTTAATATTTTCAAATTTATTTTTGCTAACGGCTTGTTGGTAATAATCAGCAAAACCACTGTTTTGCATCAGCAAGACTAAAACTCTTGTATAGTCATTGTTAGCGTCACTTTGTAGCTTTTGTACAATGTGTTGTTTAAAATAAGTCGCTTTCTCTAAGAACAATGTGCTTTTATTCGAGACATTACTTGCTGGTAAATAATAATTAGCCATATAAAAAATACCGACTTTACGTAAATCTTGTCCTGCCCATGTGGTATTGGGAAACTCTAGCTTTTCTGCTTGCGTTAAATAAGGTAATTCGTTGTCTAACATCCAATTTGCATAATGCAGCATCGCATCGCGGGCATAATAAAAGTCATCATCTAATTGGCTATTACGTTCTTTTATCAGTAAGAACCGACCTACCGCTTGTAAGAATACCGTGTAAAACCATGTTTCTTCAATATTATCGAAATTTCGTAAACTAATATCATCCTCAGGATGAAAAGTATGACAAATAACCTTAAAGGCTTTTGTTAAATAACTTTCACTTTGTGTTAAATCATAAGCATCGAGTAAAGCTATAACGTAATGGCCTGTACCTCTATCTAATGGATACTGCTCTGATATGTGGTCTTTAAGGTCGTGAATATTACTTTGCTTTATCGCAAATAACTTTGCTAAAAAACTATTTGAACCCTCATAATAATAGGTAATCCAATCAGCTAGTTGTAATACTGCTTTTTTAGCGTTTTCATTACCCGTTAATTGATAATAATTCTTTAAGCCTGTGGTATAACAGTGTTGTCCACCTGGACCGCCACCTGAAGTATACCCTTCGTAGACTGCACTATGATTTTTAGAAAAAGTTCGATGCGTGGCTGTTGACGCATCTAAATAGTGATCTGTATGCCAAAAAAGTCCGCCATTGTATTCATCTTTATCATCAACGGTATGATAAATATCAATATCAGCAACGTGCTTAGTTAAGTCATTCGCTAATTCAAGATAATCAGTGTTACCATGTGCTAAGTATTGATAAACAAAGCCATAAATAGGGTCATATTGGTTATTATAATGCGAAACAAAAGTCTCGTTACCCGTATAACCTTCGGTTTCATGATCAGCGTATAAATCACCAAAATTACGCCAGCCAAACTCATCTACCGCTTCTCGCTTTGCAAAAAAATTATTTTCGCCATGAACGCCCTTTTCAATTATTTTAGCTAACTCATCTCGTTTCAAGTCAGCGACAAATAAATCAAAAGCGGCTGTTTTCTCAATATATTTTGGTGCTATTGATATGTTAAGAGGTTTATCAAGCCAAGCAAAGTTTTGCTCTGTAGAGACAAAATCTACCCATAATGAATGAGTCTTTTTTTCTCCGCCTTGAAGTTCAAAGTTTCCCTCAGGAAATAACGCAACACTTAATACATCATTTTGCTTTGCTATGGCTTTAGGAAAGTTTTGCCAGAATTTTTCAACATAAACGCTAAGTGTATTTTCTGTGTCGTTCACATTTGTATTGCACACACTAAATGCGGGCGAAATGCGTAAGCCTTTGCTCTCTTCTAACTCATGATACGCTGCACTAGTAGAGGTTATCTCAAAGCCATTTTTTTCAATCTCTACTTTGCCTGCTGCATTTTTATGAATAGGACTTTGCCAATTAACGCCACCACTTGAAAACTGTTGAATTGAAGCGTTTTCACCGCAAGTAACTGACTTATTGGTAATATGATCATAAATATTAACAGTGCCATTACTGTCTACAGGAATATTTACATTAAGTGATTTAAATAAGATAGAACCTTCATCACCTAAATCCCACAAACCGCCAGGATGCATTGCTGCTTGCGGATTATGGATTGTTAACTCTGATTTTATGTAACTCGAATTGGCAAAAAATGTCAGTGTTGCTTCAAATAAAACACCCACTCCATTGTTACTTTCATCATTGAAACTACCGGTAATATTTACTGTTTTTCGATGACTTGCACTAATGTTTGTATCAATATTTACCTTATCTACAAGAGCTTGGTGCTTTTCATTTGTTGGATCGGTTAGCTCTATTGTTAATGGTGGCTTTTTATTATCACCAGTTTCGCTTAAAGCTGCACTAACTAGCGTTAGAGGCTTACCTTGAGCAGTATTAATGAAAAATGTCGCTAAGCCTGTATTTATTTCTAACTGATGAGTACTTTTGCTTATTGTTATAGAGTGTTGACTTGCTAGTAAATCAGTTTTGGCAAAATTATCAGTCAATGTCAGCGCTAATGTTTCATTCGCTTTAATATCAACAACAAAATCTATCATTGCCCATTTTATACTGCCGTCATGCCAATACGTTAATGGCGATATTTGACATGAAATAAGTTGACCATCTTTCTGGCTAATAGCCAATGGCGTATCGGTAAAAAAAATACCTACGCCAAAAGGACAGCCCATACTGATAGGTTGAGCACTACGAGATAAGTTATGACTCTCGCTTATAGAAAATGGAACAGAGAAATGAGTTGAAAAAGGAACTGAGCTCACTACCATTAATCCTTAATGCTATTTTGAATAACACTCGCTTTAGCGGTTAGCATAGCGATAACCGTTTCTATGTTTTGTTCACTTTCCAGCGATAACGCAATAATAGCGGACTGTTCAGTTTGACCAAACATTGCCATCCAGGTTTGATACAGCTTTAGTTTCACCTTATTGGTAAAGGTTTTATCTGGCAATTGATACCAGTATAAAATATAGCGATACTGACCCATTGGCGACACAATTTTTATTAATTGTGCAGGGCTATTATCAGCACCATTGATGTTTCTATTGTGAAGTAATGTCCAACGTTTTTCGTTATATAACCTATTCGCTGAAGAGATTAGTTCGCCTTCTCCGCTCTGGTAACTCGCGATAAAGAAGTCTATATTGGTAGCTTCTTGAATATATCCTTGTTGAATGTTTGAGGCGGTAGCAAACTCAGGTTGCCACTTTTGTAAGGTCTGATCTTTTATCGCAAAAGGTAATGTCTTTATATCAACTAATAATTCTGTATTAGCTTCGGCAGAATTATCACTAACTATTGCCGAATACCAAAAAAACTGCATAACAAACAATATGATAGATGCCATCACTAATTTATTGTTAACACGTAACATTTGTCTCGTAGTATTAGTAGTGGCTTCTTTTTGTTTAGGCTTAGCTGTTGCAAACTTATCTCTCATTTTTTCACCAATAAGTATTAGCGAAAATAAAACGATGGTGAAGAATACACCGCCATAAATAAGGTGATCAGCCCCTGCCGCATGCTCCATATCCGTTAAGTGAGCAATTAAAACAATGCCGTATACTCTTAACGCATTTGCCAGAATTGGGAAAACCAATGAGATTAGAATAAATAATAATTTTTTGCGCAGAGTTATAAATGAAATGTAAGCGTATAAATGACCAAACACGATTGAGGTGATTAAAAAGCTAATGCCTGAACACGCTTCTGCTACTAAAAAGCGCCCTTCTGGAATTTCTAAATATAAGCCGTTTCTATAAACAGGAATACCCGTTAACTCTAATAACGGCACCGATATATCAGTAGTTATTTCTTGTAAATAAGGGATTAACTGCTCACCAATAGGAATAGAAAACAGCATAAAATATAACGGAAAAGCGATGACTTTAGCCGCTTGATTACCAACAACAAACCAAATAATTAACGGTAATGAGACAAACGTCGCCACATGCATAAATAAACGAATATCGCCTACTAATGCAAAGGTATATAAAATCAAAGTGCCTATTAATGGTAATAATAACCAATAATTAGCAACAAAAGGCTGCTTAGAGAGTTCATCTCTTTTTTGATAAATAAGAAAAAAAGCGATAGGGATAACTAAAAAGCAGTGATTGAATATTTCAGATACAGCCCAAACATTAATCGCGGTTGTTACCCCTTGATAATAAGTATAAAACCAAGCGATAAAAAGGGCCGCAACAGGCCCTAATTTTATGATTAGATTATTCATACTTATTTAATATCTCCCTTTAAATATACGTTTTTCATGGTGTCCCATTGATAGTCATCTAACAAGCGCATTATCTTTCCTTCCATCCGGGAAAGGTTTATATAATGACGTAATTTAGATTTAATGGGCGCACCGGCAACTCGAGGCTGCTCGGGATCTATTTCCCATGGGTGAAAATAAAAGCTATACGGCTGTTTTTCAGCATTCAAATATTTATCAATACGCCTTTTCGACAGCCAATAAGGATATAAACGGAAATAACCACCGCCACCAATACCGGTATTTTCTTCATTTTTTCGAGTGGTAGGAATAGGTATTTCAATTATTCCTTCTTCTCTTTGATATTTAAAGCGGGGCCAATGAGGAACCCCGTATAGATCATGTTCAATAGGGTAAGTACTTGAACTGTATTCAAAACCTAATTCTGTTAATGTTTCATACACCCAAGTATTACTATCATTAATAGAAAAACTTGGCGCTCTATAACCAACAACCGCTTGCCCAGACGCATCTTCTAGTATTTGTTTACTTTGACTTACATCAGCACGAAATTGTGCTTGAGTCATACCTGTTGTACGTTGATGCGCATAACCATGGCTTGCTAATTCATGGCCTTGATCAACAATTGCTTTAATGAGGTTAGGACAGCGCTCTGCAACCCAACCTAACGTGAAAAAAGTACACTTGGCTTGTTTTTGCTCAAATAACTCTAAAAGTCGATAAGTGTTTTTTTCAACACGCAACTCTAGGTTTTGCCAATCACTTTTATCAATGGAGTTTTCAAAAGCCGACACATGAAAATAATCTTCAACATCAACGGTTAACGCTTGTTTTTCAGGTAAAAAATCGTTTTTATTCTTGCTTTGCATAGTAATTAGCGCCCTTTACCAAACAATACGATTTCAACCGTACGAATAAGTATTAATAAATCCAATAAAAAACTACGATGCTTAATGTAATACAGATCAAATTTAAGCTTTTCTAAAGAGTCTTTTTCGGTGGCGCCATAAGGATATTTTAACTGCGCCCAACCAGTTAAACCGGGTTTAACATTATGGCGTTCGTTATAATAAGGCAAGTTTTCAATCAATTGCTCAACAAATTGTGGACGCTCAGGGCGCGGGCCAACAAAACCCATATCACCATGCAATACATTCCAAATTTGTGGTAACTCATCAATACGGTATTTACGTAGATAGTGACCTATTTTAGTGATCCGGTCATCATTTTCACTAGCCATTTGGGCGCCATTTTTTTCAGCATCTAAACGCATACTGCGAAATTTAATAATGTTAAATGGTTCACCGTCTAAACCAACTCGAATTTGCTTATAAAATACCGGCGCTGACCAACCTTCGGTAATTTTCATAAACAATGCGGTTAACAACATGATAGGCCAAGTTAATAACAACAAACACAGCGCCATTACTGCATTAAAAACCCAATCGAGGGCATTACGCAAATAGTTATTAGAAGTAAAGCCATTAGAAAAAATGATCCAACTTGGATAAATAAGGTTTACCGCTATTTGACCAGTTTCCCGTTCGATAAAGTCTAATATCTCAATTATTTCAACACCACGAATTTTACAAGCAAATAATTCATCAACGGGTAAGGCGCTACGACGCTCGTCATTAGCAACCACAATTTCATCAATTTCATGCGTTAAGACGTAATCAGTTAACGACTCTGTTAATTTAATTCGAGGCTCTCTTTTTATACCATCAGGAGAATCTCCTGGCATAATAACAAAACCGTGCACAGTAAAGTCTTGTCGGTCAACATCGCGTCGCATACGGTTTTCGATAATAGACGCACGTTGGCCAGCACCTAAAACTAGAACATTGCGCTTACCAAAACCAAAGAAGTTTATTTTAAAAGTAAAATAACGGAAAGTTGTTACAAACAACACACTGAGCAATGATGACAAGGCAAGCAGTTCAATAGGTAAGGATCCTTCACCATAAAGAGGATTAATTATTGTTGTTGCAAAAAAGCCAACCGACACGCACATCAACATGCGTCGGAATATACCGCGAAAGCTTTCTCGTAATTTTGAATTATATAAACCTAACGCTAGCGCACTTAGTTGATTAAGTAATGCATACACGATGGCATAAAGTATTAAAAGGCTATTTAATGCTAATGTAAAATCAACAATTTGGTATAATTCATTTAAATAAACGGCTAATAACAAACAGCCGGAGAATAAGATTTGCTCTATAACAATAAGAGATTTACTACCTGCAGATAAATCTCTAAACTTTGAACTAGACATAAATATATTTGAATTAGATCTACGCTATCGCTATTTAGGATAGGTAACTACATTCCCTTTAATAAATACCAACTAACTAGCTAGCACTCGCTGACAAAAACCTTACTATACTAACAAAAAACATATTAAAGTTAACGTTTAATTTACAGATGTAAATTAAGCTTATTATTTACATTGTTAAAAGGTGGCAAAATACCATACAATTGACCTTTGTTTTTTTAATCAAAATATTTTTAAAAGGTGTACATTATGGATAATCGCTTAGCCAACAACATTAAAGTTGGGCTGCTATTGTTAGCAACACTCTTTTCAGGCTGTAGCTCAAACAATACTTTACCTGTGGCAACCATACATCCTTCTGATACTGCTGATATTAATTCATACCGATATTTAATTGGGCCAAGTGATGTACTCACTATTTTTGTTTGGCGTAATCCTGAAGTATCTGGCACTTTTGTTGTTCGTCCTGATGGTATGATCACCACATCATTAGTAGAAGATATTCAAGTATCAGGTAAAACTCCCACCGAATTAGCGCGTTCAATTGAAGATATTTTAGCGACTTATTTACGTGATCCTATTGTAACCGTTACGGTTGATACCTTTGTTGGCCCTTTTAGCCAACAAATACGTGTAATAGGTGAGGCCGCTCAACCTCGCGCAATTAATTATATTCAGCACATGACATTACTCGACGTAATGATTCAAGTTGGTGGTTTAACTGAATTTGCTGATGGCAACGATGCAGTACTTATTCGTATAGAAGACGGCCAACAAAAAGAATACCAAGTAATGATTAATGAACTACTTAAAGATGGCGACATTAGTGCCAATGTAGATATGTTACCTGGCGATATTATTATTATTCCTGAAGCTTGGTTTTAAACTTATCACTATTTAAGTTTCATATTTTTAAACTTATTAACACCTAAAATTTTTTATAAATTAACCTTCTATTCATTAATAAAAGATTAATTTCAAAGGTTAACAATGCAAGACATATTTGAAGAGATAATTGATTATCTAAAAGGTATTTGGTTAAAACGTCGTTATATCATCATAGCAACTTGGCTTATTTGTCCTGTTGGTTGGTATTTTGTTTCCTCTATGCCTGATGTTTATGAATCTGAAGCTAAAGTATTTGTAGATACTCAATCCTTATTACGTCCGCTTTTAAAAGGCTTAACCGTTGAAACAGATCCCAATACACAAATTCGCTTGATGGTTAGAACACTTTTAAGTCGTCCTAATTTAGAACGAATTTCACGTATGACCGATTTAGATGTACGAGCCAGTAATAGCGAAGAATATGAAGAGATAATTGAGTACTTAAAAGAAAATATAAAAATATCAGGCGTGGGTCGCGAGAACATTTATACCTTAAGTATTGAAGACAAAGACCCTGAAATGGCCAAAACTATTGTCCGCTCAGCACTCACTGTTTTTATCGAAAATACCCTAGGTGAAACCCGAAATAACTCAGATAGTGCACAAAAGTTTTTAAATACGCAATTAAAAGAGTATGAAAACCGTCTCGCTAATTCAGAAGCAAGGTTAACCAACTTTAAACAAAAATACAGTGGTGTTTTACCTAATCAGTCAGGTGGCTACTATGCAAAACTGAATGGTTTTAAAGACCAGTTAAAAGCAATAGAACTTGAAATTTTAGAAAATGAAACACGCCTCAACTCAGCTAAAGAACAGTTAGCGCAATCTATTGTGGCTGATACTGGCAGTGATAATAAAATAAAGAGCGAGAGCTCAATACAAACAACCTACGACGCAAGAATTAGCGAATTGGAATTACAATTAGATAATTTAAGGCTTCGTTATACAGATAAACACCCTGATGTTATCGAAGTATCAAGAAATTTAACTCATTTAGAAACATTACGCAGTTCAGAAATTGAAAGCTACCTAGAACAAAATACTGAAAGTAATAGCTCTTTAAAGCGCTTAAGCGCCAATCCAGTTGTGCAAGAAGTACAAATAGAAGTAAATCAATTAGAAAACTTGATAGCTTCACTTAACGTGCGTGCAAATAACTATCGTGAACGTATAGTTGAGCTTGAAAACATGGTTCACACCTTACCAGAAATAGAAGCGGAATTAGTCGCATTAAACCGTGGCTATGAAATAACTAAGTCAAAATATGAAGAGTTATTATCACGTAAAGAAACCGCACAATTGGCACAGCAAGCTGATGAAACAACAGATAAAATTCAATTTCGCGTACTTAACCCGCCACGTACAGCTACTCAACCATCGGGACCAAAACGCTTTATTTTATTTGGTGTAGTTACGGTATTTGGTTTTGCGGTAGGTATTGGTTTATCGTTCTTAATGAGTCAGTTAAATCCGGTAGCAACTTCAACTACGCAACTGTCTAAAATTACTGGTGTGCCTATTTTTGGGGTTATTTCTGCCAATGAAAACTTAGGTCTTCATAAATGGCACAAAAAGAAAACCTTAATTTTTATTGCTTCTAATTTGTTATTATTTTGTTTATTAGCATTATTCATAAGCTACTTTTTATTTACTGAACACGTTCCAGCATCTTTAAGGATTTTTTAGCCATGAGTATTATTGAAAAAGCCTTGGCTAAGCAAAAGTTAGCGCAACAAGGCAAAACGAATAACGACACTAACGATACTGTTGAAAAAAGCGCTGATAACATTGAAAGTAATATTAGCAATAACGCTGTTGCTAAACCCAATACCGACAATATAGATAACATACCTGCGCAAACACAAAGCAATGACAATAAAGATAAGATAATACTTAATGGTGAAAGGCTTAATGAGCGCGGTTTTATTTATAGCCCCGATAGCACTCATTATATTCAAGAAGAGTTTAGACACATTAAACGTAAATTATTGAATAATGCCTTTGGTTTAGCTTCAAAAACGTTGAATCATAGTAACTTAATTATGGTGAGTAGCTCTCATCCTAATGAAGGTAAAACCTATGTCGCGATTAACCTAGCGCTAAGTATTGCGCTTGAACAAGACAAAACTGTACTCTTAGTTGATGCCGACGTATTACGACCTAGTTTGCACCGCGAATTAGAATTTGAAAGTAAGAAGGGCTTACTTGAATACTTACTTGGCGAACTTTCATCTATTTCAGATATTATTTACAGCACCAATATTGATAACTTAAAATTAGTCCCTGCAGGTAAACCACATCACTTAACCAATGAGTTATTAGCCAGTGAGCGTATGGCTAATTTAGCAAAAGAGTTGGCTGAACGTTACCCAGACAGAATTGTTATTTTTGATTGCCCACCAATATTAGGGGTTACAGAAACACCGGTTTTATCAGATCTAGTAGGCCAAGCACTTGTTGTGGTTGAAGAGTCAAAAACTAAAACAGATGATGTAAAAATAGCGGTAAGTCAGCTCAATAGTGATATCGCTTTAGGCTTAGTGATGAATAAAACTATTCGTTCTAAGAAAGATATCTACGGCTATTATGGATATGGCTATGGTCGTAAAAACCAGTAATTTTCTAAAAATAAAAGCCAGCTATATAACAATAAGTTTATTGTTATATAGCTGCATTACTCCAAACACTTTGTTAGCGAGTGAGTGGACTTTTGTGCCTAGTTTAGGACTTACCGAAACTTACACAAACAATATAAATTTAACAAATACCGACAAAGTATCTAGCTTAGTTAGCCAATTTATCGTTGGCGCCGATGCAAACTACACTTCAAAAAAGTTGCAATTTTCTTTCTCAGGCACCGAAACCTTTGCGGGTTATAGCCATGACAGTGAAAAAAACAATGCTTATTTAGCACTCAACACTAATGCTTCATATAGCCTTTGGCAAGACAACCTAAAGGTGATTGCTAGTTCATCAGTGAGTAATATTAACAGAAACGCCACTGAAAACAGCTTAGCTGATTTAATAACAGGCGATACTATTCAACAAATAGACAACGCAGTAGGGCTGACTTTTAATAGTGGTAACAGTAACTATATTTTAGGTACTTCTTTAATTTATAACAACGTACAAACAGAAGATGATATAGGCGAAAGCCATGGGTTTTCAGCCACTATAAATAGTGTTAATGGTAGCGCTGCACGTAATGTTTTTTGGGATGTTAATGGTAATTTTATTAATCAAAAAAATGAAGGTTACACCAGTGAAAACTATCAATTTGAAACCAAAATAGGGGCTATAACAGATTACAAAATTAACCCTTTTCTTCGGATTTATAATGAAAGGGTAACAGGCACATTACAAGGCAGTAACCCTGAAGCCATCCCTTCTTGGGGACCAGGTATTCGTTTTCAGGCCAGTAAACACTTTATAATAGATTTATCCTACAACTATATTATTGGTGAAAATCAAACCAGTGATGATTACACTGCCATTAATATAGACTGGCAACCATCAGAGCGAACTTCACTTAAAGCTGGTTATTCAACCCGTTTTTTTGGTGACTCTTACGAGCTAGACTTTACGCACCGTACCAGAAGATTAACTAACACTGTTTCTTATCATGAAACAATAAACGCTTTTGAACGTACTAATTATCAAGAGATTGATAATGATTTATGGTGTCCAACTAACGCTGCAAGTATTAATGATTGTTTACCGCCAGGGCAAGTGCCTGATAACACTAATGGTTTTGAAAGTATTCCCATAACTACATCGGTATTAGAGCAAAGTAATCAATTCACTTTAAATAAAATATGGTTATGGCAAACCAAGTTAGCACTATCTCGAACAACTTTTACCTTTGCAGCATCATATAACCAAACAGAAAGCTTAAGTACTAATATAGTTGATATATATGCTGATGCCCGCTTGACTATGACTCGTCGTTTAAGCTCGCGTAGTAACATGACTGTATTTGTTGATTACACCCAGAATATTTTTGATAAATATATACCTGGAGGTCCATATCAAGATGATAGATATAAAACCATTTCAGCGACTTATGATAAAAGCTTAGCGTCATCACTCAATACATTTTTTACTCTACAATACCTTGATAGAGAATCAAATATCGCTCGCTATGACTATACCGAGGCACGAGCTTCTATTAACTTAACAAAAGATTTTTAATATGTACGAAAGTTACTACGGCTTTAGTGAACGTCCTTTTCAATTAAGCCCTGATCCACGTTTTTTCTTTGCAACAAGCCACCATCAACGCGCTTTATCATATTTGCAATATGGACTCGAACAAGGTGAAGGCTTCATCGTTATTACTGGTCCTATTGGTACAGGTAAAACAACTATTGCTCGTAATTTATTAGCTAATATTGCTGATGAAAATATTGTAGCAGCACAGTTAGTTACCACTAAATTATCACCTGACGAGCTACTTGAACTTATTGCTGCCGAATTTAAAATACCAGTGGCAGGAAACAGTAAAGCTGACTTATTACGTGCTATAGAGTCGTTTTTAGTTGGTTTACACAAGCAAGGTAAGCGGGCATTATTATTAGTAGACGAAGCGCAAAACTTACCGTCAGAAACCATTGAAGAGCTGCGCATGCTTTCTAATTTTCAGCTTGATAATAAGCCACTTATTCAGAGCTTTTTATTAGGTCAAGAAGAGTTAAAAGACATTATATCTGCGCCTAATATGGAACAATTTAGACAGCGCATCATAGCTTCAGCGCACCTAAGACCATTAACAGTTGAAGAAGTAAAAGATTATATCAATCATCGTTTAGTGCAGGCTAATTGCAATAAAGAAGCACTATTTCCTGATGACGCTTTTCAAGTGATCTTTGAAAAAACCCTTGGCGTGCCTAGAAAAATAAACATCTTTGTTGATCGTTTACTGTTATTTGGCTTTCTTGAAGAGCTCACAACGATTAACTGTGATGTTATTAATGAAGTCGCCAGCGAAATGTCTGTTGAGCTTACAGGCTCACTTAACGGAGCCGCATTAAAAAGTACCGAGCAAGCACAACCGTTGGCAATAAATTCAAGCGAAAACGTTGAAAACATAAAAAATGTTTTAAGAGAAGTAGAAGAAATACTAGAAAATTCTATTCAACATAAGATTAAAATGACACGTTATATCGATAAGCTGTTAAAGCAAAAAAGTCGTGAATTTGCCAAAGCGCAAACTAATAAAGAATAGAAAGAATAGAAAGAAACCGCAGCGTAATTACTGCTGTTAAACAAAAAAGCACCATTTAGATTCGTTAATACTAACTAAATGGTGCTCTAAGTTATTTTATAAAACTAAATAATAAAACTAAATATTAATCGCAATATTATACTTTTCAATTAACGAATACAGCGTAGGTCTAGTAATACCTAATAACTCTGACGTTTTAGACATATTCCCTTCGGTTAATGCGTAAGCTTTTTGAATCGCAATAGTTTCTGCATGTTCTCGTACCGTCCGTAAATTTAACGACAATTCATATTCTGCATTTTCTTTATCATAAAAACCTAAATCAAACGCCGTAACTTGATTGGTGGTACTCATAATAACCGATGACTTAACCTTGTTTTGTAACTCTCGAATATTACCTGGCCATTTATGCTGACGTAAACCATATAAGGCATCATCAGCAAAAGACTTAGCATTACGTTTATATTCAGCCGCGTATTGTTGTAAGAAGAAATTAGCTAAAATAAGAATATCTTCATCGCGATCTCGCAATGGCGGTATATTTAAAGTGATTTCAGTAATTCGATAAAAAAGATCTTCTCGAAATTCTTTAGCGGCAACCATGGCTTCAAGATCTTGATTGGTTGCACAAACCACGCGCACATCAACGGGTATCTCTTTGCGCCCACCTAAACGTTCAATGACTTTTTCTTGTAGAAAACGCAATAATTTAGCTTGTAAAGGGAAGGGCATATCTCCAATTTCATCTAAAAATAATGTACCTCCTTGGGCACATTCTATTTTCCCTAACGTTGTTTTATGAGCTCCAGTAAAAGCACCTTTTTCAAAACCAAATAATTCACTTTCTAATAAATTTTCAGGAATAGAAGCACAGTTAATCGCGATAAAAGGCTTATCGCTTCTGTCACTCACTTTATGAATGGCTTTTGCTGTTACCTCTTTACCCGTACCACTTTCACCTAATAATAAAGCAGTGATTTCGGTCGGCGCAATACGTTGCACCATAAGACGTAATCTATCAATGCTTTCGCTACTACCGATAATACCGCAATCTGAGCCAATCACAGACTTCATGCTACGATTATCGTTTTCTATGTTAGCTAAACTAAAAGCGCGCGATACAATTACATTGATAACATCAGCATCGACAGGCTTTTGATAAAAATCGTAAGCGCCCATTTCAATCGCTTTTAACGCATTGCTCCGGTCATCATTACCCGTTATCACAATAACTTTAGTGTGCGGGGCTATTTCTAATATAGTTTTTAACGCCGCTAAACCTTCACTGGCATTGGTTTCATCTGGTGGTAAACCTAAATCAAGAGTCACCACTTTAGGCTCATATCGGCGCACAGCAGCAATAGCGCTTTCGCGATTATCAGCTAACACAACCTCATAGTCAGCTAAGCTCCACTTCAACTGTTTTTGTACACCTGGATCATCATCAACAATCAGTAACTTTTCCATAGCGATGCTATTTCCTTTATTTAAATTCTATTATTTTTTTATTTAAGTTACAGTTTTTCTTTTAATTACAGTGAGTATACGGCAATTTAATACATCATTTTATGCTGAATAATCACATGGAATAGTTATATTAAATTCACTACCTTCATTTTCACGGCTAGTGACCTGCATAATACCGCCAAGCCCCTCTATAAACTGTTTAGCCTCATAAACTCCAATCCCCATACCGGCATTACCTTTAGTGGTATCAAAGGGCTTAAATAGCCTATTAGCGATAAATTGCTCCGACATGCCACAACCGTTATCACTGATTTTAATCAATAAGTTATCAGACTCAACTTTAGCAACAATAGTAACCCAGCCGTTATCATTTGTCGCTTCTTGTGCGTTTTGTAATAAGTGATTTAATACTGATGAAAAAGTTTCGGCATCTATCGCAATATTATCTTCAACTGACACTTCCATTTTGATGCTAGGCAGTTGCACATTGCGCTGTTTAACGACTTCAGTGATTAAAGCTGCAATATTCACTTCTTTACTGCTCGACTCAGCAACTTGCTTATTACGTAATTGTGTTAATACTTTTTCAAGTCGCGCTGTTGCAGACTCAATAGTTTCAAAAACATCATCAATAAATTCTGGGTTATCTCTATGACGCTTAGCATTACTATTGATTAACCCCAATTGTGCTTGAATATTTTTTAAATCATGCACTAAAAAAGCAGACATACGATTAAAAGCATCAAACTGTTTAGACTCAGCTAAACGTTCGTTAGCTTCGTTTAACGATAAATAATTACTTAATTGTTTAGATATTGAGAAAAGTAAATCTCTATCTTCCCAGTTTAATAACTCTTGTTTGCTAGGCATTGCTAATAAAAAGAAGCCATAAATCGTTTTATTCATAAAAATAGGAATAATAATATCTATATTCTTTTGACTGCAAAACTTAACATCTACGAACAATCCAGGATAACTTTCATCTACCCGTGCAAGCTCGCGAATATCTATAATCCAACCATGCTGCACACAAAAATCATCAACCGCACTTAAAAAACTTAAATCAGCTTGTTCAAGGCTAAAGTTCTCTTGATAGAGTAACTGAAACTGACCCGAAGGCTTCTTTTTAATTAACGCGCCTTGATGAATATTCAACGACGAACAAATAATGTCGGTCGCGGTTTGATGATAATTATCACTTTCATTAATTTCTAATTGCTCAATCGATTTAAGCCACTCAACCCGGTAATCATATTTATTGGCAAAAAAGTGTTTGGTAATAAACACTTTTACTTCTTTACGTAATCTTTCAGTTGCCAATAAAGCCGCTAAAACAGAGCCACCTAAAATCAAAAAAGCAATACTGATAATATTACCCCAAGAGCCTCCGAAGTAATTAATTACATACCCAGCAAAGGCCAACAGCAATAAATATAAGCCAGAAATCATTAACATTGAACTATAAAAAACAACGTCACGAGAAACAAAAACATCTACCGACCAATCTTTAATTCGTCTGGTGCTAATTAAGATTAACGGCATACCCACAGCGACAATATAACCACGTGCGTACCAGTACGAAAAGTCTAATTGATTAACCATAGCCGCTTGAGCAAAGACTATAAAATCGAAAACCGTTGACACACCAAGCGCCATAATTAATGACCAAATAGCCCACTTAACTTTAACTTCTGCATTTCGGTATAATTGTTCAAGTAACACTAATAGCCATAAATTTAATAATAAAAATAATAAAAATAAGTAACTTACCCCGTCATTAACAAAGAACACTGCCAACCAACAAAGTAAGGATAAACCAACCCAAACCTTCAAATATTGTTTAATTTTGGGGTGTGTTACAAAGTCATTAATCGACTTAATATTCGCTTGAGTACAAATAATAAGCAAAGACCAAACCGCAAGCTTGAAGGTTTCTATTGCCATAATAATCAGCAATGAAAAACCTTGTTTAGGCTGTAATGCGGCGCTAAGTGAAGAAGCAAAAACTAATAATGCCGCCAGCAATACCAATCCACCGGTGAGGGTTTTATTGCGGGCTGCTAACAACAATAATATAAATACTAAATAAGCACTTGTTGCTAAAAAATAACCTGATATACCAATAACTTCCATTTATATATGTTCCTAAAGTATGGCACCATTAAGTTGATTTTTTTGCACAGAATTGATCAGCTTAATCGAAGTAGTATGTAAAAATAGGCTGGGACATAGTCATACACTTTTTATTAAGCGATGAATAATCTTACTAATAAATTTATCATAAATTGCCCTTTCTTATAATTCAATCAGATTCCTATTAAATTACGACCTAGGTTTGTACTAAGGCTTTTCTATATGGCATAGTTTTCATTATTTTTATCACTACGATCCTATATTTTTACTTTTCCACAGCAAGGAATGATTAATGACAACAGACACTTTACCTAATATTAATAACGATGCTTTCGATATTCCGACTATAGATAAATTTAAAACATCCCCCGAAGCGCATAAACCACGTATTTTACTTTTATATGGTTCAATTAGAAAACGTTCTTATAGCCGTTTAGTGGTAGAAGAAAGTGCAAGGTTGTTAACTGCCTACGGCGCAGAAACTCGTATATTTAATCCCGAAGGCTTGCCGCAACCCGATGCCGACGAAGAATCACACCCAAAAGTACAAGAGTTACGAGAATTAATGATTTGGTCAGAAGGGCAGGTGTGGTGCTCTCCAGAGCGTCATGGCAGCATGACCAGTATTTTAAAAAGCCAAATAGACTGGATGCCTCTTAGTATTGGTGCCGTTCGCCCCACACAAGGTAAAGTATTAGCCGTTATGCAAGTATCAGGTGGCTCACAGTCTTTTAATGCGGTAAATCAAATGCGTGTTTTGGGGCGATGGATGAGAATGTTCACTATTCCTAATCAATCATCAGTGGCTAAAGCATTTTTAGAATTTGAAGAAGATGGCAAAATGAAACAATCTGCTTATTACAACCGTATTGTTGATGTAGTAGAAGAGTTAATGAAATTCACCTTACTACTTAGAGATAACAAGGATTACTTAGTCGATAGATACTCAGAGCGAGTAGAAAGTGCAGAGCAACTTAGTAAACGTGTTAATCAAAAATCAATTTAAAACAATTAAGTACTAGTATTAGCAAAAAGCTTTTTATAGAATGCTCGTCAATTATCTACCTGTGGCTCAACGGGTTTATTTATAACTCAAAGCCACTTTAATTATAAACAGTAATATGCGCCATTAGCTCACTTGGATAGAGCGTCGCCCTCCGGAGGATACGGTCAGGGTTAAAGTGGTAAAAAAGGGAAACAGTCAAAATTAGTATTATGCGCCATTAGCTCAGCTGGATAGAGCGTCACCCTCCGGAGGTGAAGGTCGCAGGTTCGACTCCTGCATGGCGCGCCATTGCTAAACTTTTCTAAAAATAATAATTAAATACCTTAATAAAACATCATTTATAATTATTATTTTTACGACTTCTACTTTTTATTGTCACAACTCCTTATATTTTATCTGCGACAAAACTGTGACAGATTTGCGACAAACTTCACCTGAAGCTGAATATTATAAAATAACACGCTTTATTAAACTGGTATTATCCTCATTTGAAATAGTGCACCAGTTACACCTGTAAACAAACTAACTGTATTAAAAATATGAGCTAATTATTTTTTCAAAGTAATATTTGGTTGCAGCTCTTGGGGATTTAATAATAAACTTAAATAATCTCGGTAACTATGTCAGTTTTTTTTACAACCTTAACCCTTTATAATATTTTTTATTTGTAACCAATTGTTTATAAAGTGTTATTTTTTTAGGTACGAATTTTGCAAAAAATGAGACCTTTTTGTTTGCCCAGCGAA
>NZ_JAHKPR010000081.1 GCF_018860585.1 Colwellia sp. E2M01
AAGCTACATCCATGTAGCGTCCTTGTCAAAATCAATAACGCAGCATGTAAGCCTTTTAAATTCGCCCTTTGGGAGCTTGCTCTATGTACATTAACATCGTTAAATTTATTTGATTTAGAATGACTAGACCTAAACAAATTCGCCTTGTTATTGCACATCGAGCATAGCTCTGAGTTGGGAAGAAATTTAATCAAATTGGTATAAGATGGACTGTGGAGTCTAAATTTGGAGGTGATTTATTGATGCTAGCTATCGAGTTAGAGCGAATTATGAGCTTATTACCCTTTGATTAAAGCTCGCGCTTTATATTTTGTTTGAAGTACTTAGCTCGCAGCTAAATTAGAATTACACTTAGATAGTGGAATATTAGGTAGAGTAGGGGGGATAAAGATAAAAGAGGGTAGATTTCACTCTACCACTCTTGAAGACTTTAGCTAACTGACGGGAGGGTTAATACGGGTCGTTAGGCTTTAATTTGATGATATTTGAATACTCAACAATGTTACTTTCTTTTTTCCACGCTTCAGCCATCGTTGTTAATTTTTTGACTAACTTAGGGTTATCTTTTGCCAGATTTTTTGTTTCACCTGGATCAACACTTATATCGTATAACTCATACATAATGCCTGGTTTTGCAAGCGTTTGTAAATACCAGCCAGGTTCAATTAAAAGTTTCCAACGCCCTTGGTAAAGTACGCTTTGTTGTCCTTTATCATTGTTAAAAATAGCCTCTGGCGGCGCCATTTTCTCACCTTTAAGGGTAGCAATAATGTTTCGGCCATCAGGCTTTCTTGGTGTTGAACCATGGAATTTTTCAGGAAACTTAACGTTAGCAATATCTAATAGTGTTGGAACAATATCACCCACCCATACTACATCATCAGTAATGGTTCCAGGTTTTACAACACCAGGCCAATTAGCAATAGCATGTGTTCTAGCACCACCTTCCCATAGTAAGGCTTTAACGCCTTTATAAGGTGAATTCATCAAGTCGCCAATGTGAGAGGCGGCACCATTATCTGAAAAGTATAAAATAAGGGTGTTTTCATATTCGCCACTGGCTTTTAAACTAGCAATAAGCTTACCTACGTTATCATCTATTTTTTCTATCATAGCGCCATGAACAGCAGATTGAAGTCTAAACTTATCAATCTTTGCTTGGTCTTGTTTAGTCCATAGGTAATTATTGTTTGCAACTTTTACGTCTTTTGGAAATAAGCCTTCATCAATCGCTCCTTGATGGCGATCATCGGCAATTTTTTGTAAATTACTGTAACGTTTTAAATATTTTTGTACTAACTCTTCTGGAGCTTGTAGTGGTTTGTGCGGTGCTCTATAAGCAACATACATGAAAAATGGCTCGTCTTTAGTTGCAGCTTCATCCATCATTTCAATAGCGCGATCAGTCATACCGTCTGTGGCATAGAAAGCTTTTTCTGATTTACCATGACATCCGCCATAACGCTGCTTATTAAATGCGTTATCAAAGTAGCAATGCATGTTGTACTTATTGTTATATTTTAACGAAGCTTTATTGTTATCTTCGTAATAGTTATGAGGATCTTCAGGGCTAAAGAATAAGTTACCTTGAGCGCCATGAAAAACAAAACTTTTTTGAAAACCACGTTGTGGTGGGAGCGAAAGGTAGTCTTGCTCCATTTCTTCTTTAGTTAACTTTAGACCTGAGCCTGAGTGGGCTTCTTCCCAAGCATGCGATAATTCTTTTGGGTTGTTTTTTATGTAGCTACCCCCTAAATGCCATTTACCAGCCATTAAAGTCTGATAGCCATTATCACCAAGTAATTCAGAAATTAGCGGCTGCTCGTAAGGTAATCTGCCTCGGTGTGCTGGAAATGGTAATTCTCTAACCCAATCACCAACAACGCCACCACCAAAACCAACATGAGCAGCATTAACCCCGGTTAACAAGGTGGCTCGTGTTGAACTACATCTAGCATTACTGTAGAAACTACTAAAACGCATCCCCGTTTTTGCTAATTCATCAAGGTTAGGGGTGTCTATTTCACCACCAAAGCTACCTAAATCGGTAAAACCTGAATCATCAGATAGTATTACTACTATATTAGGTCGTTTATCTGCAGCATGGCTAAAAAATGATAATAGAACACTGCATAACATTAAGCATGTTAAAATATTTTTTTTCATTATTTTTCTCTTAAAATATTGATTGAAATAGAAATATATTCAGTTAAATTACGCTAAGTATTTAACTATGAGTAGTGGTTAGTCTAAAAATAAAATGGTGCAATCTTTGTAAAAGTATTAAGGACTACACATCAAATTGTCGGTATTAACTCTCTAGCCTTACTTTTTAAGTTAATTTATAACACTGTTTTTCATTTTTATTAGGTGATTGATGCCACCTATATTTTTGATGATAAGATTCTAAATTCGCTTAATGAATGCATTGTAAATGGTAGCAATATAATCTTAATAAGGTTTAGTAACTTACAGTTACTAAACCTTATTAAAATTATTATCTAATGTTTGCTTTTATAGCTTTAATTGCGCCGCTAATATTTGAGCTACGCAATGCATCAAGAATCAATTTATGCTCTGCAACACATTCACTGCTTGATGTAATTCGCTTATAATTCAAACGCATTCTCATCACATAAGGGTACCAAAGGTTTACAAGCTCATCACCGCCTGCTTTATTGATTAAATACTTGTGAAAAGCAATATCACTTTTGGTTACTTGGGTATAATCTTCTTTAATGAAAGCATTTTGTAAATCAGCGAGTAAATTATCTAATTCAGTAAATGCTTGTTCTGTTAGTTTATCCTTTAACTGTTCTACAGCATAAACTTCAATATCTCGGCGTAATTTAATCATTAACCTTTGTAGTTTTACATCAAGTATACTGTTAACAGAAGCACCACAATTATTTTTAGAAATCAGTAAACCTTCCTTACTGAGTTGTAAAATAACATCTCTAATTGGGCCTCGTGACACACCAAATCTGTCAGCCATCTCTTTTTCATTTAATTTAGTATTTGGCGCTAAATCACCTGATATGATGTCTGAACGTATTTGATCGGCTATTTGATCTTTTACTGACAGAATTCTATTTGGCTTACTTGTATTCATGTTAACTCCATAACATTCATTATTTATTCAATTGTATTTTTTATAAAAATTTTAGCGCTCAATTTTATCGTTTAATATTAAGATTACAATTGTTATATGGTTTATTGTTCACCAAAAACATAAAAACTTTACATTTGACCTTGGATTGTACAAATAACACTCAATTAAATTCGTATTATTAACAAATTTTATAATGAGAGAGTAAATGAAAGGGCAATGTTGAATACCGATTAAATGAAAGAATAGCGATTGAACGATTCGCTATTCTTTACAAGTTAATACAAGGCTATTTAAATCTACGTTCGTACATAGTTGAATGAAGTTCTTTAGCTGCTTCAACCATTGGAGCGTACGGAGTATCGGTAACTGTTATAAAGCCAACATTATAATTTTCACCGTCATACGCTCGGCCTGAAATTGGCGAGTCTATGTACTGGAACCAATGGGCACCAATAAAGTAAGGATTATCAATAACTGAGTGCATATAGTCTTTATACATTTTCGCACGGTCTTCTTGGTCAGATGCCATTACTAAACCAGGGTGATATAAACCAGTATCCATAGCACCAATATGGAATTCACCAATAATACTTGGTTTATCAATTTGACTTAAGAAATCCCATGAACTTGCAGCTAACCCTTCTTTATAGATGTTGTAACTAACTACATCTGCATATTTAGCTGATGCTTCAATCACTTCATCTGACATAGCCCAGTTTGGAAGGCGAGCCCCAAGGTATAAATGATTAGGCATATGTTGCGTTAATGCACTTTCAACAACACTGAAATATTTATCTACATAACTTGATAATAATGTTGAGTAATCTTCTATTTGAACTTCATTATTAATATCGGAATTTATTCCTTTATCAAATGTGGCCCAACTTTCAATATTTTTACCCCATGCTTTATTTAACTTGGCTATATCAACATATTTTTCTTTCATTAATCGTGTAAATACAGCTTTTGTAGGTACGTCCTTACCGTCGCGCTTTAAGGTACTTATTACAATGCCGTAAGTACTTTCAGGGGTACCAGGTCGACCAAAGCTTTTTTCATTATCAATAAACACACCAACACACCAAGGGTTATTTTTAACTTGCTCAGCAACTGTTTTTACTGTGAACTGTGCGCGCTCTTCAAATACAGGATCAAATACGTCAGGCATAGCTCCCCAGAAGTCATCGCCGCTTGATACAGTTTTAAAGTCACCAATTATCCAACCATTGGCAAAGAAAGGTACTTTATTCGTATGGTAAAACATTGGATCATTCCAGTTACCTAATGAAGTGAAGCCCCAGTCAATCATGCGATCTAATGTTACATCTACCCATTTATCCATAACGGCTTGGTTACTTTCACCATTATTACCGTATTTTCTCTCTAAGTTAGCCGAATAAAAACTGAAGGTTTCACCATGTTTCATTGGACCAGAATGCGCGCTAATGCGGTATCCGAAATGCTTACCTAATGATTCATCGTAAGTTGGTAGCCATTCAAATAAGTCAGCTCTTGTTTGAGACTTTAATTCTCTGGTTTTCGCAATCTCATTACTCACTCGGTTTAAGCCCTGTGAGTCTTCAGGTGTAACATTATCGGCAGATCTTTGCGCAATAAGTGCTTGATCAAAATCATAACCAGTCATAGTCGATGAGTTAGAAAGTCTTATTACATCAATACCTGTCGCAAAATAAAGGTAGCCGTCAGGGTCAACTAAAGACCATACACCATCAACTTTTTCAGTTCTAAAGTAGCCTGTAGCTTTTAATTTAGGCCCTGTTTTCCAACCGCCATATTGAGAGCGATCTTTTGGTAATAACCCTGTTAAATGTTTAGCTTCTTCATTTTTTTGATTGAGTAAGTCTTGGTCTGTGTGAATTTTACTTGGAAAATCAACCGTCGCATTTTGACCGTATTTATCAACAATGTTAGTTAAATATGCAGGGTTAAAATCAGGATTTTTTCTTAATCTTAAATTACTTAGAGTAATTTCTTTGTCAAATAAATTGCTTTGCACACTTAATGAAATTTGTTTTATGCCTTTAAGGTTTAAGTTCTTCTTTCCCCATAAAGAAATAAATTGAATATCATCAGACTCCCAAGTATCAGGGTTACCACGCAAGCCTGAGGTGAAATTTAATTCTACACCTTCTTCGCCTTCAGGTGTCGCAAGGTCATGGCCTGCCATCTTAGCGTAATAAGTATTACTATCACCCACTGGAACATTAATGCTGCGAGTGTAGGTTCCACCGTCTATATCGGTTATA
This sequence comes from Colwellia sp. E2M01, assembly GCF_018860585.1. Taxonomy (GTDB): domain Bacteria; phylum Pseudomonadota; class Gammaproteobacteria; order Enterobacterales; family Alteromonadaceae; genus Colwellia. Next base: position 5,380 of record NZ_JAHKPR010000081.1, read on the forward strand.
TCAAGAAATAGTTGAACACTGTGTTTACCATGATTAGCAATGTCTATAGCAAGGTTAAAATCTTCTTTTTGGCTCCAATCCCAAGGCGTTTCCGGTGATAAAGCAATACCGCTATAACTATTTTTTTGAGAATCAAAATTAACAGTCAGTCCTTGATTATCAGGTGTAGGTTGTGCTGAAGAATTTATGAACCGAACCTGCTCAAGAGCAGATTTTGAATTAAAATCAATCAAGGATTGCAATTCAATATCGGTAGGTGATTGTGCGGTATTGTTTTCTACCTTAATAGACTCCGAATTACATGCACTTAATGTGGTCAGCGCTATAGCTATACTAGATAGCAATAGTATGGTTTTTTTGTTCATTAATTAATACCCCTTATTTTTGTAATCATTTCAGTATACATACTTTTTGCATAAAGTAAATTGTTAACAATAATCATTTGTGAGTTTTAATATTTTTTGTATTATTAACAATTTTAACTAATATTTAGTTGTTAGTTAGATAAATAAATAAACTATTAGCTAAAATGCTGATTTTATATTTCTTATGATTAACGCTAATACATTTATAGCTACTTTATATAGTGTATTTGGTGACAGGTTTAACTACAGCAATCTTCGTATATGGTTAATTGTGTATTGTTAACAAAATAAAGTTGACAAGCTTTGTTTTATGAGTTTAAAGTGGTTATGTAAATAAATGTTAATAGCTTTAATAATATCAATATATACCTATGTGAACCTTGGGTTTATATAAATATTATGGTTACTAGCTTTATTTATAATGACAGAAGACAAAAATTAATAAGACATAAATAAACGCCAACAAATATAAAAAGAGAAAACTCAAGGTACCTAGGGGATCTAAAATGATAAATCCAAGTATAAAATTTAAATTAAGTCCTGTATGCATAGCTTTACTTGCATCAACAAGTCTTAATATATCTGCACAAGAAGCTGCTTCTGAAAGTAACAGTGCTAATGCCCAAGAAGATAAAATTGAAGTTATTGAGGTTACCGGGTTAGCAGGTAGCCTGAGAAAAAATATTAACGACAAACGATTTGCGTCTGGTATTTCTGACTCAATCAATGCTGAAGATGTAGGTAAAAGTACCGATCAGAACATTGCTGATGCATTAGGTCGAATTACTGGTGTTACTGTTGTAAGTGCTGATGGTGAAGGTACACGAATTACTGTTCGTGGTGCTGACGCTAACCAAAACCAAATCACACTGAATGGCCAAACGTTAACATCGACCGATTTTTCGCAAGCGGTTGATTTAAGTTCTTTTTCTGCAGATATATTATCCAAATTAGAAGTTATTAAAACCTCTAGTGCAGACCAAGATGAAGGTTCATTAGGTGCTTCAGTTAACTTGGTTACTGTTCGACCTTTAGACCAAGTAGAAAGTGTTCGTTCATTAACACTACAAGGTCGTTATAGCGACTTCTCAGAGGAAGTAAACCACAAGCTTAATTTTTCTATTTCAGAAAAATTCTTGGATGATACTTTTGGTGTTGCTTTCACTGCATATGATGAAACAAATGCTTTTCGTAAAGATCAATATAGAACGGATAATTTTAACCCATCTCAACTGTACACTCAGGCAGTCGATCAACACGGAAATACCATTTCTAACGTAAAAGCAATCGAGGCAGCTAATGCGACTTATGAGCTTCACCAGAATGAAAGTGATCGTTTTGGTGGCTCTTTAGGTCTTCAATACTTAATTGGTGATTCGACCGAAATCATGTTTGATGCTACCTATAGTAAGCAAAATATAGTGAGAACAAAAGACGCTATTCAAACTAAAAGCTTCTCGAATAACCCTAACTGGGTAGAAGGTGATACCTCCTCTAGTTTCGTAAGAGACCCTAATCCATATAGCGATCCTATTGACTGGATTCAAGTTAATACTGACACCCATGACACAACTCAACGTCTTAACCGTTACGGTAACGGTAATATGCTTCGTTCAGATGGTGGTGAAGAAAATGATAACCTCAGCACTACGCTAAACCTTACAACAGAGCTTACAGATTCTTTCCGTGTTGACGCTCAAGTAGGTTATTCTTCGAGTAAATCAGAAAGCTTACCAAACGCTTCTACATACATGGAAAACCATTGGCAAGTACCTGGCTTTTTATTATACGATGCGGGTAGCGATATTCAACCAGTAGGTACTCAGTGTACTGCTGGTGATATTTGTAAAATGGTTTACGGAGACACTTTTGTTGACTTTGGTGAAAATTTATACGGCTATGTTGACGAAGAGGGAGCTACCAGAGCGGGTAATTATGACAATACCGCTACTACTGGTTTTAACCCTCAAGACACCGCATCTTTCTTCTTAGGTAATATTACAGAACTAGATCGTAGTGTAGAAGATACAATTATCAATGCTCAAGTAGATTTTGAGTGGGATATCTACGAATTTGGTATTTCTTCTATAGAGTTTGGTGCTAAAATTTCTAAACGTAACAAAGTAGTTGACGACCAGAGCTTTACCTTCCGTTCGTTAGAAGCAAGTGAAGTTATTGTTGATCCTGTTACAGGTGAAACTATCGTTGAACCTGGCGGCGCCTTAAATGATATTCGTGGTGATATGATCGCTGGTGAACCGATCAAATATGATGATTTCATGGCATCGCTTGGTGTAGGCAGAGAAGGTGCAACAGTAGGTTGGACACCTATTGATGTGTTTAAAGCTAAAGAAATGGTTTTAGGTGATGGTGATGTTGTACGTGATGTTGATAACACAGCTTCTCGTGAGACAGATATAGATACTCAAGCTCTTTACTTAAAAACTAATTTTGAGTTTTTTGATAGCAAGTTAACCGGTGATATCGGTGTTCGTTATGTTAAAACTGAGGTTGATGCAAGCGGCTATTCAGGTATTAATTATTACGAAAGTGGTGACTTACAACGTGATATGGACCGTCATACACTAACTGAGTTAGCAGACAGAAGTTTACCAGAATGTCCTGCAATTAAGGTAGGCCCTACTGGAGAGGTAAAACTGTATGACCAAAAATATCAACGTGTTGATGGTTTAGGTTGGGATACAAGTGCAGGTCCAGATCCATCAACTTGGACACCAATTCCTGATGCTGGTCCATGTCATGATCCAGCATTTGCAGACTACGCAGACGCATTAAACAGTTTCCGCGCAGGAACAGGCCCACAACCAAACCCTAGTACCTCTGATGTATTATGGCAAACAGCTTGGCGTTACGCAGATGTTTCGACTAGTACTACATACGGTTTTGATGAATTACCACTATGGAATGGTAACACTGATGGACAAAATACAAATTATAGTGCGGCAAACCCTGTTAATAAAGGCCTTGCTTCGGTAGCGGCTAATAAAACTCATAGTTATACTAACTTTTTACCTAGTTTAAACCTTAACTATGCAGTAAATGATGAGTTTATTGCTCGTTTTGCTGTGTCTCAAACTATGACTCGTCCAGAGATAGATTTGTTACGACCTGGTTATAAATTAAACGAAGGACAGTATTGGGGAAGTGGTAGTACCAATTCTGGTAACGTTACTGTATTTAACACTGAGTTAGAGCCACTTGAATCAATTAATTTAGATTTGTCGGCTGAATGGTATTTCAGTGATACAGGTATGTTAAGTCTTGCCTATTTCAGAAAAGATATGTCTAACTTTGCTGACCGTGAAACAGCGTTATCCCTTGTTAAGAGCGTAAGAGACCCTAATGACGCTCCTACCAATGGCGCGGATCTGATTTTAACAGCAGACGATCCTATTGGTGACTGTCATCCTCTTAGAGCTGCTACCGAATTCGGGTATAAAGAAAATGACGCTACGACGTATAGTGGTAATCCAGTAGATGATTGTGCAAATATGTTAGTGACCAAATATGTCAACTCTAAGGATGCTGTAATTGACGGTGTAGAAGTTGGTTATATGGATACTTATGACTTTATACCTGAAATGTTTGATCTACCTGAATGGACAGGTGGGTTCGGTGTTTCAGCTAACTATACATATCAACAAAGTGAGTATGATTCAGGGGCTTCATCTATTGACCCAACAGTTACACTACCTTCATACCCGGTAGCGGATACACCAGAGCATAGCTATAACTTTACTGGTTTTTGGGAACATAGTGGTCATCAACTACGCTTGAGCTATAGAGGAACTTCTGACTCACTAGTAGGTACCGACTTTTTTAATGGTCAGTCAGGCCGTACTTGGAACCAAGGCTCTATCTGGAATGAGGGGCGTAATACCCTAGATTTATCGGCCTCATATAAAGTGAATAACGATATTTCAATTACCTTCCAAGCTATCAACTTAACTGACGCAGCTTATAGAACTTACTTCACAAGCAGAACGTTAGATGTACAAAAAGTAGCCGCTGATAATGCAGCAGGTTATGACTTTGTAGCGTTAGATGAAGGTAATCCACTTGACGGTGATGCCCCAACACATCGTACTTACACTAAGTACAAAGTGGGCACTACTTACCGTTTAGGCGTACGCGTTAATTTCTAAAAATTTAAAGGTTAGGGACAACATAGTCTTGTCCCTAATCAAGATATAGGTGTTAAATTATGAAAACATTTAAAAGTTCAAAAATGTTATTAGCAAGTTCAATTGCACTTGCATTGTCTGGCTGTGGTAGCGAAAGCTACACACCAGAAGTTAAACCGAATGACAATGCCCCGACTCATGGTGGCGATATAAACATTACAATTAATGAAAATATAGAAACTCCTGAACTAACTAGGTTAGTTGACTTGTTAGGTACCCCACAAGGTGCTACTTCTGGCGAAGGCGTTGCTACTGATGCAGACGCAAATTACCTATCTGTGTCTGATGTTGTTATTGAATCGACAGGTGATGCACCTGATGATGTTGCTGCATCTGGAGTATCGTTAACAGGCAATAAATTAACCATTCGTCCTGAAGTATTTGCGCCTTCATTAGATAGTGGCGAGACTCACACTGTTGTTGCTACTTACAATGTGTTTGATGGTAAAAATAAAACACCTAGAACTGCAACTATTACTCTCAACGGTTTAGATTTTGCGCCGGTGGCTACTGGCGATCTAGTTGGTAATTTTACTAAAGATGCTGGAATAGTCACTTTAGATTTACTTGCGAATGTATCTGACGCCGATGGTGAAGTATTAACTGTTCTCGCTTCAGATATTACTCCTGATAATGGCAACCCATTTGCATTGCCATTGTCTGTTGTTGATAATATGCTGAATGTCGATATTGCATCAATCGCCTCTCAAGTCCCTGATGGCGAGCAGGTAACGTTCAATTACACTTATACTATTAAAGATAATAATCATGAAATTGAACGAAATATGACCATCAATATTCTTGGGGTTAAAGACGTAGCTGGTGCACCACTGTTTGCTGAATACTTTTTAGCAGATAGCGTTGATGAAACCGCTACGGTTCAAGTATATGACCTTGCTGTTGATGCTGTTGATCGTGAAGGCGATGATGTTGTTGTTAATACAATTAAGTTAAATGGCAGTGAAACCATTCCTTATGGTATATCTGTAGAGGAAAATAACTTAACGTTTGATCCTCATGCTTTTTTTGCTGATGTGAAAGCAGGTGAAACAAAAGATTACACATTCACTTATAAAGTTGCTGATACTAATGGTAACACTTCTGATGGCGAACGTACTTTAACCCTAACTTTAAATGGTGTTGAAACCAACCTGATGACAGCTAATGGTTTCCCTAATGCTGATTTTGAAAAAGATGCTTCTGTTGGACCAATTACTGACAGTAATACATCTGGTTTTGTTACTATAGGATGGATAAATGCAAATTGTGATGTAAGAACCATTCAAGCAGAGTCAGCTAGAACAGGTAACTATGGTTTAAGATTTGAAGGTGCAGCATGTGATCTTGATGTTGTTGCGGAAAACTTCATACCATCTTTGGCTGATGATGAAAAGTATCTAGCATCTTACTGGTTCCGTTCTGATACAGATACAGAAAGTAAGAATATTTATTCTTCTGTATTTACAGGTACTGCAAGGTGGGCTGGTAGTCGCTCATTAGATACAAGAACAGGTGTATGGAGAGAAGTAACTCACTCTTTAAGCACTAAAGAAGGCGGTAATTGGGATGGGCAAGAGGAAAGCCCAATCAATTTTGCTCTAATGCAGTGGGAAACTGAGGTCGGTCAGCATGATGTTGATGATATAACATTAATAAGCTACGGCGACTATGACAAAGCTGCTCATGATATTATCGTTGATAATGCAGGTCTTTTCGAAGGAGATGTTCCGGTAAATTCAGGCGGTGGTACTGTAGCTATTAATGATGCGATGGAATTGACTGTTAATACTACTGGCTCTACTGGAGTGACAGTTAGTCTTCCGTTAAAAGCAGGTGCAATAAAGGCTGGAAATCGTTACGTTGTTGATTTAAATACAGAGTACACGAATTTCGGAGATAATTATACTGTGGATGCTGCAACGCCGATTACTATTAGTATTCGTAATGTAGCAATGACACAATCGTTTTCAACAACTGTTAATACCTGGGGAGCATTTATGATGAACCCTGATGGAGTACTAAGTACGGGCTCTAACCCTGCGGATGTTGATTGGGAAAATGAAGATCTAATATTAGATATTTCATTTACTGAAGCTAACGCGATGTATAATATTGATAATGTACGTGTTTATGCAATTCCTGAGTAATTAGGAAGTAGCTAAAATGTAAAAAGCCGTTCCTTGTGAACGGCTTTTTTCTTTGTAAACTTATCGAGCCGTGTATTCAATCTTATTTGCATCAATTATTAGAATCATTTTTTATTTAACGATAATATTTATTGACTATATAATTTTGATTATTAACAATATTTACATTCAGTAAGGTGTATAGAAGAGCATTATGAAAGACAATATACAATCAATTGTGATAGTTGGAGCAGGCTCTGCGGGTTGGATCACAGCAGGCGTTTTGGCTTCACGTTTTCCTACCCGAATAGCAAATAAAGAACTTACTATCACGCTATGTGAATCACCCAATATTCCAACGGTTGGTGTAGGTGAAGGTACTTGGCCTACCATGGCTTCAACGCTGCAAAGTATGGGTATTTCAGAAACTGACTTTTTAAAAGAGTGTGATGTATCTTTCAAACAAGGCTCAAAGTTCCAAGGTTGGGATAATGATCAGGGAATTGGTTTTTATCATCATCCCTTTGATGATTTACAGCGTTCTATTGATGGCGTTTTTGCTGAATTTTGGTCAGAAAAATCTAATACTCAAACCCCAGAACAAGCTTTTTCGAAACAATTTTCAGTTCAATCTGAAATTTGTGACCGTGCTTTAGCGCCTAAATCTATTACAGATGCGGAATATAAGTCGTCAACCAATTATGGTTATCATTTAAATGCAGGTTTATTTTCATCGTTTTTACAAAAACATTGTGTTGCTAAACTCGGTGTAAACCATGTTTTGGCTGAAGTAAATGAAATAAGACAAGACGAACAGCAAAATATAACGTCTCTTGTTTTTGATAACGGAGAAGTTCTCGCAGGTGATTTATTCATTGACTGCACTGGTTTCAAATCACTACTTCTTGGCGAGACATTAGGGGTTAAATTTAAACCAGTTGATGATATTTTATTTGCAGACACGGCATTAGCTACACAAGTAGAGTATAGTGACCCCAATGGTCCTATTGCCTCTTGTACTAAATCAACGGCGCAAGATGCAGGGTGGATTTGGGACATAGGGTTACCATCACGTAGAGGTGTTGGCTATGTGTTTTCAAGTAAATACAGCTCAGTTGAACAAGCGAAAGTTGATTTATTACGTTATATAGAATCAACAGGCGGCTCAACCGATAACCTTACCATACGAAAAATACAGTTTACCTCGGGTCATAGAGAAAAGTTTTGGCATAAAAACTGTGTTGCTGTAGGTTTATCAGCGGGATTTTTAGAGCCACTTGAAGCCTCAGCATTAGTACTAGTTGAATTATCTGCAATAATGATTGCAGAGCAACTACCTTTAACACATAACGTCATGGAAATATCAGCTAAACGTTTTAACGATAAGTTTCAGTATCGTTGGAGTAGGGCAATAGACTTTCTCAAATTACATTATGTGTTAAGTAATAGAACGTCACCATTTTGGCTAGAAAATAAAAAAGAAAACACCATTCCTGAAAGGTTACAAGAGTTACTCACTTTATGGAAACATAAAGTGCCTAACGTGCATGACTTTGAAGCGACAGGTGAACTTTTTCAGGCGACAAGTTATCAGTTTGTATTGTATGGAAGTTCATTTCGTACCGAACCCCTTTTTGAACTTGAGCCTTATATTAAAAATTATGTAACTGAGAATATTAGACAAAAAAATATCAGAGAGAATAAACTACTTTCTGCATTGCCAACAAACCGAGATCTACTTAATAAAATTTATAAATATGGTCTATCTAAAATTTAAATAACGAGAAAATTATGACAACTAATACCATGGAATTACTTGATACCGTTCGCCACAAAAACATTAAAATAAAGACTTCTTTAATTGATGTGCCACACAACCACATCAATACAGCAATTGTAGTGGTAGGTGAATTGGCTACCTTAGTACATGAATACCCTATATATATTACTAAAAACCCAGGAACGGGACAATTTCAACTAAGTGCTATTTTCGGTTTTGAAAAAGGTGAAAACTTGTATTTAAAAAAGAATGCTTGGCAAGCAACTTACCTACCATTAGACATGCTAAGACGACCTTTTATTGTTCACATGCCTGAAGGTGATTTGTCTGAAGGAGCTAGGCTTGTGCTTGATACCGCTAGCCCTTCATTAACAAAAGGTAAGGGGGAGCGTCTTTTTAATGATAAGGGCGAGGCTACTGATTATTTACAACGTATTCAGAAAACGTTCTCTCAATTAATGTCTGGTACTAAAGAAACTAATGATATTTTAAAGAAAGCTGATGAAATGGGGTTAATTGAACCGGTATCCATTGATATTCAGTTTAATGATAAAGAGGCCACAAGCTTAACTGGTTTATATGCTATAAATCAGAAAGCGGTAACTGAACTCAAAGGTGATGCTCTTGAACAGTGTCATCACAGTGGAATATTGCAGGTATGTCATCTATTACTATCATCAGGTCTTCATATTGAAAAGTTGATAAAGTGGAAAAACTCACAGAAAAAGTAAAAGCTAGAAAAGAAAGGGTAATACGACTGAAGTTGTTACTCACAGCTAGCGCATTATATACCCGCTCAACTTGAAGATGCAGAATTCAGCTGGAATTAGAAACGCCTTTAGGCAAGGCATTGATTGTAGAGAATGGTTGTTCATTCTCAAAATCAATAAAGCGGCATAAAGCGGTTCTAAGCCAGCCCTTGGGGAAGACTGAGCAAATCATACCCTGCGTTACATTTCTTTTTAAGGGAACAACCCTTGATAAAAAAAAGTGCCTTGGTTATGAATCGCTCAGACTTCCTGAAACGAACATCTTCAAGAGGAACGGGTATATACCTAAGTACCTGGAATATGTTTGTTTCAGAATAACTAAGGAAATAATAGTAAAGACGTCTGATTTATTAATGGTTATTTCCTTATAAATCAGACGGATGACTATTTTTAATTGCAATTCCCCCTGTTATATTATCAATACTTCTCGTTCATACTTATTAATTCAACCCTATATAGATCTTTCTTGATGGAAGTGATAACTTGATTGTTCACTGTATATTGTTAACAATAAAAAGGTATGAATAATATGAGAATAAACAATATAGGCATAAAAGGGGGGAATACTACTAAGTATTCAACACAGACTAAGAAGGGATTGTATAAAACGCTGCTACTTGCAGCACTAACTACACTTTCCGCATGTTCCGATGACGATGATACGCAAGAGCCAACACAAGCATCTTATGAAACAGGTGTGTTTATTGATTCACCTGTTATAAACATAGATTATAAAACTAATAGCAACAGTGGAAAAACTTCTGCATCAGGGGAATTTACTTATCTTCCCGGCGAAAAAATAACGTTTTTTATTGGTGACCTCGTTTTACCAGAAGTTACTGCAGGTAGCGTAATTACGCCTATTGATATTGCTAAAGCTGCAAACGATGATATTGATATGCAATCTATTATTGCGGTGAATATTGCTCGATTATTACAAACACTTGATTTAGATAACGATCCAACAAATGGCATCGAAATAGCTTCAGATTTAGCTCTCAATTCAACAATTAACTTTTCGGCAGAGCAGCAAGATTTTGAAACAGAACTTTCAGCAGCTGCGCCAAATTATACCATAGTAGACGTTGAAGCCGCCTTAGCGCATATTGAAAGTGTGTTAAACGAACGTGGTATTGATATCACCATATTAAATAACTACACACCACATAACGACGATACTGGCGGCGGTGATACTGGCGGCGGTGATACTGGCGGTGGCGATACTGGCGGCGGTGATACTGGTGATACGAATATTAGTTTAACTTCACTTCCCACTGTAATCACTAATATTAATAGCTTTAAACAAACGGTAAATATTACTGGCGGATTACAAAAGTTAATCACCTTAGATTTAGCTATTGAACAAAACTACGCAAGTTTAAGTCTTTTTTCTGGTGAAACATTACTAATAGATAACCTTGACGTGCCAAGCGAAGGTAATAGTGTATTAAAAATATTAGTAACATTTCCACAAACTGGAAACCAAGAGTTAACGTTTGTTGGTCGCAGTACTGATATCACATTAAATTCAGTTAACATTGCTAGTGCTGCTGAGCAACTAGTTAACTTTACTGATATTTCAGAAAGCATGGGATTAATCACCGAAGATACGTTGAAATATGGTGGCCCAGCCGTTGGTGATGTTAATAATGACGGACATTACGACTTTATAACAATTAACCATAATTATATTCCTCCGCAATTAGTCACCAACAACGGCAATAATACAGTCACTATTGAGCGACTGTTTCCTAACTCTCAAGATTTTCATGGTGCATCGTTAGCTGATTACGACAATGATGGCGATTTAGATATTATGGTTGCCTTGGGTGGCGCAAATGGCACTAGCCCAACATCTTATGCACTACTTAAAAATAATGCAGGTACATTCGAAAATGTTGCTGTTGAGTCAGGTATTACTACGCCAGCGCGAGGAAGAGCACCAAGATGGTCAGATTTTGATTCCGATGGTGATTTAGACATTATGTTAGTTAATGCTAAAACGCCTAACGACGATGGCCCTATTCAGTTGTTTTATCGCAATATGGGAGATGGAACATTTACTCCTGTTCGCGTAGCGGGCTTAGAAAGTCAAAATTCAGAACGTATATTAATGACTGACTTTAACGGTGATCAAATTGACGATCTTGTGATGTATTCGCCTTTAACGTTATGGCAAGGTAACGGTGATTTTACCTTTACTAATGTCACTGAAACACATTTACCAGAAGCATTACAGTATGTTTGGGGTATTAATGCTGTTACTGATGTTGATCTTAATAACGACGGTAAATTAGATTTATACTTCGCTTTTGGTAAAACTCATTACCAATTATCTAGGAAGTCAATCGACTTCAATCCAACCAGTGGCTCACTCAACATTCATGATGATGGTGAAACAGGCACAACCTTAATTAATTTTGCTGCGGACGGTGACGTTACGCTATCAGATCTCGGTTTAACTTATCGTCAGTGGGATGGTAATTACCCTATCTTTTTAGGTTCGGCAAAAGACCGCCACGTTGTTAAGGCTGATGGTTTTCAACCAAACCAACTACCAGCTGAAATGGTAAATGCAGAAGAAACATTAACTATTACGCAAGCGAGCGCGGTGGGCTGGCCAGAAGATAGATCTGTTAATGGTTTATACATAGGTCATACAGGCGATGGCCAATGGAAAGCTGAGTGGGTACGTGATCAAGACATCTACTGGAATGTTTCATTCACGCTAGACACCTTAACTGACGTTAACATTGATTGGGTTCCTAATAACCGTAACGGTCAAGATATTTTGTTAGTTAACCAAGGTGATAAGTTTGTTGATGTAAGCGATGACTGGGATTTACCAAAAGGTGGTGATCATTGGGGCGTAACGCATGGTGACTTTAACAACGATGGTTGGAATGACTTGTTTGTTTATCGTTATGGCTTTTTGAAAGAGCGCATTACTGATTTACTACTACTTAATACTGGCGAAGGTAGCTTTATAACCACGCACATGCATGGCGCAATGGATGTTAATGACAACGGCCATGGCGATATGGGGCAAGCGTTTGATTTCGACAAAGACGGCGCTGTTGATATGTTAAGCGGCAGTGAAGAAGGTGGGCATTGGTACTTATGGAAAAATGACAAAGCTAATAGTAATAATTACTTATTAGTTGATGTTGGCTACAGCCCATTACATAACATAGATGCTATGTCTGCACAGATTATCGTGACGTTAGAATCTGGTGATGTATATAAAAAACGTGTTGCTTCAGCGGGTGAAGTATTTTCAGCAGGTATTATAGATACCGTTCACTTTGGCTTAGGTCAGGCGATTAACATCACCTCTGTAGAGGTTAAATGGCGCAATGGTGAGTCAGTGTTATTAACGGGTGTTAACGCAAACGGCATAGTAACCACTGATGATGCGAGTAGCCCAACGCCAGCTGCTATCGATTTAGATGCATCAACGACCAAGGTACGCCCTAACGAAAGCCTGTCATTAACACCAACATTCACGCCATTAAATGCCGTACCAAGTGTTCAATGGACTTCTAGTGATAACAGTATCGCTACTGTTAATGAGCAAGGTGTTGTAACAGGTGTTACTGATGGTGATGTCACTATTACCGTTACCTCAACAGTAGATAATAATGTATCAGCTCAGGTGGTTATTACTGTGGGGGATTATGAAATTGTGTACGCCACTGATGTCACTATCTCAGGTGATAACGAAGCATTTTATGTGGGCCAACAAACCCAGTTAACTGCAGATGTTGTACCTGGCAATGCTGATAATCAAGAAGTAATCTGGTCAAGTAGTAATGAATCAATCGCTACAGTAGATGAAACTGGCTTAGTGTCTAATGTTTCTGTAGGTAACGCTACTATTACGGCTAGTGTAATAAGTGGCGAGAATAACGAAACGGTTACAGATACTGTTGACATTTTCGTTGACGAGTTCTCCGCTATATCTATTGCTTATGATGATGATGGAAAGTACACCGGTGATATTTACGCTGATGATTTGTTTGAAGTAACTGTTAACTATCATGCTGGCTCTGCTCAAGTGGTTAATGAAGCAGGAATGAAATTCTTTTTACGAGAAATGAACTCTGCATGGGGTGTTGTTAACGATATTACTTCTGACGATACATCAGTAGCCGCTACAGAATCTGGTAGTGCTTCCGTTACCTTTGATTTAACTAATGTTAAATTAACTTCAGAGTTAGATGAAGGGAATTTCTACTTCTTATTTGCTAAATTTACAACCGCTGACGGTAAATCAATAGATAAAGGGCTTTGGCCGCTAAACATTGTTGCAGGAGCTCAGGTTGATACATGTGATGCTAATAATTTACTTGGTTGTGGTAGCGCAAATGCTGAAGGAGGCTCTATTAGTGATTGGTATGCTTATACTGTGGATGATTATGCAACTGACTTATCAAGCCTAGTGACCTTTAGCGATGAACAGGCTAAAGATGGCGCTCAAAGTATTAAGTTTTCTTATACTAATAGCGCGCAACAAAACTTTGTGTTAACCGGCGTTGAGTTTGAAGTGACCAGCGAAGGAAGCTATAAGTTTGATTCTGACGTATTTGGCGCTAACTTATCATCAGGTACGGATTACGTAATTGAAGCGTCAATTCGTCCGGCAGGTGCACCGCAAAATTCAGATACTTATAAGCTATGGCAAAGAAAAGTTGGTGGAGCATGGCAAACTATCAGCACAACTCATACTTTACCAGTAGGTAATTATGTTGTTGGTTATAAGGTATTTAGACCTGCATTCTCAGATACATTAGAGCTAGATGTTTATGTTGATAACTTATCTATTACTCAAGTACTACCGTAAGATAAAGTGTTAAATATAATTGATATACACTTTGATAAGCTATTTTGAAAAGTAAGACTTATAAATCCCCCTTATAAGTAACTCTGCAAAGTAAGTTTTATCAGTGATTTTAATAAATAATGCAAAATGCTGCTTCATTTGAAGTGGCATTTTTTTTGTTTTTTATTTACTAATTAACCTGATCTCGGTTTAATAAATCTTTCTCTAGCAGCTATTTTCTTTACTTTCATCGTTAAATTTACTCGCAATAAACCAGCTATTGACGCGAAATTTGCCTTGCTTATTTTACCGACGATCTTGTGATGTATTCGCTTTTAACGTTATGGCAAGGTAATGGTGATTTTACCTTTACTAATGTCACTGAAACACATTTACCAGAAGCATTACAGTATGTTTGGGGTATTAATGCTGTTACTGATGTTGATCTTAATAACTACGGTAAATTAGATTTATACTTCGCTTTTGGTAAAACTCATTACCAATTATCTAGGAAGTCAATCGACTTCAATCCAACCAGTGGCTCACTCAACATTCATGATGATGGTGAAAAAGGCACAACTTTAATTGATTTTTCGGCAGAAGGGGACGTGATTTTATCAGATTTAGGGTTAACTTATCGCTAATGGAATGGTAACTACCCTGTGTTTTTAGGTAAAGATAAAGCACGACATGTTGTCAAAGCAGATGGCTTCCAACCCGTTCAACTTCCAGCTGAAATGACTGATGCGGATGAAACATTAATCATTACCCAAACTAACGCAACAGGTTGGCCTGAAGACAGAAGTGTTAATGGCTTATATAGGTTATACGGGCGATGGCCAATGGAAAGCTGAATGGGTACGTGACCAAAACATTTACTGGAATGTTTCATTTACCTTAGATAACTTAACCGACGTTAATTTTGATTGGCAACCTAATAACCGTAATGGTCAAGATATTGTGTTAATTAATCAAGGTAACAAATTTGTTGATACAAGTGCTGAATGGAATTTACCTAAAGGTGGCGATCATTGGGGCGTAACGCATGGCGACTTTAATAACGATGGTTGGAATGACTTGTTTGTTTATCGTTACTTTAGAATCAGGTGCGGTATATCAAAAGCGTGTTGCTTCAGCGGGTGAAGTATTTTCAGCAGGCATTATAGGCACCGTTCACTTTGGTTTAGGTAACGCAACGAAAATTACTTCTGTCGAAGTTAAATGGCGAAATGGTAAATCAGTACTATTAACGGATATTAATGCAAATAGTACGGTAAGCACCGATGAGCCGGGCGTCTAACGGCAATTACTACCGACTTCAAGTAGTAACAGTATTACTACGGTTAATGATCAAGATGTTATAACTTTTATCGCTAATTCAGTAAGAACTCAGTAAGAACTCAGTAAGGAGTGTGTAAAAAATATCACACTCAACTGATTACTTGTAGATACGTTATCTTTATATAGCGTATCTATATTTGAATGGTTTATGTTTAAAGTTGTTTATTTTTAATGTGTATATTGTTTACAATATACAATCGTTTGTTGACATTGATGGGCATTGGTATAGTCTAATAGAATAATAATAAAGCAAACAAATAGCCCCTGAATTATGAACAGAAGAAAATTTCTCGCTAGCTTATCGGTATTACTTGGTTGTAGTATCGCCTCACTCGATACTTTAGCAATCAACAGCGCACTGGCTTTTACTGGTGACACTAAAAGTAGATTAACAAAACATCAAGCGAGTGCTATTTCAAGCATTGCGGATATTATCATTCCTGAAACCGAGACACCATCGGCCAGCCAAGCGGGTGTAACATCCTATATCGATTTTTATCTGCATGAATTTTTAAATTTGGAGCAACGTACCAAATTATTAGCGGGAATTGAAACACTATATCAATCTAACTCCGCCTTTATTGCTTTACCTAAAGTAGAGCAAACTGCGGTAATACAAGCGTTAGATGATAATTTATACACCCCGCAAGAAAACCCTGCCTATAAAAAACTTAAGCAACTTATCGTTATCGGCTATTACAGTTCAGAAGTCGGTGCTACTCAAGCATTGAAATATGACCCTGTGCCCGGACCCTATAAAGAAATGAAGCTTAAAGATGTTGGTCGCGTTTGGTATTAAGAGTTTTGCTAAAGCTATAACTAAGTTTTAGTGTTAAGGAATAAATATGAAGAGTAAAAATACATTTGATGTCATTGTTGTTGGCTCGGGTATGTCAGGTGGTTATGCAGCTAAAGAATTTTGTGAAAAAGGTTATAAAACGCTTGTACTTGATCGCGGTGAAATGGTTAAACATCGAGAATATAAAACTGAAGGCAAAGCTCCTTGGGAAATGCCTTTTCGTGGTGAAGTACCCGATGAAATTAAAGCAACTCAAGAGATCCAAAAAGATGTGTATATCTATAATGATTTTACACGCCATCATTTAATTAATGATCAAGACCATCCATACGTGCAAAAAAAGCCATTTATTTGGTATCGTAGTTCAACCATTGGTGGTAAGTCATTAATTTGGGGAAGACAAAGTTACCGTTGGTCAGCGCTTGATTTTCAATCTAATAAATTAGATGGTCATGGTATCGATTGGCCTGTTCGCTATGAAGACATTGCTCCTTGGTATGATAAAGTCGAACCTTTTGTTGGTATTTCTGGCAGCTATGAAAATTTAAAAGTATTACCTGATGGTAAGTTTCTTCCTGCATTGCCGTTAAATGTTGTTGAACGCGATATGAAGAAAAAAATAGAAACAGCATTTCCAGATCGTCACTTCATACCAGCTCGTGTTGCACATCTGACTCAACCAACTGAAGAGCACTTAGCATTGGGAAGAGCTCAATGTCAGGCACGCAGTGAATGCCCAAGAGGCTGTTCTTTTGGTGCATATTACTCGTCTAACTCTGCAGCGTTGCCTGCAGCAGAAAGTACAGGCAACTTAACCTTAACAGCAAATGCCCAAGTGCAATCTGTCATTTATGATGAAAAAACAGGTAAAGCCAGTGGTGTACGTTATGTTGACATGCTAACGAATGAAACGGTAGAAGTGTTCGCTAAAGTGGTCTTCATGTGCGCTTCGACACTCGCGTCAGTACAAATTTTATTAAATTCTACGTCAAAAACATTTCCTAATGGCATTGGTAATCGTCATGATATTTTAGGCCGTTATATTATGGATCATTGCGGTGGTGGGGGGGCTTCTGGCATGGTACCTGGCTACCTTGAAAATTATTATAAAGGTCGTCGTCCTGGCGGTGTTTATATTCCTCGCTTTAGAAATATTAATAAGCAAGAAGAAAGCTTTAAAAGAGGTTATGGTTTTCAATGTGGAGCTTCTCGTGCGGGTTGGCAATGGGCTAAAAATGGCAAAGGCATAGGTGAGTCGTTTAAAGCCCGAGTAAGGCAACCTGGGAATTGGTATTTTACTCTCTGGGGGTTTGGTGAGTCGTTGCCTGATTATGATAATAGAGTTTATCTACATGAAAGCAAAAAAGATAAATGGGGAATGCCACTATTAGTGACTGATGTTGAGATTAAAGCGAATGAAAAAGCTATGATAAAAGATATGTCAGACACTGCGGTAGAAATGTTAACTGCTGCAGGCCTAGAAAATATTAAAGGTTTTGAAGGTGAAGCTCCACCAGGTGGCGCGATTCATGAAATGGGGGGCGCTTGTATGGGGAATGATGTAAAAACATCTTATTTGAATAAATGGAATCAATGTCATGAGGTGTCTAATTTATTTGTGACTGATGGCGCTGCGTTTTCGTCTGTATCTTGTGTTAATCCTTCGATTACCTTTATGGCATTTACAAGTCGAGCGGTTGATTATGCGGATAAACAGCTTTCAGCTAAGACTATCTAATTAAAACTATTTAATTAAAGCTCTGTTGTTAATTAAAGCTCAGCTCAGCTAACTAAGGATTACATGTGAAATTTTGTGTTAACAGTGGTGTAAAAGTTAAAAACTTATTTATCATCGCAGCATTACTTTTAGGTATGAATATTACACCATTAGCCGCTAAACAATTTAATGCTTTATTGTTTACCAAAACAGGTGGTTGGCATCATGGCAGTGTTTTAGAAGGTGTTACAGCAATTAGAGGCCTAGCTAAATCCCATCATTTCAATGTTGATTGGCAAGAAGATGCAAATTATTTCACTAAAGAAAAGCTTGCCAATTACGATGTAGTGATATTTTTATTAACTAGTGGTGATGTATTAAATGAGCAACAGCAAAAAGCCTTTGAAGACTTTATAAAGCAAGGTAAAGGCTTTGTTGGCGTACATTCCGCTGCTGATACTGAGCATGATTGGCCTTGGTTTAAAGCCCTTGTAGGAAGAACCTTTATTATTCATCCAACTATTCAAACGGCTAATGTTGATGTAGTAACTGATAATTTTCCTGGTTCTGCGCAATTACCCGAACGGTTTTTATGGACAGAGGAATATTACCATTATGGCGATGCACACACCAAAAACCTAAAATATATATTAACCGTTGATGAAAGCTCGTATGAACCAGCTGCCGCATGGGGCGACTTGAAAGTAGAGGGGATGGGCGATTTTCACCCTATGGCTTGGTATCAAGAATACGATGGCGGTCGTTCATTTTATACCGGCCTTGGGCATTTAGGAGAAGCTTATTTGGAGCCTTTCTTTTTATCACACCTATATGGTGGTATATATTGGGCTGCTACGGGTAAAGGTTTGTAGCATTATTAATTGATCTACTACCTATACTCGAGAGTCTAAAATCTAGAGTATAGGTTTATTATAATTAAGTATGACACAAGCAAACTAGATTATGTCCATAACAGAGCACATTGAAAACGATCTTCACCAGGCAACCCTTCATGAAGCCGCGGTGTCAATTAGTATTAATGGCATTAGCCATGCGGTGATGATGGCATCGCCGACACATTTAAAAGATTTTGCTTTGGGCTTTGTGTTAAGTGAAGGTTTAATCACTGCGGTTAGTGAAGTATTGAATATTGTAGTACATTCACATGAGTGTGGATGGCAAGTTGATCTTCAGGTCTTAGCGCGAACACAATATAAATTAAAGCAACGGCGTCGTAGTATGGCGGGGCCAAGTGGTTGTGGCTTATGTGGTATTGATTCATTAGAAGCTGCAATGGCGTTAAATTACGCTAAAAATACTATCTCACCTACCGAAAGTAGCTTGCCAACAGAAGATGTTATTATGCAAGCGAAATCTGCTTTACCTGACATATTGAAAAAATCCGGAGGCATAAGAGGTAATCATTGTGCTGCTTATTTTGATTTAGTTGGGAATATTATTGCATTTAGAGAAGATGTTGGTCGCCACTCAGCATTAGATAAATTACTTGGCTTCCTATCAAAAGAGCAACAAGTCATGAATCAAGGTTTCGCAATAATAACGAGTCGATGTAGCCATGATTTAATTGCGAAGGCAGCTCGTTTACACTTATCAACCTTAGTAACACTGTCACAACCCACCGATTTAGCGGTTAGATCAGCGCGAGAAACAGGCCTAGCGCTTTTTTGTTTCCAGTATGGTCAATTAAAGCGTTTTGCTTAAAGAGAAATGTTATGTCTAACAAAAATGTAAAAAATTCAGTATATTCATCACCTGCTGGCGGCTGGGGAGCATTAAAAAGCTCAGCTAAACATCTCATGCAAAGTGAAAACTCAGTGCAAAGTGTTAAAGCTTTGTTAAGAGCTAACCAACCTGGAGGTTTTGATTGTCCTGGTTGTGCTTGGGGAGATTCTAATAAAGCAGGAAAAATAGATTTTTGCGAAAATGGCGTTAAAGCAATAGCATGGGAGGCAACAAGTAAGCGTGTAGATGCTAATTTTTTCAAACAACACGCTATTACTGAACTCAAAACATGGGACGATCATTCACTCGAAAAAAGTGGGCGATTAACAGAGCCTATGTTTTATAACGGTGAAAATGATCATTACCAACCTATTAGCTGGGAACAAGCCTTTAACGTTATTGCTAATCACCTTAAAAACCTATCTTCACCTAATGAAGCATTGCTTTATACCTCTGGTCGGGCGAGTAATGAAGTTGCTTATTTATACCAGTTATTTGGTCGTGTATTAGGAACAAATAATTTTCCTGATTGCTCAAATATGTGTCATGAAGCTTCTGGTGTAGGTATGACTCAAAGCATAGGTACCGGAAAAGGCACAGTAACCATGGATGATTTTGAGCACGCTGATGCTATTTTTGTTTTTGGTCAAAACCCAGGTACTAATCATCCACGTATGCTAGGTACGTTACGAGAAGCCAGTAAACGCGGTGCAACTATTGTTTCTATCAACAACTTAAAAGAGCGTGGTTTACAAAAGTTTACTGATCCGCAAAGCCCGAAAGAAATGATTCTTTTTACGGGAACAAAGATCAGCGGTTATTACTTTACACCTCGTTTAGGTGGCGATATGGCGTTATTACGCGGTGTTGCTAAATGTTTACTTGAGCGATTTGAAGACGATAAGTCAGCACTTGATATGGATTTCATTAATGAACATTGTGACGACTTTGAAGGCTATAAACACAGCGTAGAACTAACCACTTGGGATAAAATAATCGAGCAGTCTAGTTTAACTCGCGCTGAAATTGAGCAAATAGCAGAAATATATATCAACAGCAAGAATGTCATCTTTACTTGGGCAATGGGTATAACCCAACACCATCATTCTGTAGCAACGGTACGTGAGCTTGTTAATGTATTAATGTTAAGAGGTAATATTGGTAAAAAAGGTGCTGGTGCTTGTCCGGTGCGCGGGCACTCAAACGTCCAGGGTAATCGCACAGTAGGTATAAATGAAAAGCCATCGATAGAATTTCTTGATTCGTTAGAAAAACGCTATTCTTTTACTGCTCCTCGTAATGCAGGATTTAACACGGTTGAGTCAATTCAAGCCATGTTATCAGAAAAGGCTAAAGTGTTTATTGCACTAGGCGGTAATTTTGCTGCAGCAACCCCTGACACTAATCGTACTTATCAAGCCATACAAAAGTGTGACTTAACCGTACAAATTAGTACTAAATTGAACCGTAGCCATTTAATGACGGGAAAAAAAGCGTTAATTCTACCTTGCTTAGGGCGTACTGAAATTGATCGTCAAACAAACGGAGAGCAATGTATTACCGTTGAAGATTCAATGAGCATGGTACACAGTTCAAAAGGTCAAAATGAACCAGCATCAGAACTTCTACGCTCAGAAACGGCTATTATTGCTGGCATGGCATCGGCATCGGTAGGAGACAAGGTGGTAAATTGGCTAAAACTTGCTAGCGATTATGCTCTGATCAGAGATGAAATTAGTGCGGTTCTTCCTGATTTTGAGAACTACAACACAAGAATAGAAGCCGGTCGTGGTTTCTACTTACAAAATGCAGCTGCGGAGCGTCAATGGCAAACGCCAGCGAATAAAGCGATGTTTTCAGCGGCTGAATTACCCGAACAGTTAGTGCATGAAATCGCTAAAGATAAAACTAAAGGTTTAGTGTTTACTTTGCAAACTTTACGTTCACATGATCAATATAACACCAGCATATACGGAATGGATGATCGTTATCGAGGCGTTTACGGTGAACGAAAAGTAATTTTTATCAATGCCGATGATATGGCTAAACTTAATTTGATTGCCGGTGATTTTGTTAAAATAACGACAGTGTCGAATGATACTGTAATACGCTCAGTTAGCCACTTTAAAGTAATAGAATATGATATTCCATCGGGATGTATTGCCGCTTATTACCCAGAAACTAACCCTTTAGTTCCGTTAGAAAGTATTGCCGAAGATTGTGGAACACCAACGTCAAAATCTATTCCTATTACGTTGGAAAAATTATAATAACATTTCATATAAAGAAGTGGCCGCTTAGATTTGAACGACATGAGAACAAGTATAATTTTTGTGTGTAGCATATAAAGGACACTCACTGATGAATTTAAGGTGAGTGTCCTTTTTAGGTCAAGTAGTTAATTTTCAAATTAAATCTGCACGAGATGGAACGCCTACGTCTAATGTCCATCTTGATGTTCATTAAGTATTAATAAAAAGAGGCCTTATGAAAAAAAAATTAGTCGTTAGTTCTATTTGTTCTTCTGAAGTAGATGTAAAGAATTGGCAGCCTATTTCGAATGATGATGTTTATATTTGTTTAGACATTAAAGTTGATTTTCCGGATGAAAATCAATCTGGTCATCTTTTTTATGTTACTTTAGCCACTATAGAGTCTATAAAAAAAAATCGGAGCGAACCGTACTTGGTTATAAATAGAACTATTGTTATTAGTGAATATAGTTATGAGTTAGTTAGTAAGTTAATCTTAGATATAATTGAAACTTGCTCTAAAAGCAGTTGGGAAGAAAGTTGTATTGCACTCCAGCGATATTTTCAGTGGGAGTATGAGGATTATTCACTTGAATAAATTATAGATGACACTCACTTATAATTGCTAAATCCAAAGAAATATAAAGGACACTCACTTATAAATTTAAGGTGAGTGTCCTTTTTAATTTTTAATACCTATGGAGTTTCAAAATGATTGCCCGTTTTATAGTTTTATTATTTATTTTTACTGTTCAAGACTCTAATGCAACTTCTAAGTTTGAACCTATGTCAAATGATGAGTTACTAACTATATCTGAAGTTGTTTTAAAGAGACCTCATCAGGTTGCTGCTATGTGGGGAGAAAAGCACTATATGGATGGTACAGTGCTATCTTATGACGCTAACTTTGTTATGGATATTAATAGGTCCTATGATGATGGCAAAACTAAATTTTGCATCTATAACTTAGTTCAAGCTTTTAAAACCAACAAAAATATTAATTCAGAATTTTTCATCTTAAATGCTAGAGAGCAACAATTAATTGCAATTAATGAAAGTTTGAGTGATTGTTTAAAATATTCTGAAGTTAGCGCTTCATTTCTAGTCGATGCGGGAATAAGAGATACAAATATAGCACAAGCATTTCGAGCTTTAATGTTTCTAGATTCCAGCGGGTATACATTAATTGCCAAAGAAGAATATAAGAACCTATTAAAAGATAGTGAATTGAAAATTATTTCGATGGAAAACAGTAATGATGATGTCGTTGTACACTTTACTAGCCTAGACACAGGTTTGAATCATAGCGTAAAGATAAGCTTTGATTCTAAAGAAGTGATGCATTTAGGGGTAATGCTTAATAACAAATAAAAGGCAAATCAAAAAAATAAATGAAGATAACAAGATAACAAGTGATAACAAGGACAGGCACTCTAATTGAATAACTCACCGTGTTGAGCTAGGCTTAAAAAGAAATATAAAGGACACTCAGTTATAAATTTAAGGTGAGTGTCCTTTTTAATTTTTTATAATTGATGTGGCCTTAATTGCATATGACTTAGGTGATATGGCAATAAACGGTGTCAACTCAGTTAACTCGGCTTCTCTAGGAGCCAATGTAGCAGGGTTATTTATCCCCGGAGCCACTGGACTAGGGACAACGGTAAGAGTTAGGCATTATACAAATAAATCATCTGCAAATAAGATAATGGATAGCGGAGAAATTGTCGCAAAAGACAATGGTAGAGTTTATGTGGAGAGCGCGAGCAAAAAAGCATTATCTCCTAAAAAAGCTGAAGCCAAACACAAGATCAAGGAAGGTAAAGGCAACAGTTATGTTGAAACTGACGTACCTGCGGATAACATTGAAATGGTTAAAAACCCATTAACAGGCAAAAAAGAAATGACCATCAAAGGCAACGTTAAGCTAGATAAACCAGAAGTTAAACACAGGAACAATTAAATGAGTGACACTATTTATTACTCTAAAAAAGAAGTGTTGGAAGTTTTGAAGACGATTAACTTGTTGGTCGTTTCCCTGAATTCTATTGCAATGGCATCTGTAGATCATAGCGAAACCGATTTAGCGGAAGAGATTTTAAAGTTTATTCAAGACAAAGACATGTTAAGCCAACTAGCGGATGTTAGGGAGATTCTATCTTCTCCACTCAGTAAAGAAATGTTTGATGATGAAACAGGTTTACTTGAGCATGTCATGGATAAGCTAGACTATTGGAGTCACAAGAAATAAGTAATCCAATTGAATCTAAAGCCTAGCAATTTGAAGTGACCCCATAAAGTTGGCCTCATTTCTAAGCGGCTAACAAGGCCTGATTTCGATTCTATATCGAAGTCGGGCTTTTTATGACTTTATCAAATTCATCTATACTAATAACTTACTGTATATATTAAAATTTTAACCTGAACGCAGTGGTTCGTAATCACGATTACTTTATATGCAGGCACGATACTATGATCCAGTCATAGGTCGTTTTTACTCGAATGATCCGGTTGACTCTACTAGGCATAATTCAGTTGTTCATGGCTTCAATCGATATGCTTATGCAAACAACAATCCTTACAAATATACGGATCCTGATGGAAGAAAGCCTGACAGCATAATGTCACGCCAATTAGCACCTCTGATGAAAGCCGTGGGTAATGCAATTGGAAGTAAATCTCTAGTCAGAGTTGGCGCTAAAATGACTTTAGATGCAAAAACCATGAGGGCAGCACTAACAGGAGATGTTAAGGGATATCAATTAGCACTCAAAGATTATAAAAAATTATAGATGACACTCACTTATAATTGCTAAATCCAAAGAAATATAAAGGACACTCACTTATAAATTTAAGGTGAGTGTCCTTTTTAATTTATAACTATATCTATCTGGGGAATAGGCTGGTTGCCAAAGAAGGTACTGGGGTTAGTGCGTCGCCACAATCAACACGTTCGCACTATCGTGACTTTGGTGAGGCTATTGGAACACCGAAAGATGATGTAGGGTATACAGGTCATAAGTTTGATACTGACTTAGGGTTAAGTTATATGCAGGCACGATACTATGATCCAGTCATAGGTCGTTTTTATAGCAATGATCCTATAGGATTCCGTGATATACATAGCTTTAATCGTTATGCATACGCAAATAATAATCCTTATAAGTATGTCGATCCTGATGGGAAATTAAGTGTAGATGCAGTAACTGCAAAGGCATATCCTAAGGCTGCTGCCTATGTAAATAATAAAACTATAACTAGTACGAAAAAAATAGCCGCTTTTAAAACATATGGATATGCAAGCCCATTAAAGGTTATGCAAGCTTTTAATCCAAATAAAGGATTAGGGGTTAAAGGAGCTGAAACTTTTAAATCTGAAAAAGCTTGGGGTTATTTTACACCAGGTGAAAATTCACAGCATATAACTATAGATAACTCCCTTTTTGCTGATTTTGAAAATGGACTAGAGGGAGCTAAAGGGATGCTTGATAGAGTCATCGAACATGAGGCAACACATTATTTTGAAGACCAAAGCACTAAAACTTATGATGGTGAAGAAGGAACAGCATATGAAATAGAAGTGTATGGGGGGGTTGTTCAAAGTCGTGCTGAAGCAGCAAGAAAGTCAAATAATGGAACGGCTAAAGGTGGTGGTGCTGGTGGTTTTACCAACTGTTCAGGCAAAGGAAGTGGATGTAAATAGCTTAATAAAGCCCATATCTATTTATGGGTTTCACTTATAAAAATATAGAAGGTAAGTTTCATGAAGGTTATTAATGTATTAAAAAGCTCGCTATTATTTTGGATTTTAATATTTAGTATTTCTGTTAAATCGATGGATATAGAGCTTGAAACCACTGAGGTTGACTCATCGGTTGTGAAGCTACGAATTTCCAATAATACAGAAAAAGTTCATATTATGCCTTTGAAGTTTATTTTAGAAAATTATTATATTCGTTTTGTGATATTAAATTCCAAAGGTGAAAGAATGCGTTTTTTTGGTAAAGAGATTAGATACGTCACAACTCCTGCGGATTTCGTTGCAATGGACCCAAAATCTAGTTTTGAACAAGTTATTGATTTGAAAAATCCTTACGCTTTAAAGAATGATATTTATAAAGTACACGTAGTTTATGAGGTATTGGAAGGGAGTCGTAGTGAAGAAAACTTATGGTATGGGAAAATAGAATCTAACTCTATAACTATAGATATGAGACTTAAATAATAACAACACCGTTTTTATTGAATCCAAAGCCCCTTTCGGGGCTTTATTTTGACTGCTTTTGAAGCCAAAGGAGCATCAACAGAACTATATGCCCCTTTCCAAAAAGAGACAATAAAATACCCGACATCACATTGAAAATACTATAGTTATAGATGACACTCACTTGTAATTGCTAAATCCAAGCCTCTCTCCTATGGTTAAATAACAACTCAAGGAAGGGGGTTTTATAATGGCGACTGCAAGAAAAAGACAAGTGAATTTACAAGATACGCCTTACTATCACTGCATTTCACGCTGTGTACGTAGGGCTTTTTTATGTGGTGAAGATAATTTTACAGGTCAGAGTTTTGAGCACAGACGTGCATGGGTTGCAGAAAAGTTACTTAAACTTGGTGAAGTATTTGCTATTGATGTTTGTGCTTATGCCGTGATGAATAATCACTATCATGTGGTGCTACGTATAGATGAAGAGCAAGCAAAAACATGGTCTATGGATGAAGTGTTAACCCGTTGGCACACCTTGTATAAAGGCACTTTACTTACCCAGCAATATTGCCGAGGCGAGAAGTTAATAGCGCCAATGCTTGATATGGTTAAGGTTACAACGGAAGTATACCGCAAACGCTTAATGAAAATCAGTTGGTTTATCGGTAACTTAAATGAAAAAATAGCACGTGATGCTAACCGTGAGGATGATTGCACAGGTCGATTTTGGGAGGGCCGCTTTAAATCTCAAGCTTTGCTTGATGAGGCAGCCCTGGCAGCGTGTATGGCGTATGTTGACTTAAACCCTATTCGAGCGGATATAGCCAAAACACCTGAAACATCAGATTACACCAGTGTTCAACAACGTATTAATAGCGCTAAAGCGCAGCAACAGCCTAAGTTATTAATCCGTTTTGTAGGTAATCCCAGAAAAGATATGCCGCAGGGGTTGCCTTTTGAGTTAATTGATTACTTACAACTTATTGAATTAACAGGTAAGTGCATAAGAGAAGATAAAGCTGGTTACATAGAGCAACACTTACCAAATATTTTAACTCGGCTCGCAATAAGTCCTGAGAACTGGTTAACCCTAACAAAGAGCTTCACTAAACAATTTCATGGTGCTGTAGGGCGTGAAATTGAATTAGACCAATTTTATGCACATCAACATCTAAAACGACGAAGCAATTTAAACCGCTGTAATCAACTTTTAGTTTAAGATTAAAACATAAGTCAAAGATATTATTAAAATAAATGGTAATCAGCTTTATTTTTGAAAAATATAGAACGTATTTCCAAGAGTGAAATTTGATTTAACTTTTTATAGGAAAATGTTGCTGATGTGACTATCGTTAGTAGTATTGTATACCCGCTCCACTTGAAGATGCAGGATTCAGCTGGAATTAGAAACGCCTAAAGCGTTTCTAAACCAGCCTTTGGGAAGGCTGAGCAAATCATACCCAGCGTTACATTTATTTTTAAGGGAATAACCCTTAATAAATAAATGTGCCTTGGTTATGAATCGCTCAGACTTCCTGAAACGAGCATCTTCAAGTGGAACGGGTATAGATATAAAAAAGGCGACTAATTAAATGATTAGCCGCCTTAAGGTCGGGAGTTTTTTATTCGTAGGTATTACCTACTCATTATTGCTAATGTGTTTACTTCGTTCTAGTTAAAGCAGCACTTGTAGTAAATACTTGTAATGCCGCTGTAGTAACAAAACCGCCCGCATCAGGGAATTCAATCGTTATTACGTTACTTGCTTCAAGTGCGGTAAGTGGTACAGGTATTTCAATAACACCGAAGTAATTATCGCGTCCCTTCATTACATCACCTTGTTTTTGGTCATAGCCTTTGAAGTCACTAGGAACAGCAACTTGAGTAGAGTTAACCGTTACAATAGGTTGTAAAGATTTACCATGATCACGGCCTATACCTAAGCGTAATGTTGCTTCACCGTTAGCACCTACTACCACATCATTAATGTTGAAGGTAATAGTAGTATTAGCATCAATGGCTTGTTTAAAATCATTAGAGTAATACTTAACTTCGTTACTGGTGTTATCAATAGCAATATCACTGTTGTAAGTCACTTTCATTACGATAGTGCCTTCACCGTCAATAGTTATTGCTTCAGGTAAAGTGTCAGGGTTTGTTTCATCAATTTTTGATACCCAGCCGTCAGTTTTTAAGTGTTTAATATTTATCGCAGTAATATTTGCAGTATCAAGGCCTAGCGCATTTAGGTTAACTTCAGCTTCATCAAATTCTAAATTATTTAAAATAACATAAGCTTCACTACCATCAACATAGGCATCAACCTGAATATCTAAATCAGATGATACGGTATCTACACGTGTACCATTAACTTCTGACCATAAATTGTAAAATAAAACTAAGTTAGAATATGTCCAATCAGTTTGGCTACTTACACCAGTACGCTCAAACTCTTGAATCATCAAACGAGGACCGTAAGGAATTGATTCACCATTTTGAGTTGTTCTTCCCCATTCAGCTTTAACTACAATAAATGGAATAGTTTTAGCAATAGTATCTGGACGTTCTAAGAAGCTCATTAGCATTTTGTTTGTTGCTCTAAGCACTAACGTATCTTTTTTATCAGTCCAACCAACGCTTCTTTCACAATGATTTGCAGCACCGTATTCAGAGATAACGTATGGTTTCATTTCGCCAACAGCGATATGGCTATAATTTTCCATCATATCTAAAGTTGCTTCCATGTTACTACCTGAACGATATCTTTCAGAGTTACTAAAACATGGGAAGTCATATAGATGAATTGAATAAAAATCCATTTCTGCGCCTATGCTATCGATAAATAATTTATCTCTATCATGCCAGCGCTGAAAGTTATCTTTATCAAAATCAGGGAAAGCTACCGTGTAACCACCTACGGCAATGTCATCATTTTTAGCAACTTTTCGAATCTCTTTTGCGGTAGTACTATGAAAATCAAATACTTGTTGTGGTGTGACATAATTATCATCACCTGGATTACGAATTGTTGTTAATTCAAACAATGGTTCATTCATTATTTCAAAATACTTAGGCTTAGGTTTCCAATCTTCAGTATCGTTATCTCTAAAAAAGTTAGACAGGTATTGTCCGAAATAATGACCTGTAGCTGTACCAAAAGGTTCAGCTGCGGTATCAGTTTGCGAGAACTTCCATGGCGTTGAAGCAGGGAATGGATTTATATTAGAATGATCCGCATCTTCTGACCAGTAAGGGAATTGCTGACCACCTTCAATCATATCAAGACTTCGGGCTTTAATTTGTGGTAAACGTGCGTCAGTACTTTTTTTAGCGGTACTTGTACCGTACGCCCATTTAATGCCATTTGCGGCAGCAGGAATTGATGCTTCGTCAATAAAACCTGGTTTTGCAGTGTCTTCTGTTAAATTTCTCAGTGCCCAACCAATTGAGCCTGTATCACGACCAAAATAAACGTCGTTATCCGTCATAAAGTTAACCATTAAATCGGGATCTTTATTCGCGGCATTTTGTGAGAAACTATCATTTTCACCCCAGTCATTTTCAAGAGGAGAAGCGTGAATAGTAATAAACTTTTGACGGTCGAATGTGTCAATTCCACCAACACTATGTTTGGTATTAAAATTGATATCCACCTGAATGCCTGTATCAGGTGTTGTACTTTGTGTCGTAACAGTGAAGGTAGAAGTTACGCCACCGATAGTTAATTTCGCGCTAGTTGGTGTTAAGCCTAATGTTGAGCTAGTAACTCTAACTTTAACCTTGTCACCATTACTTACAGTAGCAGTGGCTGCAGTATAGTCTGCACCATTCAGTGAGTATTCACCGGAGGTAATACTAATACTAGTCTCTGAATTGATCCCCGCTACAGTTATTTCATTAGAAGAAACAACGGTATTCAATTGTGTATCACTAACGCCAGTAAAGCTAAAGGCGTTCGGTGTAGTATCTACTACTATATCAGGATTGTCTGGAGATGGCTCACTCGAACCTTCGCTGCTTCCACCACCACAACTTGCAACGGTTAATGCGAATGGAATCATTAATAATGAATAAGTTAACTTGTTTTTTTTAAATTTTGTTATCACGTTAATACCTCAAATGTTCATAAGATGACTAAATCATGTTAACAGTATATTGTTAACAATAGAAGGTTTGTTTTCTTTATTTACGAGGGCTTATTCAGTAAAGGTATTTGGATAGATTTTGAACGAAGGAGTACTTCATCGATTTAGAGTCGTCAATTTATCCTATTCTTATATCCATATGATTTTTAATTTAGCTGCTTTTACTGCTGACGAGTAAATCATAATTTCCAAAAATAACTTCCTCTAACTAAAAAAGATCGACTCAGTAATAAATATTTTTATATAAACACTATAGATGGTTAACAATTTATTGTTTACTATGTTTTTAAGTTCACTAACTAGAAGTAAAAAAACATGAGTAATATAGTCAGTACTAAAGAGGTTTTAAGGGCGGCTTTAAAAGTCACTTATTCCAGAATAATAAAGATTAAAACTATTCATTCAAAAATTATAACGCTATGTATTATGATTGGAATTTCAATTGGAGCTTTAAGTGGTTGTATTCCAACACCTGTTGAAAAAGATAGTTCTGATTCACGCCATGATGCCAGTAATATAAGTCGTGTAGAAAACAATTTTAATAAGGATTGGTTGTTCAATCTTGATGATGATAAATCGTTTAATCAATTTGGGTATGAAGATAACGCTTGGCGCAATGTTAATGTTCCACATGATTGGAGCGTTGAATTTGCGTTTACCCAAGAGAATACTGATGGCGCTACAGGTTATTTACCTGGTGGTGTTGCTTGGTATAGAAAACACTTTACAACGCCCGTTTCAGATCAGCAAAAACACTTTATTCATTTTGATGGTATCTATAATAATGCTGAAATTTGGATCAATGGCAAATCATTAGGTGAACAGCATTACGGTTATTCTCCTTTTTATTTTGACGTTACTAATGATTTAAATCCAGAAGGGCAAGAGAATGTCATCGCTATTCGTGTTGATCGTTCACGCTATATTGATAGTCGTTGGTATACTGGCTCTGGTATATATCGTGATGTGAGTTTTATCTCAACTAATTCGCTTTATATTCCTGTATGGGGAACTTATGTCACGACCCCTGAAATATCTAATACTCAAGCAACTGTTGATATTGCTATTGAGATAAATAATGACGCAACTATCGCGCGTGATTTTACATTAACAACAGACATTGTGAATGCAGCTGGAGAAATTGTTGCAACAATGGATAGTACCTCGGTACTTGAAAAAAATTCAAACCAAGTGCTAACTCAGCAATTAATAGTGAAGTCTCCTAATAAATGGGATATTGATTCACCTTACCTATATAAAGCGGTTAGTAAGCTAAGCGAATTAACTTCAGGTAACGTAGTTGATGAATATATTACTCCTTTTGGTATTCGTGAGATTGAGTTTGATGCAAATACTGGTTTTTCTTTAAATGGAAAAGCATTAAAAATTAAAGGTGTGAATTTACATCATGATGCTGGTTTAGTTGGCGCAGCAGTGCCAAATGACGTTTGGCGACGCCGTTTAGAAATACTGAAAGATGCCGGAGTAAATGCTATTCGTACTGCACATAACCCAGCATCAGCAGCATTTTTGGATTTGTGTGATGAAATGGGCTTTTTGGTTCAAGCAGAAATATTCGATGAATATGACAACCCTAAAGATAAGCGTTTAAATCAACAAGAAAGACATGAAGACTATATTAGTCGAGGTTATACAGAATACTTCCAAAAAGATGGCAAAAAAGATCTCGTCGCTTCGGTTAAACGTGATCGTAATCATCCATCAATCATAATGTGGAGCATAGGTAACGAAATTGAGTGGACATACCCTCGTTATCCTAAAGCGACAGGTTATTTTGATATGAACGCTAATGGTAATTACTTTTTTAACCCGCCATTTATTAGCCCTGAAGAAATAGTTAAACGATTTCATGAAAGTGAAGAAGGTGAATATGTTTTAGCTAAAACGGCCAAAAAGCTATCTGGCTGGGTGAAAGAGTTAGATTTAACCCGTCCGGTGACGGCAAATTTAATTTTACCATCGGTAAGTCATATCACCGGATATACAGATGCGCTTGATGTTATTGGTTACAGTTATCGTCGTGTTATTTATGATTACGGACATCGCTTATTTCCCGATAAAATGATCATGGGAACAGAGAATGTTGTGCAATGGCATGAATGGAAAGCTGTTGAAGATCGCGACTTTATTGGTGGAACTTTCTTATGGACAGGTATTGATTATATGGGCGAAAGCCACAATAAATGGCCTGTTAAAGCAACAGCAAGTGGTATGTTAGATTTAGCCGGATTTGAAAAACCTTCATACCATATGATGAAGTCATTATGGAGTGAGCAGCCTAGTATTTATTTAACGACACAACTCATGGAAAAGTCACCTTATGAAGTGGTCGATAATAATATTGTGGCGCGCAACCCAGATGCGTGGAAAACCTATGTTTGGTTTTGGCACGATGTAAATAACTATTGGCAATACCAAGACAAAGATTTAATTGCTGTTGAAGCTTATACAAACTGTAGCGCTGCGGAGCTTTTTGTAAATAATAAGTCGCAAGGTATTGCGTACCTAAAAGATGCACCAGATCATATTTTGAAATGGTCGGTTACATACCAACCGGGTGATTTAATGGTAAAAGGTATAGGCGACTGTAAAGCAGAAGATACTTTGCGTACAGCAGGCGTATTTAATGGTATTGATTTAACTATTGATAAGTCGCAAATTACGACAAATTATAATGACGTTGTACATTTAGTTGTACAATTAGTTGATGATAAACAAAACCCAATTACATTTTTAGATGCTGATATTGAGTTTGTAGTTAAAGGTCCTGCTAAGATTTTAGGTGTTGATAATGGCGCTCCTGATAATGTACAAGAGTTTCAATCAAACCGCATTACAACCTCAAAAGGGCAAGCCTTACTTATTTTACAAGGAAAGGATATAGGCGAAATCACGGTATTTGCTAAGTCGGCAAATGTTATAAGTAACACTGAGGTTATTAAGGTAACTGAATAATAGTTGTTAGGTTATTATATTAACTGCTTTGGCTAATACCAATCGAACTAATGAAGTGATCTTTTAAAATGGTCTAAATATTCAATAACATCGTTGCTTTCAATCCCAATAGGCAGCTATTGCTCAATCAAGCGCCTTGTTATTGAAAATTTACCCTCATTAAAAGTTGATCACTTAATTAATGCGAATGGCATAAGTTTCTTGGGTGGGATGTTATTGATACTACTGATAAATGAAAAAATCCGAACTATTTCAGTTCGGATTTTTTATTTTTACTAGAGTATTCACTAGGGTATCAGTTGCTAGCGCATTGGTTATTTATGAACTGATTATTGATGAACTGATTATTAGTGAAGTATAACTAATCAACTCACTAGCTAACTAACGGGCTAACACTATTTATTAATAAGGTTAGGTAAGTTTTTCATCGCAGTAAAGTTGATGGCAGCCGGAAATGGACAGTTTTCATTATGACTATTATAAAAAAATGTTTTCATATCAGCGTTAACTCCAGCCTCAACACCCAGTAAACTGTCTTCAATAACGGCACACTGTTTCGGCGAAAACCCCATATCGGTTGCCGCATGTAAATATAACGCTGGGTCAGGCTTAAATATATTATTATCATAAGCACTGTAAATATTATCACCAAAATATTTTCTCAAGCCACAAATATCTAAAGCTAGTATTATTTTTTCTCTGGGTGCGTTAGATACCACAGCCTTGGGAAAATCTAATGACTCAAGCGCTTCAACTACTCCTGCAATGGGCTTTAGCTCTGAGTTAAATAAATCGGTAACTAATGCTCTATATTCGGTAATAAATAAAGGAGGTAGTTCAACGTTATGAATTGATGCCAATTCAGCGAATATAATGGCTAACTCTTTACCTCTGTAGTCGGTTACTAATCGCTCAACAGATAAGTCTACCCCAAATTCTTTAAATTTAATGGCAATAGCTTTGTTGCATAAATATTCACTATCTACCAAAGTTCCGTCATTATCAAACAGTAAGCAATCAATCATATTGTTGGCTAAACCTTATATATTTTAAAAAGTATGTTAAAAATGTAATGTTAAATGATAGCGTTAAAAAAAGTGAGTCACTATATTCATTGATGACTTAACCAGTGATGACTTAACCAGTGATGAATTAACGTTTCATCGCATGATACTAAATTTGAATGTTGTTTATCTAATACCTATCTAACATTTATTAAGTTATTTTTTATTATCAAGTGAGTTGATCTTACAAGATAATTGCTAAACTTTATAATCATAATAGTAATCTTTATGGGTATTAAGAGTATAACCTAATTAAATATTGGATATAATTAATTGTTAACAATTGTTATGGGTTAGGTTATGATGAATTACTATGAGCAGAAAGCTCTAAAAGATCAACTGACCCTAATAATGAGAAACTATATATGGCCGCATTACTAGCAATTGGCGAGTGTATGATGGAGTTAACTCCGCTGGAAGAAAACACCTATCAACGTTCGTTTGCAGGCGACACTTATAACGCTTTAGTTTACGCAAAGCGTAATGCTCCTGAATTGGATGCGTTAATATTTACTGCGATAGGTAACGATGATATCAGCAGTGTCATGGAGTCTCAGTGGCAAAAAGAAGGCGTTTCTTCTGATTTTACGTTGAAATCAGACAAAGACACTATAGGAATATATGCCATTGCAACAGATGCTTCAGGTGAAAGAAGCTTCAGTTATTGGCGTAAAAACTCTGCTGCATCAAACATGATGGCTATTAAATCAGTTAATGAATTACTTGATTCATGTCCTGAACTTGATTGTGCATTTTTTAGTGGGATCTCACTGGCTATATTATCAGAAGAAGATAAAGCCAAGCTAATTGAGTTTATAAAAGGTTTAAAAGCAAAAGGTACCCGTATTGCATTTGATCCAAACTACAGACCCGCTATGTGGAACAATAAAGCACATGCTATTTATTGGTTAGAAAAAGCCTATAGTGTTAGTGATATTGTGCTGCCAGGTGAAGAAGATCACCAAGCAATATTTAACCATAACGGTCATGCACAAATTGCAGCCTATTGTCAGGCTTTTAAGATTAAAGAAGTGGTTATTAAGTGCGGTGTAGAAGGCGTTTTTGTTTACTCTGACGGTAAATTATCAACCCATGAACCTTTTAAAGCAGCACCGGTACAGGTTGACTCTACCGCTGCAGGCGATTCATTTGCAGGAACTTATTTATCACAAAGAGTCACTAACCATGATATTGAGTCTTCTTTAATGCAAGCCACAAAAGTTGCTGGGCAAGTGGTACAGCATCGCGGTGCGATTATGCCAACAGCATTATACAACAGTGTGATTAACTAACAGTTTAACTAATAGTTTAATTAACCGTTTAATTAACAACCGAGTTAACCGTAACTAATATAGTAGTTATTAAAGTAGTGAATACTGTAACGATTAAAATAGCTAACCACGGTAACTAACCATTTATAGTATTGCTAACAACCAGATAATTAAGGTTTAAAAATGAGTAATGAAAATAAAAAATTAAGCTTAGCAAGTAAACGCGCTTTAGAGCGTGGATACGATGAAAAAGATTCAAGTTGGATGATTGAGTTCAATGTTACTGATCTAAAAGGTGACTTTGCTTTTGAAGAAGGCATTATCCGTCGAGACCCAACATCAGTCATTAAAGTTGGGGATTTATACCACTGTTGGTATACCAAAGGACAAGACGAAACCGTAGGTTTTGGCTCTGATAACCCAAATGATAAAGTATTTCCGTGGGACTTAACCGAAGTGTGGCATGCAACATCTTCAGATACAATCACATGGAAAGAGCAAGGGGTTGCTATTTCACGAGGCGCTGCAGGTGAATTTGACGATAGAGCTGTATTCACACCAGAAGTATTACAACATGAAGATATGTTTTACCTAGTGTACCAAACGGTTCAATACCCATATACCAATAGACAAATTGAACAAGTTGCTTTAGCGAGTGCTAAGTCGCCGTATGGGCCGTGGACTAAATCAACCAAGCCAATTTTAAGCCCAAGTCAAGATGGCGTTTGGGATGGTGAAGTGGATAGTCGCTTTTTAGTGAAAGAAAAAGGCAGTTTTGATAGTCATAAAGTACACGATCCATGTTTGCTCTTCTTTAATGAAAAGTTCTACCTTTATTATAAAGGTGAAACCATGGGGGAAGAAATGAACTTCGGCGGACGTGAAATTAAACACGGTGTTGCTGTTGCTGACAACATTGAAGGGCCTTACGTTAAATCAGAATTAAACCCTATTTCTAATAGTGGTCATGAAGTCGTTGTATGGAATTATCAAGGCGGTGTTGCCAGTTTATTAACAACCGATGGCCCTGAAAAAAACACGGTTCAGTTTGCTCAAGACGGTGAGAACTTTGACATTAAAGCGCATATTAAAGGCGCACCGGAAGCGATTGGTTTATTTAGAGACGTTAATGCTAAAGAACTTCAAGAGCCAGGACTTTCTTGGGGACTTTGCCATAAATATGATAAGAGTTGGAACTGGAATTATATCTGCAAATTTGAAATTAAACGTCAGATATTAGATGCCGGCACTTTCCAAAACTCTAATTAATCGCTTCTAGTTAGTAGCACTAACTGAGCGTAATGAAAATTAAAAGCACCAAATTATTTGGTGCTTTTAAAGCTATTCAAGCGAATAACTCATGGTTTATTCAGAGTGGTTTACAATTGAAAAATAATTGTCAATTATTAACTGTTGAAATAAGCAGAAATGCTTTGAATGAACTCAAACTAATAGCCAATTTAAGTAGAGCATTATGACCAACGTATTTGATCCTACAGAACATCCTCATCGCCGTTTTAATCCACTAACCCAGGAATGGGTTTTAGTGTCACCTCATAGAGCGAAGCGTCCTTGGCAAGGACAAGAAGAAGTTGCTGATGAGTCGGTAAAACCAGCATACGATGAAAACTGCTTTTTATGTAAAGGTAATACTCGCATTAATGGTGAAGTAAATCCTGAATATACAGGTACATTTGTTTTTACCAATGATTTTGCAGCATTAAATAAAGAAACACCAAGTTTTGAAAGTAATGATCCGTTATTTCGATTAGTGTCTGAGCAAGGTATCAGCCGCGTTATTTGTTTTTCTCCTGATCATGGTCGTTCATTACCAGAATTATCGTTAAGTGAAGTCACTGAAGTTGTAAAAACCTGGAAAGATGAATGTAAAGAGTTGTCTAAATCTTATCGTTGGGTTCAGGTATTTGAAAATAAAGGTGCGGTAATGGGTTGTTCAAATCCACACCCTCACGGGCAGATTTGGGCGCAAAACCAGTTACCTACCTTAGCGGAAAAGAAACAAAAAGCATTTGATGAGTATACCCAAAAATTTGGGTCTAATTTACTTGCTGATTATGCAACGAAAGAACTGGCTAGTGGTGAACGCGTTGTTGTTGAAAATGATGACTGGGTTGTTGTTGTTCCTTACTGGGCAGCATGGCCATTTGAAACACTAGTGTTACCGCGACATAATATTAGTCGAATGACAGATTTAACGAAATCACAAGAAGAAAGCCTTGCCGATATCATTAGACAAATTACCATTCGTTATGACAATTTATTTAAATGTTCGTTCCCATATTCAATGGGTTGGCATGGAGCTCCGTTTGACGGTGAAGTTCATGAAGAATGGACGCTACACGCACACTTCTTCCCGCCTTTATTACGTTCTGCCACAGTTAAAAAGTTCATGGTAGGTTATGAAATGATGGCTGAAGCGCAACGAGATATTACCCCTGAGCAAGCAGCTCAGAGGTTAAGAGACTTACCAGATACTCATTATAAGAATAGCTAGGATTTATCATGGATATTATCAAAAAAGTAAAAACGAAATTTTTGAATCATTATAGTAAAAGTCCTGCTTTTATTGTTAATGCGCCAGGGCGAGTTAACCTTATTGGTGAGCATACCGATTACAATGATGGTTTTGTATTACCTTGTGCCATTGATTTTTCAACGGTTATTTGTGTATCGCCGCGTACCGATTTAGTGGTAAATGTATTTGCGATTGATTGTAATGAAGAAGTTGATAGCTTTGATTTAAATGACAGCATTGCTTTTAATGATACGCAGTTTTGGAGTAATTATGTTCGTGGTGTAATTGACGAACTTAAAAAACGAGGCTTTACATTAGCGGGTTGTGATATTGCCATTGGTGGTAATGTACCGCAAGGTGCAGGTTTAAGCTCTTCAGCTTCATTAGAAGTAGGTATTGCAGCAACCTTTAATCAATTGTGTGACTTAGGTCTTTCTACAGTTGAATTAGCGCAAATATCGCAAGCAGCTGAGAATAATTTTGTGGGTTGTGCATGTGGTATTATGGATCAACTTGCCTCAGCGTGTGGTAAAAATGACCAAGCTCTAGGGATTGATTGTAGAAGCTTAGAACTAATACATACGCCTATTTCTGACGACAATACTATTGTTATTATTAATTCTAATGTTAAGCGTGGTTTAGTTGACAGTGAATATAATACAAGACGTCAACAATGCGAAAGCGGAGCCGAATTTTTTGGAAAAACAAAATTACGCGATGTAACTATTGCTGATTTTGAAGCCCAAAAAAGTGCTATGGATCCCCTTGTTGCTAAACGCGCAGAACATATATTATACGAAAACCAACGCACTCTTGATGCGATGGAAGCTTTTAAAGTTAACGATATGCCTGCTATCAGTCGACTAATGGCTGGCAGTCATGCTTCAATGCGTGATTTATTTGAAATTACCACACCTGAAATTGATTACCTTGTGCAAATTATTGCTGATGTTATTGGCGATCGTGGTGGCGTACGTATGACTGGTGGCGGTTTTGGTGGTTGTATTGTTGCGTTTGTTGCCAATGATTTAGTTGACACTGTTGTTGATATTGTTGCTGAAAAATATGAAAAACAAACAGGCATAAAAGAATCTA
Source organism: Colwellia sp. E2M01 (assembly GCF_018860585.1). GTDB lineage: Bacteria > Pseudomonadota > Gammaproteobacteria > Enterobacterales > Alteromonadaceae > Colwellia. Next base: position 44,597 of record NZ_JAHKPR010000081.1, read on the forward strand.
TATTTATCACCACAGCAGCAGATGGTGTTTCAGTAATAACTGACATAGAGGCAATATAATGAATCATATATTAGTTACAGGTGGGGCAGGTTATATTGGTAGCCACACAGTTTTAGAGTTACTTAAGCTAGGTGAAAACGTTGTTGTAATAGACGATTTGAGTAACTCATCTAAAGAGTCTTTAAATCGTGTTGAAACTCTTTCAGGAAAAGCAGTAACTTTCTTTGAAGGCAGTATATTAGATCAAGATTTATTGGTGAATATTTTCTCACAATTCTCGTTTAGCTCTGTTATTCATTTTGCAGGTCATAAAGCGGTAGGTGAGTCAGTAAATAAACCATTAAGTTACTACCATAACAATGTTCAAGGAACGGTTTCGCTAGTAGAAGTTATGGAAAAATTTAATGTCAATAACTTGGTATTTAGTTCATCTGCGACTGTTTATGGGGAAGGGGCAAAGCCTCCTTACATTGAAACGCAAACACTTGGCTGTCCTACGAGTCCTTATGGGCAAACTAAGTTGATGGTTGAGAGAATTTTAGCAGATGTTGTGCGCAGTAATAGTGATTTTAAAGTGGCTAACTTACGTTACTTTAACCCTATTGGCGCCGATGAGAGTGGTCAAATTGGTGAAGATCCTAATGGTATTCCGAATAATTTAATGCCATTTGTAGCTCAAGTTGCGGTAGGAAAAAGAGCTGAATTGTCTATATTTGGTAATGACTATGCAACAGAAGATGGCACCTGCGAGCGTGATTACATCCATGTAACTGATTTAGCACAAGGTCATGTTGCCGCGTTAAATTGGTTAGTAAACCAAGCTCATGGTTTATGTGAGGCATTTAATTTAGGCACGGGTACACCATATTCTGTGTTAAAAATAGTTAAAAGCTTTGAGCAATATACCAAGGTTAAAGTACCGTTTAAATTTGTACCAAGACGTGACGGTGATTTAGATGCTTTTTGGGCTAATGCTGACAAGGCGGCGGATAAACTTAACTGGCAAGCCCATAAAACCATGCAAGATATGATGGAAGATACATGGCGCTGGCAGTCAAATAACCCTAACGGATATAACGCGTAATGAGCCAGCCACAATCAATACTATTACAAAATAAACAAGGTATGTCGGTTGAAATTATTAATTTTGGCGCACGTATAAAATCAATACTATTTCCCATCCAAGGAAAGCCTACGGAGATGGTTGTAGGTTATGCTACGGCTGAAGAGTACCTCACAGATAGCTTCTATTTAGGGGCAACTTGTGGAAGAGTTTGTAATAGAATTGATGGTGGCAAGTTTGAATTAAATGGTGTTAGCTATCAAGTGACACAAAATGAAAATAACAACACCTTACATGGTGGGGTAGATAACTTTTCTTACCGATTCTGGAAAATTGAATCTTCAACGGATACAAAGGTTGTTTTATCACTTGAATCTAAAGATGGTGACCAAGGGTTTCCTGGTAATTTAAAACTACAAGTTAGCTACCATTTGACTGAAAAAAATGCCTTAGAAATAGAGTACTTTGGCATTTCAGATGCGGCAACACCTATCAATATTACCAATCATGCGTATTTTAATTTGGGCGATGAAAGCTGTGAATCATTAGACTTACAGCTATTAGCTTCAAATTTTCTTGAATTGAAAGAAGACAGCGTACCCAGCGGTAATATTTTATCGGTAGATAATTCTGATTTTGACTTAAGACAAGTAACCAATATAGGTGACCGGCAAAGTAATACCACCGATGTTAATTTAAAAAACATGAAGGGTTTCGACTACTGTTATGTGTTAGATAATAACGATGTATCAATAGTTAACGCGTCATTAGCGTCAAAAAATAATGGCGTTAAAATGTCATTTTATACCGATCAACTTGCAGTGCAGTTATACACAGGTTATTGGCTCAGCGGTGTTTTTAAGCCTTATCAAGGAGTGTGTTTAGAAGCTCAAGGTTATACCAACGCCATTAATATAAATCACTTTCCTAGCAGTGTACTAAGTGAAAATGAAAAATATCAACGTAAAATTATTTATCAGTTTGAAGCGATAAACTAAATAAATATGCCATTCCTAAGTTGAAGAAATGATTAACCACTGGTTGTTTTTCTTCACTCAAAAATGTGGTGTTAACCGCTAATCCATTCAGTTTAATCCCCACAAACATTCTAAACTGGGCAATTAGATCCGTTGTGCCACCGAATTACATCAGAACAGCCAATTATTTCATTCTACTCTATCCCTTAATAGTGGTTACCGTTAAAGCGCTGAGGTACTTGGCCATAGTCAGGGCTTTAACTAATGATTACCTTGGTTCTTATAAATTTAGCTTTCAATTTTTCTTGAGCGTTTAAGTAAGTAATAAAACACTGGTGTTAGAATTAAGCCAAATACGGTTACGCCAATCATACCTGAGAACACAGTAACTCCCATAGCTTGGCGCATTTCAGAACCTGCTCCTGATGAAAACACCATAGGCACCACTCCCATAATGAAGGCGATAGAAGTCATTAATATTGGGCGTAAGCGTAAGCGACTGGCTTCCTTAATGGCAGATAGTGCGTCCATACCTTTGTCTTGTAACTCTTTGGCAAACTCAACAATTAAAATGGCGTTTTTAGTGGCTAGTCCAAACAACACAATTAACCCTATTTGCGTAAAAATGTTGTTATCACCGCCATAAACCGCTACACCAATTAGCGCACTTAACAGAGTCATCGGTACAATTAAAATAATAGCGATAGGTAAACGTAAGCTTTCATATTGCGAGGCTAACACTAAAAACACTAATAACACAATCAACGGGAATACATACATAGAGGTATTACCGGCTAAAATTTGTTGATATGTTAAGTCGGTCCATTCATAGGCTATGCCCATGGGCAAGGTGTCATTTAGAATTTTCTCTATCGCGGCTTTTGCTTGGTCAGAGCTATAGCCTGCGGCAGGCACACCATTTACCTCTGCGGTGACATAGCCGTTGTAATGCATCACACGATCTGGCCCAACACTATGTTTAATAGTAAGTACCGCTCCTAGTGGGATCATTTCGCCATTTTTATTACGCACTTTTAATTGTTTAATTTGTTCTATGTCTTGGCGAAATGGTGCATCGGCTTGTACATTGACCTGGTAAGAGCGGCCAAATAAATTAAAGTCGTTGACATAAATTGTTCCCAAATAACCTTGCATGGTATCAAATAATGTTTCTATTTCTATACCTAAACTAAGGGCTTTTTTACGATCTACCTGTACATCAAGTTGTGGCACATCGATGGTAAAACTGGTAAAAGCATTAGCTAGTGCGGGGTCTGCTTTGGCTTTAGTAATCACTTCAGTGGTAACTTGCTGTAGGGTTTCAAAACCTAGCGAACCTCTGTCTTCTAATTGCAACCTGAAGCCACCAATGGTGCCCATGCCTCGCACCGGTGGTGGTGGAAATATTGCCACGTTAGCGCCTTTTATTTGGCTAAATTCTTTATTTAAATCTTCGGCGATCTCGGCTGCCGACATTCTTGGTCCTTGCCGCTCAGTAAAAGGTTTTAAAGGAGTAAACATCATGCCCGAACTTGGGTTAATGGATAGACCATTAATACTTAAACCGGCAAAGGCAACTGCGTCAGTTACGCCTGGGTGGGCGGTAACAATCTTTGACATTTCACGAATAACTTGCTCTGAACGGTCAAGTGAAGCTGCATTAGGAAGTTGGGCAAAGGCAACTAAATACATTTTGTCTTGGGGCGGTACATAACCTGTTGGAGTATGCTCAAATTGTTGCCAAGTAATTGCTAATAACCCCACATATAACACACTAATTAAGCCACCTTTACGTACTAAACGATCCACAGCATAAGTGTATTTACCTGAGGCTTTGTCAAATAAACGATTAAAAGGGTTGAACAACCAGCTACCAAATATTTTGTTGATAGCTCGATTTAACCAGTCGTTGTCTTGACCGTGGGGCTTTAACAACAACGCAGCAAGCGCAGGGCTTAAGGTAAGAGAGTTAATTGCTGACAGCACCGTGGAAATAGTAATGGTTAAAGCAAATTGGCGGTAAAATTGCCCGGTTAAACCGCTCATAAACGCGGTGGGAATAAACACCGCCGCTAACACTAACGTGGTGGCAATAATAGGGCCGGTTACTTCTTGCATGGCTTGTTTAGTGGCGTCAATAGGGCTTAAACCTTCAGTAATGTTACGTTCAACGTTTTCAACGACTACGATGGCATCATCAACCACGATGCCGATAGCTAATACTAGGCCAAATAAAGACAAAGCATTGAGAGAAAAACCCATTAAATGCATAAAAGCAAAAGTACCCACCAGAGAAATAGGCACTGCCACAAGGGGAATAATTGATGCGCGCCAGGTTTGTAAAAATAATACGATTACCAGTACCACCAATAACACAGCTTCAAATAAGGTATCGACTACTGCTTTAATTGAGCCGCGCACAAACACAGTGGGATCGTAAACAATTTCATAATCAATGCCTTGGGGGAATAATTTAGATAACTCTGCCATTTTAGCTCGTACATCATCAGAAATTTTTAACGCATTGGATCCCGGCGCTTGAAATACAGGAATTGCGGCTATCGACTCATTATTTAGTAATGGGCGTAAGGTGTAGTTGTCGGCGCCCAGTTCAATTCGAGCAATATCTTTTAATTGGGTGATTTCTCCATTGTCACCGGTTTTAACAATAATTTCTTCAAATTCATCTTGTTCAACTAAGCGCCCTTGAACGTTGATTAACCATTGAAATTCGCTGGTACCAGTAGGTTGTGCACCAAGGCTACCTGATGCCACCTGTTGGTTTTGTGAACGAATGGCATTAACCACATCGCTTGGGTTTAAATTAAGTGCTGCCAATTTGTTGGGATCTAGCCATACCCGCATACTGTAGTCACCAGCACCAAATATCCGTACTTGGCCAACACCCTCAATGCGCGTTAACTCATCTTTAATGTATTGGTCGGCGTAGTTTGCCAAATATAAATTATTGTAACGGCCATTGGGCGAAGTTAAATGTACTGCCAACGTTAGGTTAGGTGATGATTTTTCGGTAACCACACCTAAACGTTGTACTTCTTCAGGTAGACGCGGAATAGCCCTGTTTACTCTATTTTGTACTAATGTAGTTGCTTCATCTGGGTTTGTTCCTATGGCAAAAGTGACGGTTAATGTCATGGTGCCGGCGGAGTTTGCCAATGAAGATTGATAGAGCATATTTTCTACGCCATTAATTTCTTGTTCAAGCACCGTAGCAACGGTTTCAGCTATTACGGTGGGGTTTGCCCCAGGGTAGTTGGCTGTAACTACCACAGTAGGTGGTACTACATCTGGGTATTCAGTAATGGGTAACTGCCAAACAGCAATAGCTCCGCCAAGAAACACAAGAATTGATAAAGCCGCAGCAAAAATAGGGCGATGAATGAAAAATTGAGAAAAATTCATTTATTGTTCACCTAATGTTTTTACTGGAAGGAGCTGAGCAAGGTAGTTACTGTGGTCTATTTTCTGCTGCCATGTTTGTAATACATTTAATGCATCTTCATCTGCCATATCGATTAATTTAGGTGTGACTAAGCTACCCGGGCGTACACGTTGTAAGCCATTTAAAATAATAGTGTCATTATTATCTAAGCCACTTTTAATGATGCGTAATGCGCCAATTTTATCGCCCATTGTAATGGCACGGTATTGAACTTTATTTTCTTCATCAACGACCAAAACATATTTATTACTTAGGTCGGTTCCAATGGCTTTTTCAGCAATTAATACGCCTTGTTCTGTTTTATTGCTTGCCAACCTTAAATGAGCAAATAAGCCAGGCATTAGGTTACCTGCTTGATTATCAAATACTGCACGCACCCGTAATGTGCCGGTTTGTGTATTCACTTGGTTATCAACAAAGTTTAATTTACCCCAATGTTGATATTCACTTTCATTTGCTAAGCGCATAACAACGGTTTGAGTCGCTGCTTTGTTATTATTAGGTTGCTTTTTTTGATAATTTAACCAGGTGGCTTCATCAATATCAAAATAGGCGTAAAGTTGTTTAGTTGACACAATAGATGTCATGATTGTTGAACCAGCCGTGACATAATTCCCTTCAGTGATATTGGCACTAGAAATACGCCCAGAAATTGGCGCTTCAACACGGGTAAAACTTTGGTTGAGTACGGCTAAATCAAGCGCTGCTGTACTTTGGGAAACTTTTGCTTTTGCTTGCACAGCGTCAGACTCTCGAGTGTCTAAAATTTCTTTTGAAATCGCTTTGCGCTTATACAATGCTTGTGCACGCTTGACATATTGTTTTGCTAATACTAAACGGCTTTTCGCTTCATCTAATAAGGCTTGTAAACGGGCAACTTCCGCATTAAATTGGCGGTTATCAATATAAAATAAGGTATCTCCTTGATTCACCAATTCGCCTTCTTCAAACGTAACTGATTCGATATAACCTGATACTCTTGGACGAAGTAATACCGCTTTTGAGGATTCAAGCCGGCCCGTAAAGTTATCCCATTCGGTAATTCGTTGGCTAATAACTTTTGCAGCATCAACAGAAATACTTTGTGGAAGGGGGGAATACGGTAATTTAGCGCTAGAATTATCGCCGCATGCGCTTATGATCGTCGTTAAAAATGCGATAATCATGGTATAAATAAATTTTTCTATAACAGACATAACTAAACTCTCTTTAAACGAGTAGTATTAAAACTGTTAATATTATTAACGCTTATTACTTATAAAAATAATTATCTTTTTGTATGTAATGCATCATAATAAATGATGTATTATGGTAAATAATAACAAATAGCCTGTTGGTGTTTATGCGACCACAAGAACTGAATTTACTGATGATTTTTGATGCCATTATGACTGAAGGTAGCATTACCCGAGCTGCCGATCATCTAGCATTAACTCAGCCGGCGGTTTCTAATGCGCTTGCCCGAATGCGAGTAACATGGAAAGACGAGCTATTTATTAAAGATGGCCGAAATATTCAACCAACAGCATTTGCTAATAACTTATGGCGTCAAATTCAAGGGCCGTTAGGGTCGTTAGCACATGCCATTAATCAAAGTGAATTTAACCCCGCAACGGCGCAGCGTACATTTCGTATTTCTGCGGCTGATATGTTTGTAGAAATAATATGGGGGCCACTGCGAAAAATTATTGAACAGCAGGCGCCAGGAATAAATATTCATGCTATTCCAAACCGCGCAGTAGAAGCGGCTAATGTACTTAAAGACGCAGAAGCTGAGTTAGCGATTAACCGTTATACTTTGTCTGAAAGTGTTATTCGAGCCGAGCACTTATTAAAACCTCAATATGTTGTGCTAATGCGGCCAGGTCACCCATTAGTAAATAAAAAGCTTACCGTTGACAGTTTTGCCAATAGCGACCATTTACTGGTTTCTATTACCGGAGATATTTTAGGGCCGTCAGATCAGGCTTTACGTGTTTTAGGTTTAAAACGACGTGTTGCAATGACTGTTAATAATGCAGCCAATGTTCCGAATATACTTAAAAATACCGACTTAATTTGTGTGATCCCTTCAATTGCTTTAGAGCATGAAATATTCACAAAGCAACTTGCGGTACTTAAAAGCCCTATAGATACACCACCAACGCCGGTTTCAATTATTTGGCATAAACGACAAGATAATGATGCTGGCCTTCAATGGATTCGTCGTCACATTGTTAATATATTGCGTCAACGAGCAGAAAAGCATGACAAAATCATAGCCGATGTTATTCAAACGAATGGTAAGATTAATTGAGGAAAATCAACCTGCACTGCTTAGCCGTTTAAATATCAATTCAGAAAACTGGTTAACGCTGTCAAAATATTTTAGAACGCTTTTTCATGGTGCCGTTGGTCACAGTGACGTATTGTCAGATTATTGTGCGCATAAAGGTTTGAAACGGAGAACGAATGTCAATTGTTGTGATAAGTTTTTGGCGTAACGTCTCAGAGTCTATTATCCAACTTATTTTCTATTACCACACTAATGCTGATGTTTTTTCATGCTTAAAAAACAGCATTCAGCCAATGAAATTCAACGTTATGTAAATATTATTCAATTTTAGAATTTATTAGTAAGTATTGGCCATTATTGCAAATGGTTATTGAGCTTGTGGTATAGTTTTATTTTAAGGCACTTCATAAGCGAGTGTCCTAATTATTTCCTCTTCCTAATAACCTCATTATTTTTTTATAAAAATTAATAGAATATTTACTGTTTTTAATGAATTAAAGAAATACAAATCACCTTCTATAATATCTTTTAATAAGCTCAGTATCTTGGCATAAAACTTCATAATAACGATAATTTTCGTACTTTAAATAACCATCAATAAATAGCTATATTGAAAAATGTTTAATGTAAATTGTATACAAAATGATCTTGTGGTCATTTTCTGTTTAGCTTATGGTGTCTAACAATATAAATGTATAAAGAGCTATTTTTGCATTTATTATTATAAAAAAATTATAACAATATTATAACAAGGGGTTTGTAATGATTAGAAAACGATCTTTTCTTAGTACAAGTATTGCGCTTTCATTAGCAGCTTTTGGTGCTCAAGCATATGCTGAAACCATTTCAGTAGAAGCAGAGTTATTTGATAATTTTGGTGGTACCTTTGACGATGGCCAACCTAACCCAGTAACCATATATACAACGAATGGCCAAGGCGCTATTAGCTATGTTAATGCACAGGACTTTGTTGATTATGATATTACTGCTAATGGTGGTGAATATACGATTGAATATATGGTTGGCACAAGCGTAGCTGCTAACCCGACCATTGAAGTACTTGTTAAAAGTAATAATGGTGAGTGGCAAAGCCAAGGCACTGTAGCAGTACCTTTAGGTAGCTGGGATAACTTTCAGCCATTAACTGCCTCGCATACAGTCACATTACCAGCCGGTAATTCAACAGTTCGATTACATGCCATTGGTCCAAATTGGCAATGGAACCTTGAGTCATTTAAATTAACTTCAAATACAATAACCAACCCAACTGACCCTGTTAATGATGTTGTTGTAAACTTAGAAAATTTTACCAATACAGGTAAAACCGGTGCAGCTGTTGCGGGTGATTCTGTTGTAGGCTTTGGTCAAACGAGTCAAGGTATTAACTTTAATACTGTCGGCGATTATGGTGATTACAGCGTAACATTTGATACGGCCGGTACTTATAGCGCTAAAGTCTCTGTAGGAACAACAGTTCAAGCACAAGTTGGTGCTGAAGTTCTCTTAAATAATACCGTTGTCGCGTCTGAATACCTCTCTAGTACGGGTGGTTGGGATACTTATCAAAACTTTGATCTCAATGGTGATATTGTTATCCCTAGTGCTGGCACTTATACCATCCGATTACGTAGTCATGGTGCTGCAAATTGGCAGTGGAATGGCGATGAATTAACGTTCGTATACGAATCAAATGAAACCGGAAATGCTAATCCAGGTACAGGTAATCCAGGCAATGGCGAAATACATTTGGAAGCACCATTAGCTCTACCGGCTAATCGTCAAATTGAAAAATCTTCAGTATTTTATACTTATCCGCAAAATTCAAACTTAGCTGCCTTTAATGATTTTGGTGCCGATGGAGCATTTTGGGGACACATGCCAGAACATGATCTTTACGATAACTCTGTGCTTTCTACTTGGATAAACGACGTACAAGCTTATCGTAATAAAGGCTTAGAATATATTGCACGCGGTGAATTCGATTGGGGTTTCCGTTGGTTTACTGAATATACTGGTGATCCAACCTCTCATTGGGTTCGTACTTTAGATGGTGACATAGTGACAATGTCATTTATGGGTGACTTTATGTACCAAGGCTACCCGAATGGCTGGTTAAGTAATCATAGTCCTGTTTTTGTTGATTACTTTAAATCACAAGTAGATGCATTATTAAGTGCAAATGTATCCCATATAATGTTTGACTCTCAAACGTCATCGACTAGATCCACAGACATGAATCAGTTTGGTGGTGATTTCTCGACTATGGCAATGGATGGTTTTAGAGCATATATGCGTGATAAATACACTACCGCGCAATTAGCTGCCAAAGGTATTAATAATATTAATAACTTTAACTACCGAGATTTCCTAATATCGGCTGGTTACAACCATACAACTTATATGGCTGGAGCAAACCGAATTAGTGGTGGTGTACCTCTGTTTGATGATTTTATTTATTTTAATCGCGAAGTACTGAATGAAAAAATGGCTGAAGTGTTTGATTACATTCGCTCTAAAGATGCCAATATTGAAATTGGAGCAACTACCGCAATATCAGAAGCGCGAGGTTATATTTTTGATAAAGACTTAACCTTTTTAGCTGGTGAACTTGCAATGAACTCGGCTGTTACCAATGAAATGCCAATTAGTATTATTACTCACTTAAAAGGCGCTGAAGCGGTTGATAAAACATTAGTATACTTCCCGTACCCTTGGGATTTTGCCAATTTGTATGACCGAAACTCTCCGGCATTAGCGCGTACTTGGATAGCACAATCTTATGCAATGGGCGCTATCTTCTCTATTCCAGCGAATATTTGGATAGGTGATGCCGGCGTATGGTCACCAGGAGCAGATAATTATCGTGACCTTTATCAGTTTGCTGATAACAACAGTAATTTATTAGATGGTTACGATGCGTATTCTAAAGTAGGTTTAGTAGCACCAATGATGGCGTCACTTGATGCTACTTGGATTGACGGAAGTAATACACTTCAAGGTAGCATTAGAACGCTTATCGAAAGTAACTTAAACTTTGATTTACTTGTCTTTGGTGACCCAGGTCATCCTGTTGTACCTACTCAGGCTCAGCTAGATAGTTTACAAACTATTATTGTTGATGGAGATAGAAAGTACTTAACAGATGGTCAGAATGCTTTAGTTGATGCATACGATGGTAGAGTATTGGATTTAAATGATAATGCTGACACTGCAGCGATTAATGCACTTAAAGCAAATCATATATCTGTCACTGTTAATGGCGCAGCGGCTGATGCTACAGTAACGGCGTTATCGAGAGTACATGAAAGCAACAATAATGCACCATATGTTGTTCAGTTATTGAATAGACCTGTTAACCCAAGCAATGGTGTCACACCAGTATTAGGTACAGTTAAAATTGCAATCCCACAAGGGTACTTCCCAGAAGGGGTTACAACCGCAAAGGTACATTTACCGGGTAAAAATTCAGTTAACGCGAATATTACTAATAATGCTCAAGGTGACTCAGTTATTACGGTAAATAACTTAGGTGTTTGGGGAATTATTGAACTAGCACATTAGTATTAAATAAAGAACGATCATACAAAAGGGCCTCATTGAGGCCCTTTTTATATATCCGTTATCAGTTAAAGTCTAAATTAACAGGGACAGTCGCTCAAAGTTGAATATTAGACGGATTTTAGCTACATTATTAATCACCGTTTATGGCTTAATATATTTTTACATTCCGCCTATTTTAAGTGTACCGAATCCGCATATTGCTAAGCTATTTGAGTTACTACCTGTAGCCTGTTATTCAGTTATTCTTTATGTACCAGAATATCCTGCGCAAGAGAAAAAAATAGTCGTGTGGCTAGCTTGTTTAGCTTGGTTCGTTATTTTTTTAATTCTCTTATATTTTAAAGTATATGTTTGGTGAGGTGATAAATACTCATACAAGCCATTCAAGCAGGGAAAAAACAGCTAGTTTTTTTACCGTACCTTGCTTATTTTAACCCACTATTTTAGTCCGTTTAGCATGGTGCTGAGGCTGTAGGGTAATTCCCACTGAAATCGAACGCTTCGAAAGATAAACAGACCTGGTTTCAGAAATTAATAACCTGCCTTTGCTAAGTCCCACAAAAATTAAAAAATAGCAGATATTTGATACTTTTATACATAATTAGTGTATTTCGTACCATAAAAGCATAATATTATGTGTTAATTGTTAACAAAGGTTGTTGATAAAACTACTTATATTAAGTGAGAGCTATATGACTATTAGTATTTTTCCTGATCCGTTTGAGCAAGCAAGAACTACAGATGGCGTTAGTACCATTGACGATCAAAACGACCCTGTAACTATGGTTATGGGATTAAAAGATGTTCGCAAATGTGCTCATAACTGGAAATCTTTTCAATCAGGCGGTGAAGAGGTTGGACGTATTGTTGTGCCATCTGAAGCAGCAATAAGAGACGTTCGTCAAATACCTTTTGAAGTTGACCCACCAGAGCATGGAGGCTTTAGAAAGTTGGTAGAGCCTTGGTTTAAGCGACCACTTGAGGCTGATTATCAGGAGAAGCTGAAAGTTATTATTGATGAGTTAGTCGAAGAGGCAATTAAGCAGCCTAAAATCGAAGTTGTTGAGGAATTTGCACTTAAATTGCAATCACGCGCATTAACCTTATTACTGAATACTCCGTTTGAAGAATCAGAAGTTTGGATTGGCTGGGGTACACATGTATTTCGCAGTAAAGATACAGACTTAGACGGTGATAAAGCTAACTTGTTATACGATTATATTGATAAAGAAATAGAGAAAGCAATCGCTAACCCTAATGATAATTTTTACTCGGTATTACTTGCTAGTGAAGTCAATGGTAAAAAATTAACTAAAGAAGAAATTAAAGGGGTTATCAGCCTTACTTTTGCGGGTGGTCGAGACACGGTAATTAATGCTGTTACTAATACTATTGCTTATTTTTCTGAGCACCCTGAATCTTTACAGCGCCTTCATGATGAGCCTGAAATAACAACGAAAGCGGTTGAAGAGTTAGTACGTTATTTTTCGCCTTTAACCCATATGGGGCGTGTGGTAACAGAAGATACAGCAGTATGTGAACATGCAGTGAAAGCTGACAGCCGTATTTCATTATGTTGGGCATCAGCAAACCGAGATGCTAAAGCCTTTGAAAATCCTGATGAAGTGGTTCTGGATAGAAAACTAAATCCACATGTTGGCTTTGGCTTTAGTACACATAATTGTCTAGGCGCTACACATGCGCGTCAAATATTGGCAATACTTATTGGTTCGTTATCATCAAAACTTAGCAGTATCGATGCATTCGAAAATGAAGAAAATATAGAAGACTGGCAACAGTTTCAGCGTAAAGTTGGTTTTCATTCATTGAATGTAGCCTTTAACGCTAAATAATCCTTATTTAATATTAATTTAAATAAACTAAATTAATCAGTTACACAATAAAAAGAGAGCACCCAAATGGCTAAAATTACTTTTATAACACAAGACGATGAACAAATTACCCTAGAAGCAGACTCTGGCTCAGTAATGGAGTTAGCAGTAGAAAATGGTATAGCAGGTATTGATGGTGATTGCGGCGGCGTTTGTTCGTGTGCTACCTGTCACGTACATGTTAAACCAGAGCATCAAGCTAAAGTTGGCGAAGCCAGTGAAATTGAGCAAGACATGTTAGAGCTTGATGATGAAGCGAATGAATATAGCCGTTTATGTTGTCAAATTGAAGTATCGGACGACATAGATGGTGTTATTTTTAAGGTTGCTCATTAGTTTTTAGCTGATTTAAAAATTAACGCTTAAAGTTACTCATTATGTTAAAAAAGGATAAATCATGTCATTAACAGTTGAACAAACATGCATAATTATTGGTGCTAGTCATGGCGGAGTTAGTGCTGCTTTTGCATTGCGTAAAGAAGGCTGGCAAGGAAGTATATTACTCATTGATAGCGATCCATGTTTACCTTATCACCGTCCGCCTTTATCTAAAGCGTATTTAACGAGTAGCGATAATGTACAACCGCAAATTATAAAACCTGAAGCGAGTTATGAAAAAAACAACATAACATTGAAGTTAGGTGTGTTAGTTACTAATTTTGATAAAGAAAATCAAGTTGTCAGTCTGAATAACGGTGAAGCACTTAACTATGACAAGCTTATTATTGCCACTGGTGCTCGACCATTTATCCCTCCTATCACAGGTATAGAGCAGGCTAAAAATCTGTTTGCTTTAAGAACACAAGCTGATGTAGAACAAATTAGGGAAGCTGTTACACATAGTAAGCACAAAAGAGTGGTTATTATAGGTGGCGGTTATATCGGTTTGGAAACCGCCGCATCGATTAAAAAATTAGGTGGAGAAGTAACTGTATTAGAAAGAGAAAGCCGTTTACTTGCTCGTGTTACCTCTCCAGAAATGTCTGATTATTTTAAGCAGTTACATATTAGTAACGGCGTAACTATTGAGACAAATCAAAATGTCAAATCAATACAAAATATTGATGGTACGCAAGTGGTTTGTTGTGAGAATGAACAAACGTTTACTGCCGATATTATTATTGTTGGCGTCGGTATTCGGGTAAATCAAGAACTTGCTCAACAAGCGGGTTTAACAGTAGAAAATGGCATTACCGTTAACGAACAATGTCAAACGAGCAATGAAAATATTTTCGCGATTGGTGACTGCGCATATCATCATAATAAACACTATGACCGTTGGTTACGTTTAGAGTCAGTACAAAATGCGGTTGATCAAGCAAAAATATCTGCGGCAGTTATTTGTGGTAAAGACGTTAGTTACGATGCACTACCTTGGTTTTGGTCTGATCAATTTGATGTGAAATTACAAATGGTTGGTTTAGCTACAGGTTATGATGATGTCATTATCCGTAAAGAAGTAGAAGAAGCATCAAAGTTTTCGGTTTGGTATTTTAAAGGAGCGGAATTACTTGCCGTTGATGCAATAAATCATGCTAAAGCTTACGTTTTAGGCACCAAGCTAATTAAAAATAAAACTGTTATCAATAAAACACAACTTGCTAATGAAGAACTGCCGTTGTCGATTGATAACCTAACTTAAATTAAATTAACTGGGCTTAAAATAACTGGGCTTAAAATAACTGGGCTTAAAATAACTGAGCTTAAACTGAGTCTACTTTAACTACTAACCTTCACAGAGAAGAAAGTTCAATAGTTAAAAAAGCTCAGTAGTTAACAAAAAACCTAGATACAGTCTGTTCTAGGTTTTACATCTCTTGCAACGCATTCATGGCTCTAATTTAACGTTAAATAACGTTGCAATGAGCGTATTCCAATAATCATAAACAAATAAGAGTATCACTATGATCCAAGCAAAAGCAGTCATTTCAAATGGCCAAGGTAAATTTGAACTAACGACAATTAATGTTGGTAAACCAGGTCCAGGTGAAGTTAGAGTTAAAATTAAAGCCTCGGGTATTTGCCATACTGATTGGGACTCTATCCAAAACTGGAACAAAAACTTTATCGTCGGCCATGAAGGTGCTGGTGTTGTAGAAAGCATTGGTGAAAATGTTTCAGGCTTAGCTATTGGTGATAAGGTGATTCTAAATTGGGCGATACCTTGCGGTGAATGTTTTCAATGTCGAGAAGGGAATTTACACATTTGTGAACAAAATTCCCCTGTTTGTGGCTGTGGTTTAAGTGGTCATGCGCATATTGAAAGCAGTACCCATAATGAAGATCCTATTGAGCGTTCTTTTCACTTAGGTACCATGTGTGAATACGCGGTAGTTAAATCGGAAGCCGTTGTAAAAATAGATAGTGCTATTTCATATGCTGCGGCCTCAATTATTGGTTGTGGTGTCATGACAGGTTGGGGGTCAGTGGTTAATGCTGCCAATGTTACAGTAGGTAGCAGTGTATGTGTTATTGGTTGTGGTGGTGTTGGTTTAAATGTCATTCAAGCGGCTAAGCAATCTGGTGCAGCCAAAATTATTGCCATTGACATAAATGAAGAAAGACTTGAACAAGCTAAAAAATTTGGGGCGACACAGGGCGTTGTTGCGAGTAAAACTGATATTGACTTTGTTGATGTTAAAGCAAAAGTACGAGAGTTAACCGACGGCCGTGGTGCTGATTACGCCTTTGAATGTACTGCAATACCAGCATTAGGTTCGGCGCCATTAGCATTAATACGCAGCGCCGGAAAAGCCGTGCAAGTGAGCGGTATTGAACAACGTATCGATTTTGACTGTGAATTATTTGAATGGGATAAAATATACATCAACCCTCTTTACGGTATGTGTAACCCAGAGCGAGACTTTAATCGTATTCTCTCATTATATAATAACGGTGATATGAAACTTGAAGAGTTAGTGACTAAAACCTATACACTGGAAACATTAAGTGAAGGACTAGATGATATGTTAAATGGTCGTATTGCTAAAGGCGTGGTGATTATCGACTCATCAGCAGAGAATTAGGATTAATTTTTATGGCTATTTTACGCGTTGAAAAATCGAATCCTGAATACACGCCTGCTAACACGACGACATTAACCTTATATAGTAGTAATATAGGTGGTCGCCAAGATATCAGTGTATACCACAGCGGTAAACAAACAGAGCATACGCCGATCATAGTATTACTTCACGGAGTATATGGCTCAAATTGGGTATGGATGCAACTTGGTGGTGTAGAGAAGGTTTACGAGCAATTAAAACAAGAAGGTTTAAATGATTTTGTTTTAGTTATGCCATCAGATGGCGGTTTATGGGACGGCTCAGCTTATTTACCTTTATCTGAGCAGGGTAATTATGAAGCCTGGATAGTCGATGATGTCATAAATGGTGTTATTGATAATATTGATGGGGTTAGCCAGCAGAGCAACGTTTATATTACAGGCTTGTCTATGGGGGGCTACGGCGCTTTGAGGTTAGGTGCTAAATACCCAACTCAATTTAAAGGCATCTCAGCACATTCGTCGGTAACATCACTTGATGATCTACAACAGTTTACCGATACCCCTGTTGCTAATTACCAGTGTGATTTTGAAAATGAAGCAGATATTACTTATTGGCTAAAAAAGAACAAAGACACACTACCACCGTTACGATTTGATTGTGGCAAAGACGACACTTTATTTGAGAGTAACTTGGTATTATGTAGTGCTATGGATAAACTCAATATCAACTACCAATTTGAGTCATTATCAGGAACTCATGAATGGGCTTATTGGCATGAAAACATAGTAAAAACATTCAACTTCTTTAATAGCATAGAGCTTAACTCTAATTAAACCTAATTAAAGCTTACAACATTGTTTTGTGAGAATAATAAAATAAAAACACCATTAAGTTATTTAACTTAATGGTGTTTTTTTTATTCATCTTTAGCTGTTTTATTTACTATAAAACAGCTAAAGGTATGTGGCGTTTAATTACCACCAGGTACCATAAATAATTACCAATATAATTACACAACCCATCGCGGCAATATTAAATGATTTTTCCGTAGAGAAGTTAATCGTATCAATGTTTACAGAAGTGTCCTGATCACTTGGTTTACCCATAAGTGATACAAGCATTGACATCAATATACATAAAATAAATACAAGACCTATGCGGTCCATAAACGGTAATTCAGGCCATAAAAATTTAAAGGCGAGTGAAAATATAGCTGAACTAATTGCCGCCGCTAGTGCACCTGTAGATGTTGTTCTTTTCCAAAACATACCCATGATAAATATTGCGGTAATTCCCGGAGAAAACAACCCTGTAAACTCTTGAATATATTGAAAAGCTTGGTCAAACTTACCTAATAAGGGCTGTGCAGTAATTAGTGCCAATATTAATGCAACCACGGTTGTTATTCTTCCTACACCCACATAATGGTTTTGACTCTTATTTGGTTTAATACTCTTGTATAAATCCATTGTAAAAATAGTAGAAATACTATTAGTCATCGAGGCAAGAGAAGAAACAATCGCGGCAACCAAAGCAGCAAACACTAACCCTTTAATACCTGAAGGCATTAAGCCCATCATCGACGGATAAGCTTGATCAGGTTTAGTGAGTGTTGGAAATAATATTATTGCTGCGATACCAGGTAATACAACAATAAAAGGCATAATCAGTTTTAAATAAGCAGCAAAAACAATACCTTTCTGTGCTTCTTGTATGCTTTTAGCGGCTAAAGCTCGTTGAATGATATATTGGTTAAAACCCCAATATCCTATATTCATCACCCATAAACCACCAATAAGTACAGAAATACCTGGTAAGCTCATGTAATTAGGATTATCAGAGCTTAAAATCATATCAAAATGATCAGGGGCTTTTTCTGTTAAAATGTTGAATCCGGCGAATAGACCTTCGCCATTAGATACTTGTGTAAGGGCAAGGTAGCTTAAGAATAACCCACCAAATACCAATAAAACAACTTGAATTATATCAGTAAAAGCAACTGCTTTTAAGCCACCATAAAGTGAGTAAGCTACTGAAAAAATAGCAAGGAAAATCATACCTACCATCCAGTCTATACCCGTAACCGTTTGTATTGCTAATCCGCCTAACCATAAAATAGAGGTTAAGTTAACAAAGACAAATACCACTAACCAAAATAAAGCTAAGGTTGTCTTAACTCTGCCATCAAAACGTTGTTCAAGATATTGTGGCATGGTAAATATTTTATTTTTTAAAAATATAGGTAACAGGTATTTTCCTACCAATACCAAGGTTATTGCCCCCATCCATTCATAAGAAGCAATAGCCAAACCAATAGCATAACCAGAGCCTGACATTCCTATTATTTGTTCCGCTGAAATATTGGCTGCAATTAACGAAGCTCCTATTGCCCACCAAGGAAGTGATTTACTTGCAAGAAAGTAATCTTCTGTGTTTCTGTCGCCTTTATGGTCATTTCTTGAAATCCATAAAGCAATACAAAGTAGTACTATCACATAAGTGATAAAAACGGTGAAATCTAGTGTATCTAACATTATTAACTTACCTTTTATGGCTAAATAGACGCTGATAGGCGTTATTTAGTTGTTATTTTTTATGACATTGAAACATGAAAAGTAAATAAAAAATAGCAGGAGAGGAAGTGATTTATTCAAGAAATATTATGAAAGTTATATTATGATTCTAATAAATATCATATAAATGTCTTTTTTTGATGGTGTTTAATGGTATTTGTATGATATATGTTAATTATATGATGATTTAGGGATGGCCAATATAGTTAAATATAAATAGTTAATTGTTTACTATTTTTGTTTTTTTGTATGAGTTGTATTTAATTTTTCGTGTTTTTTAAATGATTATTGTTGATATAGTATGAGTAAAGAACAAGTATATTGTGAGCCGTTTTGTATTGAAGAGGGCTATCAATTTGAAATACATAAGGTTAAATACGATCAAGCCTCTTCTTATTCTTGTTTTATGCATTTTCATGAAGTGCATGAATTGATTCTTTTTGAGCAAATTGAAGGTAAATATTTTTACAGTCAGGGAGAGTCTGAGTTACAAAATAACGATATTGTTTATACTCCTGCATTAGAAACCCATGACTTTAAACTCAATCAGCAGCAAAAGTCGTGGTATATCATTCAGTTTATTCCAGAGCTTTTTAATGATGTTGAATTAAAAAAAATTGCGGGTAAATTTGAGAGAGGTCAACATCTGCGTTTAAAAGGCGAGCATCTAGCAATTGTACAAAGTCAGGTTAAATGGTTGCACCAAAGTTATCTTGAAAACCCATTAAGTGGCATTAGTTTAACTTTATTACGTTTACTAATACTTTGGATAGCTGAGCATGCTAACCAAGTTAACCCACCAAATACCTTGCCTATATATTCAAGCGTCGGTTACCAAAAAATAGCTCCGGTTATTGATTTATTCCGCCAAAACTCTAGCGTAGAATTAACGTTAGTTGAGGCGGCAGAAAAATGTTTTATGTCACCATCACATTTTTCTCGATTATTTAAATCTATCTTTAGATGCAACTATTCGGAATACAGTTTGCGTCATAAACTATATTCTGCAGCGCGTTTAATTAGTCAAACCGATCGCTCTATTACAGATATTAGCTTCGACCTCTATTTTTCTAGCCCATCTCATTTTATCTCTCAGTTCAAAAAACAATTTAAAGTTACTCCTTTTAATTACAGAAAAAACCTTAAAAAAAGAGCCGAGACAACCTCTCAAACATAAAAATTAACCGCCAATATACTCATTTATTTCTGCGTAAAACACTATAAATCAATCTGCTTTTATTTATTCACAAATCTTTATTTATCTTGAAATTAGAAATAACACTTGTAAAAAACATTGTTTACAATTAACAATGTATTTATTGTTGTGTGATGGTCAAGGTAGTAGGAATGCTTTTTATGTTGAAAAATTTTAATCGAGTTATTAATCAAATTAAAAAAAACTTTATACAAGCAACGTTTTATATTGTGCTAAGTTTATTAATTTGTGCATGTGGGCAACAGATTTCAACGGTAAAGAATCAAACAGCTAGTCAAAAAGCTAAGCAAAAAATTACTATTAAAGAGGTTGAAACTGAGAGTGCTTCACAGCAGCAAATAACAAATAAATCACATCCTCGCCCCAATATTGTTTTAATACTTATTGATGACTTAAGTCACTTTGGGTTTACCACCTATGGCTCAAATATTATTCGTTCTAATGAAGGACGTTTTGCAGATAAAACATTTGAAACAGTCAATATTGATAAGTTAGCCAGTGAAGGTATTCGTTTTGAACGAGCATATACTCACCCACTTTGTGAGAATACAAGAGTCGCGTTAATGAGTGGCAAACAGAATAACCGAAACTTTATTGGACCAAAATCGCTACATGAATCAGATATAACCTTTGGCGATATATTTAAACGCGCAGGTTACTCAACGGGTATGTTTGGCAAGTGGAAACAAACACGTGGAACAAAAACAAAACCTGGTAAGGATTATATTTCAGAATTTGGTTGGGATGAATACACTGCATTTGATGTAACTGAAGAAGGGCAACGCTTTATAAATCCTAATATCGTAGTAAATGGAGAGCCGGTTGATTACAGGGGCAGAACAGACTTAGACCCAGAAACAGGAAGAAGGTGGTATGGCCCAGATATATTTAATCGACATGCTTTATCATTTATTGAAGATAATAAAGACAAACCGTTTTTTCTCTATTACCCAATGGCGTTAGTGCATGATGATCATAAACCGACCCCTGATACTTTACCTCATTCAATATTTGATAATTTTGATGAAGCGCCTCATAACAAAAATAATCATCAAGGTGATGATCCGCAGTATATTACTGATATGATTGAATATACAGACAAGCTTATTGGCAAAGTAGTCGCAAAATTAGAGGAATTATCCCTTAGAGAGAATACGATAATTATTGTTATGGGAGATAACGGCACCAAACAAATTTTTGATCATATTATGCCCAATGGCTCCGTTTACCCTGCAAGAAAAGGAGGCAATTCGGATAATGGCATTCATGTGGGGTTGATTGTTAATCAACCCAGTATAACCAATAAGTCCAGTACCTTGGACAATAAGCAAAAAGTTTATGATGGGTTAGTTTATGTTACCGATGTACTACCAACAATAGCGCAGGCGGCTAATATTTCGTTAAATGAATACCCTGAGATAGATGGAATAAGTTTTTGGCCTCAAGTTCTTGGTTCAAAAAAAGAAGAAAGAACAACTATTCATAGTTGGTTTATTGGCAATACTCATTATCAAGATGATACTAACCCTATAAAAGTGGAGTTTGTTTTTGATAAAAACTTTAAACGTTATGCGCCAAGTGTTTTATTCCCACAGGGACGATTCTTTGATCTTAGAAGTGATTATTTAGAGAGAGCAGGAGATACCTATGTAGAAATAAAGTGGGGATTACGTCGTTATAGTGGTTTAAATATAAATACATTAACAGCTGAGCAAAAATCAGCCTATGACCGGTTAGGGTTGGAATTAAATAATAAAAAAATAGTGCAAGCAGAATCAATAAATATACTTTCTAACAATAACAATAACAATAACAATAACAATAACAATAACAATAACAATAACAATAACAATAACAATGAAAATAAAAAGGGTAAGTTTCAATTAGCCATTGGTCAGAGTGAAATATTACGATATCAATTAGAGCCAGAAAATAGTACTCGAAATGGTGTTATTTGGAAAAGTAGTAATGAAAAAGTTGCGAGTATTGATAAATTTGGAGTACTCACTGGGCTAAGCTCTGGTGAGGCTTTAATAGAAATATATTCTTGGTCAGATGCAAATCCTTTAGCGAATAATACTGATCCAGAAATAAGTCGCAGTGGTATTTCTGACTCAATACTTGTAACAGTAATGAAGTAAGACATGTTCAACTAGGTCAGCTAAATCTTTAACTTATCAGTAATTCGTCCTATTAATTAATAATAAGTGTTGATAGTTAATTGTTTACAATATAGTCTTGGTAATAAATTTTATTTTGAATTATAAGGACGAATAATGAACCGCAATAATTTACCAAGGCTTGCGATAGCTTTAATCATGCCGCTAATTGTGTCAGCGTGTAATGAAAATAGTACTGCAGACACACCAAAAACTAGCATCTCTCAAGAACAGAGTCAGGATGCCTTTGCAAAGGAAACGCTATTAACAACGTTAATCCCTTTTGACTCAGAAAAACAACTTGACTGGTTAAAGCCAACCTCAACAGAAGTTAACGTTGATAAAAATTCAAAAATAAATATTAAGTTCTTAGCAGATACTAATATATCAACATTGCGTATCGAGCCCAACTCACCATGGAACATGAATGAATTTCCAAACTATAATTTAGCGTTTGATGTGATAAATGTTCAATCTAAATCGGTACATTTTTATCTTTCAGTAGAAAATGAAAAGGGTGAATATCAAAGTCGCTCAGTCAGTATTCCTGGAAATTATGAAGGGACTATTTATTTTCCTCTAACCGGACAGCAAGCAGAGACTGAAGCTGGTTTTTGGGGAGATGCGCTACCATGGAAAACGGATGATGTGTTAATGGTATGGCGTTCATGGCGCTCTGGTAACGTCAACTTAGATACTATTGCTGCACTTAATTTTTTCACCATTGGCTTACTCGAAGATAAACAAGTTGAAATTAGTGACATTCGTATTAGGCAAAATCCTGAGCTAGATCCTACTTGGCAAGTTAACATAGTTGATCAGTTTGGACAAAATGCAAAAATTGATACTCCGCTTAAGGTATCGTCAGTGCAAGAACTGCAAAAGGTTGCTAACGAAGAGCTACAGCAACTTGCTAAAAGTAAAGGGATGGATAACCGATCTGAATACGGTGGCTACACTGCAGGCCCTAAACTTAAAGCGACCGGTTATTTTCGTACTGAAAAAGTTGATGGAAAATGGTGGATGGTTGATCCACTAGGCTATGTATTCTTTTCTCACGGACCAGCGAATGTTCGTATGGCAAATTTATCAACCTTAACAGGGGTAGATTACGCTGATGATTCTATTCGGGTTCGTCACGCTGATGAATTAGTACCTGAAGATTCTATGGGAAGTGTTAGTATTCCAGCAAAAATTAAAGAAACTAACTTCGTTCAGTCAGAATTAAGAAATAAAATGTTTGAATGGTTACCTGATTACAGCGACCCGTTAGCAAAACATTATAGTTACCGTCGTTCAACTCACAAAGGCGCTATTCCGCATGGCGAAACGTACAGTTTTTATCAAGCCAATTTAGAGCGTAAATATGGTGAAGAGGCAATGGAGCCTACCGTGAATAAATGGCACGAAGTCACCATTGACCGTATGAAAGATTGGGGCTTTACCTCTTTTGGTAACTGGGTTGATCCAGCATTTTATGAAGCGAAACAAGTGCCTTACTTTGCCAATGGTTGGATCATCGGAGACTTTAAAACCTTATCAGGTAAGAAAAACCATTGGGGTTTAATGCCAGATCCTTATGACCCTCTATTCTCTGAACGTGCTCAAGCGACTATAGATGAGATCGCCAATAAAGTTAAAGCGTCGCCATGGTGTGCGGGTATCTTTATCGACAATGAGAAAAGTTGGGGTGCAAGAGAAGGTACGGTTGAAGATAAATATGGTCTAATTTTAGACGCATTGTCTAAAGATGCTAATGAAAGTCCAGCTAAAAAAGCTTTTAGTGCACATATCAAGAAAAAATATAAAGATATTGCCGTACTAAATAAAACTTGGGATACCAGTTTTACTTCTTGGACTCAAGTATCAAAAAGCATTACTTTTGAAGAGCATAATGATGCATTAGTTGCTGACTTATCTAAAATGTTAGAAATGCTTGGTGAGCAATACTTTATCGTAGTGCATAACACTTTAGAGAAAGTATTGCCAAACCATCTTTATATGGGCGCAAGAATGGCAAACTGGGGTATGCCGGATGAAATCATTAAAGCATCGATTAAGTATTCAGATGTATTAAGTTTTAATATTTATGAAGAGGGTGTTCAAGCGCATTATTGGGACTTCTTAGAAAAAGTTGATTTACCTGTAACTATTGGTGAGTTCCATATCGGTAGTTCACCAGATTCAGGCTTATATAACCCTGGTATTGTTCATGCAAGTGGACAAAAAGATCGTGCCGAAAAATATAAAGCTTATATGGAAAGTGTACTTAATAAACCTTACATGGTTGGCGCACACTGGTTTCAATATGTTGATGAGCCTATCACAGGTAGAGCATTTGATGGTGAGAATGCCAATATTGGTTTTGTTACTGTTACCGATGTTCCATATCCAGAATTAGTTGGTGCAGTGAAAGATGTTACCTCAACCATGTACCAAAAGAGATTAGCAACTGAAAAATAAATAGGTTTAAACTACATCATAGAAAACCAAACTATAAATAACCAAAGCAGCTAATAACTGCTTTGGTTATTTGGTTTTAGTAAAGTCATAAAACAGAAATAAGGTAAATATGAAATATTCCAATTTAAATTTAGCGGCTCTGAGTAGCTGTATTTTATTAGCAAGCTGTAGCGATCAACCGTCATCATATACCACTATTGTAAAAAATAAGGAAATTGCCGTTCAAGCGGCTAATGTTATTTATAACTTTGATAGTAAGCCTTTGCAAAACAGCATTGTAGTTGACCACGCTAAGTATGCCATTATTTCTCAAGAGCAAACTGATGCTACAGGCTCTAAAGCATCAAATAATAATGTATTGAAAGTAGATTTTTTAAGTGAAGAGCATCACCAATCAATGCTTGAATTTACGGCTGAAAAGCCTTGGGACTGGAGTCAGCAAGGTGATTTTGGTTTAGCCCTCGATATTGGTAACCCAAAGCCAACATCTGTCCATGTGTATGTTTCGGTAAAAGACAGTCAAGGTGCCGCACATAATCGTAGTTTTGTAGTACCCGCTAATTCAGATGATAGTTATGTTATTGAACTCGCTGGCGCTGATTTAAATCAAGAAACCGGTATTCGTAGTAATCCCTTTAGTTGGAAGAGTGAATATACGCCAATCATATGGCGATATGGCAGTAAAAATATAGATTTAACACAAGTAACAAGCGTTTCATTTAAAGTGATAGGTGTAGGCGAAGACAAAGTACTGACTTTTGATAACATTGAACTAGTCAAACCAAAAAGTATTGATACAAACTATCTCAAAGGTCTAGTTGATCAATTTGGTCAAAGCAACAAAATGGATTTTGTTAATAAGGTCAGCAGCGTTGAAGAACTTGTTAGTATTTCAAATGATGAACAAGCAACATTAAATGATGATTTACTTAGTGACCGTAGCAAATATAACGGTTGGAGCGATGGGCCAAAATTAGAAGCTACAGGTTTCTACCGGGTTGAAAAATATCAAGACGTATGGACTTTGGTTGACCCTGAAGGTTATTTATTCTTCTCAAATGGTATTGCTAATATTCGTATGGCAAATACTTCGACAATTACAGGTTACGATTTTGACGCTAACTTTATTAAACAGCGTGAGCCTGGTGATTTAACCCCTGAAGATTCTATAGGATTAAATCGTGCACCTGAAGCCGCTTGGCCTACACGCGAAGTTAGTTCACCATTACGAGCAGATATGTTTACTTGGTTACCTAAATACGATGAGCCTATGGCAAAGCATTTTGGTTACCGACGAGAGGTGCATACCGGGGTAATAGATAAAGGTGAAACTTATAGTTTTTATCAGGCAAACTTAGCACGAAAATATCAAAGTGATGATTTAGACATTATTGAACAAAAATGGCGAGATACAACGATTAAACGTATGCAGAATTGGGGATTTACTTCATTTGGCAACTGGGTTGATCCTAATTATTACGATATGGCTGAATATCCTTATTTTGCAAATGGTTGGATTATTGGTGATTATAAAACGGTTAGTAGCGGTAACGATTACTGGTCACCATTACCTGATCCTTTCGATCCAAAATTTAAAGAGCGCGCTTACGCAACTGTTAAACAAATCTCCGCAGAGGTGAAAAATAGCCCTTGGTGTGTAGGTGTCTTTATTGATAATGAAAAAAGTTGGGGACAAATGGGTAGTATTACTAGCCAATACGGCGTTGCAATCAGCGCGTTAAAGTTAGCAAAGAGTGAAAGCCCAGCGAAAAGATTTTTTAGCCAACAACTTAACAAAAAATATAAAGACATAAACACTTTAAATACCGCTTGGAATACCAACTTTAACTCGTGGCAAGTTTTAGATTCAGGCATTGAATTAACGGAATTTAATGATAAGAGTATTGAAGACTTAGCAACATTTTTATATGAGTTTGGTAAGCAATATTTTGCAGTAGTTAATGAGGCAATGGATACTTATATGCCGAACCACTTGTATATGGGAGTTCGTTTTGCAGATTGGGGAATGACGCCTGAAGTACGCCAAGCAGCCGCTGAAGAGGTTGATGTAGTCAGTTATAACTATTACAAAGAAGTCATTAATGAAGACTTTTGGCAGTTCTTAAAAATTATTGATCGCCCAAGTATTATTGGTGAGTTTCATAATGGCTCTTTAGATTCAGGTTTATTAAACCCTGGTTTGATTCATGCTGCTAACCAAGAAGATCGCGGTAAAAAATACGCAGAATATGTTAATAGTGCCATTGATAACCCTTATATAATTGGTACACATTGGTTTCAGTATATCGATTCACCGCTAACAGGAAGAGCTCTTGATGGCGAAAACTATAATGTTGGCTTTGTATCAGTTACCGATATTCCATATCAACCGCTTGTTGATGCAGCTAAAAAAGTGAATAAAAATATATATACCAGAAGGTTTGGTAAAAGGGCGGCCAGCAATGAAAAATAATATTTCGCCGGTATTAATCCCAGTGTTGGCATCTTTGTTACTGCCAACCGGGGCTTTTGCCGATAGTATATCTGTGAATTCAGTAGCTAATAGTAATAGCACCAATATATTGGTTAACAATACATTGGTTAATAATACAGTAAATAAGTCAGCAATTGCACAGTGGCCTCAGCAGCAAGGTATTTTTACAATTTACAGTGAAAAGGCTTTACAGTTATTAAACACAAAAGCAAAGTTGAAAACCTTAGCTTCTGGATTTGAATGGGTTGAAGGACCTGTTTGGGTAAAGGATGGTGACTATTTATTGTTTTCAGATATCCCTACTAATAAGGTCTATCGCTATGATGATAAAAATGGCTTACAAACCTACCTGTCTAACAGTGGTTTTTCTAATGGCTTAAAAATAAATCAGGACAATGAGCTTTTGTTAATACAATCGCGAAGTCGAAAAGTAGCTAAAATGAATACTTCACTGATGAAACCTAGTGCAGATTACACTGTTTTAGCTAGTCATTATCAAGGTAAGAAATTAAATAGCCCTAACGATTCAACACTTCATGCTAACGGCTCAGTTTTCTTTACAGACCCTCCATACGGTTTACCAAAACAATTAGATGATCCAGCTAAAGAGTTAGATTTTCAGGGGGTATATCGTTTATCTACAGCGGGCGATTTAACACTTATAGATAAAACCCTTACCTTTCCAAATGGGATAGCGCTATCGCCTGATAATAAATGGCTTTATGTCGCTGTGTCGGATGAAGAAAACCCTGCTTGGTATCGATATAAATTAGATACTCAGGGAGACGTTTTATCAAAAGAACTATTTTATAAACCTAGTAAAATAGAAGAAGGCGGTGAAGCTGAAATTGGTGCCCCAGATGGATTAAAAGTTCATAGTTCGGGCTGGATCTTTGCAACAGGTCCGGGCGGAGTATGGGTGTTTGATGCGGATAAAACCTTACTTGCTAAAATCAATATGCCTGGATTTACCGCTAATATAGCCTTTGATAAAGCTGAAAAAACAATTTACTTAACAGCGCATAAGGAATTACGAAGCCTAACGCTAAAATAATTGTAGAATAATTCAAACATAGTCATTCTATGTTTGAATTATTGAAACGGCTGACTAAATGACGAATCACCCACTAGAAAAGCCACGTACTATTTAAATTATAGTTAAAGTAGTACGTGGTTTTGTTCTGGTATTTTACTTCGCTTGATCACGCTCAGTAATGGTTATTGGATAAATTTCATGTTTATACTCTTCGCCATCACTTGCGCTGAACGTAACATTTAAATAATAAAAATGTCCTTTCGGAAGTTCTGCTGTTGGCGTTAATCCTTCAAGTGAGAAAGTCATAGTAGAACTTCCCGATTCTGTTTTTAAGGCACTTGTATCTGTTTTAACAATATCCTTAGCAGGTATCCATTTATACTTAAACTCACGTAGCCAATATCGAATTCCGCCTTGATCAGCAGAAATAACTGTATTACCTATCCCAGCATGATAGTTAACGTTTAAAGTAATTTTGTCTCCAACGGTAAAGATCTTACTTTTGATAGCTTCTTCATTTTCAATGTTAATGAAAGGCTTGATTAAAGGTAAAACCGTCAAGAGTACTTGATCACTAATAAGCGGGTTACTTTGTGCGGTCACTTTTATTGCCACTTCACCCGCGGCAATTAGAGTAACAACTCCTTGTGCATCAACCGTTGCAATATTTTCATTGTTGCTGGTCCATTCTAATACTTCATCGTCAGCGTAATTAGGTAATTTATTGGTGTTTAACTGTAAAACATCGCCTACAATCAAGTTTGAAGCGCTATGGCTAATAACTATTGATTGAATCGGTTTTTCATACCAATCAACAATGTTAATTTCTTGCTCTGAAAATAACTTATTTGTAGGACTTGTTGCGGTAATAGTGGCTGCTTTATTTTTTTCACCAACCGCTTTGAGTATGCCATTGTTGTCAATGCTAAGTATCGACTCATCAGAAGAAGCCCATATTATATTAGGATCAGCATTAACTGGGGTAAGTTCGGCGTATAAAGGAACTGATTCGCCTTGGCGTATTTCTGTTATTTCGGGCGTGATATTGATACTTTTGGGATCAATTTTATCGGTATCAAAAAGCTGATTGGCTTGTTTATTATAAATAGATACCGTTTCGCCATTGCGCCATTTTACTTGAATACTTTCGATGTCACTTTCTGAACCAAGCCCAAAATGAACAATGTTGAGTAAACTTTGTGAAAAGATAGCCCCTGCTGAGCCAACTCGTTTACGGTAGGTGTTAGTTGCTGTTTTTAATATAACCTCCGCAGATATAGCATCAACATTTGATTCTGGTGCATAACCTACCTTGATCAGCGCATAGTTATTTAAATCATTGTTCTGGTTTTTTGTTGTTTTGCTGTTAGCAAGGGAGCTTGTATTGTTAGAGTACAAATACCATTCGCCATCTTCACTACCATTTAGTAAGTCAAGGTCGCCGTCTAAGTCAAAATCAAAGGCTTGTCCCATATCACCATTACCTGGGCCGCCAACGTCATTTGCACCGTGCATTGTTACGGTTTCAAAACTTCCTTTACCTGTATTTAGGAGCATAACATCAGAGATTCTTTTGCCAATTAATCCCCAACGATAAACAAATAAATCTTGGTAACTATCATTATTAAAATCCCCAGTAGTAACGCCTAACGCATTACCGCCTTGCGGAATATTCCAGGTACTTGATATATCAACAAACTTGCCATTGTCATTTCTGAGCAGTACATCAGCGATATTCCTATTTTCAGGTTCAAAACCTAGGGTAACTTCATTAACGCCAGATAAGCTGAACCTGAAAGTCCAAAAAATATTACCGTTGCGAACTAAAGCACATTTCCAGCGTTTAGTGCCGTCTTTGTTAGTGCCGATATATCCAAAGTAAACACCATTTGCTGAAATATCCTCCGGCCAGCCTTGTGCGTTATCAGGTTCAATATTAAGCTCTTCACTAGGTTTTAGGACGAAAGGCGTTTTATGACTTCCTAAAAATATAGGGTAATCTTTTCCTCGAAATAGACCTTGCGTTAAATAATTGTATTGATGAAACTTTATAGCTCCATTATGGTTTTCGCCACCGGTAACAAACTCAAATTCATTTACCCCTCGATAACCTCTAGGTTTTATTGAAAACTCTTTGCTAATTGGATCGTGATCAACTGATGGCGCCTCTCCTTTACCATGTTCGAATACTTTACCTCTAGCTAGATATAAATCAAAATCTCCATCGTTATCTATATCAATATCAGTTAGCGCCATTACATTGTTCATTTTCGCTACATCAGCAGGAAGTTGGTTGGTGATATTTGTAAAGGTAAAATCGCCGTTGCCTTGCCAGATGGTAAGTGGACTATAAAGAATAACATCATCAATATTATCATTATTAAT
Organism: Colwellia sp. E2M01; assembly: GCF_018860585.1. Classification (GTDB taxonomy): domain Bacteria; phylum Pseudomonadota; class Gammaproteobacteria; order Enterobacterales; family Alteromonadaceae; genus Colwellia. Next base: position 75,162 of record NZ_JAHKPR010000081.1, read on the forward strand.
GTCGGTAATTAAAGCGCGAGAGGGCTCTTGGTCTTGTAACCCTTCAATAGGAGTGTATTTAAAGGTGCCATCACCTAAATTTTTATAGAAAAAGTGTTGAGGTTTAGCATGGATAAGACTAGATTCGTTAATCAACATTAAATCAAGGTCGCCATCAAGATCCATATCGGTCCATTTAGCCCCGCGACCTCGACCACCTTTATCAATATTTACATCACCAGTATTAAGAACTAGTTTTCCGTTAACGTTCTTATAAAAGAGTGCTTTAGAAGGATTAGTACCATTGCCCCCTCCCATGGTTAGTACAAGGTCTAAATCACCATCGTTATCGTAGTCCCCCATGGCAGTACCATGTAAGTCATGCATAAACCATCGTGACAGATCTTTGTCATGCTTAGTTACGGTACCATTGCCGTTATTCCAATAAAGCTTACTAGATTCGATGTTATGATTATTTACGATAAAGTCATAATCACCATCATTGTCAATATCGGCTATTGTCGGACCGCCATACTTTATCGAGCTTACTTTATCTATGCCCGCTTTTACTGAAATATCTTCATAAATAGGTATAGATAAATCTTCTACATCTTCCAGTGTTAATTCATTAATAATGACGTCAGCATTTGTCGTTATTAATGTTAAATCAGTCTCTCCTAGCGCATTAAATTTTACGAGTGCATTGATTTCTTGATAGCCTTGTTTGGCAATATTCAAGTTGTCTAAAAGTAATTTATCATCTGCAAGTAAACTAATATTGGCGTAGCTTTTAGGGTTATACAGCGTGATTTTCACTCGTTTGAGTAAAGAGTCTTTAATTGTGTAATCTATTGTTAATGGTTTTGATGGCTCAATTAAGGTCTCGCTAGAGATAATAGCTGAATCAAAACAGCCAGACAGGGGTAAGATAATTATGAATAAGGTAATTACTTTTCTTTTAATAATGTTTTGCAAATTAAATAACATACAAGTCCAAAGCTAAAAAAGGTTTATTGTTTATTGTCTACAATGTATACCTGTAAATAGCTTGAGAGTCCATTATTAATTTGAATGGAATTATACCAATTTGATTAAGTTCTTTCCCACTCAGC
>NZ_JAHKPR010000072.1:0-15317 GCF_018860585.1 Colwellia sp. E2M01
GCAATGTATTACTCACTTATTTAACAACAGCTATAAAATATTTTAATGGGTCTTTAAATCAAAACGATTGAAGACGCTTGATAAATAATTTATCGGCAAAATGTTAAAAAGCTTTAGTTAATATCTGCGATATATTTTGCTTTTAGTTTATACCCGTTCCACTTGAAGATGCTCGTTTCAGGAAGCCTGAGCGATTCATAACCAAGGCACCTTTTTTATCAAGGGTTGTTACCTTAAAAAGAAATGTAACGTAGGGTATGATTTGCTCAGTCTTCCCCAAGGGCTAGTTTAGAAACGCTTTATGCCGCGTTATTGATTTTGAGAATGAACAACCATTCTCTACAATCAATGCCTTGCCTAAAGGCGTTTCTAATTCCAGCTGAATCCTGCATCTTCAAGTGGAGCGGGTATATAACGGTAGGGCTTCTTATTGAAATGTAAATTAGCGGTTTTTAAACCGAGCTTCGTTACCAATCAAGATGCACTTTGCATGGTACGGATATACCTTAACGTATGTAATATCAATAATAATTTATCAAATCATTTATTTAAAAAGTTAACTGCCCACCTATGCATTATCGATTCATTGCTTATTAAAGATTGTTCAAAATCTTCTTTGCACCAGATGTTCTCAGTTGTGCAATGAACGCTCCTTTTTGGTGCGTCAATTGATGGGTTAAAATAACGAAAAGACATATCCTATTGTTTTTTATGGATAAATAAACTTGGCATATGAATTGTATTATTGAAGTCAATATAAATTTAAAACCACAACTAGGGGTTAAGCATGAAACTGATAAGCGTAATTATTAAACCATTCAAATTAGACGATGTCAGAGAGGCCATTTCTGAAATTGGCGTTGAAGGCATCACGGTAAGCGAAGTCAAAGGCTTCGGTCGCCAAAAAGGTCATACTGAATTATACCGCGGTGCGGAATACCAAGTAGACTTTTTACCTAAAGTTAAATTAGAAATTGCTGTTAACGACGATATTGTAGAGCGTTTAGTTGAAACAATTACTAAAGCAGCTTACACCGGTAAAATTGGTGACGGTAAAATCTTCGTATATAACCTAGAGCAAGCCGTACGTATTCGTACTGGTGAACTTGATTCTGAAGCATTATAAGGGGCAATTATTATGGAACAAAGTATTTTTCAACTTCAATATGCTATGGACACATTCTATTTCTTAGTTTGTGGTGCCTTAGTAATGTGGATGGCAGCAGGTTTCTCAATGTTAGAAGCTGGCTTAGTTCGTGCTAAAAACACAACTGAAATCTTAACTAAAAACATCGCACTATATTCTATCGCTTGTATTATGTACTTAGTGATTGGTTACGACATCATGTACGGTGGTGGTGTTTTCTTAAACGGTATTGCTCTTGATGGTGCTAGTGATGCTGATGCATTAGTAGGTGCTGTTCTTGCAGAATCAGCTGCAGCTGAAGGCGGTACAGTTTACTCAAACGCTTCTGACTTCTTCTTCCAAGTAGTATTTGTTGCAACGGCTATGTCGATTGTTTCAGGTGCTGTTGCTGAGCGTATGAAGCTTTGGGCTTTCTTAGCTTTCACTGTTGTTTTAACTGGTTTTATCTACCCAATGGAAGGTAGCTGGACTTGGAATGGCGATGCTGTATTTGGTTTATACACATTAGGCGACCTTGGCTTCTCTGATTTCGCAGGTTCTGGTATTGTTCACATGGCAGGTGCTGCAGCAGCATTAGCAGGTGTATTATTACTAGGTGCTCGTAAAGGTAAATACACTAAAGATGGTAAAGTAAATGCTATTCCTGGTGCTAACTTACCAATGGCTACATTAGGTACATTCATTTTATGGATGGGTTGGTTTGGCTTTAACGGTGGTTCTGTATTAAAACTTTCTGACATTGGTAGTGCTAACTCTGTAGCTATGGTGTTCTTAAACACTAACGCAGCGGCAGCAGCGGGTTCAATTGCAGCGCTTATCTTCGCTAAAATCTTATTTAAGAAAGGCGATTTAACAATGACATTAAATGGTGCGTTAGCGGGTCTTGTAGCAATTACTGCTGAACCTTCTACACCATCACCATTACAAGCAACTATTTTTGGTGCTATCGCTGGTGTTCTTGTTGTGTTATCTATCTTAGCGTTAGATAAAATTAAGATTGATGATCCAGTAGGTGCTATCTCTGTTCACGGTGTTGTTGGTTTCTTTGGCTTAATGCTAGTTCCAATCACTAACTCTGGTTCAAGCTTTAGTGGTCAGTTAATTGGTGCTGCAACTATCTTTGTATGGGTATTCTCAACTAGTTTCGTAGTTTGGTATGTACTTAAGAAAGTTGTTGGTATTCGTGTTACAGAAGAAGAAGAGTACGAAGGTAGCGATATCGCAGAATGTGGTATGGAAGCTTACCCTGAATTTACTCGAGGTTAATCGTACTATTAGAACCTAGAGCCTAGGAATTAGGCACTAGGTTCTTAGGTTTTAGATGCTAAGGCTTTAAGTGCTAAGTATGAAAACCGATATAATTAACTAAAAAAGCAGCCAATCATTTAATGATTGGCTGCTTTTTTATTACTTGTCGTTTGAACTGAAGTTTTAGGTTAATCCCTAGTACCTAGTTCTAGCCTCTAAAACGCTTTCTCAATGCTAAGAACGAAAGTGCAATAAGTGAGAAGAATGTTGTTGAACCACCATCATCTTTTTCATCAGCTTCACTTTTAGTTGCATCAAGTGGAAACGCATCATTAATATCTAAAACACCATCATTATCATCGTCATCATCAGCATTATTACCAACACCATCTAAATCAGTATCAACAGTTTCGGTTGGATCATTTGGAAAAGCATCAATACTGTCTATTACTCCATCATTGTCGGTATCAGTATTTAAAGATAATATAGGACTTAATTCACTGTCTGTAACGGCAGATGAATCCACAATAGTTATTTGCTCAATGACAACAAAGTTTTCAACACCAGGTGTTTGCATATCTGAACATACCTGATCTTCATTTACCACCATAGGAATACCAACTAAAGTGTCGTAAGTACAAAGTCTAAGTTCTGCAATTTTATTGACAATAGCCATACCGTCTTCGGCGTTATCAGGATCATCAATAACTTGCCCAAACACAGTGAACCCCCCATTTTGAAAGTCTAGGTTGTCACTGTTATCTGCTAGATTAAAAAACCATTGATCCGAAGCACTATTTACATCTCCACCTAATTTTGCCATGGCAATAGTGCCGGTAACATTTGAGTAAATAGGCTCATTAATTACTGGTGCCATAGGGGTTAAACGAGTTAACGGCCAAGCTCCCTCAAATTCATAACCGCCGGCTTGCACTACGAAGTCTGTCGCTACACGGTGAACAACAGTATCAGTGTAATAGCCGTCGTTTACATAACTGAGAAAGTTCTCAACCGTTTTAGGTGTAGTTTGGTCGAATAAATTTACTTGAAAATTACCTTGTGAGGTTTGAAATTCAACAATGGTTGCGTTTGCTAAATGCGGTAAAGTCAAGCTTGCTGTGGTTAAACCAATAAATGATAATAGTTTTTTAGTGTTTTTAAGTTTTGCTATTTGAAACATGAAATACCTACTATTGTGTGACAGGATTTTAAAATTGTGCCTCATAGTAAAGGCTGAATAAAAGGTAAACAAGCTACTGTAACATTTTAGTTAACTTTATTTTGTTTAATAATCGTTATTAATATGCATATTGAAGGAGCTTAAGTTCATATATACAGGCGCTTGCATTAACCTTTAAATTAATTACAATAGTCGAGTTTTCAATTACAAAGTACTTTTAAATTAAAGGATAAATAATGAAGAAAACCTTGTTAGTAAGCACCACTCTATTCTTATTGTCGTTGTCTAATGCTGCATATGCGCAAATTAAAGCGGGTGTTGCAATCGATATGGGATTAAGTGTTGTAGCACAAATTGACCGTTACAATATAGTGTTAGGCGATGATGGTTTTGCTGTTGATTACACAATAAGAACAGGCAAATTTGATGACAGAACACCAATTACTTGGTTTGTATCAGGTGGTGGCTGGGCTGGTTGGGATCACGGTTTTGGTGTACGAGTCCCTGCAGGTGTAACTTGGAGCTTTGCTAAAAACTGGGATTTATATGGACAAGTACAACCAGTAGCAAATTTTGATCATGACTTTGATTTAGATGTTGATGGTGCTGTTGGTGTTCGTTTCGCTTTTTAATTTTTTACTGGCTGCATGTGAGTAGATACAAGAAAAGTATATTAGGATCTGTTGATCTTTCGAGATTACTTTTGCATGAAATTGTTTGGTCTTCTTTGTATTTTGTATAAAGGGCAAACAAGGCAAAAAATATTCGTGTAGCTAGCTACACGAATATTCGATAACTCCCGTATAAATTTCAAACAAGTGCTGCCTTTAGGTTCATTTAAAACCTGAAAGCTCAACAGTCCCTAATAAAGTGATTAAATGTATTGTTTAATATACGATTGAAAACAAGGTTGAAATAAAGCTTTTACTGTTGTCTTAGTTAGGTCAATGTTATTATCTTCAGTATTGGATGACCTTGCAGGTATTTTAAGTCTAATTATTATTTTTAGGATTTATTTCATGACATTAGCCGAACTTCCCCTCAATAAGCACGCTAAAATTACAGCGTTGCCTAAGGATGAGGTACTTGCCGCTCAACTGATTGAGCAAGGGTTTACATTACGCTCACATATATCTTTAGCGCATAAAGCCCCTTTTAATGGTCCAATGGCTTTTCGTTTACATAATACTAAAATTAGCATCCAACGTAATATTGCTAAACAAATTAGTGTTAATTTTTAGCCTGTCATCTACATAATAAACGTCGATTATTAAGCAACTTTAAAAGAACTTCCTTTGAAACAATTAAAACATTTCGCTTTGGTGGGGTTTGCTAACTCAGGTAAAAGCACATTATTCAATTTACTCTTATCTGATGGACAAAATAGTCAAAATAAAGGTAAACAAAAGGTTGGTAATTGGTCAGGGGTTACTGTTGCCGCGAAAAAATCAAGTTTTATACTTAAAGCTCAATCAGGGTACTTATCTGATCTACCGGGAATAAGTACATTAGACCGGCACGCAGAGCAGGGTACAGACTTAACTATTTCACAGTCGTTCATAGAAAAAAACGACATTGATTGTTTAGTAAACGTCGTCGATATCAATCAACTTAGCAGACAATTATACCTAACAAGTCAGTTGCTTGAGCTAGGTGTACCTATGATTGTGGTATTGAATAAGACGGATAGACAAACATATTTAGATATTGATACCGAGCAATTAGCACAAGAGTTAGGTTGCCAAGTTATTGCTATTTGCGCTCAACAGGACGATTCGTTAAAAATAGTGCAACAAGCACTAACAGCCATGGATAGCAAGATATCATCGGCTCATCAAGCGTCGATAACAGTCCTACAAGAAGAGCAACCAAAGCATACTAATAAAACACCGACAAGCGTTAGTGCTATGCAAGCGCGTTACGATTACATTAATGATTTGCTCGACCGAGTAAGTAGTGCGGATGCGAATAATGCGGCTTTTACGGCCAACATTAACAAATCATTCTCAGAAAAAATAGATAGCGTTGTTTTGCACCCATTGTTGGGAATTCCTGTTTTTCTTGGTGCTATGTACTTGCTCTTTATGTTTGCTATTAATGTGGGTAGCGCGTTTATAGATTTTTTCGATATTCTTAGTGGATCGTTGTTTGTAGAATATCCTTTGTATTTTCTTGCGCCATTAGATTTACCGCAATGGATTTTAACTATTATTGAAGGACTGGGCAGTGGCTTACAAACCGTGGCGACCTTCATACCAGTCATCGCTTGCTTGTTTATTGGTTTATCATTACTTGAAAGCTCTGGTTATTTGGCGCGTGCTGCTTTTGTTGTAGACAGCGTAATGCAAAAAATAGGCTTGCCTGGCAAGGCCTTTGTACCCTTAATTGTGGGCTTTGGTTGTACGGTTCCTGCGGTAATGTCAGCCAGAATTCTTGATAGTGAACGAGAACGTATTACCACGGTAATGATGTCACCGTTTATGTCGTGTGGCGCTAGATTACCCGTGTATGCTTTATTTGCTGCAGCATTTTTTCCTGATAACGGTCAAAATTTAGTGTTTTTATTATATTTGGTGGGTATTGCTGCCGCTATATTTACTGGTTTCTTATTAAAGAAAACGGTTTTAGCGGGAGGCGCGTCATTAAATATTATGGAATTGCCATCTTATGAAATGCCTAAGTTAACCGACTTAGCTAAACGGGTATGGCAACGTACTAAAAGCTTTGTTACCGGCGCGGGTAAAACCATTGTGATTGTGGTGTGCTTTTTGAACTTTATTAACTCTATTAGTACCGATGGCGAATTTGGCAATCAAGACAGCGAAAACTCAATATTAAGCCAAGGTGCTAAAGTGGTTATGCCATTATTAGCACCTATGGGCGTGCAAGAAGACAACTGGCAAGCAGGTGTTGGTATAATTACCGGGATTTTTGCTAAAGAAGTGTTAGTAGCAACGTTTAATAATTTGTATTCTCCACATGACAGTGAAGCAGGTGAAGACCCATCGCTATCAAGAAGCTGGCAAGAAGCAATTGATACCATTAAAGAGAATCTACTGGGTATTGCTCCTGATGATCCGTTAGGTATCAGTGTTGGTGAAGTGACTGACTTAAACATTGCAGCAGATGAGCAAGGTGTTGAGTTAACAACCTACCAACGCATGCAAATAGCTTTTGTTAGTCAGTTAGGCGCATTTAGTTACTTATTATTTATCTTACTTTATACGCCTTGTGTTGCCGCAATGGGCGCAATTAAGAATGAAGTAGGAACTCGCTGGGCGGCGTTTGCAGGTGTTTGGAGTTTCGTATTTGCTTATTTAATGGCAACCTTATGTTATCAAATAGGTAACTTTATGAATTCACCTATTAGTTCGAGCATTGCTATTGCTATTGCGTTATTAACTTTTGTATTGATTTACTTTTGGTTAAAGCATAAAGGTAAGCAAGTGCTAACTATTCCGGTAAGAGTCAGTTACTCGTAATATATTATTTTTGTTAACAATATTCAATTTACAGTGTGTAGTGTTCAATATATAGTATTTAACTTTCAAGGTTAAAATTGTCAATCTATCATGTAACTAGAAAGAGGTTTTGGTGGGTAGTTTTTGGCAGATAACCATAATAATTTGATAATACTATATGGATAACTTTATATGCTAAAAATAACGCTCATGCACTATTGGTTTTTCGCTATTAGTTGCTTAATGATTTCTTTTTCTACGCAAGCAAAAACTAACGCGGGTACTGCTGTTGATCTTGATGGCGAATTACAAAAATGGCATACAATTACGCTGACTTTTGACGGCCCTGAAACCTCAGAAATAGCAGAAGATAATCCTTTTGTGAATTACCGATTAAATGTTGAGTTTACCCATAAAAAAACAGGCCAACAATTTTTAGTACCTGGGTATTTTGCTGCTGACGGCAAATCGCATAATACGGGAGCTATTTCGGGTAATAAATGGCGAGTACACTTTTCCCCCAATGAAGTGGGAGATTGGACATGGCATGCGTCATTTAGAAAAGGGCGATTTGTCGCCGTGTCAAATTTACCGTTAACGGGTTTAACGGGTGAATTTATGGATAATCAGAAAGGTAAGTTTCACATTACACCAAGCACTAAAAAATATCCTGACTTTCGTGCTAGAGGGCGCTTAGAGTATATCAATCAACCCTATTTACGCTTAGCTGAATCTGGTGAATACTTCATTAAATCTGGGCCTGATTCACCTGAAAACTTACTGGCATACATTGACTTTGATGGCAGTTTTCATAACGATAAGCACAATGATGATTCAATTAAAACTTGGAAAGATCATGAAAAAGATTGGCAAAAAGGTGATCCCAGTTGGCAAAAAGGTAAAGGTAAAGGCCTGATAGGGGCATTTAATTATCTATCTGCGCAAGGGCTTAATTCGGTTTCCTTTTTAACAATGAATATTCTTGGGGACGACAAAAATGTTTTCCCGTATGTCGATTACACAACATACGATCGTTTTGATGTGTCAAAATTAGCACAATGGGAAATCGCCTTTGAGCATGCGCAATCTAAAGGATTGTTTTTACACTTTAAAACTCAAGAAGTAGAGAACCAAGGTTTACTCGATAATGGTGGCTTAGGCTTAGAGCGTAAGCTTTATTACCGAGAGCTTATTGCACGCTTTTCACATCACCTTGCCTTGAATTGGAATATGGGAGAAGAAAATGGTGAGTGGAGTTCGTGGAAGGCAACTGTGCCACAAACCACTAATCAACGATTATCTATGGCGCAATACTTTCATGATCATGACCCATACAAGCACCATATTGTGATTCATAACGGTAACTTTTTTCATGACTTAACCGGCGCCAATAGCTTTTATACAGGCGCTTCATTACAAACCAGTCAGGAAGATTATAGTGGTGTTCATTCAGAAGTAAAACAAATAAGAAACTGGCCCGTCGCCAATGGTAAACCGCTAGCTGTTTCTGTGGATGAACCTGGACACCATAAATATAATTTGCCGCCTGATCATATTGACCCTGAACATACTTTAACTCGCATGAATGCACTTTGGGGAGCATTAACGGCAGGAGCATGGGGGGTTGAATGGTATTTTGGTTATGGGGCTCCTGAATCTGATTTATCTGCACAAAGTTGGCGTAGCAGAGAGCTTTTTTGGCAACAAGTTAAGCATGCGTTAGATTTCTTCAAAATAATAGATGTTCCTTACCACCAAGCAACTAATTTAGATAATGTTATTGTTGATAGCGTTGATGAAAAAAGTGGTGATAAAGATGCTTCAACTCCTACATGGGTTTTGGGGGTTGAAGAGCAGTTTTATATTGTTTATGCGCAAAGCTTAAATAAGGATATTCAATTAAACTTACCTATGGGGAAAACGGATTACAGTATTCAATGGTACGATCCTCGTCAAGGCGGAAAATTAATTTCAGGGACAATAGAAACCATTCATATTGATGAAGTGAAAAAAGAGTACTGGGATAAAGCATCTCGATCCATAGGTAAGCCACCGAACAACTTTGATAAAGATTGGGTTATTTTACTCAAGCGATTATAAGATTAAGGTGGATGTTTGGGGCAGCCATAAGTTAACTATTAATTTATTTAACGGTTGCTCTTACGGCTTACCTTCTTTATTTCCTCTGTGAAGCTGCAAGGGATGAAATTAAGATTGCAGTGGTATAGATAATGAAAAGCTACTGCCATTGCCCAGCTCACTTTTAACCATTAATTCAGAATTTATTACTCTCGATAACTTTTGACTAATGGCTAACCCCAAGCCAGCATGTTGAGTATTATCTTCTATTGCATTACTTGCTCTATATCTAGCGTCAAAGATATAAGCAATATCTTCTTTACTTATGCCGCTACCATTATCGGTTACGCTTACTTTAATTTCTGCTATTAAGTGCGTTACGGTAATGACTATTTCACCACCGCTATCGGTATGACGAATGGCGTTTTCCAATAAATTTGTCATTATTCTTTCTAACTTGGCAATATCTGAGAAAACCATGAATTGGCAAGGTTGAGGCTGCAAGGTTAAGCTGATATTTTTATTCGCAGTTTTTAAGGTAAATTTAGACATAATGTCATGTAATAGCTCACCAATAGCAAAGGTTTCTAAGTTAACCGTTACCTGGCCATTCTCTAAATGCGCTAACTCAAATATTTGATCTATCAGTCGCTTTAATTGGCTAACATTACGTTGTACCGTCGCTAAATAATCTTGTTTTTCAGCACTTGATAAATCATCACCTTTCATCGCTAAGGTTTCAATATAACCTTGCATGGTTGCCAAAGGTGTACGTAAATCGTGAGATAAATGGGCTAATAGCTCTCGGCGTACTCTGTCGTTTTCGGTTAATAAAGATAGTTGTTGGTTAATTTGTAAAACCATGTCATTAAAAGTAGCACCGAGGAAGTTAACTTCATTATGATCAATACCATAATTTGAATCTCCCCATTGCTTTAATTGAACTTGTGTTTGATCAAACTGTACAGCTTTTAATGCCTGCATTTGCTCTGCTAATTCTTTTACTGGTCTGGTGAAATAGTGAAAAACAACTAATAGTAGTAATAACAGTAAAGCTAAGCTAGCGAGTACAAACGCACCATATTTTTGTAGGTTTTTATCGTCTTGTACTTGGCTAAAAATAGAGTCATAAATTTCGCCGCCAATAATGATATATAAATAACCTTGAAGCTTTTCATCTTGATAAATAGGTGATGCTGAAAATATTTTACTGGTGTTAATACCGCGAGGATCATCACCAAAAATAGGTGCTTTTTGTGGTTGTTCAATGAGTTTTTTTAAGGGAATTAACGAAACTTTTTGGCGTTTTATTTTAGCCGGATCCGCTGAATAAGTTAAAATGTTACCTTGTGTATCTAAAAAGTAAAATTCAAAGGCAGGGCCCAATAACATCAAGGTATGAAATAGATTTTCTAACGCAGCTTTATCATAAACACCATCTTGTAATAATGGATTATCGTGCGCTAAATGTTCGGCAAGGTGTAAATGTAATTTTTGCTCTGCTTGATATTTAGATTGTTGTACTAATGAATTACTCCACCAAATAAGTAATGACGCCATGATCATGAAAGCTGCACATAATGTTATTGCGAGTCGTTGGTAAAGTGATATTTTCATTACGAGAAAGTCCTTACTGAGTGAAGAGTGTAGTATTATTGCAATCAGGCGTTAGCGGGCATTACACCTGCGGAGTTAAGTTTGTAGCCCACTCCCCATACGGTTTGAATTATTTTTGGCTCAGAGCAGTCTTCTTCAAGTTTATTTCTAAGCCGATTAATATGTGAATTAACCGTGTGTTCATAACCACTGTGCTGGTATCCCCATACACCATCAAGTAACTGTGTTCGTGAAAATACTTGATCGGGGTGCTTACAAAAAAAGTCAATTAACTCGAATTCGGTAGCCGTTAAGTTGATGGCTTTATCTTTATAAGTGACTTGATGATAACGGTGATCAACTTGTAATTGACCAATAGATGTTGCCGTTTCTTCAATTGACGTTGGTTGTTGAACTGATACTTTACCTGACATATTTACATCAGGTTCAACGTTGGTCGCATCATTAATTATGATGGCATTTTTTGCTGTTACGGCATGCACTCTACGTAATTGACTTCTTACTCTGGCTTGTAATTCTCTGATGCTAAAGGGTTTAGTCATATAATCATCGGCCCCTAGTTCAAGCCCTAATATACGATCAATCTCTGAGGTTTTAGAAGTAAGCATAATGATTGATTGTAAGGGTTTTTCTTGTCTTACTTGTCGGCAAATATCTAAACCGTTGATACCGGGTAACATGACATCTAATAAAATAAGTTGATAATTTTCGCTTAACGCTTGCTGTAAACCCTCATCACCCTCAGTACAAATATCACAATGTAAATCGAGTTCAGACAAATGCACTTTAATAAGCTTGGCAATATCCATTTCGTCTTCAATGATTAAAATTTTATCGTTCATAGTTAAGCCAATGAGTGAGAATAGTAGTACCTCTCGCTCATTGGCTTAAGGCACTACTTAGTTCTTGTAATGGTTACTTTAACAGCAGGATTATCAAAACGATGTGCCTGAGTTAAAACTGAATTAGATAAACCATCATCTTTGCTAACAATACCTGTATGATAACTAACAAGGTTAGTGTCATCACGTGCAGCATCAAAACCAGTACCGCCATCGGCAGGACCGGGAATGGTGCCCATAGCTTCGGTGTTCTTCTCTGTACCAGCATCATAAACATTTAAGTTCCATGATTTTGCTTGGTCGATAGCTAAAGTTGATATATCTACCCCAGTAAGACCCGAGAAAGCGTCATTTGTATTCACTAACATGGTCGCAACCGTAAAATAAGTTGCCATTGAGTCAGTGGTCATGATGTCTAACGTGACGCTAGCACCTGGTGGAACAGGGCCTTCGCTTGATAAGGCAACAATATTATTTTCTGCTGAAATAAAATCTGAATTGTCACCGCCTTCAGCTAATTTTTCTAATGCGGTAGAAGCGCTTTCGCCAATCATCCACATTTTACTATCACCATGAAGACTTAATGCAACAGGCGATAAAGGCTGACCATAAGTTAAATTAGTAACAGTTACTGAATAACTATACTCCATAGGCACTTCAACATCAGGTGTGACGGGGCTCATGTCATCATCATTATCGCCACAAGCCGATAAGCCAAGGCTAAGTAAGCTAACAAGCAGTAATTTAGTTGTAAGTTTGTGTTGGATTGAAATAGACATACAGCCTCCTTATTGCACCGTAATAGTAAGTTTAGCTACAGGGTTTAACCAACGTTGTACGCTATTGTTGATATCGCTTTTACCGCCCGTCATATCATCGTCGCCTAAACTGCCACGGTGAATATGTACTTTGTCGTTAGATTCCATATCAGTAACACCAGTACCGTTCATACCTATCGCATCTTCAAGTGGCGGTGGTACTGGCATTCCAGATTCACCCGGTGCGCCGCTTCCTCTTAACTCGTCATTCGCTTCAGTACCAGCATCATAAGCATTTAAAAATACCGTGTAAGTACCCGCTTCAGTTGGTATTTCCCAGCTATCTAATCCCGCAAAGCCATCGTTTGAAGGTAGTATCATTGCTGCTAGCGATAAATGAGTATTAGTACTGTCTGTGCTTAAATCAAAACTTGTAGATGTTGCTGGCGCTAATAAACCTGCTGCAGGGTTTTCATTAACATTAGCATCAGCATTCATTAATACATTTGATAAACCAGATATGTCACCACCTTCAGCCATAGCCTGTAGCTCAGCGCTAGCTATTTCGCCAGTCATAAAAAGGTGGTTTTCGTTGCTGTGAGCTGCGGTAATTACAGGGGTAAAATACAAGCCTTGGGTTAAGTTAGTTACGGTAACCGATAATTCTTGTGCCATTGTCGTTGAACTAGCAAGTGCCAGTGCAAGTACACTTAATGATGATGTAGTTGACGATTTTTTGAATGCTTTCATGGTATTTCCCTTTGTAGTGAATGTTGGACTAAATGTTATTTTATTAATTTAGATTTTTTAAGAGCCTGTATTTCAGACACTTAATGTGTAACTAACAAATATTATGAGAGGAAATTATCGCGGCGAGATCACGTGTTCATCACCATTTCATGATTAATTCATCACAGAAGTATCACAAAAGTTTAAATGTAGGTCTGTTCAGGCTTTAGGTAGTATAAAAAATACCAATAATGCTCGTTAGCATAGAGAGAAACGTAGTACATTATTAATGTCTATCCCGTTACCATTCAAAATGCATGTTTCAGAGCGCTTTCAATTCAAGGCGCTGTGATGAAGGAATAGTTATTCCCTTCTAAGTCACTGACAGTATGATAAGGCAAACCACAGTTTACAGAAGAGGCAAAGTGGCTTAGCTCAAACATAATAACTGCGGGATTTTCACTCAAACGACAAGCTTTACCGCCGCTGAAGCGTTATTTGCAACATCACGGATAATTATTTGTTAATCATCTTTAACTGCAAAAGCGTAATTTATTGAAATCCAAATTTGTTAATAAATTCATTAATTCTTATTTATTAGGTAAGGCTAATGAAGTAATGTCTAAATAATTTATTGCTAATTTTTGTTCAGGTGAGATAATACCTTTAATAAATGAACGATCGTTATAGTGTGTACTTTTCGAATTGTGATTAAACATGTGCTTTATTCGTTTGTTGAGTTATACGAAACGCTTAAATTCTTAAATAAAGAAACAAAGAAACAAAGAAACAAAGAGGCAATGATGGAAGTAAATGAAATCAAAGATAAAGTAGGCTTAGTAGCTGAGCTATTAAAAACTATGGCGCACCCTGATCGCTTGTTGGTGTTATGCCAATTAATGGAAGGAGAAATGGGGGCGGGGCAGTTACAAGAAAGTTCATCGTTAAGCCAGTCGGCCTTTTCTCAACATTTAAGTGTATTACGGAAGAAAAGCTTAGTGTCTGTGCGAAAAGAATCGCAAGCGGTATTTTATTCGTTAGCTGACCCTCGTATTGCCGCACTAATTACCAGTTTGCATGATATTTTTTGTGCGGAATAAATAGTGGGTATTTGGCGTAGTTTTGAAAGCTATGAGTTAGTTATACAGTAGAGAGAGCTTTATGGAATTTACAATACCGTGGGCGTCATTATTTGGCGGTATGTTATTGGGTTTGTCCGCCGTTGTTCTGTTGTTATTTAGTGGCAAAGTTGCAGGCATTAGTGGTGTTATTGGTGGTTTAATTAATCCTCAAAAAAATGAATCAAGCTGGCGTGCAGCTTTTGTTGTGGGCATGATAACTAGCATAGTGTTTGTGTTGCCTTTGGGCTTTGCGTTACCTGATGTAACTGATACTAATTTATTACTGGCTGCTGTTGCTGGATTATTTGTCGGTTTTGGAACTCGTTTAGGTAATGGCTGTACTAGCGGACATGGCATTATCGGCATGGGGCGTTTTTCAAAACGCTCTATTGTTGCTACGTGTGCGTTTATGGCTGCGGCAATTGTTGTGGTGTTAATTCGTCGATTATTAGGAGTGCTGTAATGTCTGAATCAATAAACACTAATTCAACAGAAGCAAGCTCAACAGTAGTAACATCTAAAATAACTCAACAAACCATCATAGGTATTATTGTTGGCTTGATCTCTGGGCTTTTATTCGGTGCAGGAATGATTATTTCTGGCATGGTTGATCCTGATAAAGTGATTGGCTTTTTAGATATTACTGGCAATTGGGATCCAAGTTTAGCCTTTGTTATGGGTGGGGCGCTTATGGTTTTTGCTCCTTTTTATCATCTGGTTATTAAAAATAGAAAGCAGGCGATAAGTGGCGATAAGCTTACTATCCCAACCAATAATAATATTGATGGTACCTTAATTTTTGGTGCGATATTTTTTGGTATTGGCTGGGGCTTGGCAGGATTTTGTCCAGGACCTGCGGTGGCAAGCATTAGTGGGGGGAGTAATATTATATTAGCTTTTATCTTAACTATGATTGCAGGAATAGTTATTGCTAATCAATATTTATTGGGGCGTTTACCTTTGCCTTTTGTTGGTTATCGTAAACAAGCTTGCTCTATTTAATTCTTGATATACCAATCACAATTGCAATGACTCCAGCAACCATACCTGCCCAGGCTTCAATGGGTGAATCTCCATTTAGAGTGCGGCTTAATTGCGCACTTGCTGAGTCATAAATGTTATACCAATTCCGATA
>NZ_JAHKPR010000072.1:15430-25123 GCF_018860585.1 Colwellia sp. E2M01
AATTTAACGGACTTGGTATGGTAACCCCATATAGCTAAAGCAACCCCGAGAATGATGAGTACGATACCAATTATTTTATTGTTCATATTTATTCCAAATAACTTTTTAATAACATCAATAAAACAATAATAAATTGGCTGCAAAGCACTATTTTATACCGCAGCCAATATTACTTGTTACATAACTATAGTGGTGACTTATGCTGCACTAGCCGCTTTAGGGTTTACACCGTAAGCATTTTCATCGTGACCAGCTTGCACTAAGAAAACAATAAGTACGATTAAGCCAATAAGTGGAATTAATACGATTAACTGCCACCAGCCTGAACGACCAGTATCATGTAATCTTCTGGTCGCAATACTAATGCTTGGTATTAATAATACTAAACTAAAAAGAAGCGAGATTAACTCGATACCTATTAAGCCTAATACCAGACTAATAACAAAGTAAACTAGCATAAACATCCAGTATTCTTCTCTTCGAGCTCTGCCGCTAAAATCAGCGTATTTTTTAAACGCGCCTATAAAATAATCCATTATGGATTCTCCTTGTTGTTAATAATTTTTTTAATATAGTTCTTATATGGTTTTTATATAGTTGGTTGTATTTATTTTTACTGCTTGAATATTTAACTAAAAAGCCAACCTGTAGGATTAGGATGTACTTGTTTAGCTTCTAATGACTTCATGCCTTTTACGCAACGAATAATTAGCCAAAGTACCCAAAATAACAATATAAACCAACCAATAAGTACGATGGCAAACATTGAACCTAGAACAAGGTAAAGGGCGCCTATCCAGAATGTTCTTATTTGAAATTGATAATGAGACTTTAACCAATCAGGGGCATCGGCTTTATTAATGTAAGCCATAACCACACCTATAATGCCAGTAATACCAAATAAAATGCCGACTAGGTATAAAATGTATACGATTTTAGCTGTCTCAGCTGTTGTTGCATTGCTTTGTTCTACTACTTCTTCAGTCATCTATTTTCTCCTTATTATTGATGATTCTTGTTGTACTGAACATTGTAAATATATATTGAATTAACAGTTAATCCTAATTAAATATTGTTAATTTATGCTAAAAAAATATTCACACCATTATTCACATGCTTTTGATAATAGTATATTTATTCTAATCTTTTTCAATATTTTGGGGGGCTGTAAACGTTGTAAATCAAGGCTAACAGTAAACAAATGCTGGCAGGGATTAATAAGGCATTAAAATGTAAAAAACTGAAAAAATAAGCGCCTAAAATACCACCAATAATAAAGCCTGTAATGATCAATAAAAAAAGAATCGCTTTTCGGTTATCAAACTTTTCACCTTTTAATTTGGCGCCTAACATAATACCAAGATCGGTAAATATACCTGTAACATGAGTTGTACGTATAACAGCGCCGCTATAGGTGGTTGCTAGCGCATTTTGTAAGCCACAAGCTGCAGAGGCTAAGTAGTGTCCTTGCTCTGAGCCGTTTGATAAAAAATATACCGAACCGAAAATAAAGAACGCTTCTAAAATAAGTAAGGCACTATAGTTTCGACCTAACTTTAACGAGCCGCTATTGATAAAATAACCAGAGATAGCAGAGCCTAATAAAAAGCTAAGAAGAATAAGTAATAAATGCAGGGTATCAAAAATATCAGCGTTAAAGGCACTTGTACCTAGTAATGTTGCGGTGCCTGATAAATGTGAAATGGCTTGGTGTTGAAAACCTAATAAACCAATAGAGTTAACAAGCCCAGCCACAAGCGCAAGTATAAATGAACCATATTCAACCCAACGGGGTAACTTTGATATCATTTCAATCCTTAGTTCGTGATGAGTTGTAAACTCAATTGTTCAGTTACTTGTACAGCGTACTGTTTAACTATTCTGTGTAGATATACTATTCAACAATGTCCATTTCAGCGATAAGATTATCGGCGCCGTCAACATATTGCATTGCCCAAAGTATGTAACGCACATCAACATGAATAGAACGATTTAATTTCGTATCATAATCCCAATCACCAATAATGCTTTCGTACACACCATCAAACACTAAACCAACCATTTCAGCATTGCTGTTTAAGGTAGGAGAACCTGAATTACCACCCGTAATATCAAGGTTTCCTAAATAATTTACGGGTACAGAGCCAAGTGACTTTTCAAGGTATTCACCGTAGTGTTTTTTATCAATTAAATCTAATTGCTTTTGTGGAGCATCAAATGGAGTTACGCCTGTATTTTTAGCTGTTATACCTTCAAGGGTGGTAAAAGGTACGGCTAACAACCCGTCTTGTGGTGAGTAACCTTTTACATTGCCGTAAGTAATGCGCAATGTACTATTGGCATCAGCATAAACAGGTAATTTATTCGCGTTAAAATAGGCGATTAACGCTTCCATATATTTGGGTCTGTAGGCTTGAATGTCACCAGATAATTGCTTGGCTTTATCTTCTATTGCTTGGCGTTCGGTAAAACTAGCAACAGCTAATTTAATAAAAGGGTCTTGGCTATTGTTAAAATACTCAACCGGTTTATCCATCAGTGCTAAGCGCTGTGATTGTGAATTTAGCTCAGTTTTCTGATACATTTTTTTGAGTTTAGCGGTAAGCTTCTTAGCAAGTTTTGCCGCTTTATTTTTAGCTGCTGCGTTATCTTTTGTATCTTCTGCAAGATAATCAGTTAAACCAAAAAAGCTATCAATTGATGATATACGCTCGCTCTTAGGTAGGGCAGCATAATGCGTTAACATTGCCAATAATATTGATTGGTCAATGGTTTCATCATAACGACGATCAACAGACTTCATGTTTTGTTCAATGCGAGCGACATCTCGTTCTTGATAACCATTTTCTCGTTCGATGTTAGGTTTGTTTTTTTCTATCGCTAAACGATGTAATTGCTCTGCGCTCGATAACATTTTACTGTATCTCATATAACTTAAAATTAAATCACGCACTTGCTGTTTATTATCTTCTTTTAATAATTTATTTAAACTAGCTAATGGCTCACCATAATTTTCTTTACGCTTAGGATCACTTTGTACCCATTTTGTGATCTTACTTTCAAGAGCTTGCTTGCGTGTTAAAAAACTACCTTTGTTATAGCTATGAATCATTGAGCCGTAATTTTTGGCGTAATTGGCGAGTCCAGCTAAGGTACTTTCATATTTTATGCGTGCTTCGCTGCCCGGCGCTGAATTAGTATGAATTAATTCAATAAGCTCTTCACGGTAAGTCTTAGCTTGAGGATAAGTCCAAGTAAACATGTTCTCAACTTCATACGCTGTGCGGTAACGATTAGTGCGGCCTGGGTAGCCAATTACCATGATGTAATCGTCGTTATCAACACCACTTTTATTTAGTTTTAAATGATGCTTTGGTTGATAAGGTACATTATCTTCGCTGAAGTCTGCAGGTTGTCCGTCTTTATTCACATAAGCGCGATAAAAACCGTAATCACCGGTGTGACGTGGCCACATCCAGTTATCTATATCACCACCAAACTTGCCAATACTACTGGCTGGCGCGTGGACTAAACGCACGTCTCGAATAGTTAACTGTTTAAATAAATAATATTCTAAACCACCGTGAAAATTAACCACACGGCAACGATAACGTTCATCACTTTCACATTCAGCGACTAATTTTTTTGAATTATCATCAATTACTTTATAGCGTGCGGTTCCCGACATTGTTTCGCTAATATTGTTTTTTATTAATTGCGTTACTTCGGTAATTTCTTCGGTTACGTAAATGCGCGTACCGGGTGTTGCAGGTAATTCTTCAGCGAAGTTTTTGGCGAGAAAACCATTGTCGAGTAAGTTATTTTCTGGTGTTGAGTTGTATTGTACAGAGCCATAAACACAGTGGTGGTTGGTAGCAACTAAGCCTTGATCGGAAACAAATGAAGCAGTACAGCCGCCTAAACTAACAATAGCCCCCATCGGAAACCCAGTTAGGTCGGTTAAATCTTTTGGATTTAAAGTCAACCCTGCTTTGGTCAATTCTTCAGTTATGGCTGGTAATTGGTTGGGTTGCCACATACCTTCATCGGCAGAAACAAGCATACTGTTAAGCGCCAACACAGCGAGTGTTAAAAGTTGTTTTACGTTTTTCATAGCATCCCTAATGATTTGAATTTAAGCCATAATTTCATTAATTACCGATTATCTTAACCAGTATATACTTTTAAAAAATAAAATCTCCCTTGTTCAAGCTTAGTTAACTGATTATTATGCTCGCTAAAGAAACGTCACAAGGCTTTTTATGCAGTCTATTACTTTAATCTCAGCAGAGCAAAAAACTCAACAATTAACACCATCAAAAGTTATTTGTATTGGCCGTAACTATGTTGAACATATCAAAGAGTTAGATAATGAAGTCCCCGAACAAATGGTGGTTTTTTTAAAACCTAACTCAGCGATAAGTAATACATTAAACGCTGAGCATAACTCAGATACTTTACACTATGAAGCTGAGCTGTGTTTCTTATATCAAAGTGGTAAGTTTAGTGCGGTAGCATTAGGTTTAGACTTAACTAAGCGTGATGTTCAGAGCAAGTTAAAAGCCAAAGGTTTACCTTGGGAGCGCGCCAAAGCGTTTGATGGCTCAGCCGTTTTTAGTGATTTTGTTAGCCTAGATAATGTTGAGCAGAGCGCCTTGACCTTATCATTAAGCATTAACGACAAACTTATCCAACAAGGTGGTGTTAGTTTAATGATGTTTAAGCCTGATGAAATATTAGCTGACTTACAGTCATTTTTAACCTTAACTGATGGCGATATTGTGATGACAGGTACACCGAAAGGGGTTGGAGTTATTGCTGCTGGTGATAATTATACGGGTCAGGTTTACTTACACAAAGCTGATAGCTCTGCCTCAGATAACGTATTAGTGAATTGTCAGTGGCAAGCACAATAACTTTCTTCAATCACTTTTTTTAGTCTCTTTTTAATTAATATTTGAGCTCTATTTAGTAGGTTTTCTATGGAATATGAATTTGTACACGATGCCATAACAGGCGAAGCAAGGGCGATTTTTTCGCTAGAGCATGA
The DNA here is from genome assembly GCF_018860585.1 of Colwellia sp. E2M01. Classification (GTDB taxonomy): domain Bacteria; phylum Pseudomonadota; class Gammaproteobacteria; order Enterobacterales; family Alteromonadaceae; genus Colwellia. The sequence goes on from NZ_JAHKPR010000072.1 coordinate 20,481, forward strand.
GGTGATAGGCCCTTGGCTTGAAGTTGAACTAGGTAATGATGCAGATAAGCTAAATGAGTTACTTAGCAAAATTGATGATGTTGAAGCAGGAAAGTCACATGAAATACCGATAATAGGCAGTGAATACACTGTTATTCTAAGTCGTGATGAGGTTTCTATTCAAACTAACGTCAGTATGAATGGCATACTTGATGACAATGGTGAAGGCTTACCTGAAATGCTTACCGATGATCACATTCATCTCGATCAGAATGAACTGGCTGGTTGTGGCTTAGATGATTTTAGAGATTTATTATTATCTTGGCAGGAGTTTAGCCGAGGCTTGCGTTAGTATCTTCTAGTAATTGCAACTTTTTAATAATTGTTACTTTTAACAATGAGCACTCTTTAACAAGCAGAGTACTCACCTTTAAATTTGCAATGAACTAATACCAATTTGGTATAGTATTAAGCGTACTCACGCTCTGTAAATTCAAGGGTTAATTGCTGTAAGGTTTCATCATCAATAGCCAACACCGCGCATACCGCTTCTTTTACATATTCCCAATCGGCATTGTCTTTGTGAGTAAATTTGAGTGCAACAAGTTGCTCACTGAGTTTTAATACCGCGAACAAGTCTTGTTCTTCTGAGCCATTAAGGGTGTTTAGAAACTCTCTATCGTGGTGTTGTAAAATTATTTGGCAAACATCTTTAGGTAAGCGCCATGAGCTAGCAACATAATAACCAACTGTTGCATGATGAACACCATATTTTTGTTCTTCAATAGTGGTTTGCGCAAGCCCTGGTGTTGTTTGCGCTTCATCTATTACTTGCTGAAAATCCTTATATTTCATTGCCATTACAGGTTGACCACAAGCATGAAATAAACCAACACTAAAAAACTTATCATTGGCTATGTTGGGGCGATATCTTTGTCCTAATGACTCAGCAACATTGGCTATGCTAGAGGTTAATTTCCAAAAGTTATCTAAGTTAATGCTGCAGTTTTTAGGATCGAAACTCTTTTTGAGTAAGCTACCTGTTACTAGGGTGACTACCCCAAAAAGGCCAATGTAGTTAACAGACATTTTGATGTCGGTTATTGTGCGGCTTAATCCATAAAGCGGAGAATTGATTGTTTTTAAAATAGCGGCGCTAACTGCAACATCTTTACTAATCAGTTCACTAATTTCATTTATATCAGGGCTTTCTTCAGCCATTAACTTTAATAAATCAAACAAAAGTCTTGGTTGTGCAGGAACGGTGAAACCTTTGGATATATCATCTAAAACACTTTGATCAACAATTAACATAATATTTATAAGGGGTTATAAAACATATGCTAAGTGTATTACATAAATAATATTTTAGCTTGCTTGAATGCTAATTTGTTTATCAGAGGGAGATAGTTTTGACATTGCTAGATAAATTCAAAGGTAAACTTAAATTAAGATAATTTAATCATTTAGTTACAAATATCATCGTAACGAAAAAACCAATGAGAATAGCGTTGAAAATGAAAATGTAAGTAAAGCCTTTAAGCCCTTCTTTTAAAGTATAACCGTGCTCATTAAGGTACCAAACCCATATAGCACACATAAGAATTGGAACTAAAAAGAAAAATTTTATCATGTTGTTACCTTGTTAATTTTGTCATTAACTTCATTGTTGTTATCGTCATCTTTTTTGAGTTCAGCTTTAGTGACTTTTTTCAACAGCACTATTAAACCTAAAACGGGCACGCCAATTAACGCTGAGCTAATAAAGAAATTTATATAACCAAAACCATCGACATATATCCCTGAGAATCCAGCGATGAACTTGGGAAATAATAACATCATCGAGCTAAATAGCGCATATTGTGTTGCTGAAAACTCTATATTAGTTAGCTTCGACATATAAGTAACAAAAGCGGTTGTGGCAATGCCAGCACTAATATTATCCATAGAAATAATTAAGGTTAGGATGACTAAATCTTTACCAATAAAAGCAAGTATTGCAAAAATTAGGTTAGTGACAACCACCAAAAAGGCCCCTAAAAAAAGAATAGAATAAGTACTGTAACGGGTAAGTAGAATACCGCCAATTCCTGCTCCGAGTAATGTCATAACCACGCCAAAAACTTTGGTGATTGCCGCCACTTCGCCCTTGGTATAGCCCATGTCAACATAAAAGGGATTTGCCATAATACCCATGACTATGTCAGATATTCGGTAGGTACCTATCAACAATAATATTAATAAAGATTGCTTACCATAACGTTTAAAAAAGTCAGCAAATGGCGCTACAACGGCAATATCAAGCCAAGCTAGAAAACGCGAAAAGAACTGAGGTAAATGTTGATGTTCAAGTTTTACAGCTATTTGCTGGCGTTTATTACTGAGGTTATCTTGGTAATCTGGCTCATGACAAGTAAGTGTAGTAATAATACCGACCCCCATACAAGCAGCCATAGCAAAATATGAAACAGACCATGCACTCAGATGATAAGCATCACTAGGGCTTGCCCAAGCGGCTATAGCAAGCGAACCGGCTCCTGCCATTATCATCGCAAGGCGGTACCCTGTCATGTAAGCCGCAGCCATTGCTGCTTGATATTTTTCTGGTGCGGATTCAATGCGGTACGCGTCAATCACTATATCTTGTGTTGCTGAGCTATAGGCAACAATCATTGCAAAAATAACGAACAGCGTAAGGTTTGCCTGTGGATCACTTAGCGCCATACCAATGAGTGCTAAGATGATAAAAAGTTGAGACAAGAATAGCCAACTACGTCTACGTCCTAAGTAGTTAGTTAATAAAGGAATAGACGCTCTATCTACAACGGGTGCCCAAACCCATTTAAAGGCATAAGCGAGCGCTATCCAGCTAAAATAGCCAATATTTTCACGGCTTACACCTGCTTCACGTAGCCAGAATGATAATGTTGAAAAAACTAAAAGAATAGGTAAACCAGCAGAAAAACCTAGAAAAAATAAAGTAGCTACACGTCTTTCTAAATATATTTTAGCGCTTTGTAGCCATGTTTTATTTGGTAACATTTAGTCATTACCTTTAATAATAACAGGGAAGAAATTTTGATGCATAACTGATGTTATAGCGCTAAAAAAAATCACTATTACTGAGTGGTTGCGCATATGTTAAGTTTTGCTCTAATTGATAGTGCCACTAATAATAAGCTGATTGATTGATTAATCAAGTTGATATGTTGAAAAGGTGATGAAAGCTAAGCAGTTTTTAGTAATCTGACTAATTAAGCAATGGGTCGCCAGCCAATACAGTCGATAGGGTAACTACCTGAGCCATTAAAAAAGTCTAAACAAGTGGTCATTTCACTTTTAAAATAAAGATCTTGATTAAGGGCTAAAGCACCATGCAAACTCACTTCATGTATTAAATGCCAAAAAACTCGTTCTTTGGCGCTGTGCGGTGTTTCATCCCTTACTTTTAACAAAGTCCAGTCGGACATAGTATCTAAAATAAAATTATCGAGTTCAGTGTAATGAAGCTCTTCATTAATGACTGCATTAATATAGGCCTGCATTTGTAGTATTTTTTCATCGATAAACTGCTCAATTATCATGATAACACCTTAAAAAGTACAATTTACATTAGGTATGTCGTTATTTAACTCACAATTTAATATATTGTTAATCGACATACGTTAGTGCCATATTCTTTATTTGCTTTATTAATTATCACTGTTAGTTTGCTGAATTAATTAAAAAATTAATATTATTAAGGATGCTTATAAATATTATTTTCAATCATAGCTTTATATTCTATGCAGCTTATTTGTGATTTTTTTAGCGTGGAAAATTTGTATCGGCACCTTTATTTATCGGTGATAAATAGCTTTTTGTCAAAAAAGAGGTGCCTTTATTTTGTAATGTATTTGTTACTTTATATTTCAGTAGTTATTGTTATTTTACTTCCTGAGGTTAATTTGAAGGCGGTAATAAAGTCGCTTTAATTATTGTTACTGGCTCTACGGGCACATCATCCCAACCTATACCTTCATCATAACCTGTGGGTACTTTAGCAATAGCGGCTAACACTTCTTGGCCTTCAACTATTTCACCAAAAACCGCATACCCCCACTTTCTTCCCGGATCTAATGAGCTGTTATCTGCAAGGTTAAAAAAGAATTGACGGTTAGCAGAATGTGGTCGACTTTCTTTCGCCATAGCAATGGTTCCCATTGTGTTTTTTAGGCCATTACCTGATTCATTAACAATGTTTTTTCCTACTTTTCTGGCTTCTAACTTGGCGTCATAGCCACCGCCTTGTACTACAAAGCCTTCTATGATGCGATGAAAAATAGTATTGTCATATTCGCCGCTAACCACAAGTTTAAGAAAATTATCGACGGTTAATGGCGCTTTAATACTATCTAGCTCTACCACGATAACCCCCATTGAAGTCACCAATTTTACTTTCGGGAAAAGGTTATTTGGATCAAGCGCCAAGCTAGTGGTACTTGTTAAAAGTAAAACACTAGCAATTAATGTTTTGCAAATTAGCTTTCGAAAAATATTGTTCAAAAATCACCTACCACTATTTATTGTTGATGTAATACCAAGTTGATTAAGTTCTTTCCCACTCAGCGAAAGTTAAAAGGCTTAGAGGCAAGGCATTGATTGAAGAGAATGGTTATTCCCTT
>NZ_JAHKPR010000048.1:0-1177 GCF_018860585.1 Colwellia sp. E2M01
CGATTTGTGCGAAATCTTTTACGTCACCACCGTGTGCTTTAGTTAATACCGCAGAGATAGCAGCTGTTAACGTTGTTTTACCGTGATCAACGTGTCCGATTGTACCAACGTTTACATGTGGTTTCGAACGTTCAAATTTTTCTTTAGCCATTTTAAAATACCTCTGGGTATAGTAATAATTTACTGTTAAATTAATTTAATATTTTGATTTGAGATAAAGGATAAAGTCATCTAGGAATGGTGCTGATAGGCAGATTCGAACTGCCGACCTCACCCTTACCAAGGGTGCGCTCTACCAACTGAGCCATATCAGCATTCATATAAAAGATGGAGCGGGCGGCGAGAATCGAACTCGCAGCTTTAGCTTGGAAGGCTAAGGTATTACCACTATACGACGCCCGCTTACTCTATCAGATTTAACTCTGTCTTTGATTTAACTTTATCTCTAATAAAGTCAAATCGAAATATGGTGGAGGGAGGTGGATTCGAACCACCGAAGGCTGAGCCGTCAGATTTACAGTCTGATCCCTTTGGCCACTCGGGAACCCCTCCACTTAAGCCTATACCTTTTATAGGTACCTCAAAAACTATTGTTTTTAAGTATTAATGGTGCCGACTGCCGGAATCGAACTGGCGACCTACTGATTACAAGTCAGTTGCTCTACCAACTGAGCTAAGTCGGCACTACATTAAGTGGTGCGAATTCTAGTGTAATGTTTTCGTGCTTGCAATAGCTAAATTCAAATATTTCACTATTTTTTCATGTTTACTGCTTGTTTGCTGAATATTTACTCAAGCTTAGCGTTATTTTCCTTTATATAAGCCGTCTTAACACCAAAAAGAAGGATAAGTTTGACTCTTTACCTTTTCTTCAAATATGGCTCACTCTTTTAGACATATTCATTTAAACCACTATATTTCTAGTTAGTTCTATTAAAACTTTTAAACCATTCTATATAAAGAAGTGTCCACTTAGAATGATATGAGAACAAATATAATTTTTTGTATATACCCATCACACTTCAAGGTTCTGGTTCAGAGCTAAGTTCCTTCGGGCAAAGCAATAAAACTATTGAGTAACTGGTGATCGACTATAAATATTTAATACCAATTTGATTAAATTTCTTCCCAACTCAGAGCTATGCTCGATGTGCAATAACAAGGCGAATTTGTTTAG
>NZ_JAHKPR010000048.1:1195-10037 GCF_018860585.1 Colwellia sp. E2M01
CCTCTAAGCCTTTTAACTTTCGCTGAGTGGGAAAGAACTTAATCAACTTGGTATAACCATTACCAGCAAAAAATACTAATAAAAAAACCCGATTAATTATCGGGTTTTGTATATTAAAAATGACTATGAAACAAGCATTAACTTGAGATCGGTTTAATTAATGAGATAACGAAGTAGCTGACATTCCACCTAACTGTCCGGACATTGACGGTATCATAGGAGTTTGTTCTTCAAGCTGCGCTCTTGCAGCTGCTGACGATAGAGCGCCAACAGGTTTATTTCTCGCTCTCACCATAGGCGCAGGAATAACACGCCCTTTCACTTTTGGTTGTGGCGCGTAATTAGCTGTAGTTTTACCAAGTAAGCGGGTGTGAATACAGGTTCTAATTTCTTCTAATGTGTAATTAGCTTTTACTTTAATACGAAGATGGGGAATTGACGCAGCTTCTAAACTACCGCTTACAAACCAATCTTTTTTTATTTTATATCCGCGGCCTTGAGTATCTACCAAATCGATAGCACCAAGTAGCTTCATAGAACTGCGATCACAAATAACAAAGTCTAAGTATTTCGTTGCAGCACTTTTTGCTGCGGCTTGACTAGCACGACTTGAAACACCATTACGAATAGTCACTACGTCACTTAACCTAACGCGATTCAATACTCTATATTGTCCACCTAGCGCTTGCTCAACTAAGTTTTGAAAGTTTTTTTCAGCGGGTGTAAAAATGGCTTTTTTACTATCAAATGGAAAAGGAAAGCTACTATCGTTTAAGCGACTCGCTAGCACAGCAACAATTACCACTAGGGTAATTAAGGCAAATAATATCAGTTCCATATACTTCTCCTAAAATACCAAGTCGATATGTTATGTGTAACAAATCAAATTTATTGGTATAAACAAATTATTGACGCTTTCTTATCACAAACGACAAAAAGCACTACTCATATTGAATAAAGCAAAATATGAGCCAAAAATAATTATTTATTAAGTAAGTATAAATATAGTCAATACTTATTTATTTTCAATAAGTTAAAATCATCTAGAGCCGAGTTAAGATTAACTATTGGTTTATGATTAACTGGTTTATGATTAACAACGAGAGGTAATAATTTTTAGAAATCGAGAGTTATACAAAAATTACTATATTAAGTACATGTATTGGTAGGTATAGCAAAATAGAAGTACAACAGCTGAAGTTGTACTTCTATTTATATCATTTAAGCAGGGTATTTTTCTTCTAACGCAGCGTATAACTGTTGTTGAAAGTCATCAGCACTTGCATCAAGGGTAGTAACAAGGTTTGCTAGCACTTCGTTATCTTCTTCGCCGTGCCATTCTTTAATATAAGTGCCATCTTTATAGCCATGATCTTGACGGAAGAAGTTTAAAGTATTTTTACCCACATATTGGCGGAATAATTCATCTAAATCCATATTCATTAATGACATACAATCAGCAAGCGCTTTCGCATCAAATGATTTTTTAGTTACCGCAGCAGAAGCTAAGTTTTCAAGGGCTATTTTAAAGTCATCTTCTGCAGTGCCTTGGTGTAACTCTTTTGCTAACTCACGAGCAATTGATAATGCATCATCGCCAGTCATTAAACGTAGACTTAAACCAAAATGAAAAATATCTACTAACTCTAACTGAACTTGTGCAATGTCAATTTCTTGATGTTTCCACCATTTCCAACCATGGTGATCTAACATTTCTGCACATTCAACCCAAATAGCACGATACCATTCATAACCATTTTCACGCCATGTTTCACTAACTCGGCTGTTCATTGCATCTTGCATGGTTAGCATTTGACTAATTTGTTTTTCAGCAATAGAAAGTGCAGTTGATAGTTTTTCGCTCATGGTTCTCTCAAGAATAATGTTAGTAAGTTAATTTTCTGAAATGAAATAGTACTTTATTTTTGTTGTTAACTGAATAGTTTCTTTTTAACCATGGCTCGATACGCTTTCGGTGTTAAACCTAAGTCTTTTTTAAACAATCGAGTTAAATGTCCTTGGTCTTGATAACCAACCTGATCAGCTATTTCTTGTATACTTAAATTACTTGATGACAATAATTCTTTAGCGCTTTCAATACGCAACTGTTGCCAATATTGCGTAGCCCTAACACCTGTTGCTACTTTAAAGCGTCGTGTAAACGAACGCTGACTCATACCAAATTGTTTAGCTATTTCGGTTAGGGTTAATTCGGTATTTAAGTTAGTACGCAACCAAAACTGAATTTCAGCAATCAATTCATCGGCATGCCTATCACCCGCCCCTTCTAAAAACCGTTGATCTTCGTACGGCTTGCGAATTTCATGTGAAAAGTTTCTTTCTACGTTTTGTGCTGCGGCTTTACCATAATGCTGAGCAATTAAGTGCACAATAATATCTGCCAATGCATTTAAACTGGCGGCACAATAAATACGCTCTGATTGGGTAATAAAAAAGTCAGGTTTTATATCTACTTGCGGATAATCACGTTTAAATTGATCAACATAATGCCAATGCGTTGTTGCTGAATGATTATCTAACAAACCTGATTCCGCTAAAAAACAAACTCCTGTACCAACACCAATTAAGGTACTACCTTGCTGCCAACAATCTTTTAACCAAGCAATAAGTTTACGATGATTTTTTAACACAGGACGAGGATTTCGCCATAAACTCGGCACAATAATAATATCTGGCGTAGCAAGTGTTAATGCTGTCTCATTATTTAGAGTGATATCGGCCAACATATTAATACCCGCACGCGATTTAATACTACTAGCAGACTCACTCAAAAACTGCGTAGTTAGTTTTATGGCTGACTTGTCATAACGCTTTGCAAATGCTTCGCCAGCCAATAACATTTCTACAGGTAAGGTAACTCCGGTTGCTAACACATGTGGATAAATCACTAAGTTCACCCGTAAACTATCACGTGAACTACCATGTGAACTACCATATGAATTATTAAACTCATCATTGTTAACTCGTTTCATAACCACTTTAATCACCTTGAAATACAGTTATGGCCATTATTACACATTTTAAGGCTGTTTTGGCTTATTAATATTTCAATAAAAGACTAAAATAGTGCCATCAACGCAATCTAGCTTGCCACAAGAGTTAGATTGTAATTATCTTAATTTTTTAAGTGGATTATCACATGACACGTTTACCTTTAGTTATTGGCATGGGCGGCATAAACGCTGCAGGTCGCACCTCTTTTCATCAAGGTTTTCGCCGTATTGTTATTGACAAATTAAACGCCCAAGCACGCCAAGAAACTTTTGTTGGTTTAGCCAGTTTAATGAACCTTGTTACTAACCAAGAAGCGGGTTTAACTGATGCTGACGGTAATGTGATTAACCCTGCAGATATTGAAAGTATATTTGGTCAACAAATTCTTGATGGTACCTTAATTCGTAAAATAGAAAAAAATCATTTTGATCCAGACGCAACTCACTGGCATCAAAAAATGAACATAACGCCGACTGATAAGATAATTACTTTTGAATTGCGCGCTCGTGATTTACCTAACCCTGTACCAAGTTCATGGATAATTACCGAATTAGCAGACAAAAAAGTCTCTGTTGAAATACCTGAAGAATTAACGGTTATGCATGACACTTACCGTGATAACCCAATAAAAGCCGCAGGACAATTACCTACAGGTTTTGAGCCGGCAGAACTTTATAACAGTCGATACCAACCTCGTGGCTTACAAGCAACTATATTTGCGGCAACTGATGCAATACGCTCAACTGGATTAGAATGGGATGCTATTTTAGACAAAATATCACCTGATGAAGTTGGTACTTACTCCGCATCAATTGCAGGCCAAGTAAATGATGAAGGTTTAGGCGGATTATTAAAAAGTCGTTTACAGGGTTCTCGCGTTAGCACTAAACAATTAGCGCTTGGTTTAAACTCAATGACAACCGACTTTATCAACGCTTATGTTACGGGTAATGTGGGTAAAACCTTTACTAGCACCGGCGCTTGTGCAACTTTTTTATATAATTTACAAACCGCAGTAAACGATATTCAAGCTGGTCGTATTCGTGTTGCTGTAGTCGGTAGTACAGAAGCCGCCATTACCCCTGAAATTGTTGAAGGCTTTGGTAACATGAGTGCTTTAGCTAACGAAGAAGGTTTAAAACGCTTAGACGGTACCGATACTGCAGACCATCGTAGAACTAGTCGCCCATTTGGTCAAAACTGTGGTTTTACCATTGGTGAAGGCGCACAATTTGTTGTGTTAATGGATGACGCCCTTGTTTTAGAAATGGGTGCTAAAGTACTCGCTTCTGTTGCTGATGTCTTTATTAATGCCGATGGCTACAAAAAATCTATTACTGCGCCGGGTCCTGGTAATTATATTACTATGGCTAAATCTGTGGCACTGGCTGAGCAAGTGTTGGGTAAAGAAGCCTTACAAAAACGCAGTTTTATTTTAGCGCATGGCTCAAGTACTCCACAAAACCGTGTAACTGAATCACTAATTTATCATAATATTGCCGAGTGTTTTAATATCGAAAATTGGCCTGTTGCGGCACCTAAGGCCTTTGTTGGTCATACTTTAGGGCCTGCCAGTGGCGATCAAATGGCAATGGCCTTAGGTATTTTCAGCCACAATATTATGCCAGGTATTACTACCATTGATGCTGTTGCTGATGATGTTTATGACCAACATCTTAACATTGCAACAGAGCACTGGGACTGCCCTGATATGGACATTGCCTTTATTAACTCAAAAGGTTTTGGTGGTAATAATGCGACCGCTACAATATTTTCACCTAAAGTAAGCTTAACCATGATGGAGAAACGTTATGGCGCTGAAGCAATGGCAACTTATCAGCAGAAATTAACTTCTGTAGAGCAAGCAAGACAAGTATATTGCGATAATGCCAATAATGGCCAATTTGATTTAATTTACAAATTTGGTGAAGGTCTTATTGACGAAGAACAAATAACCTTAACGCACGACGCTTTAAGTTTTGCTGAGTTTAAAAATGGTATTACCTTACCTAACCAAAACCCGTTTGCAGATATGGTTTAATTATCTGTTAACTTAAAAAACCATTAGCTACCTGTTTATTAATAAAGACGTTAATAGAACTCTTTAAATAAGCAGGTAGTTTTTCTCTATCAAGTTACCCCTACTTTCTATCTTTTAGACCTTACTCTGCACTATAAGGTACTAATAACAAAGTACTATTAACGAAGTACTATTAACAAGGTACAAAGTACAAAGGCATTAAAATGACTCAATTACGTATTGTTCTCATCACTGTATTATCACTTATCGCCTTTGCCGCTAATTCACTTATTGCACGTTATGCGTTAGACCAAACCAATATTGATGAAGCCAGTTTTAGCTTAATTAGAATCGTTTCAGGCGCCCTCTTTTTATGGCTCTATTTAATTATAAAAAAAGACAATTCCGCATTAAAGTCAGGTACTTGGTTTGCTGCTTTGGCATTATTTATTTATGCCGTTAGCTTCACTTATGGCTATAAACTTATTGCTGCTGGTACTGGCGCATTAATTCTATTTGGCTCGGTACAAATAACCATGACATTAGTTGGTTATCGTGAAGGTGAACGCCTTAACGCTACTCAAATCATCGGCTTTTTACTCGCATTTTCAGGGGTTGTGCTACTCATGTTACCTGGTATTGCTGCACCTTCATTTATGGGATCGTTGTTAATGTGTATTTCTGGCGTAGCATGGGGTATTTATACCTTAAAAGGCAGAGGCTCAAATAATCCGACAACGGCAACCGCTGGAAACTTTATTAAAGCTTCTCCGCTAGCTATCATTTTGTGGGTAGGTGTTTACTTGGCTAATGATAATATTATTGTTTTAGATAATACCGGCATGCTGTACGCGTTATTATCAGGAGTTGTTACCTCTGGTATGGGCTATGTACTTTGGTATAGTGTGTTACCTGCACTAAAAGCGACTCAAGCTGCGGTGTTACAGTTAAGTGTGCCATTAATTGTTACGTTAGCCGGATCCTTATTATTAGGCGAAGCGATAACATTACCTATTATTATTGCCTCACTAGCTATAATAATAGGAACCGCTTTAGTGCTAAGATTTAAAAAGAGATAAACCTCAATCAATTTATAAACGCCATAACAGCTTAGTAGGTGCATTATGAAAGTTTTACCTATTATTTTACTGCTCATTATTTGTAGCGGTTGTAGTAAAGAACCTGAATATTATTCTACGCCTACGTTTAAATCCCTCTTCATCAACGGCCTGTTTATTGCCAAGTTAGTCAATAATAAAATTCCCTATCAATTAGATCGTTACATGGGACAAGAATATATTTTAGTGCATGAAAAATTTGAAAACGACGTAATTAAATTGCGAAGCGACACTTTAACTGAGAGTCGTAAACTTGTGTTAATCAATTTAGACAATAAATGCAGCCAAGAAAAATTATCCGAAGCATTTATAAAAAATAAAATTCATCACCAAACCGTGACTAAAGCAGGTATTCCGTCGATAAGAATTACCCACAAAGATAATACTAGTCAAAGCGTAATGAACATTTTAAGTGAAGATTTTTGGCGTTGTGAGCCGAGCGCTTTGTAAAATTCAACTCACCAGCTTCCTTGTTAGCCTCTCCTCAAATAAATACAAACACACAACATCTAAACACAAACTGTACATATAACCAGTAATTGTTTTATACTTAAGTCAGATCACCTTGATAAGCCGATATTGGAACTCGCTTGAAACTCTATATTGCCGAAAAACCCAGTTTAGGACGTGCCATTGCAGCGGCATTGCCTAAGCCACAAAAAAACCATAAAACTCACATAGAGCTAGCTAATGGCGATGTGGTCAGTTGGTGTATCGGCCATATTTTAGCGCAAGCAGATCCCGAAGATTATGACGCTGAATTAAAAAAGTGGCGCATGGAAAACCTGCCAATCGTACCTGAACAATGGCAACTAAAACCTATTAGCCGTACTCGTTCACAGCTCACTGTATTAAGAGGTTTAGTCAAAAAAGCTGATGAGATTATTCACGCGGGTGATCCTGACAGAGAAGGCCAGCTGCTTGTTGATGAAGTAATTGATTACTTAAAAGTAGCTAAAACCAAAAAAGCGAATATTAAACGATTATTGATCAGTGATTTAAACCTAGCTGCGGTAAAGCGCGCACTTAACTCGTTAAAACCGAACAGTGAATTTATTCCTTTGTCTATCTCAGCCTTAGCGCGCTCTCGTGCTGATTGGCTTTATGGAATCAACCTTACTCGTGCTTATACTTTACAAGGTCAAAAAACAGGGTATCACTCTGTATTGTCAGTGGGACGTGTACAAACGCCTTTGCTTGGTTTAGTTGTTAGGCGCGAGCAAGAAATAGCCAACTTTGTCAGCAAACCTTTCTATCAAGTACAAGCACATATCGCCTTAAATCAAGATGAAACGATTGCCTTTACCGCGAAATGGCAACCTAGCGAAAACTGCAAACCTTATTGTGATGAAGAAGGTCGCGTATTAGTTAAGTCGTTAGCTGAGAATGTTGTTAAGCGGATTGAAAACCAACCTGCGAGTGTTGATAATTTAATAAGTGACGAAAAAAAACAAGCAGCGCCACTACCGTTTAACTTATCGCAATTACAAATTAGTGCCGCTAAACAGTTTTCAATGAATGCCAAACTAGTATTGGATGTATGTCAGTCGTTATATGAAAAACATAAACTGATCACTTACCCAAGATCAGATTGCCAATATTTACCTAAAGAACAATTAAAGCAAGCTAAAGGCATTGTAAACACATTAGCGCAATCTTCATTGCCTTGTAATAAACCTGCGCAAGATGCTAATACCGCTTTAGTCAGTAAAGCATGGAATGACAGTAAAATAACAGCGCATCACGCTATTATCCCGACAGAAAAATCTCCCGAGAACGTCAGCTTAAATACCTTTGAAAAGAATATTTATTTATTGATAGTTCGCCAATATTTAATACAGTTTTACCCTGCCTATATCTACCAGCAAACCAAAGTAACTTTACTTATTGCAGGAGGAAAATTTATCAGCCAAGCCAAAACCGAAAAACAACTTGGCTGGAAAGCCCTTTTCCCGCAAAGTAAAAAAAGCCAAACAGTAAAAACAAATACTCAAGGTAAAGAACAAGAAGTTGAACAAAGCTTGCCGCCGTTAACACAAGGGCAAGTCTTACATTGCCAACATGGTGAACTAGTCGAAAAACAAACATCACCACCGCAATCGTTTACCGATGCCACTTTGCTTGCCGCAATGACAGGCATAGCAAGATACGTTAATGATCCTGAAATTAAAAAAGTATTAAAAGACACTGATGGTTTAGGCACAGATGCAACACGCGCCGGTATTATTGATTTATTATTTAAACGTGATTTTTTAAAACGTCAGGGTAAATCAATCATCGCGACAGAAGTTGGCGTTGCATTAATAAATGCTTTACCTGAAATGGCAACCTTGCCAGATATGACAGCGCAATGGGAAGCAACATTAACTGCAATTAGTGAGAAAAAAGCAAGTTACACAAGCTTTATGCAACCGTTAACTCATACGGTAACTGATATGGTATATGGTGCTAGTCAGCAATCCTTCGCTGGGTTACCTAAAGTAGCTTTTAAACCTAAACGCGGTAAAAGAAGTTTTCAAAAGAAGCGAGTTAGTAAGGCGAGCTAATAACTTTTATAACTCTTTATATTACTCCTCAGAACCTAACGTTAGCTATTGAATATAAAGATAATTTACCTATGATTTTTTTAGAAAGAATATTACCCAAGCTAAATATAATACCAATTTGATTAAGTTCTTTCCCACTCAGC
>NZ_JAHKPR010000048.1:10199-106881 GCF_018860585.1 Colwellia sp. E2M01
TTAATCAGATTGGTATAATGCTAAAAAATTAAATATATAGGCTGAATTTTAGTTTACTTGCCGCAATACTTTTCTATAGTTTGATATTGTAATATCATGAATTTAATTAAATTAAGTTCACTTACTGTCATAGAGAAAACAATGATTATTATAAAACACGCCATGGAAAAAAGTAATTTTTACCGCATTGATGACTATGGCGTTAAAAATTATAACTACGGAATAATTACCGTATTATCTTTTGTAATATTTGCCGTTATTAATATTTCATTAGGCTACATAACTTATATTGCTGAACTTGAAGCAACTAACTCCCCTGTGAAAAATTACGCCGATGCATTTTGGCTTATGTTAATGTCATCTAGCACCATAGGGTTTGGTGATGTTTACCCCGTGACCTTAACTGGCCGTATTATGGTGTTCATAATGTTCATTTTAGGGGTAGGGATTTTAGGTAGTGTTGGTGCCATTTTCGCGACCAAGGTGTTCGGCTTTACTGACACCAATATAAAGAATAGAGAATTAAGAAGACAAAACGAAGAAATATTAAAACAGAACGATAAAATTTATAAAAAGTTAACCGAATTAGAAAACAAACTTAACGCCAGCGACGATAGCAACAAAGTGTCTACATAAGCAATGATATTAGACGAAAGACAAACCATTATATTATCGGTATTAGTTTTATTTTTAGGTCGCTATTTAAACCGAAAAGTAGCTTTTTTACAAAAATACAATATCCCCGAGCCTGTAACAGGCGGCATTATTACTGCGCTTTTCTTTAGTGTCCTTTATTATATTTTCGATCTAAGTATCGAGTTTTCATTACAACAACGCGATATATTATTGGTTATATTTTTCACTTGTGTTGGTTTATCTGCCAGGCTTTCTACCTTAATTAAAGGCGGAAAATCACTTGTTATTATGTTGCTTTTAGCCATTTGTTATTTATTTTTACAAAACATTACTGGCATAGCCGTATCAATGGTATCAGGCCTTTCACCACCCGCAGGTTTATTAGGTAGCTCTGTATCTCTTAGTGGCGGACACGGTACCTCAATCGCTTGGGCACCTAGCTTTGTTAGCCACTTTAATATTGAGAATGCTATGGAGATAGGTATAGCATGTGCAACCTTTGGTTTGGTATTAGGTGGTATTTGTGGCGGTCCAATTGCAGGCTATTTAATAAAACGACATAACCTTACCTCTACCAGCTCAGAACATATTGTTATCGGCAGTGAAAACGAAAAAGAAGAAATTACCGTTCATAGTGTATACAGCTCTATTTTAGTACTTTGTATCGCCATTGGTATTGGTTTGCATTTACACCACTTAATAGACAGCATAGGTCTTAAATTACCGATTTTTGTACCTTGTTTATTTGGCGGTATTCTACTAACCAACACGATTCCGTTAATATGGAAAAAAGTTCACTGGCCAACAGGCACGCCAACATTAGCGTTAATATCAGACTTGTCTTTGGGCTTATTTCTAGCGATGTCATTAATGAGTTTACAGTTATGGACATTAATTGATTTAGCACTGCCAATTTTATTCTTACTTACCGCACAAGTACTCTTAGTCTTATTTTTTACCATTCATGTGGTATTCAGAGCATTAGGTAAAAACTACGATGCTGCCATTATGGTTTCTGGCTATTCTGGCCTAGTGCTTGGCGCCACGCCAACCGCTATCGCCAATATGACAGCCGTTACCAAGCAATATGGTGCTTCACCACAAGCATTTATTGTTATTCCATTAATCGGTGCTTTTTTTATTGATCTAGCAAATGCTTTTGTCATTGAAATATTCTTTACCTTATTAAGTTAATGCTTCTTGGGATATATAGCCATTACACTTGAAGGGGCGGCTAATACTGATATACTCAGCCTTTCGCTACATACTCCCATAATCGGTGAAGTTGCTATAATTATTTCTACATGTTGTAAAGGTACAAAAGTTAAATGAAAATTCCAAAGCGTCTTCAACCTCTTGTCGAAGAGGGTTTAATTGATGAGGTACTCAATCAATTAATGAGCGGGAAAGAAGCCACTGTGTATCGAGTACGTTGTGGAGAAGAAATCCGCTGCGCGAAAGTGTATAAAGAATCCATGAAGCGTAGCTTTAAAAAAGCATCGCAATATACTGAAGGTAGAAAAAGCCGTAACAGCAGACGTTCGCGAGCCATGGAAAAAGGCTCCAAATACGGTAAAAGCCAGCAAGAAGAAGCATGGCAAAATGCTGAAGTTGATGCGTTATATACTCTTGCTGAACACGATGTACGTGTACCTCAGCCTTTTGGTTGTTATGACGGCGTATTGTTAATGGAATTAATTACCGATGAAGAAGGTAATGTCGCTCCGCGCTTAAACGATGTGGTGATGGAAGCCGAGCAAGCGTTAGAAGATCATGCGTTAATGATGATTTATATTATGCGTATGTTATGTGCAGGTATTGTGCATGGTGATTTATCAGAATTTAACGTATTGGTAGATTCATACGGCCCTGTAGTAATCGATTTACCCCAAGCGGTTGATGCTTCAGCCAACAATAACGCACGTTCAATGTTATTGCGCGATGTAAACAATATCACTACTTATTACGCACAATTCGCTCCTAATTTGGCACTAACTAAATTTGGCGAAGAGATGTGGGCTTTATATGAGGCAGGTGAGTTAAGTGACACAACTAAGTTAACAGGACAGTTTGCTGAAGATACGCAAAGTGCAGATGTTGAAACCGTACTTGCTGAAATTCAAGCGGCGTTCGAACAAGAGCAAGATAGATTAGCTTATTTAAAAGAAGCAGCTGAGCAGTAGCTATAATAAATAAGAACTTCGTCTTACCTTTAAATATATACAATACTCATAATTTGAGGTTTCTATAAATAATCAACTAACACTATTATTTATGATTATATTTTCTCTTTTGGGGTGCTTGTAAATAGTTATACCAAGTTGATTAAGTGCTTTCCTACTCAGCGAAAATTAAAAAGCTTAGAGGCAAGGCATTAATTAATTAATTGAAGAAAAGGGTTATTCAGGAGAATATACTCCTGCATTCTCTAAGAAGCTACATCCATGTAGCTTCTTACATACAAACCTTGAGGTTAAACAGTAATTTCTCAAAGGCTTGTGCCGCATGTGATGATGGGCGATCACGATATCGTAATTGATATAACGGTCGAGAAAACCCCTCTCCTTCATAGTCAGTAAAGCGATTTAGCTTACCAAGCTGTACTAAATCTTCGGTAACCACATTAGGTAATAACGCAACCCCCATACCTTGTGCAACAGCACGAGCTATCGCTTCATTACTACCTAACACCATATTTTTTTCTATTGCTATTTTTTGCTCAGATAAAAGCTTAAGTGATATTTCTAAAGTGCCTGAACCCGCTTCCCGTAATAACCACTGTTGCTTTGCTAGCCATTTTTTACTATTTTTCGGCAATGTTTTTTGACCCGAATAAACAATACTCATTAAATCGTTTTGCCAATGTTTACTCATAATATTGTCTTGACTTGGACTACCTTCAACTAAAGCTAAGTCAATAGTACAATCAAGTAGGGCTTGTTCTATTTGCGCGGTATTAGCGACTTGTAACTCTACTTTTATGTCTGGGTATTTTGCACAAAATTGCGCTAAATACGTGGGTAACCAATAACTGGCAATAGTCGTACTTGTACCAATAACAAGGGTGCCGCGTTTAAGACCTGTTCGTGCATTTATGTCGTCAATTGCCGCTTTTTCAATAGCGAAAATACTCCGGGCATGCTCAAATAGCGCGTGTCCTGCTTCCGTTAAACTTAATTTCTTACCTTTTGCTGCACGCTCAATTAACTGTATATCTAACTGGTGCTCCAGATCTTTTATCGATTTTGATATTGCAGGCTGACTTATATACAAGGCTTCTGCTGTGCGAGAAAAGCTTTCTAGCTTCGCGACGGTATAAAACACTCTTAGCGATTGTAAGTTTAAACTGTGCAAATTCATTTTTAACCCACTTAACTGTATAACCCACTTCACTGCATAACTTCAGGTTATAGAATCATGATATTAATGTATTGGAGTTATATTGAGGTATTTTTTACCATTAAGTCAACTTAATTAAGTGCGCTAAATCAATAGCACTTGCGCAGCTATATTCTTAGGAAGACCATGTTTGCTCTTAACCAAAGCTATAAGAAAATAACTAACAGCCAATACTGTGATCCGCGTTGGATTTTTGGTGTCGCACTTGTGGCGTTATTAACTTTTGTAGCTAGTGAATTGAGTGAAATAGCCTTCTTTAAAAATGCACAATTAAGCTCACTAACTTTAGGTATTTTAGTGGGGATTATTGTTGGTAATACCGTATTTTCACGTGTTGCAAAACATACTGCTGTAGGCGTAGATTTTTCTAAAAGCACTTTACTAAAAGCAGGCATTATATTGTTTGGTTTTAGAATTACCTTCTCTCAAGTCGCTAGCGTTGGTTTACATGGTTTAGTGACTGATATTCTTGTGTTAATTAGTACTTTTTTACTCGCTATACAATTAGGTAAGCGTCTATTTAAGCTAGATACACAAACCACTATATTAATTGGCGCGGGTAGTTCAATTTGTGGCGCAGCGGCGATTATGGCAACGGAGCCTGTAATAAAAGCACAAGCGCATAAAGTGTCTGTTGCCGTAGCTACCGTTGTTGTTTTTGGCACAATCAGCATGTTTGTCTACCCTATTTTTTTCAATTATATGAACTTATCAGGCACGGGCTTAAGCGAAAAAGCATACGGTATTTTTGTGGGGTCAACTATTCATGAAGTAGCTCAAGTCGTTGCTGCAGGTAGTGCGGTAAGTACAAACGCTGCAGATATTGCAGTTATCGAAAAAATGTTAAGAGTAATGATGTTAGCGCCGTTTTTAGTTGTTTTATCATGTTGGTATGCTAAGCAAAATGCCACCATTGATGCAGGTAAACATAAAGAGTGCAAAAGTAATAAAAACGCTATTAATATTCCGTGGTTTGCACTTTGGTTCATTATTGTCAGTGGTATAAACTCTTTAGCGTTAATTCCTGAAGAAGTATGCGAATTTATTTTAAAAATAGACAATATATTACTCACCATTGCTATGGTGGCATTAGGTTTACGAACACATATTGGCGCAATTAAACAGGCTGGCGTAAAACCATTATTACTTGGCGGCTGTTTATTTATATTTTTAACTCTGGGTGGTTACCTAATAAATACGCTAGTGGCTCATTTTTTATCCTAATTCAAGTAATAAGGATTTTTAATCGCAACCGACTGAAGAGATAAGCACAATATTCTCTGCTTATTATATTATGCTTATTTCTAATTATTCATTATAGTGGGGCTTAAATCCTACTAGTATCCGGATAATCAGAGGCTAACAATGTCTTTTTTAAATAAAAAAATAAATGTAATTTTCAGTTACTTACCGACAACATTCAACTTATTAATTACTTTTTTAGCCTTACAAGTATTCACAACACATGCTGCGACACCATTAAAGCCCGTAGATGAATCAACAAGAGTCTCAGCAAATAAATCAATCGACTTTATTCAATATAGCGCCGAAAGCCTAGCTAACGTTAAGCTGTCATTACAAAACGGGCAAGCTGCAAAGATCACTCAAAAGGCTTATGAATTACTACTCAAAAAAGCTGACTCAACACTTGCAATGACCAACCCAAGTGTTATGGATAAAAACTTCTTACCACCAAGCAAAAACAAGCATGACTATTTAAGTTTAAGTCGCTACTGGTGGCCAGATCCTAAATCTGCAGATGGTTTACCTTGGATAAGAAAAGATGGCGTTACTAACCCAGATACGCAAACCGATGATGTAGACCGAGGCCGATTAAGCAAAACCACTAGCGCGATAAGAATATTAGCGTTAGCTTATTACTTTTCTGAAAATGAAAAATACGCACAAAAAGGTATTAGCTTAATCAATACGTGGTTTTTAGATGAAAAAACCAAAATGAACCCGCATTTGCAATACGCGCAAAGTGTACCTGGCAACCCTAACGGCCGTCGTTCGGGTATGTTAGATGGCCGATTAATCCCTGAACGAGTATTAGACTCAATCACAATTTTCTCAGCATCACCCGCTTGGACAAATGAAAAAGCTACACAAATGAACTCATGGTTAAACGACTATTTAGCCTGGTTAACTACCAGTAAATTAGGTAAAACCGGCGCAACACAAAAAAATAATCACGGCTCATGGTATCGTTTTCAAATAGCCGCTTTGTCTTGGTACTTAGGCGACAAAGCATTGTTTGAAAAAACTATTGTTGCAACGATAAACAGTTTTTCAGAGCAATTTAATGAGCAAGGTGCGCAAGAACATGAGCTACAAAGAACCCGTGCTTTTTTCTATAGCTGCTTTAACTTACAAGCACTTGCCCTTGTAGCAAATTTAGCTGAAAAAGGCGATACCCCAATATGGCGATATCAATCACCTAAAGGACATAGCTTAACACTCGCAGTAGAATATTTAATGCCTGTAACGCGCGGTGAAAAGTGGCAACATGCCAGTAAAAATTTAGATCCGAGCCAATTATCTCCAATATTAGCAGGTATGGTAATGTATGGTAATATGCCTAAATACCAAACAACGCTCAGTAAAATAATGAGTAATTTAGGCAACAAAGATAACTTAACTTCACATCAAAAATACAAATACTACGAGTTTGCTTTATTAACACCACAACTCATGTAAGCGACTAATTTAACCACCTAGGAGAATTAGCTATAAACCTAGTTTATGACTAACAAAGTTTCATGGATAAAACACAACAGCGCGACAACACAACACTATTTAGCTTGTATAAAAAAATACGTTTCAACTTTACATTATTATTTATAGCCCTGCCGCTCAGTATGTTAACGGCTTGTACAGATAGAGATGACCAAATGCCAACCTCAGATGAAGATTTTTGCGCCGCAATAGACACCTCAACCTCTGCCGTATTATCCACCTACCTCAAGCCATACCAAGCTAAAATGGCAAACAGTACTGGCGTATATGTATTAGAGCAAGGTACCGAAGCAATACTTACCCGCGCTTGGTTAAGCGAACACGCACAAAAAAGCATAGACGTACAATACTTTATATTTTCAGCAGACAACATTGGCTTAATCGCCGTTGATTACCTTGTAAAAGCCGCAGAAAGAGGCATTAAAGTTAGAGTTTTAGTTGACGATATTATGCTTGATGCTAATGGTAGCGACTTACTAAAATTAGCGGCGCACGAAAATTTATCAATAAAAATATATAACCCAAACATCAATATTGGTAAAAACTTTATTGCCAAATTTGTTAATTTAGCGACAGATTTTCATGGCATTAACCAACGTATGCACAACAAAACCTTTACGGTAGACGGCCAAGTAGCAATCACTGGCGGCAGAAATGTAGCCGACGAATACTTTGGTTATGACCATCAATTTAACTTTAGAGATCGCGATGTACTATTACTTGGCGGCATTAGCAACGATATACAGTTATCGTTCAATCAATACTGGGACAATGCATTAAGCTTACCTATTGAAAAATTAGTCACCAGTAAAACTAACTTCAATACCGACTTTACTGCATTACATCAATACGCTTGTAACCCATTACATTTTACAGCTTCCGTGAGAAAACAAATAAAAGACCTACCTAGTGTTTTTCAAGAAATTGAACAAGACGGACATTTACAGTGGCTTGATAATGTTGAATATATTTCAGACTTACCCGGTAAAAATGCAGGTAATAAATTTTTAGGTGGCAGCGGATTATCTACCGAACGACTGATTTTATTATTACAACAAGCTAAAAAATCAGTCACTATTCAAACCCCTTACTTAGTAACAACCGATTTAAGTAAAGAACTATTTAAAGGGTTAGTAAGCCGCGGTATTGAGGTAAAAATACTCACCAACAGCTTAGCCTCTACCGATAATTTAGATGCTTTTAGTGGCTATCAACGCGACCGAAAAGAACTCCTTGAAACCGGCGTTAAAATTTATGAATTTAAACCCGACGCGCAAATCAGACAAAAAGTGATGTCGGCAGAATTAGACGGCAAACTGCCTGCTGAGCCAATATTTAGTTTACATGCAAAATCTATGGTTATTGACGACGATATAACCGTAATCGGCACATTTAACTTAGATCCACGTAGTGCTAACTTAAATACCGAAAGCATAGTTATTATTCCATCGAAAGAAATAACAACAACAGTTAAAGCGGGAATGTTAGAGGAAATGCAGCCCGAAAATGCATGGCAGACAACACTTGATTGGAACCCTGACGGCGAAGTAAGCAAACTAAAACGCATTAAAGTTAAACTACGACGCGTAATACCAAAGAATATTCTCTAGTTAGAATAGAAGTGGTCATTGAAGGTAACTAATATTATGCTACCTAGCTACTCAACGCTAAGCGATTGAAATTTATGATTGTTTTTCTCGGTAAGAGTCAAGGGATATCACGTTATCAGGTATAGCCTCGGTATTTTCAACGTCTTGCTTATTTTGGGTAATATGCTCGGCGTACTCAATATGCTCTTTTATTTCCTGATAAATAGATCTTTCTATCGCTTTAAAGTCGGTTATTTTACGTGCAATTTCCTGTGTATTATTATCGGTATAATCAGTTAACCAAGCTTTTAAAAATCTATGGTGTGGTGAAAAATACTGTTTATCACTTTTATTTTTTCTAAGCATTTGATTAATAAAATCATCAAATTTAATTAACCCAAAATCTTCGGCAATATAACCAAATTCATGTGCTTGTTGCTCAAAATGCCAAACCACATCATTCAATGTTGCTTGTACCGAGCGATCACCTCGCTGATGAAAAGCACAATTAGTATGCATGTTGTTGTAACACTCTATACTATCAAATATTTCATCAGTAACATCTTCTTCAACTGCGCCAGGAATATCGGCAAACACTGACATCATTTGCGTTATATGCAAGGTAATATGGTGTTCAAACATATTAAGAAAGGCTAATTCATCACCTTTTTTTATACCGCTAAAAGTCATAGAAAAACGCGAGTGACAATCCATCACAATAACTATATTTTTTCGTTTTACTTTAACAACATGCACTAACCACTGCCACGGAGACTCAGTATTACCAAAAGCAGTATGCGTACTTAAAACATTTACGTTAGCGGGCTTTATATCATCGTATGGTATGTTTTTTTCTGGTGCAGGCTCAATACAGCTAAACTTATTTCCATTTTTAGTGGTAGTAAAAAAATCTGCGGCAGCCTTGGTGCAATTAAATACGAGCATATATTTTTAATCCTAAGTGCATACTTATAAATCTATTATTGATTAGCTAAGTGATTAATTTTTAGTTTTGAATTCAACGCTATGCGTATATTGAGTTAACGTATTAATAAATGATTGATAATAACTTTTTTGTTTTATGTTGTTGCAATTGCAGCAGCTAATGTATTTACTGCAACGATAAAAAAGACTTAACTAACCCCCATACTACACCAATAACATACTAGCTTGTTAACTACTCTGCCTTATTTAACTAAAAATCTTGGTTAAGAGTTGATAAACATAAAGAAAAACATTCTAATAAGTTGTTATTACACTTTTAAGAACTCGTCATAGAATAAGGACATAAAGGCGCACCATGACAACTGATTTTTATAATGAAAACGCAAGCGGCTTTTTTGACGATACTATCAATGCTGATCTTTCCGATATTTACCAAAACTTTTTACCCTTATTAAAAAGCAATGCTCATATCCTTGATGCTGGCTGTGGTTCAGGTAGAGATGCCGCTTTTTTTAGCCAAAAAAATTATTCGGTCACCGCTTTTGATGCCAGTGAAGCGTTAGTCTTAAAAGCACGTGAACATACTGGCTTAGCGATTAGTTTAAATACCTTTGAGAATTTTCAGCGCGAGCCTACAACTCCGTTATTT
This sequence comes from Colwellia sp. E2M01, assembly GCF_018860585.1. Classification (GTDB taxonomy): domain Bacteria; phylum Pseudomonadota; class Gammaproteobacteria; order Enterobacterales; family Alteromonadaceae; genus Colwellia. Next base: position 20,157 of record NZ_JAHKPR010000048.1, read on the forward strand.
GATGCCATTTGGGCTTGCGCTTCTTTACTACACGTACCAAGTGACAAGATAGCCGCTTCTTTTTCAAATTTAGCCACGCAGTTACAGCAAAATGGCATTTTTTATTGCTCGTTTAAATTAGGTACTGAAGATACACATCGCAATGGCCGTTACTTCACTAATGCTGATGCGGCACGTTTAGCTAGCTTCATAGAAAACACTCCATTAGTTATTGAAAAAATATGGATTACTGATGATGTTCGTCCTGATCGTCAAGATGAAAAATGGTTAAATGCCATTTTACGAAAAGTGTAATGATATATATTCTGCCGCGAAATTCTCTATGACTTTATCTGAAAGAAACACCGCCCTTGATAACTTACTCGCTCAATTTAATTATTCGTTCGCAGAAGTTATTACCGTAGGTCGGCTTTATACTCAAACAAACCAACCTGCCGTTATTATTGATTCAAACCTTTATCAATTGTCGATAGAAGATTACCAGTACATTGATTACACCAGTTATCAAAACAGAATCATGCATCAATACAATGGTGTTTATCGTTTTTTAGCGACAGATTTATCACTTTTAGAAAACGAATTATCTCTATTTTTAGCAAACAAAGAATTAAGTGAGCTTAATTTAAAAATATACGGCGCTAACCGCACTGACAGCCATATTGATCCCACACCACCAGAATACAATTTTGCCTTATCGTTTGAGCAAGTTTTTAGTGGTAAACATATTCATGCCTTACACCCCGAAGCACCTTATGTAGATTGCCAAGGTCATCGCCGTCACATTGATTATGTTTTACACCGCACATCTCACCCAATTGCCATTGAACTTAACGGCGAACAATATCATCACCCACTTTCAGCAATAGTGTCTGAAAAGAAATACCGCTCACAGTTATTTAAACAAAACTCTTTAGTACATGATGGTTATCAAGTTTATCGTTGGTCAAATCGAGGTATGCAAGACAAATTTAAGTTTGAAGATCAATTAAAAGAGTATTTTGGTAGTAGTGATAATTTTCAATCAGCACCACTTTACCGCGCCACACGTAACGTAGATTTTGAACTATATGCACATCAAGAAAAAGCGGTTGAGGCATTACAAGAAAAACGCAAGCAAGGCGAACAAACCTTTTTAATAGTATTACCAACAGGCACAGGTAAAACAGAAGTTTTTATTGAAGATTTCAGGCAAGAGTTTGCCAAAGGTAATATCACTAAATCACTGGCAATTGTGCCAAGTACAGAATTAAAAAAACAACTGATTGAACGAGTTAAAAGCCAATTACCCAACATTAATGTCGGTGAGAATGTTAATAACTCAAACCTTGATGTAATTGTGCAAACTAGCGCTTATGTCTTACGTCATTTCAGAACAATACCAACCAATTATTTTGATTATATTCTGGTTGATGAAGCACATCGCGCTGCTGCCCACGGATTAAGAAACGTATTAGAACATTTTACACCTAAGAGTTTACTAGGCTTAACCGCTACAGATGAACGATTAGATCAGCAACGCTTAGAAGATATTTTTGGTAGTTATCAAGTAAACCTCACTTTAGAAGAAGCAATAAAACAAAAGCTCGTTCCACAAATCAGAGCCTTTCGCTTACTTTCAAATATTGATTTATCAAACGTGCGCTTTAACGGTAAAGAGTACATAAAAAGTGACTTACAAAAAACCGTACAAGTACCGTCTCGCGACCAATTAGTAGTAGATTTACTATTAAAATACTTCACCGAAACTAGCGATAATGCTTCGTCACTGACGGTCAAGCAAGGCGTTATTTTTTGTGTCGATATCAAACATGCCAACCGCATGGCTGCATTACTCAAACAACATGGTATTAAAGCCGCTTCTGTTCACGGTACTGATAGGCAAGGTTTAGGTGAATATAAACAGGGTAATATACAATTTCTCTGCGCTTGCGATTTACTTAACGAAGGTTGGGATGCACCGCAAACATCAATCATCGTAATGGCAAGACCAACTATGTCTAAAGTGCTATATACCCAACAGCTTGGCCGCGGAACTCGTAGTCACCCTGACAAAGAAGCACTTTACGTTATTGACGTAGTGGATAGTTACAGCTCTGCTTTACAACCTTGGTCTGTGCACAGTTTATTTAATTTTGGTTTATATAAGCCTTTTGCTGATTTAGTCGACAATGTTGCAACGCCAACGAGTGAACTCACCATTCTAGACGGGTTATGGGAGGAAGAGCGCCGTTTAGAGCCAATTAATATTTTTAATTTTGAAAAAGAATTTGGCGACTTACTCAATGAAGAGCAACTAGCACGAGAGTTATTTTTATCAACAGGCACTATCAGAGCATGGTTGAAAAAAGATCAAATTTCGCCATTTAAAACCCTACCTTTCGGTAATAAAACCTTAAACTACTTCTCTGACGAACAAGTTACAGAAATTAAAATCGCAAACAATATAAAAGAGCGAACCGAAGACACACGTAAAACCGATTTTTATGAATTTTTAGAAAAAAGAGATTATAACTTCTCCTACAAAATTATCTTCTTACTTGCCATGGTTAACCATTGTAATGAGCGCGGCGAACAGTCCATTGATGATTTAGTATTAATATACCAAGACTTTTATCAAACATTACTTGATAAATTTGGCTCTGCTGAAAAAGCTAAAAACCCATTAAACAAGCAAGAAAATCTCGACAATCTTACCTATTTAAAAAGAAGTTTAAGGGAAAATCCTTTTGAAAAATTTGAACGTAAGCGTTTCTTTTATCAGTGTAATGACCTGAATATTATTTCATTCGACTCTGTTCTTTGGGAAAAAATGAACCATGAAGATATTACCAAAATCACCAAACAAATGATTGATGACGGTATTAATTACTATCAAAAAATAAATATTACCTTAACGGAAAACGACTTCAGCAATTTAACCAAGCAAGGTTCAACAAATCAGACTCAAGAATTAACACTCAAAGAGGCTGAAACGACTAACACACAAGCGGCAAATGAAGACGAAATTGATAATATTCAAGGTTTAGATCTACCCTTCTATCCAAGCTTAAAAATTGCCTGTGGACATTTTAAAACCAGTGAACATGAAGAAGTTGAAAATTTATTTATCCCCGATCATGCCCATAGCTTTGGCGCATTAAATCCGACTATTCATTTTGTTGCGACAGCATCAGGTAACTCAATGAACGGCGGTAAAAACCCTGTTAAAGATGGTGATTTACTATTACTTGAACTGATCACGCCAACCAATTCAGGTTCTATTTCGGGTTTAACACTCGCTATAGAAATGCAGGACGAGTCAGGTGACGACCAATACTTATTACGCGTAGTAAAAAAACAAAGTAATGGTCAATATGTATTAGTAGCGAATAACCCAGATTACACCGACAAACTAGCTAATGAATATATGCATACATTTGCACGGTTAAAATCAGTATTATCAATGTAAATTTAATCAATTAATCAACAGTATAGCTATTAAAGTTTTAATAAAAATAAGGGCATTACAATGACCAGAATCGCGTTCGCTTCCTGCTGCCGCTATGAATCATTTCCACATATACCGCATAATTTAAAGCAAGCTGAATGGCGAGTTGTTGCGGACACAAACCCTGATTACCTGTTCTTATTAGGCGATCAAATTTATATGGATTACGGGCTTCGCTTTTTTAGTCAAGAGTATATTCGCTCCCCTGAAAAATTAACTATAGATCAATTTGAAGCCAAAATGGACGCTAAGTATTCTCAGCAGTTTTCCGTACCTCATTTCAATAATTTAATCACTAAAATGCGTGAAAAAAATGCTCTCTTTGCCACATGGGACGATCATGATTTTGCTTGGGATAACGCCTTAGGTAGCGATGTACCTGATGATAAAAAAGCGGTTTCAACCAGATTATTTAAACAGTGGGTCTTGGGACAAGAAAAGCCTGATGATAAACCAATTTATCGTTATGTTGATTTACCCAAAGATAACCCAGTCGCACGTTTTATTATTTTAGATAACCGTAGTTACTCAAACAAAAAAAGTATGCTGGGTGAAACACAGATGGCATTTTTACTAGAAAAAATGCAGCACAAGCTTGCCCATACCTTTGTTTGTTCAAGTCTGACGTTAACGCAAGGTGGTGAAGACTGGTCCAATTTTAGCGACGAATATGCGCTTTTTTGCCAAGCCGTACACGCTTCTGAGCCTAATGTTTTCTTTGTTGCTGGTGATATACATAAAAACAAATTACTCGAGCCCAATAAAAAACGTCCGTGTTATGAAATAATTTCTTCAGGTATTTCAGTAAACTACTTAGCATTACCTTTTAGTTTTGATGACCGACACAATTGGGGAAGTATAGAGTTTGATGAAAACTCCGTCACCGTTGAGTTACACAAGGTAAAAGTAAGTAATTTGGGAGAAATAAAAGAAACAGAATGCACACGTAGCACTTTATCTCTTTTAAATACTGGCTAAGTGCTATAACAATTAATTTACCTACAATACTGCTTATACCATTCACTTTCGCTGATCAAATCTTGTGTGGTTTCTAGTTGGTCGATAAACGTTAAGCCGTTTAGATGGTCTAGCTCGTGTTGAAAAATACGGGCGATAAAGCCGTTAAGTTCGCGGTTATGTTCAATGCCTTGTTGGTCAAAGTAACGTACTTTAATACGGGTATGTCTTGGTACTAAGCCACGCATACTTGGCACGCTTAAACACCCTTCCCAGTCTTTAACTTTTTCATCTGAGTATTCGATAATTTCAGGATTAATAATGGCTGTTGGCTCCATTAAAGGTGCGCCTGGGTATCGCGCATTGGGTTTTGAACACATAATAAAAATTCGTGCGCTGTGATGAACTTGCGGTGCGGCAATACCAACTCCACCTGCCGCTTGTACTGTAGACATCATTGCTTTAATCAGGTTTTGGCAGTCATCACCTAATATGTCGTCGACTTCAAGCGCGCGTTGTCTTAACACTTGCGCGCCTAATTGAGCTATATTGCTTTTATCTTTGGTTGTGGTGTTCGCCATTACTTTCAACTTATTGTATGAGTAGAATTTAAAGTAGAAAACAAGTAAGTTTTCACAAGATAAAATATTAACTTAAAAACATTACCGATGAATCAAATAGTTGTGTTTAATACTCATATTAAATATGAATCATGATACAACCATGACAATTGATAAAATTAAGCGGGATATGATAGCTATATCAAAATAAAAAGGATGACTCTTATGAATAAACATATTTTAAGCCTAATTACCGTAGCCGTTTCAATTGCCTTACTGACTAACTGCTCAAGCCAAATGAAGCAAGACTCGGCAGATGAAAAGTCTACACCTGAAGTAATATCCGCTAACCAGCAAAAAGAAGTCGATGTTATTGACGTTCAAGGCATGCAAAGTGACATGTCTCGCGAAGTTGCCGCTCAACAAGAATTAACAGCCAAAAATGCTGAAAAAAGTGCGATAAAAATGGAAAAAAGAGAAAGAGCGCCAGCGCCACCAGTGATGGCGAAAACCCATTTAGCGCAAGCTCGTTCAACTTCTTCCTCATTAGCGGTAATGAGCGAACAAGGCCAAGGTTTTGAGAGTGATGTGCAACCTATGCCTGAAATATTGCTCGAACCAAAGCACTCACAAAACGCGTATCAAATATTTAAAAAATACGGTGTAAACCCAACTTTAGAAACGCGTAACACCCCTGTTTCAACGTTTTCAATGGATGTGGATAACGGCTCATATAGATTAGCCGCAGATATGCTCAACAGAAATAGACTGCCTAATATAGACGGTATTCGTATTGAGGAATTTATTAATGCTTTTGACTACGATTACACCCCAAGCAAAGACACTTTTGGCATTAGCGCGCAGGTTTTTCCGTCGCCAAATCGTGAGGGTTATCATGTACTACACTTGGGCGTACAAACTAAAAAATTAAAAGATATTGAGCGTAATCCGAGTAATTTAGTGTTAGTTGCTGATACCTCAGGCTCGATGCGCGGTGGTAATTTAGCGCTATTAAAAGAAGCGTTTACCACCTTAGTATCACAGCTTGATGCAAACGATAATGTGTCTATTATCACCTATAGCGATCAAGCAAACGTAGTATTACCCGCAACCAAAGTAGCAGATAAAAACACCATTTACGCAGTAATAAATTCCTTAACAGCCAATGGCAGTACCAATGCTGCATCGGGTATAAACTTGGCTTACCAACAAGCTGAAAAAATGTATGCGCCAGGCTTTAACAATCGCGTTATTTTAACGTCTGATGGTATGGCAAACGTAGGCTCAACTTCACCTGAAGGTATTTTAAATCGAATTACGGAAAGTAAAGACAAAGGCATATTTTTAACAACGGTTGGCGTAGGCCAAGGTAATTTTAACGACCATTTACTTGAGCAATTAGCCAACCAAGGTAACGGTCAGTATTTATATTTAGGTAACACAAAGGATATTCAAAATAACTTTGTTGATGGACTTACTCAATCATTACAAACTGTCGCTAAAGATGCCAAAGTACAAGTAATTTTTAATGAAGAAGCCGTAAGCAGTTATCGTTTATTGGGTTATGAAAACCGCGCCTTAAAAACAGAAGATTTTACCGACCCAAATAAAGATGGTGGCGAAATAGGCGCAGGACACAGTGTTACTGTTTTATATGAAGTAAAACTTACTGAACAACTATCAAATAAAGATGCAGAAGCGAGTTTAGCTGAAGTCGCGGTTGCTTATAAAAAGCCGATGGGTAACAAAGTTAACACCATGAAAAAATCTATCCCGCATAAAGTTATTGTTGATAACATTGGAAAGGCATCACCTGCGAGCGTACTTTCTATCGCGGTTGCTTCATTTTCTGAAAAACTTCGTCAAACCTATTGGGCTAGAAGTTATCAATATAATCAAATAAATGATTTGTTGAACAACTTGCCATTACAATATCGTCAACAAGATCAAGTTATCGAACTACAAAAATTACTTAAACACGCTGAAGTAATTGATAACCGAAGTGATGATTTTGAAGCGCAATATCCGGTTGCGCAAATGAACTTTGAAAGAGTGCCGTTACTTGATTAACTCTAAAAAGGTTAATTCTAAGAACTATAACTATAAGAACGTTAATTCTAAGAATTTAACAGATAACAAACTTACCACATTAATTTACCTTGTTATTGGTGTGGTAGGTATCGCAATTGGCAGCTTATTTATTGTGGAAGCACAGCAAAATAAGCTGCTGCTTAACGATAATTATCAGTTATTAACTAATACCATTCAAAAAACCTTAATCAGCCAAGCAACAACACAAGTAAAACATTACCCTACAACCAATAAGCAGGTTGAAGAACAATGGCTAACACTCGCTAGCAATATGTATTTATTTGATGATAAGCAGCGTTACCCGTATCAATTTTTAGGCAGTGCATCATTACAGCTTTCAGAAAAATGGCAGCAATTTACACAATTAGCACAAAGCTTGTCACCTGCAGAAAAATCAAGAATCGAAGCATTACAAGCACTATCGATAGCGATAAAGTCGCAAGACAACCAAGCAATAACGCAACAAACTAATAACTATTTTGATTTAGTGGCTAACTTTCAATTATCGGCGTTAAGTGAAGTTATCTCAGCATTAAAATTTTTAACCATTGATAGCGAAAACCAATGGAATAAAACCTTGGTTCAGCAAATGTTGATCAGCGGCAATACACTGTTTAAGCCTGTCGCTTATTATTTATATAAAGACAATAAACACTTTAGCCAAGCGGATATCGACAAAATACAACAAATGATGCTGCAGTTGCTAGAGCAAGCAAACCTTAATACCACTTGGCTAACAAAAAATACTGAACTAATGCTTAAATCTATTAAAATAGGAACTACTAGGCCATTTATTCTTGCAGAAAAACAGGTTAATTATTCATTATCAATACCCGGTTATATTTACCTTGAGTTAGATAATAATTATCAGCTATTAATGCCCTACTCATTAACTAAAGCATTACCCAAAGCCATTAACGAATTAAAGCAACAAGGTGTTTTGATGCCTGATGACGTTATTCTTTTAAACTCTGAGACTGCTTTAACTAATTCCAATTTAACCAATGTCAGCTTTATTATTAACAAACCCGCTTGGCAAACATTAGCTGAACAACAGCAATGGTTTTTTATCTCTAAATTTGTATTGTTAATTGTCTTTATTGTTTCTTTAACACTTGTTTCACGCTTATTGATTAGTCAGCAAAAAAAGAAACAAAGCTATATTGCCATGCGTGAACAGTTTATTAATTTAGTAAGCCATGAATTAAAAACTCCGCTAGCGGCAATAAGAATCATGTCTGAAACCGTAGAAAAACGCAGTACTAAACAATTAAGTGTAAAAGACTATCCCACACGTATTATTAATGAAGTAGACCGTCTGTGGTTAATGGTTGATAACTTACTGTCGATGAATCGCCTAAAATCAAATGAAGTAGCACTGACTCTGCAAACCGTTAGCTTGCATAATATTATTGATTACAGCTTTGAAAAACATAATGAACATAGTCCTAAACCAGCGACACTCAGCAATAATATTTCGCCAGATGCGCTGATCCAAGTTGATGAGTTATTGTTTGAATTGGTGATCAGTAACATTATTTCAAATGCGATAAAATATAACGATAAAACCGAAATAACTCTTAAGGTGAGTTACCACGAGGCCGATAGAAAGTTAATTCTTGTTGATAATTCTTGTGGTATTGAACCACATCAATGGCAACAGGTTTTTGATGAATTCCAACGCCTTCCCCAACAAAAAGCCATCAGTGGTAATGGCATTGGGTTAGCTTTATGCAAATTGATTTTACGACAACATAATGCAGATATTTCAATACAGCAATCAAGTAAAGAAGGCACCACATGGCAAATAGTATTCTTATAGTAGAAGACGATGATAATTTACGAAATTCTTTGGCAGATAACTTAGAAATTGAAGGCTACCAAGTATTTTCGTTCGCCTTAATCGAAGAAAGCCGCCAGTGGTTAACTGAAAACACCGTAGATTTAATAGTGTTAGACATTATGTTACCCGACGGTAATGGCTATGAATTAGCCCGTTGGATACGCCAACACTGCGACGTATTAATTTTAATGTTAACCGCTCGCAGCTTAGAAAAAGACGTAGTTGAAGGGTTTATTGCCGGTACTGATGATTATGTCAGCAAGCCTTATCGCATTAACGAATTGTTATTACGAATAAAAGCATTATTACGCCGAAAACCAACAGTCAGCGATGTTGCCATTACCTCCATCAATGGCTTTGAAGTTAATTGGCAGTTAAGAGAAGTAAGAAAAGATAACGAAGAAATTCATTTAACCAAAACAGCTTTCGATATTTTACATTTCTTGTTCAGCCACCAAAATAACACCTGCAGCCGAGATGATATTTTAGATGCAGTTTGGGGGAAGGATGTTTATGTTGATAACCGCACCGTTGATAATTTTATTCATAACTTAAAAAAACAATTAGCGGTTACACAAGACTCTGATTATAAAATTAAAACTATTCGCGGCGTTGGTTATAGCTTGGTCACCCAAACAGCTAAATAACGATCTAGTTGCTGATTGGAGTCTGTAAAAAGTCACATAATTATTGAAATTTCTATTACGTATCGCTGTATACCGCAAACTGATTTTTACCACTGTTTTTTGCTTGATACATGGCTTTATCAGCTTCATTTAAAAGCATATCAACCGTTTTTGGTGTTTCTCCGTTAAAGAAAGAAATACCGATACTGGCTGAAACAATTAATTTATTTCCTTTATATTCAAGTGGTTGATTCAGGTTGTTTAATAGTTTTGTCGCTATATTTAAAATCCCTTGCTGATCGGTTACTTGATTAAAAAGTATTACAAACTCGTCGCCACCAATACGTGCACTGGTGTCAGTTTTCCGTATTTGATTTTGTAGTTTTTGTGCTGCATTAACGAGTACTGCATCACCTGATTCATGGCTATAATTATCGTTAATCGCTTTAAAGCCATCTAAATCTATAAACATTACAGCAATGGTTGCGCGTGTTCTGTTTGCTGCTAAAACACTTTGCTCTAACCGTTCAAGAATAAGTTTTCTGTTGGGTAAGCCGGTTAATTTATCGTACATTGCCGCTTCATATAAATGCTGTTCGTAGGCTTTTTGTTCTGATATATCAGAGAAAAAGTGCACGTAACTTACAATATTTCCTTTATCATCAGGTATCGGGCTAATCCTTAACCATTGCGGATATACCTCTCCCGATTTTTTCACTTTCCATATTTCCCCTTGCCAATAACTATGTTCTGTAAGATGGTCGGAAATTCCCTGATAAAAGCTATCATCGTGTTTATTTGAATTTAAAAATGATAATGGTTTTCCTAGTATTTCCTTTTTTGTATACCCGGTTATGTCACAAAAAGCGGGGTTAATATCAACAATAATTTCATTAATATCAGCCACCATTAAACCTTCAGCGGCGTAACGAAATACATTACTTGCAAGGCGATCTTTTTCTTGTAACAGGTGTTGCTGGGTAATATCTATAATTGTACCAATTGACTTGTACGCTTCACCTTGGTTATTAAAAAAAGTATTACACCTTTCTTCTACGTATTTAATAGTGCCATTAGCCATTTGTAAGCGATAAATAATGTGATATGGCTTTTTAGAAGTTAACGAATTTTGATAAGCAAGGTTAACTTGGGCTCTGTCTTCATCATGCACTACCGTAAGAAGGTGATCATAAAGTGCTAATTTACTGTCCTTTTCAATTTCAAAAATGCGAAATATTTCATTTGAACAATAGAGAGTTTGACTAGCTAAGTTATATTCCCATGAACCAATGTGCGCTATTTTTTGAGCGGCATTTAAACGTTTTTCACTCTCATTAATTTCTTGTATTTGTTCATTTATTCTCTTTTTAAATTGGCGAGAACTTGAGTGAACCGCTAATAAAAATAAAAACTCTACAAAGATATAACCGAGTAAGCCGTAGATATAATTAAACCAAATAGACTGATTTAATGTTGCGACTTCATCATTAATATTACGCCATAAGAAAATTGAACCAACGGGTTTTCCTCCAGTTAATTCGGCTTTAAAATCGTAAAGAGGGAATGAGGTTAGTGCGATATGTTGATTATCAAAAAACAATGCTCTGGTTTCAGTTTTTGCAAGGTTAAAGCCCTGCGTGATTTTTTCATCAACTAAACCAGATACATTTTCTATAGTCGCACTTTCTAAAAAGCAATCACAAGACCCTATACTATGATTTTCAAATTTAGTGATAATAGCTTCTGGCCACATGTTTTTTTCAACATGATTTCTATTTAAAAATACAGCGCCATTTATGCCAACTTTTTCGATTAAAGCGGTTAATACATTATCAAAAGATGAGCCGACTTCTAAAGCGCCAACATTGACTTTTTCACCATTGTCGAGCGTGTGAATAATAGGTATGGCACTTCTTAAGCCTGAATAAATACGCCCAGTTTCAAAACCATGAACTGCTTTATGTTGTTGGTTAACGTTAACAATAGTGTGACGAACTTCGTCCATATTGTCGCCAAACTTACCGGGTTTATGTACTCTTAAAAAGCTTGTTGAGCCTGGGCCGAAGTGATAATGCAGTTGTCTAACCGCATGCTTATTTTGTAATTGTTGCCAGCTATCTGCCAGTTTTTTATTTAATTGATTTCGTACTTCCGCAAGCGATACTTCACTACTTTTTTGTAAATTAAGTAGATAAGCTTGATAAAATAATGCATTTAGCTCTTTGTTATTACCAATGAAATCAACAAGACTAGAAAGTTTTTCGTAGGATTGATGTAAGATTAATTCATAATTTAATTTAAGATCATTACCTGCGCGGTTTAACTCTTGTTCAAAAGTTTGTTCAGCAATTTTTTTATTGGCGAGAACAAAAAACAAATCAATAATGAGGATGACTACACTAATAGTTATTAAACTTTTTCGACTAAAACGCACTAATAAAACCTTATTTATAAAATAGAAATACAGGCCAACTATTCATCCTTTAATATAGTGGCCTAATGTTATGAAAATAACTAATACAGACGATATAGTACACCAAAAGTTTATACTTTAAGAATTCGCCTTGTTATCGTCACAATCTATATAGTGTACTAGAAGCGAGTTAAATAAGTTTGATCCACGCCTAATTAAACGAATAAAGCTAGAATAAAGCCAAAACAGCAAAATATTGACTACCATCTATAGCGCTAAGTCATATGTTAATATTCTGCACATATTGTTTAACATATGTAAAAATATTAATATAATTAAGCACTTACGGTGTTTTTTATGTCGGTAAGCTTTACACTTTAAATTGCACTTAAGAACAATAACGTTCTAACATCATGAAATATCTTGCTTTTGCAATATTGGCCTAATAACTGCTTATTAATAACTAATATTTTATTAAATTTAGCATTAAGAGGTAATTATGCAAATTTCAAAACAGTTCATTTCAAGTGCGTTCGCAAGTTTATGCTTATTGACAGCAATCGTTTCGACTCAAGCAAGTGCAAGCATAATAGCGCCAGAATACATTGTGAATGCATCAATAAATGGTGACAGTAACTCTGTTGGCGCTGTAGGCGGTAACAACTTCGATTACATTAATGAAATTTTTGTACGTGAGCGTAAATCAGACAATCAACAGTTACGTACTGCGTCTTTTGTTCAGTTTGATTTAACAGGCTTAACAGCAAGTATTGTAAATTCATCATCTTTTTCTGCTTCATTCGAAGCGGATTTAACAAGTAAATTAAACCCAAAAAACGACTTAGCTGTAATGATTGGTGCCGTAAATAATCAAACTTGGGATAATTCATTATTTACAGGTACAGTGCCATTATTTGAGTGGGCTGCAGACTCATTAAACCCAGAAGTATTTGCGAGCAACGTAAATGTTAACATTGCTACTGCAGAAACGTTCTCTGTTGACGTTACCAATATTGTTCGTAGTTGGGTTAATGGTGACACAGTAAACAACGGTTTTGTTTTATACGGTAATGCACGTCAATACCAAGGCGCTGCGTTTGAAAATACTAAATTAAGCGTACAAGTACCTGAGCCTACATCAATTGCATTAATGGCTATTGCTCTTATTGGCTTTGTTGCACGTCGTTCAATAAAATCATAAGACATTAATTAACCATAATTCATGATAAAGGCACTGATTGATAATCAGTGCCTTTTTTATTTTTATAATTAAAATAGTTGTTATCTTCTTGCAGTAACAGCTTTTAGTTCTGTATCTAGGCTTGCTTATTTAGGCCACAACTCCATTTCACAAATACTGTAATCAATATCTTTCGGTGGCTCGTGAGGCATTGTATCTACTTGGAAATACCCCCAAACAGCTATGCCAACCATAATGGTAGGTACAATTATATGCCCTACTGATTTAAAGGTGCCTTTCCAGCCTTTAAGGATTTTTGTCGGCTTTAATACCTTCATACCTTTTGGCGGAAACTGTTTATCTTTAAGCCCTTTGATGCCAATTGGCATCGTGAAAACTCCAATTATTAACGCACAAAACAACGGTAAACCTACAAGTACTGAATGCCATAGCACTGATATGCCAGAGAATCCTAATGGCGTATGGCAATGCGCCGTTCTCGCATACCAGCCAATAAAAGGGAAAACCCATTTTTCATGGGTAATTACAATAAAAGTTGCCGCTAACATCATTAGCAGTATTATGCGAATCCGCTCATTTTTCGGGTATTGTTCAGCATATTCTACTGTTTCTTCGTTTTTCTTTTCGGTTTTGAATTTGATAATACTCATTCCTTAAGTAAAAAATGCGGTTTCTGAATAGGTTATATTTTCTGTATTAGTAAGTTAATCCACAACGCCATAACGCACATAAATGAAGCCCAAAATGTCAGCATACGATGTAAAATATGGTTATAAGTTAAATGAATAATTGAGTGCGCAACACGAGAAATAATAAACAACCAAGCAAACACTAGCGCAACAGAGCTTTCGATACCGAAACAAATATAGAGAGTACAAACCACGTAAAATAGCGTCGGTATCTCAAATTGATTGTTAAAATTACGTGTTGTTTTGGTAATGAAATCAGGCACATCTTGCCCGTCCATTAACCGAAAATACTTAGGGCTTAGTTCACCTGTTTTCACACTAGCGAATCTAGCTTTAACAGCAATACAGGCAATAATAAACGTTAGTAATACCATTGCAAACATGGGGTATAACAATAAAGTACTCATTAAAATGATCGCTCCTGATGAGAATTATATTACCAAAATAATAGCTTAAATAAGATTAACTTAAGTGATTAGATTAGATGAATAAAATAGATGACTAAATGATTAAATGATTAAATGATTAAATTACACTTTTAGCATAACAGGACGAATACTTATACTCCTCAACCCATCACGACTCAAAGCTTTGACCATTTTTGTTTGAGGCCAATAAAATGAACAATACCAAAGCTTAAACAAATAAATGAACTCCACACCCAAAACTCTGGGGAACGCCCCATAGGGTTATTCACTAATAATAATCCGAGAATACCGCGAGTTAAATAGATACAGGTGATTAAAATAAGTCCTAAACGCAGTAAAGGTAAGCGAACAATAACACCTGCCGCAGAGAAAGCGTAAAGTGACCAAACTGATAAAACTAATACAATACCGCTAGTGATCAAGGTTGGTTGCATGCTACCGCGCTCGGCAAGTTGTGCCATTCCCTCCCCCGCACCAAAAAAACGATACCAAGAAGCACCAAAGTAAATACAACCAAGATGTAAAATAGCAGCTATTGCACTTAAAACGCCGGCAATAATTAAAGATATATTCATAGGTTAAAAAACCTCCTTGTTAATTAGTAAACGAGTACCTCTAAGCCTTTATGAGCAACCAGATTAAGCAGCTTTAATGAGGTTCCTTTTGGTGATTTCCCACCTTGTTCCCATGATTTTACTGTCGAAGGGCTTGTATTTAAATACGCAGCAAAAACACTTTGACTCACATGAAAACTTTCACGGATAGCTTTAATGCATCCCTTCCTTAAATAAAACTATAACGCTTAGCGTTATAGTTTTCACTTGGTAGATACGTATTTTGATATTTTTTGTTTGATATATAACCCAAAAAGAAAGCTAAAAAATATTAACAGATGTTTATTATAGCTTCTGGCTAGTGGGTTTAATGGTTATATTTCTTTGTTATTATTGGTAATAGAATGTGGATTGTTGCTTTATATTATTTAGTGCCGTACCAAGTAACACGTTAAATTTACCTGCTTCTGCTAGCCAATTATTGGTCTTGATGTCCCAGAAAGATAAATCTCGTGTGTTTAATGAAATAGTCACCTGTTTGCTCTCACCAGGTTTTAGGTGAACCTTAGCGAAACCTTTAAGTTCTTTTATTGGTCGTTCAACACTTGCTTCTATATCTTGCAAATACAGTTGCACGACTTCTGCGCCAGCGACATCGCCGGTATTGGTTACTTTAACCGTGACCTTAAGTTCTTCATCTTCAGTAATTTTTTCCGATGATAACCCTATATCTGTCAGTGTAAATTGGGTATAAGAAAGGCCATGACCAAAGGCAAATATTGGCTTTATATTTTGTTGTTCAAACCAACGATAACCAATGAATACACCTTCTGAGTATAAACTTTCAGTTGCATTATAGTCATTTAGCGCAATAGGTGCAGTATCTTCAAGTCGAACAGGTAAGGTTATTGGCATTTTACCACTTGGGTTAACATTACCCGTTAAAATGTCAGCAAAGGCAGCGCCCGCTTCCATCCCGCCATACCAGCCCCAAACAATAGCGTTAGCTTCATCTGCCCAAGGCATTTCTACTGCAGAGCCTGCAACAAGAAATACGATAGTTTTTTCATTAGCCGCAATAAGTTTACTAATAATCTCATCTTGTGAATTAGGTAATTTCATATCAGGACGATCAATAGACTCTCTATCATCTGCGTGACTCAAACCGCCAAAGTAAATAACTGCGTCTGCTTTTTTAGCCGCGGCGATGTATTCTGCTTCGCTACTGAATAATTCACCAGGAGCATTCCAACCTAAGACGAAACTATCATTCCCATCATAATTAATTTCAAACTCATAAGTTTCGCCGGCATTAAGTTCAATATCATGGGTCAGTTTGCTCATTTCATTAACAGATGTTTTCTCTGTCTCCTGCGCAAGGTTACTATGTGAATCAATAACAAGTTTGTCATTTATTTTTAATGTGAAGTTGCCAATATTTTCAACGACTAACTGATGTAAGCCTGTACTAAGCGGCTTAATTTTGGCTGTCATAGTAATAAACTGTGTCTTTAAAGGCAGGTTATTAGTTGTTGATTCAGCAATAGATTTTGCCGTGAATTTAGAATCAACAATCCAAGACTCATTAATAAGATTTTTACGTTCTCTTTCTGAGTAATACGATATATTCCAAGCCGCTGTTCCTGTCCAATGACGGCTTTCAACATAGTCACTCGCAATAGCAGATAATTCACTACTACGTGCCCTCATCACCTGAATATTTACATCATCGCCAAATTCAGCTTTTAACCCTTCTAGTGGTGTCATTTCGTATAACGATTTAACTTCCGATGAGCCGCCACCAGTACCGTGCTTTTTGTCAGCATTAGGCCCGAGTACTAAAATATTTTTTATTGCTTGTTTATCTAACGGTAAAATAGTCTCTTTCTGCTCGTTGCCAACTAAGTTGTTTTTTAATAACACCACACCTTCTGTCGCGATTAGTCGCGCGGCTTCTTGGTGAGCTTTAGTATTTCTTGAACCAGGCAAACGGTTTTTATCGTACATACCAATGCTGTGTTGTACTCTTAAAATACGTCGCGCTTTTTCATCAGCAACTGATTCTGCTATTTTTCCTTCTTCGATCATTTTTAAAAACGGTTTTGCTAAAAAGTAATCTTCGTACTTATCAACTTTTGTACCCATTTCCAAATCTAAGCCGTTAATCGCAGCATCATAAGTATTAATGTCTACATGCCAGTCGGTAAGTAATACGCCTTTATAACCCCATTCACCTTTTAAAATATCCATAACTAAATGCTTACTTTGATTAGCATTTGTTCCGTAGTATTGGTTATATGAACCCATCATACCCAGTACGCCACCTTCTTTAACTGCAGCTTCAAATGCAGGTAAATACACTTCTCTTAATGTACGTTCATCAGGTTTAGCGTTCACACCTATACGGTTTAATTCTTGAGTATTTAATGCGTAATGTTTTACGGTGGCGGCAACGTCATTAGCTTGAATAGCTTGAATTTGTGGTACTACTAATTTAGCCGCTAAAATAGGGTCTTCTCCCATATATTCAAAATTACGACCGTATAATGGTAAACGCGCCAAATTAACACCCGGCCCGAGAATAAAGTCTTTCTTTCTATCGCGCGCTTCAGCGCCTAATATTTCGCCATGTAAGGTGGCCATGTCGACATCCCAACTTGCTGCAACAGAAGTTAAATGAGGTAAGTAGGTTGCGTGATCATCAGTCCAACCGGCTGACGCCCATGTATGACGTTCTATTTGATGGCGCACTCCATGAGGGCCGTCTGATAACCACATTTCAGGAATACCAACGCGCTCAATAGCATTAACATGAAACTTACCACTGGCATGCGCTAAAGAGACTTTTTCTGGTAAGGTCATTTTGTTTAACATTGCTTCAACATCTTGCTCAACCGTGGCTAAACGTTTCGACTTATCTGCTTGTGCTAAAGGTTTGTTCGTTTTTGTTGATGCTAAGTTATTATCATTAACACAAGCACTTAAGCTTGTTGTTAAGGTCAGTACCGTAACCGATAACAAGCTAGATTTAAGTGTAAATTTCATAAACGAACCTTCTTTTAATAGTTGTTTTAAGTTAGTCATCTTTATTTCTGATTATTTAGTTGCTGATAATTTGTTGTAGCTAATTTGTTGTTTATAGTGAGTTGTAAATAGTTTGATTAGTAATAATTTGATTGCTAAAAAGTATTAATTTTTTAAGATAATATGCTGGAATACATCAGCTGTTATATAACCTAGATTCTTATCACCATTTACCGCTTTAATATCAGTTGAGCCAATAAAATGTTCTCGTTCTTTGCTGCCATCGTTGTCGCAATAAGCCAACATAAAACCGACCTTTTTACCGGTGAATAATTTCATAGGCTGTGTTTTTTTGTCGCTCATCGTGAAGCTGTCATCGTAAAGACGTACCGCCACTTCCCAAACCACGTTATAAGGTGGATTTTCGCTACGCTGCCATTTACTCGTAATATGATCATTTAATAAAACAAAATTATTTGAGCCATCTGCATTCTTCTCACCAATATCAACAGCTTGGTTATCAAGCGCAATATGGTAAGCAAAAGCATTAAAGTTAAATTGATGATTACCACCAGAGGCATCAGCATCAATAAATATCTCTAATGCGTCGTCATCCCAATACAAATGGCGCGGATCTGCGTGTTGATCAAATAACACGTCATCGGTTATTTCTACTAATAAATATAATTGCTGCTCATCCCACATAATTTTATATTTACCTGAAAAGTCTTCAGGCGTGAGGTCTTTACCTAAAATAATATTATCTATCGGGTGCCATTTAGCTAACAACCAACTTGCATCAGTGGCTATGCCATCAATTTTTATTGGTTCATTCGCTTTTTTTGCTTCAATTGCCAATGTATTTAGGGAAATCAACATCAGCACTGTGGTTAATAACTTAAAGTAGTTAGCCATTATTCCTTTTCTCCAAGTTTTTGGTTGATCATTATATGAGCATGCTTAATTACTTCTGCAGAGACCGATAACAAAGGCTGATTTATATCGATAATAACAACATCATCATTGCATTCAGGTGGTTCCATAGCTAGAAATTGACTCTCTAACAAATTAGATGAAAAAAAATGATTCTTACGTTGTGATATACGCTTAGCTATAATGCTTTTATCTCCGTTTAAATAAAAAAAATGACAGCTAAATGCTAACGTTTTAAATAACGCTCGGTGAGCTGATTTTAAACCTGAATACGCTAGCGCTACCGATTTTCCTTCTGCATATAATGTATTTAAATGATCAATAATTTTATGTAACCAAGGTATTCTCATTTCATCAGTTAATGGCTTATTTTCTGCCATATGTCTTTTCGCTTGTTCACTATGAAAATCATCTGCGTCAATAAATACTAATGAAATATCATCAGCCAATTTTTTAGCGATCACTGATTTACCTGTACCACTAACCCCCATCACGATAAATAAAATTGGCTTAGTTATTAAGGTATTTCTGGGTAAAGATGTAATTAATTTGGTCATAAGTGAGCACTTTTATTTTTCGGTGGAATTCTTACTTTCAAGTTATAATGTTGTCCTGCTTTTAAACCCGTTAAAATGTTATTTTCAATGACTCGATCATCGAGCATGACTTCTATTTTAGTTATTTCGCTATCTTGATATAATTCAAAATTAATAATTGCTTGCCTAAACAGCCTCTGGCCTGATAAAAATTTAATGTCTGTTGGTAATTTTGGGGCTACTTGTAAACCTGTCGCACAACCTTTTAATCCGCACAGCTCTTCGACTAAACAACGGTATAACCAAGAAGTAGTACCCGTATTAAATAAGTGACTTGAGCGACCAGCTTGCTTAGGAAGTTGATGATAAGCACCGCGATAGTAGTTAGGCACATAAATAGGTAATTGCCCTGTAACTTGGGCGTTATCAATTGATGGCAACATTTTACAGATAAGGTCAAAAGCTAAATCATGTTGTTCTATTTGATAAAGCGCATAAATGTAAAATACTGCCGCGTGGTTATACACAGAACCATTTTCAGAGATACCTGGGTGTTTTTGGGTAATACGGCCGACATCTTCGACCATAGCGGTGTAACTTGGCGCTAACATCATTACGCCTTTTGGCGTTATTAACTTTTCAGCGATTGCTGTTATCATTTGTGCTTGTTGCTGTTTATTTGATGCACCACTTAATATTGACCAACTTTGTGGATTAAGAAAAATCTTACCTTCAACGTCCTTATCGGTACCAAACACACGTCCTGCATCAGTAATACCACGGGCAAACCACTCTCCATGCCATAAGTATTGATTAACCGCATCATTAATTTTTTTAGCAGCAATGCGATAGTCATTATATTTTTGTTGATTAATAGCAATATTATATTCATCACAAAGGTCACACCACGTTGTAATAGCGTAAGCTGTTGCGAGTGATAACCAACTTGAAACACCTTTACCTTTATAACCCACCATATTCATGGGGTCACACCAATCACCTTGCTCTATAAAGCTTAGTTGTCGATGATCAGTTGATTTTATAAGGTAATCTAACGCTAATTCTATATGATGAGCGAAAGTTTGTTTTTCTGAAGAATCAGCAAAGCCAATCATTACATCGAGTAAATCAACATCACCTGTTTCATTTAAATAAACTGATAAACATATTGGTAGCCAGACACCATGATCTGCATGAGGTACCTGATTAATATATTTAAGTTCAGCCTCTTTATATAACAAAACACCTTCAGGCATGGCGCCATTAACTGTTTGTTGCGATACCGCTAAAATATAAGCTGCTCTAGTTTTTTCTGGCTGAATAAAAGCCATACCCATATTATCTTGAATATAATTACGGGTTTGTGGATCTGTACTTAAACGATTTACATCACCATGATAAAACATTTGTCTTGGTAACCAGTGATTGAAAAAATCATCAAAACCTTCATTGCCAGTATTAAGCTGTAAACAAGCCTTACCTTGGTTAATGTATTGCTGGTAGTTTTTTTCTGCTGTAATTCGTTTTGCTTTACTAAGGTATTTATCTTTAATTTTTTCAATCTCAGCTTCATCTTTTGCTGGACCAAATAAAAATTGATGATGCTTTTCTTCACCACTTAACAGTTGCTGCTTAAATTGCATTACCGCTACAGGTGTTTCATAAATAGCATCAACATTGTCTAGTAACTCGCTTTGTAATGCTGAAGGATTATGTAACCCTCCTTCACCTTCAAATACTTTTTGATTAGCATGCCAAGACGTTGGCTTGATATCACTTAGGAAGAATGTTTTATCTTTAAAGTCTTTATGCTTAAAATAATCTTCTACCTTTTGATATGGAGTAATAGAGTCGGCAACAATGGCATTTAAACTTTCATTATACGTGGCTGATTGATTCATCCATGACATATAACCAATAGTAAAGTACGGATAAACACTAATATTCTTTATATCACTGGTTAAATTCGTCATAGAGAAAGACCAACACTCCACTAAGTCATCCTGAGTTAAACTCACTTTAATACTTATTTTCAAACCTTTATGTTCAATTGCCCAAGCAATATGACTATTAGCCAGTTCAAAAGAAAAGCTGTCGAGTTGTACGCGCATTGGCTCGTAAGGCAGTGAAATAATCTCACCGCTATCTTCATCTTTTAAGTAAAAAAATCGTCCTGGATGATGACTAAAATAACTATGCTCTGGTTGAATAAAGCTTTTAGCTTCCATATTCGGGGCATAAGAATATTTAGCTGGCTCTGGTTGCATAAAAAGTGAATTAACATAACCACGGCAGTTAACTTGTACAACCATGCCGTTATTCCATAAAAAACCTGTAGCATTAGGCAATGTTGTTGGGCTATTAAGTTTTACCCTACTATGCTGATTATGTTGAATACGCTGACTATGCTTGTCATTGTTATCACTGATTTTTTCAATCGTGATTAAAGGGAAATTAGACATTAACGGCTCCACTACCTTCTACTTTATTACCATCAGAGTTTACTGTTGTTTGAGGTGCATTTGTTTGAGGTGCATTTTCTTTGCTGTAAAGCTCGTCTTGTAATTTACTCAGTTGTTTTTCTCCTAACGGATAAAAGTAAATTAACGGTACTGCAATAGCAGCAAAAATAGCGGGGATTACTGTCATTAATAAAACAATGCCCTCTTGAGAATTACCTGTTTGCACTTGATTTGCTACATAACCGAGAGAGCCTAAAAGCCAACCGATCATTGCGCCAGCTAATGCGCCACCCAGCTTTTGTGCAAAAGCTGCCGCAGAAAAAATCATTGCTGTTGCTCTTCGACCTGTGCGCCACTGAGAATAATCAGCAGTATCCGCATACATTGAAAACACTAAAGGGGATTTCGGCCCTAACGCGAAACCAATAAGAATTTGTAAAATAAACATCAATGTGACGTTGTCGTTAGGCACAAAATAAAAAACGAATGAAAGTACTGCCACTATTGTCATTAAAATCATCAACAAAATACGTTTATCAACAAACTTAGTTAATAGTGGCGTTGATGCTGCACCTATCGCTAATGCAATCATGTAAACCATGGCAAAACTCCCTATTAAATCTGGGCGATCTACATAATATTTAAAATAAAAAGTACCGGTACTAGCTCTTAAGGAGATAGTCATCATGATAATTAACGCTAATACAAATAAAATTTTCCAAGGGGCATTATTCGTTAAGTCTTGTAATACAGGTGTTTTTTGTTGTGGCGGTGGAGATATACGTTCTTTAGTTGATAAGAAAGTGATAATAAAAAGTACGGCAGAAATTAAACCATAAAGCAGCATAGTAAGCTGCCAACCAAGTACTTCATCGCCTTGGCCAAAATAACTAACTAGCTCTGGTGTCATATAGGCAACAAGGCTACCGCCTGAAAAGGCACCAATAAAACGGAAACTTGTTAACGTTGTTCTTTGTTGGCTATCACTTGTTACTACACCTAATAAAGCGCCATAAGGCACATTAATAAAAGTGTAGGCAAGCATCATGAATATATAGGTAGCGTACGCCCAAATGAGTTTATTGCTATCACTAACCTCAGGTACGGTAAACGTTAAAACACCTGCGGCCACCATAGGGATGATTCCCCATAATAAATACGGCCTGAATTTTCCAAGTCGTGTTGTCGTTCTATCAGCTAATGCGCCCATTAACGGATCAGAAAAGGCGTCAACTAAACGCGTTACCAACATCATAGTACCTACCGCTGCGGCAGGTAAACCAAAGACATCGGTATAAAAAATAAAGAGAAATACGTCGAATACTCGCCAATAAAAATTAGAGGCAACATCACCACAGGCGTATCCTACTTTTTCTGTTATAGAGAGTTGATGTTTTATTTTTTTTATCATTCTTTCAACCTTATTAATGTCTGTATATTTTTTACAGCTCCTATTAGCTTAGCACCTGACTTTCATTATCATTGCATTTACATCTATCACAAGAATGTAGCTTAAATCATGAATATTTATTCTAACAAGCAAAAAATGTAAGCGCTTACAAATATACGTGCATTATAATTATTATCAATAACTAAATTATTAAACACATGCCAAAAATAAATCAAACCATTGAAATAAAAGGGTTATTTATTTTTAATAAATATATTAATTCATATTAATATGATAGTTTTAGTGTATAAGCTTTAATTTAATTTGAAATAACTATTGACGAGAAATTATTATTAACCTACCTTTTATGTAAGCGCTTACATAAATATATTTATATTCACTTGTTAAAATTTAGTAACGGGTTGATTTTTTTGTATAGCAAATTAAGCGTCATTTAAACCAATAATTATAAAATGTTCCACAAAAACTGGGGATGCACATGTATAACAAATCATTTACTAAAACAAAAATTGCGACGAGTTTATCGTTAATACTCGGCGCAACAACTCTACCTGCAATTGCAGCAGAAGACGTTTCAAAACAAGCTATTGTTAATGCCGATGTTGAAACAATTCAAGTAACAGGGCTACGCTCAAGTATCAAAGAATCAACGCGACTGAAGCGTGACGCTACTGGTGTTGTTGATGCTATATCAGCAGAAGATATTGGTAAATTTCCAGACACCAACTTAGCCGAATCACTACAACGTATTACTGGTGTATCCATTGATCGCTCAAATGGCGAAGGTAGCCGTGTTACGGTTCGTGGTTTTGGCCCACAATACAACATGGTAACGTTAAATGGTCGTCAAATGGCTTCTACTTCTTTACCAGATGGTGGTGGCGCTTCAGATAACCGTGCATATGATTTCCAAAATCTTGCTTCTGATGCGGTTCAGTCTGTCGAAGTATACAAAACAAGTAATGCTGCAGTTGCAAGTGGAGGTATTGGTGCAACCATTAATATTAATACTTCTAAGCCACTTGATAATCCAGGCTTTATTGCCAGTGTTGCAGGCGCAGTACTTATGGATACTTCGGTAAGAGGTGGCGTTGCTGATTATAGTGATAAAGTAACACCTGAATTTTCAGGCTTATTAAGCTGGACAGACGAAGAAGAAATGTTTGGTGCTTCTTTAACCGCTAGTACTTCTAAACGTGATAGTAGCTCAACAAGTGCTGAAGTAGCACAATGGAGAAATACACCTTGGGACGGTACAGTAGCTGGCGAAGTACCTAGCGGCTCAGGCACGCCTCTACAAATTACCAATGAACCAGGCATGGGAGAAGCACATGCGCTTCCTTCAGATCTTGCTTACCGTTTATGGGACAGACAACGTGAACGTACAAACGCTCAATTAACATTACAGTATCGCCCTATTGAAAGTGTTACAGCAACGTTTGACTACACTTATTCAAAATTAGAGCAAGAGCAACAAGGTACTGAGTTATCTATTTGGATGGATACTTATAAAAGTGATATCACTTTTACTGAAGGTTTAAATCCATCACCTTTATATTATGCAGAAGACAGAAGAGAACAAGCCCCACGTGATATCGCGGTAAAACAAAAATACCGTAATTCACTTACGGAAGACAAATCTATTGGTCTTAATTTAGAATGGCAAGTCAATGATGATTTAAGTTTTGCATTGGATTATAACGATTCATCTTCTGAATCATCACCAACCTCAAGCTATGGTAATGATGTAACTGTTGGTTTAGGGTCTAACGTGTTAGCAGGACAAGGCGCAACCTATGGTGCGAGTGGTATTCCTGAAATTCATGTTGACTTTGATGATTGTGATTCACGCATTGGTTTAAACTGTAATAATGTATTTGATGAGAGCGATGTAGGTACTTCAATTTACCAAAAAGCACATGCGTATAATACTAATGATATTACTCAAATTCGCATTGACGGTACCTGGGAGTTTGAAGATGGTAGAATTGATTTTGGTGTTGAATCAAGAGAAATGGATAACCACTCGGTTCAATCAAGTACCAACCAATCAATGGGTGATTGGGGTGTAAATAATCCTGGTGAAATTCCTGCAGGTATGATTGAAGCTATCGACTTCAATGATGCTTTAAATGATTATAAAACAGCAGGCTGGACTCAAGGTTTCCGTGGCGACACAATCGCCTTGGCTGACTGGGCTGCAACAGTTTACGATTTAGATTTAGGTCGAGATACATCTGTCGGTACAGATCGTCGTATTCAAGAAGATGTCACTGCAGCGTACGTAAAAGCTTCTTATAGTGATTATATTGCTGATATGCCGTATAACGTTGCTGTAGGTTTACGCTATGAAGATACTAAGTCAACATCAACAGCTAACATTGCATCCCCAACAGCGGTAGTATGGAAGAGTAACGATGACTTTGAGATCAACCAAGGAGCAGCCGTAGATGCTGATTTCTATAGCACTTCAAATTCTTATTCTCATTTCTTACCTAATATCGATTTTGATATTAATATAATCGAAAGCGTAAAAGCTCGTGCTTCATTTAGTCAAACCATTGCTCGCCCTACTTACGGTCAATTAAGTAATGCGACATCAATTACAGGTGGCCCAAGTTCACCATCAGTACTTAATGCAACCCCTGGCTCTGCCAATACAGGTAACCCATCACTTGTACCATTAGAGTCAACGAATTTTGATATTTCAATGGAATGGTACTTTGATGATACAAGCTATGTATCTGCGGGTTACTTCCGAAAAGATGTTGATAAATTTGTCGGCAATGGACCTATAGATCAGCCATATTATGGTTTAACTGACCCTAGCGGCGGCCCAAGAGCTGAACAAGCTGTAGCTGATTTAGCTGCTGCTGGTATCACTCTAAACGCAACCACGTTATTTTCACAAATGGCAGCTAATCAGTTAGGTGAAGCGCTTTATGCAAATGGCCATACGGATTTAGATTATGAATCATTGGTTGATGTAATTGGCAATAGTGACGATCCAGAAATGAATTTCCTTTCTCAATCACCTGTTAATAATAAATCAGCGGTAATTGATGGTTTAGAATTGGCGGTTCAACACTTCTTTGGGGATAGTGGTTTTGGCGTACAAGCTAACTACACTCTTGTTAATGGAGATATAGAGTTTGATTTAGCCAGTACTGAAGAGCAGTTTGCTTTACTAGGCTTAAGTGATACAGCCAACCTAGTATTACTATACGAAATGGATGATTTATCTGCTCGTATCGCTTATAACTGGCGTGATGAGTTTTTAAACAACGCGGCAATTTATGAAAATGAACCTGAGTTTACTGAGGCCTATTCACAAATTGACTTCAGCATTGGTTATCAAGTAACTGAGAAGTTATCAATGTCATTCGCGGGTATAAACATTACAGGTGAAGACCCTCGTAAGCATGGTCGTACTGCCAACCAATTAACTTCTGCTGAAGAATGGGATGCGCGTTATGAGCTTAGTGCTCGTTACACATTCTAAATTTTTGAAAAGTTAACTATTCACCCTATACTTGAAACTATTATCAATGTTAATGGTTTCTAGTCATAGGCTAATGAATATATTGCTATAAGCCGCTGTATCGCAAGGTCAGCGGCTTAATCTATCTAAAACCGTAATTTTGCTAACTATGTTAGAGTCTGTTGATTCTAATAAAAACACACGACAATAATATTTTCTAAAGAGAGGTTTTTTAACTCCTTTTATAAAATATTCATTGCAAGGAATACATCATGGCTAATCACAATATTCTCGATAATAAAAATCACAAAGACATAAAAATAATTACCGATTTTGACGATAAATTTTCAGAAAAAACCAATAGCGCATTAATTTTCCCGACTGAAATTAAAGATGCCCAACGTGACTACCCTATTCTTTTTATTAAAAACCCTGACACAGGTGAATTTCAAAGTGTTGTATTATTAGGGCTTGTTGAAAACGAAAACCTTTATATTAATAAAGGTTGGCAAGCGAGTTATATTCCAGCAATGATCAGCAAAGGTCCTTTTGTCATAGCCTTTGAAGAAAAAGACAATAATGGGGAAAAGATTAAACAACCCATTGTTGCGATTGATATGGATAACCCGCGAGTTAATACCAAAAGTGGTGAAGCTTTATTTTTAGAAAATAGCACCGCGAGCCCATATCTCCAGCAAGTAAACCAGTCATTAAAAACTCTTTATGATGGCTCTTTACTTAATCAAGAAATGTTCAAAGCGTTTTTAAAACATGATTTAATTGAACCTATCGCCTTAAATATCGAATTAAACAACGGTAGTAAAATAAACCTTGCAGGTAATTATACAATTAACGAAGAGAAGCTTTCTAAACTAACTGGCGACGCACTTAATGAGCTTCATAGCGCTGGCCTGTTAAGAATTGCTTACTTTATTACTGCTTCTTTAGGTAATATTAAACGCCTAGTTGATTTAAAAAATGCACAAGATCTAACTCGCTGAAATTGATACAAACCTCGAGGTTATAATGGATAATAAAATAAAAAAAATAGTTATTGCTGGTGGTGGAACTGCGGGTTGGATGGCTGCTGCAGCCTTATCAAAATTACTAGGAAAGTCTTTTGATATCTGCTTAGTTGAATCTGACGCAATAGGCACTGTAGGTGTAGGCGAAGCAGGTATACCAACACTTACCGCATTTCATCGCTTACTCGGTATCGATGAACAAGCCTTTATGAAAGCCACTTCAGCAACGTTCAAATTAGGTATTAATTTTGAGAACTGGAAAAACGGCGACGATGAATATATGCATGGCTTTGGCCGTGTCGGCAAAGAGTGTTGGGCTGGTGAATTTCAACACTTTTGGTTACACGGTAAACGTAAAAATATTAATTTTGACTACGGTAAATACTGCCCAGAAATTCAAGCAGCTAAAGCGAAAAAGTTTGCTCTTTCTAAAGCAGGGCTTAATTACTCATATCATTTAGATGCTACTCGTTATGCTAAGTTCTTACGCTCTTTTGCTGAAGCACATGGCGTAAAACGCTTAGAAGGCAAAATAATTGATGTAACCACCCATGAAAAAACGGGCGACATAACCGCTATCCAACTTGAAAGTGGTCAAGTGATTGATGGACAGTTATTTGTTGACTGCACAGGCTTTGCCGCATTACTTATAGAAAAAACCTTAAATACAGGCTATGAAGATTGGACTCATTGGTTACCGTGCGACAGCGCAATAGCAGTGCAAACTAACTCAGTGTCTGAGCCTGTACCTTATACTCGCTCTATCGCCCATGATAGCGGCTGGCAATGGCGTATTCCTTTACAACACCGTGTAGGCAACGGTTTAGTGTTTTGTAGTAAATACCTGTCTGACGACAATGCTAAAACCCTATTACTTAATAATATTGAAGGTGAACCACTTACCCAACCTCGCGTTATTAAATTTAAAACAGGTAGACGTGAAAAAGCATGGAATAAAAACTGTGTTGCTTTAGGCTTATCAAGTGGTTTTTTAGAGCCTTTAGAGTCAACAAGTATTCATTTAATCATGTCAGGTATTTTAAGGTTAATTCGCTTGTTTCCGTTTGAAGGTACCACCACTTCAGCCGTTAACGAATATAACAAACAGTTCACCACTGAATTTGAACATATTAGAGATTTTATTATTTTACATTACCACGCGAATGAACGCGTAAACTCGCCATTTTGGCAAGATTGTAAAACAATGGACATACCTGAATCACTGAAACAGAGAATTGATTTATTTAGAGAAACTGGACGAGTATTTATTACCGAAAGTGAATTATTCCGTGCTGATTCATGGGTACAGGTAATGCTAGGGCAAGGTATTTACCCTGAGCAATATCATCAAATTGCCGCGATTATGAAAGATCATGAACTAACAAAATTCTTGGGTGACATAAGGCAAGCGATAGAAAAAGGTGTCAGTAATTTACCGACCCACCAAGCATTTTTAGACCAGTATTGCCCTACAGACGTTCAGCCTACTTAAACGGTATTAAATAAAAAGCGCAACTTAATAAAGAAGTTGCGCTTTTTTATCTATCATATTCCATGAATAGGTGTTTGAGAAGCTCTATTCAAATGACGATGAAGTAAAAAGCCATAATAAGAATCGAGGTAGGAATAGCTATTTTGAGATCAGCACGGCAGAGTAAAACAAGTGCGGCATAAATTACCATGTCGATACCAACACCAGTGACAGCAACCGCCAAAGCACAAGCACCCAAATCTAGGTTAACTAAATCTTATGTAAGCCATACTGTTTTATTTTATCGATTAACTCTCTATTACTCGGTAAAGCCGACAAATATTTTTGAGTTAATTGTTCGTTTTCAGTGAAAAATTGATGCGCTAGCTCTTCATTAATAAACTTTCGTGAAAGCTCACTTTCTTGTGTCTCAAAACCCATTCCATAAAGAATATATTGCCAGCTTGAAGAAGGAAATATTTCTTCAACATGATGAAAATCTTGTGGCCCTGGTGGGGTATGTTTCCATAACGCCATTAACTCTTGCAAACTTTCTGGGATAGTTTCAGGATTACAATTGTCTCGCCAATAGTTAGAATCTGTTCTTTTGGTTAAAATATAATGAAGCTTTAAGAAGTCGATAATACGCTCCCAACGATAGAGGAACTGCTTATTATATCGTTTCGAGACTATGTCCATCGTTTCACGTGTTGCAGGCATTTCTCGACTTATTTTAGCAGCGGCAAGCTCAACTAATACTAAAGCTGATGCTTCAAGTGGCTCTAAAAAGCCTGAAGACATACCAATGGCAACACAGTTTTTATGCCAAAATTTTTCTCTGTGTCCCGGGTTAAAGTTTATTTTTCTAACCGTTAACTTGTCCGCCTCAACCTTACCAATAGAGGCTTCAATATAATCGCGCAGCTCTACTTCAGCTGCCACTTCATTAGTATGTTCACTTGAATAAACATAACCAACGCCACGTCGTGAAGGTAAGCCTATATCCCAAATCCACCCTGAGCTTTGCGCGGTTGAAATAGTATGCGAAGCAATAGGACTATGATCATCAGAATAAGGAACTTGTACAGCCAAAGCAGTATCGTTAAATAATATATGCTTTTTGCTAATAAAAGGGATGTTGAAATGTTGACCTAGCAACATTGAAGATAAGCCTGAGCAATCAATAAATAAATCGCCAACTACAGCCCCATTATTTTTTGTGGTTACTGAAGCGATATCTCCATCGTCAGTACTATTTATTTCAGTTACATGATCAACAACGTGCGTAACACCTAGCTTTTCAATACAGTGTTTTTGTAAAAAATGACCTAACTTCACTGCATCAAGATGATAAGCATAGTTTGCTATACCAGCATATTGAGGCGTTGAAATAAGTTTAGGGGCGCGGCCTTGCTCACAAATACGACCTTGATAACTTACCGCATCAGCAAAAGCTATTTTCTCCCTATGTTTTTGCCAAGGAAAAATAAGATCAGTTTTAGTGTAACCTTGTGGCAATACGAATGGATGGTAATAGTAATCATCGTCTTCACCAGTCACCCATTTACAGAGTTTTGAACCCTGTTTAAATGACGCTTCGCATTCTCTAAACAGGTCGGTTTCATCTATACCTATTTTGTCTAAGGTTTCTCGCATTGTTGGCCAAGTACCCTCGCCGACACCAATGCTTTTAACCTCTGGCGACTCAATTAATGTTATTTGCAAACCTAATTCTGACGCTGAATTATGCTCAGCTGCAATAACACCTGCAGTTAACCACCCTGCAGTTCCGCCACCGACAATAACCACTTTTTTAATTGCTTTATTCATTATTATTCTGCCAATAGTAAAGTGTTATATTTTTCATAGAGATTTTAATTTATATCAAACGGACTACTTAACTTGATCTCAGGTTACTTAATCCGTTTAATAATACTCTTTACTCACATGAAATGTTAATAGCATCAGGCGTTTTTTTCTTAATAAATATATCCATAAAATCAATAGCTAAAACGGATTCTGTCGCTAAAGAAAACGGGCTAGTGATGTTAGTTAAATCGACACCCTCTTTCTCAAAACACTGCAAATCTATATTTACCGTTTGCCACTGATTAGCTGCCATAGTAGATAAAGTGTGGCTAATATCAATTTGCCCTGTATTATCTTTTTGACAATCACCATCGCAGTTCATTGAGATATAAACAGGTTTTTCTGTTACCGCGTTATACCCGTCAGGTAGACGTATTTTTAATTCAAGTACTGACGCTAATTTATGATAAGGCATTAAATTAATACCATGGTTGCTATTGAAAGCTACTTGGCCTTTTTCTGTCCCATTAAAAATAACTTTTCTCGCATCTTCCTGAACATTTCTGTCAATAGTACGAATATAAAGTGCTTTATTTTCAATAACACTACTCACCATATCAGCGGAAGAGAGGGTATCAGATATAGTTAATTTCCAAGGCGATTTAACCACATTTTCAAATAAAGTAATGCGTTGTAAATTAGTTAGTGAACTATCGGTATTAACGGGTAGGTTATCTGCTAATGTATTTTTTTCACCATAAGCTAGACCGAAACCATAAGGTAGTAATGGTTGATAGTTTTCGTCGAAGCGATTTACCTGTGTTTGTGTTGCCGTTGCTGGCCAAGAAAAAGATAATTTACCAATAAAATCATGATGCACTTCACCATTGGCTTTAGTGAATAAAACATCTGCAACAGCATCACCTTCTGAGCCAGGTAACCAAGTCGCTACAAATGCGTCTGAGGCATTTAACTCAGCGTTTACCCACATAGGTCTACCACTAATAAACAGCGATACTACTGGTATTCCTTGAGCTTTTAGCTTCTTTAATAAGGCTAAGTCTTGCTTAATACCTTGCTGGTATTCTAGATTTTCAATATCACCAACACCCTCTGCATAAGGTTCTTCACCGAAGACTACAATGGCAATGTCTGGCTTATTGCTATAATCACCAGCAACATTAAGTTCAACCTTACCGCCAGCAGCTAACACTTGCTGTTTAATGCCTGAATAGATAGAGCTACCACCTGGAAAGTCTGTATTTTCGTTATTAGTACCCTGCCAAGTAATACTCCAACCGCCAGATTGTTTACCAATATTATCAGCGCCATCACCTGCAACTAAAATAGTGTTTTGGGGTGATATTGGCAGTATATTGCCTTTGTTTTTCAGTAATACTAATGACTCTCTTACCGCTTGTTTAGCTATTTTTCTATGCTCTGCTGCACCAATTAATTCCGTTTTACCTGATAAGTGCCTATTGATTGGGCTAGGTTTATCAAAGAGTCCTGCTCTGAATTTTACTCGTAGAATTCTGCTCACAGCATCATCTATACGGGCTTGTGATATTTGACCATTTTTAACTTGTGTAATGGTATTTTCGTACAAAGGTTTCCATGCAGCAGTTGGCACCATAAAAATATCTAAACCGGCATTAACCGCTTGCGGGCAACTTTCATTTGAGCATCCTTTAACTTGTCCGTGACCATTCCAATCACCTACAACAAAGCCATCAAAGCCCATTTTGTCTTTTAGCACATCGTTTAATAAATATTTATTACCGTGATTTTTCTTACCATGCCAGCTATTAAAAGAAGCCATAACCGATTGTGCGCCAGCAGTTAATCCCCCCACATAACCTTGACCATGAATATCAAAAAGCTCTTGCTCAGATGCAATATTATTACCCTGATCATCACCGCCTTGTGTGCCACCATCACCAATGAAATGTTTAACTGTGCTTATGACACGTTTATCTCCAAGAAAGTCTTTATCTGCTGAGCCTTGTAAGCCTTTCACGATGGCTGCAGAGTATTCTCTAACAATTGCTGAGTCTTCTGAATACCCTTCATACGTTCTGCCCCAGCGATCGTCTCGAACTACTGCCACAGTTGGAGCAAAAACCCAATCAATACCTGTTACCATAACTTCAGTCGCAGTAATTGCAGCAATCTTTTCAATCAGTTCAGGGTTATTAGTTGCACCCAAACCAATGTTGTGAGGAAACAATGTAGCGCCAATAACATTATTATGCCCATGTACCGCATCGGTACCCCACATAGTTGGAATACTATTACCATCTAACGAATCATCAATGGATGCTTGGTACATATCTTCAGCAAGCTTAACCCAGTCATTAGCACTTGCATGCTTATCGTTATTTGGAAAGCCACCGCCACCATTTAAGTAGGACCCAAAACCGTATTTACGCATATCTTCAACGGTAATATCTCGTATTTCTGGTTGTATCATTTGCGCTACTTTCTGCTCTAGCGTCATATTAGCGATTAAAGCCGTTATTTTATTTTCAATCGCTTCATTGGTTTTAACTTCTATATCAAGGGTTGGCCAAATATTAATATTGGTATTATCTTGCACTAGTATAGATGACTTCGTTGCAGATGCATTTGCGTTACTGTCTGCTGGTAGTGTCTGGTTATAATTGCAACCTAAAAGCAGTGAAGTCATCGCTAAACTTAAAAGATTAAAACTTAGATTAAAACTAAAGTGACTGGTTCTATTTTTTCTCAATTTACTCGTTAACATAGCTGTACCCATTATTATTTTCATTTTAATACCGTTAATTTGATGAAACATACTAGTTTAATTAGTTAATTGTCTGATTTTGCTACCCGATATACCGTAATAAGCAATAAATAAATAGCATAATATTGGTAATAAAAAAGCGGGTTGAACACCTATAAAGTCAGCTAAAAACCCTTGTAAAAGAGGAACAATAGCACCACCGACAATAGCTAAACATAAAATGCCTGAGCCATGGCTAGTATGTTTGCCTAAACCTTGAATAGCTAAACTAAAAATAGTTGGGAACATAATTGAATTACATAAACCAACAAGTAAGATTGAAACCATTGCAATGGTTCCTGAAGAAAACACGGCTATAAGAATAAGAAGCACCGCAACATTGGCATTAACAAATAAAGCTTTACCTGCCGCTACTTTTTGCATTACTGCTGCACCTATAAATCTACCTACCATGGCACCACCCCAATAATAGGTAATGTACTTAGCTGCTTCATGCTCTTGTAAGCCTGCTATTGTAGGTTCAGCTAAAAAGCTTACCAAAAAGCTACCAATGGCAACTTCAGCACCCACATAAACAAAAATACCTACCGCGCCCAACACTAAATGAGTGTACTGCCATGCACTACCTTCCTCGGCACTTAAAGCTGTTTCTTCTTCCGTTGATTCTAAATGAGGTAACTTTAACCAAGCAAAAATAGCCGCCAAAGCTAATAACAACGCAGCTAAAAAGATGTAAGGCATTTGTACCGACGCAGCAGACTCTTGTGGCGTTAACGCATCAGCAGCTTGATTTAAAATTAAAAGAGCACCAAAAAATGGTGCAACTGTAGTGCCTAAGGCGTTAAAACCTTGGGTCATAGTTAAACGTGAAGAAGCGGTTTTAGCATCACCAAGCATACTTACATATGGGTTTGCTGATACTTGTAATAACGTAATGCCGCTAGCAAGAATAAAAAGAGCAGATAGAAAAACTGGATAGCTATGCAGAGAAGCGGCTGGATAAAAGCACAAACAACCTATTGCAGCGACTAGCAAACCAATCACAATGCCTTTTTGATAGCCAAGTTTCTTTACTATAAAGCCAGCTGGCAATGAAATAAGAAAATATGCGCCAAAAAAACAGAACTGAACTAACATTGCTTGGCTATATGATAAGTCAAATACCCCTTTTAAATGAGGAATTAAAATATCATTTAAGCAAGTAATAAACCCCCACATAAAAAACAATGTAGTTAATGACGAAAGTGCAAAGGCATAATTATTGTTTTCGGGCGTACCTTGGGGCTGTGTAACAGCGCTAGCATCTATATGCATTGTAATAATTTCCTTTGTTTTTTTATTATTAACTAATTGTTATGTAAGTATTATCCAAATAAAAATAAATACGTAACTTAAACAGTTAAAATTGATTAATTTGAAATTTTATTAAATTTGTTGACCTATGTCCGATAAAGCACTAATCTTTATGTAAGCGCTTACATTTAACATTAAAGAACATTTAAATACTTTTTACAACCTTTTTTGTTTATGCGTACTTAAAATGACACTGAGATAATTGCCAAAGAAACTGGCTTACATAAATAGGTAAATTGTTAATGAATAAAAAAATTACCCTACCAACTAACTCTTCAATGCTATCGAATGATTTTGTCTATGGTGTGGCTACAGCTTCTTTTCAAATAGAAGGTGGTAAAAGCTCAAGACTTCCTTGTATTTGGGATACGTTTTGCGACACCCCGAATAAAGTTGTAGATGGATCAAATGGCGAAACGGCTTGTAATCATTTTAACTTATGGGAAGAAGATATTGAGTTAATTGACTCATTAGGCGTTGATGCTTACCGTTTATCTATTTCTTGGCCCCGCGTTATAACCGAGTCAGGTGATTTAAACCCTGAAGGTGTTGCCTATTACATCAATATTTTAGATGCTTTAGCAAAGAAAAACATTAAAGCATTTGTAACGCTATATCATTGGGATTTACCTCAACATTTAGAAGACAAAGGTGGTTGGTTAAACCGAGATACTGCTTATAAGTTTAGGGATTACGCTGATTTAATTTCAAAAGCCTTTGGTGACCGCGTTTACTCTTACGCGACACTAAACGAACCTTTTTGTAGTGCTTTTTTAGGCTATGAAGTTGGCATACATGCACCTGGCATTGTAGGTAAAGAATTCGGTAAAAAAGCTGCCCATCATTTATTACTCGCTCATGGTTTAGCCATGCAGGTGTTAACTAAAAATAGTCCGAACACACTTAATGGTATCGTACTTAATTTTACGCCTTGTTATCCTGAGTCAGATTCACAAGCAGATATTGAAGCAACATCATTTGCCGATGATTATTTTAATCAATGGTACATAAAACCATTATTTGATGGTGAATATCCTGCAATATTGGCACAACTTCCTATTGAGAATCACCCTGAAATTCATGAAGGTGATATGGATATTATTACTCATCCATTAGACTTTTTAGGTATTAATTTCTATACCCGAGCTATTTATCGCGCTGATAAAGAAGAGCATTTTTTCCAAATAGATCCTCCTGCACCTCGTACAGATATCGGTTGGGAAATTTACCCGAAAGCGTTCACTGAATTACTAGTATCACTTAATGAAAAATATAGTTTACCACCGGTATATATCACTGAGAATGGTGCAGCCATGGCAGATAAAATGGTTAATGGCTCTGTAGATGATCAAGACCGTGTTGAGTATTACCA
Source organism: Colwellia sp. E2M01 (assembly GCF_018860585.1). GTDB lineage: Bacteria > Pseudomonadota > Gammaproteobacteria > Enterobacterales > Alteromonadaceae > Colwellia. The sequence goes on from NZ_JAHKPR010000048.1 coordinate 56,650, forward strand.
AGCGCATTTAAATGCTGTGCATAATGCAATTGAACAGGGCGTCAATGTATCAGGGTATTTTGCTTGGAGTTTAATGGACAACTTTGAATGGGCTGAGGGTTATTTAAAACGCTTCGGTATTGTTTATGTTGATTACGACACTCAAGAAAGAACCATAAAATCAAGCGGACTCGCGTATAAAGCATTAATAACAAATAGATAATCGTAAAGTAAGCAGAGAAATGGTGTGAAACCACACTATTTCTGACAACATTAGCAATTAAAAATAATTCAGAATACATAATAATGTTAAATACAGGGTTAGACTGATAACGCAACAACAAAAAAATCAACCCTATAAAAATAATACTAAATACAACAATAAGAACGATAGGTACCTGATGACTAAACTCCCCTTTTATGAAAAAGTTGGCTACGCCATGGGCGACGCTGCAGCTAATTTAGTTTGGCGTGGCGCTTTAGCTTATTTGGCCGTATTTTACACAGATACCTTCGGCTTAACTGCAGCTGCAGCCGCTATGCTATTTTTAGTCGTGCGCTTATCCGACGGTGTTACCGATATTATTATGGGAATGATTGCCGATAGAACCAACACGCGTTGGGGAAAGTTTCGTCCTTGGATATTATGGTCTACACCACTTTTAGCACTTTTTATGGTGCTTAGTTTTACAACTCCTGATTTAAGTTACACCGCAAAATTAATCTATGCCTATATCACCTATATCGGGTTAACACTTGCCTATACACTTAATAATGTTCCTTATTCAGCATTAATGGGCGTAATGACGCCAAGTGATACCGAACGAACTAGTTTATCTGGCTTTCGTTTCGCCGGCGCTTTTGCTGGCGGTTTGCTTGTTATGGGTTTTTTACCTGACTTAGTGGCCTATTTTGGTGATGGTAATAGTGCTATTGGTTATCAATATACTATGTATTTCTTTGCTTCATTGTTAATGATATTGATGCTGATAACATTCAAAAGCACCAAAGAACGTGTGACGCCAACAATAGATGAGTCGACCAATTTAAAGTCAGAATTACTCGATTTAAGTAAAAACCTTCCTTTTATTATTTTGCCCTTATTGGCGATGACATTATTTTTCTATTACCGTGAAATTTATAGCGGTACATTTTTCGTTGTTGTAATGGGAGCTATGTGGTTCTTTATTCAGAGGTTAATTAAAAACACATCTGAAGATTTAAGTGGAACTCAACGAGATATGGTTGATCTACTCACAAATAAACCTTGGTTAATATTACTAGGCATGGGCTTTTTAACTATGCTTTTTAATGGCATAAAATATGGCACTGTTGCTTACTATTTTAAATACTATGTAGGTGATGAGCTAATGGCTGGTCAATACTTTATTGGTTTACTGCTCGTTTCTATACTGGGGGCGTTATCAACAAGTTACCTTTCAAATAAATTAGGAAAACGTAAACTATTTATTACCTCACTTATCTTAAGTGGCTTACTTACAGGCGCTTTTTATTGGGTTCCTCAAGGAAACATAACCGCCATTTTTATTCTAGGTTGTAGTGCTGAATTTTTCGCAGCAATAATGCCAACATTATTCTTTACCATGCTAGGAGACTCTGCTGATTATTCTGAGTGGAAAAATGGGCGCAGAGCAACAGGCCTTATTTATTCAGCGGGAACCTTTGTACAAAAAACAGGGGGAGGCTTTGCTGGTGCATTAGTCTTAGTAGTGCTTGCTGGTTATGGTTACGACGGTATGAACAAAGCAACGATTGAAGCATCTTTACCTGGTATGCAATTACTTATGAGCTGGATTCCTGCAGGCTTTGCGTTTGCTGGTGCTTTATTAATGATTTTTTACCCCTTAACCAGTCAAGATAATCAACAAATAGGCGATGATTTAGAAAAACGCAGAGAGGCTGTAGCGGCATCTTAAGTGTTTCTTTACGTTTACGACAAAACATAAAATACGGCTCAGCATAATAATTAAAATGAGAATCAGATAACAATGATCAGCATAAGAGAAAAAATAGCCTATGGCTTAGGTGATACCGCCAGTAATATTATATTTCAAACGGTAATGATGTTTTTGTTATTGTTTTATACTGACGTTGTTGGATTGTCTCCTGCGTTAGTAGGAACTATGTTTTTATTTGTTCGAGTAATTGACGCCATTACAGACCCATTAATGGGAAATTTAACCGATAAAACGAGAACGAGATGGGGGCAATTCCGCCCTTACCTACTTTGGCTCGCCTTGCCTTTTGCTTTAATAAGTATACTTGCCTTTAGTACGCCAGATTTAACTGGCAATAACAAAGTTATATATGCCTTTGTAACTTACACCTTGTTGATGATTGCTTATACCGCTATTAATATCCCATATTGCGGCTTGGGAGGTGTTATAACAGATAACGCGAAAGAGCGAGTTACCGTTCAGTCGTATCGCTTTGTTTTTGGCATGCTAGGTGGTGTTATTGTCGCAGCAACCACAATGCCTATGGTGCAATGGTTTGGTCAAGGCGATACTGCAAAAGGTTATCAATTAACCATGGTAGCAATGAGCAGTTTAGGTGTTGTACTGTTTTTATTATGTTTTTTAGGCACAAAAGAGCGTGTTGTCGCACCTGTAGACCAAAACTCTTCAATGAAAGAAAACTTACTATCTCTTTGGCAAAATGATCAATGGCGAATTTTATGTATTGCTGCATTTTTTCTACTTACTGGGCAAGTACTTCGTTTAACGTTGGCAGTATATTATGTGAAATATTTTCTTGGCAGAGAAGACTTAATCACCTCATTCCTCACCCTTGGCGTTATTGGTAGTATGGTAGGTTGTGCCTTTGCACAATACCTCGCTAAACGAGTGTGCAAAATCAAAGCCTATATTGCTTTACAAAGCATATCCGCACTTATTTGTTTATTTAGTTTTTTCATTCCTGCTGACCAAACAATATTAGCCTTTGTCGCTTTTATCGCTTGGAAGTTTTTCCTTGATATGGCATCTCCTCTGTTATGGGCAAAAATGACAGATACCATTGATTATGGTCATAAAAAAACAGGGATACGAGTCACTGGCTTAGTATACTCTGGCGTAATATTTTTTATTAAAATGGGTGTAGCTATTGGTGGTGCTTTAGCGGGATGGTTATTAACTTTTTATAATTATCAAGCAGATATAGAGCAAACAGAAGCAGCTAAGCAAGGGATACTTTTATCATTTACTTTATTCCCTGCAATGGGTTCCATTTTAGTTGCTTGGGTCATGACAAAATACACTTTAACCGAACAAAAGATAATAACTATTCAACACGAATTAAAAACAAGCTGATCAAGCGCTAAAATAGAACACGAATACAGTGCACTGATCCTTGGCGTTAATACAAAGTAATGTCTGCTAGTTAAGCTATCGAAAAACATGCTAATATTTTGCCATAAATTATAGTTTAATAGCATTAGATGACATAAAACAGGAATAAAATGGCGACAATATATGAAGTTTCAAAACTTGCTGGAGTCTCGTTAGCAACCGTTTCACGAGTCATTAATAATAACTCTCGGGTGAGTGATAAAACACGCCAAAAAGTTACTGATGCCATGGCTGAATTAGACTATAGACCAAATTCTATCGCGCAATCTCTTGCCTCTAATAGAACAAACAGTGTTGGCATTCTAGTATCTGAATTACATGGTCCATTCTTTGGTCAAATGATGGCAGGTATAGAGTCAGAATTAAGGTTAGCAGGTAAACACGTCATTATTACTACGGGGCACAGTGAAGAAGATAAAGAAACTGAGGGGATTGAGTTTTTGATCAGCCGAAACTGCGATGCTATTATTTTACATGTTGAAGCCGTTAGTGATGACTACCTTATTGAGTTATGTAAAGGTAATACCCCTGTCTATTTAATGAGCCGTTATATTAAAGAAATTAAAGAAAACTGCATTAGTTTAGATAATGAGTTAGGTGGTTATTTAGCCACCAAATCAATAATCACCCAGGGCCATTCATCTGTAGCGTATATTGCAGGACCTCAATTTAAATCTGATGCAAAATGTCGCTTAGCGGGTCATAAAAAAGCGCTAGCTGAATACAAAATCCCTTTTCATGATACTCTTTATTTTGAAGGTGACTTTTCAGAAACCGGAGGTAGTGAAGGCCTAGAGTACTTTATTAAAAATAAAAGACATTTTACTGCCCTAGTTTGCGCTAATGATGAAATGGCTTCAGGGGCTATTACTTATGCACGTGAGCAAGGTTTTTCGCTGCCACAAGACTTATCAATAATTGGCTTTGATAACATTATTTTTTCGCAGCACACCTACCCAAAACTGACTACGATAGATAACCCAGTAAACCTAATGGGTCACATGGCAGCCAAGTTAGTATTAAAAAATATTTATCAACAAAGTGATATTGAAATTACTCATTTTTTTGAACCCACACTTATTGTTCGAGATTCTGTTATTAGCATTTTGTAAATAATAGGAAATTAATACTTATAAATTTTAACTAGGAAAAATATTTAAAATGACTAATTTACCAGACACTAAAATCGTTAATTTAGTTGCCGATATTGGTGGTACCAACATCCGCTTAGCCATAACCGATAAAAATAATACTCTTAGTGAAATTGAAACATATCAATGTAAAAACTTTCCATTGTTATCTGATGTTATTCGTCAATATTTAACCGAAAAAGAATTACTAACATCATCTATCAATGCATGTTTGGCAATAGCCTGCCCCGTTGACACTGATGCAATTGCTATGACCAACTTACCTTGGAAATTTTCGCAAAAAGAACTTAAAGCTGAATTAAAGTTAAACAGCTTAACCTTAATAAATGATTACACGGCAATAGCAATGGCAATTCCTGCTTTAAGTGATAATCAAAAAATAAAAATAGGTCAAGGTGAAGCAGCTAAAAATCTCCCTATCGCCGTGTGTGGGCCTGGTACTGGGTTAGGTGTTGCCAACTTGGTTAATATTAATGATCAATGGCATTGTCTAGGAGGAGAAGGCGGTCATATCGACTTTGCTCCAGTAGATGAACTTGATATAAAAATATTTCAAGAACTACAAAAAACTAAACAACGTATCTCTTATGAACAGTTACTTTCTGGCTATGGAATAGAACAAATATATGCCGCATTATTAGTGATTAATAACGTTCAAGTAGATCCTCAATCAGCAAAACTAACCGCTAAAGACATCAGTACCAATGCTTTAAATAATACTTGTGTTACATGTAAACAAGCATTATCACAATTTTGTAAAATACTTGGTAGTTTTGCGGGGAATTTAGTATTAACAACGGGATCAATTGGTGGGGTTTATATTGCAGGAGGCATAGTGCCTAGGTTTGTTGAGTATGTCAGAAACAGTGAATTTAGAGATCGTTTTGAAGCAAAAGGCCGTATGAGCCACTTAAATAAAAATACGCCAACTTATATTATTACTGAGAGTCAACCAGGCTTACTTGGCGCAGCTGCATACCTTAATCAAATAACATAACCAAATCACATCAAGACACTACGTGTTTAAATAACCTAAACTCGGCTTCAGTAATAACTGAATAATTTAATGGTTATTAAAAAGGGTTAATCGATTATTATCGGTTAACCCTTTTATGTTCATTAAGCGACTACAGTAATCGCAAAGGCCTTAAGGCGTAGTTACTTTTTAGCTTGTTGAGCTTTCTTATCATTTTTTTCTTGGCGACGTTCTTCAATGATATGTTTAATATCGCCACCAATATGACTTTCACCACGCGCTTCTGCTAAGGCAATTTGACGTTGGCGTTCAGCGTAACGGTTACGTTGCTCGTCAGTCACTTTGTCGTAACAACGATGACAACTAACGCCTTTTACGTAATGTTTACTTTGTTTTTCTTCTTCTGTTAACGGAAAACGACAAGCGAAACACTGGTCGTATTTACCTTGCTCTAAGTCGTGATTTACTGCAACCCGGCCGTCAAAAACAAAACATTCGCCTTCCCACATTGTTTCAGTACTTGGTACTTCTTCAAGATATTTTAAAATGCCGCCTTCAAGGTGATAAACCTCTTCAAAGCCTTGTTCTTTTAAGTACGCGGTAGATTTTTCACAGCGAATGCCACCAGTACAATACATAGCCACTTTTTTGTGTTTGTTCTTATCTAAGTTTTTTTCTACATATTCTGGAAATTCACGGAAAGTTTCGGTGTTTGGGTTAACTGCATTTTTAAAGGTACCAATTTCAACTTCATAATCATTACGCGTATCGACAAGAAGTACTTCTGGATCAGAAATTAACGCGTTCCAATCTTTCGGTTTTACATAAGTGCCTACCACTTGGTTAGGGTCGATACCTTCAACGCCCATGGTAACAATTTCTTTCTTGAGCTTTACTTTAGTGCGGTGAAATGGATTTTCATCGGCAAAAGACTCTTTATGCGAGATGTTATCTAAACCTTCTTGTTCGGCTAAAAAAGCTAATACGGTTTCAATACCTGCTTGCGGGCCTGCAATGGTGCCGTTTATACCCTCTGCTGCTAATAACAAAGTGCCCTTAACATCAACACTGGTCATTTTTTTAATAAGCGGATCTCGTAATGCTTCAAACGCATCTAAACGAACAAACTTATAAAGAGCGCAAATTGTGATGCTATTAGCGGTAGTGTTTTTCGGTGTATTCATGTGTACTCCATTGAACTAGCTGAATCGTAAATCCAGTGCTGTAGATTATTAGTAAAAGTATCTTAAATATTTTCTGAGATAGTCTATTTAAGGGCGCGCATTTTATCAAAGAACTTCATACTTTGGTAGTTTATGAATTGATACAGATCAAGCTTCTAAAAATCAATACACAGGCACTTACTGTTCATAAAGCATGCAAAAAGAATAAATGTTCTTCTAAAGTTAACAGCTATCCCCTTGATATTTTATTGAAGTTAAGCAATTATTTTTTTGAAAAGAAAAACGGTTAAGCCTATCACGAGTATGAATAACGCTTATTTTACCAAATGATTCCTAGTAGCGGGAAAATCAGGTAAACTAACGTAAAAATTTGTCCTTGTTAATTATCATGTTAGTTTTTGCATGGTTTTAGCATATTAAAGCGAGAGAGAATCGAATGAGCCTGTATTTAGATTATATAGCAGAAATTGAAAGCCGTAAGACGGATCTTGGTTTAGCGCCTAAGCCAATTGATGGTGCTGAGTTATTAGCCGAAATCATCGAGCAAATTAAAGACCAAGGGAATGAGTACCGTGCAGATTCTCTTAACTTCTTTATCTACAACACATTACCAGGTACTACTAGTGCTGCTGGCGAAAAAGCTAAATTCTTAAAAGAAATCATTTTAGGTGAAGCGGTTGTTGCAGAAATTACACCTGAATTCGCTTTTGAATTACTTTCTCACATGAAAGGTGGTCCTTCAGTTGCCGCATTACTTGATTTAGCATTATCTGATGATACAAGTGTTTCAACACCTGCCGCTGAAGTATTAAAAACTCAAGTATTCTTATACGAAGCTGATACCGACCGTCTTGAAGCAGCATTCAAAGCAGGCAATGCCGTTGCTAAAGAACTTTTAGAAAGCTACGCAAACGCTGAATTTTTCACAAAACTACCTGACGTTTCTGAAAAAATTGACGTAGTAACTTACGTAGCAGGTGTAGGTGATATCTCTACTGATTTATTATCGCCAGGTCACCAGTCTCACTCTCGTGCTGACCGTGAATTACATGGCCAATGTATGATCACGCCAGAAGCACAACAAGAAATCGTTGCACTTCAAGCACAGCACCCTGACAAGAAAGTAATGTTAGTTGCTGAAAAAGGCACTATGGGTGTTGGTTCATCTCGTATGTCTGGTGTTAACAACGTTGCACTTTGGGCAGGTGAGCAAGCTTCTCCATACGTTCCATTTATCAACATTGCACCTGTAGTTGCAGGTACTAACGGTATAGCACCAATCTTCCTAACAACGGTTGATGTAACCGGTGGTATTGGTCTTGACCTTAAAAACTGGGTTAAGAAAGTTGACGCAAACGGTAACACAGTTACTGATGCAAACGGCGACCCTGTATTAGAAGAAGCTTACTCTGTAGAAACAGGCACAGTATTAACAATTGATACTCAAGCTAAAAAATTATACAACGGCGATAAAGAATTAGTTGACGTTGCTTCGGCATTTACGCCACAAAAAATGGAGTTCATGAAAGCGGGTGGTTCTTACGCGGTAACTTTTGGTAAAAAAATACAAACATTTGCGGCAGAAACGTTAGGTATTGAAGCACCTGCAATCTATGCACTAGCAAAAGAAGTTTCTCATGAAGGCCAAGGTTTAACTGCTGTTGAGAAAATTTTCAACCGTAATGCTGTAGGTGTTGCTTCAGATGCTCCTTTACATGCAGGCAGTGACGTTCGTGTTAAAGTAAACATTGTTGGTTCACAAGATACTACAGGTCCTATGACTTGTCAGGAATTAGAAGCGATGGCTGCTTCTACTATCTCTCCATCTGTTGATGGTGCATTCCAGTCTGGTTGTCATACCGCTTCAGTTTGGGATAGCAAAGCAAAAGCAAATACGCCTAAGTTAATGGCATTTATGAACGCTTTCGGTGTGATCACAGCACGTGATCCAAAAGGCGTTTACCACGCAATGACTGACGTTATTCATAAAGTATTAAACGATATAACTATTGATGATCGCGCAATCATCATCGGTGGTGACTCGCATACTCGTATGTCTAAAGGTGTAGCATTCGGTGCCGATTCAGGTACGGTTGCAATTGCACTAGCAACAGGCGAATCGGCAATGCCAATTCCTGAGTCTGTAAAAGTAACCTTTAAAGGTAATATGCAAAATCACATGGATTTCCGTGATGTAGTACATGCTACACAAGCACAAATGCTTAAGCAATTTGGTGGTGAAAACGTTTTCCAAGGCCGTGTAATTGAAGTACATATCGGTACTTTATTAGCTGACCAAGCGTTTACTTTTACTGATTGGTCTGCAGAAATGAAAGCAAAAGCGTCTATTTGTATCTCTAATAACGAAACGTTAGTTGAGTCTATAGAAATTGCTAAGAGCCGTATCCAAATAATGATCAACAAGGGTATGGACAATGAAGCAGGCATGTTAGCTGGTTTAATCGCCCTTGCTGATGCACGTATTGCTGGTATTAAGTCTGGCGAGCAACCTCCATTATCACCAGATGATTCAGCTAAGTACTACGCTGAAGTTGTTGTTGATTTAGATGCTATCGATGAGCCAATGATTGCAGACCCTGATGTAAACAACGATGATGTATCTAAGCGTTATACGCATGATGTTATTCGTCCTGTTTCTTTCTACGCAGACAAGTCTGTTGATTTAGGCTTTGTTGGCTCTTGTATGGTACATAAAGGCGATATGCAAATCATCGCGCAAATGTTACGTAACATGGAAGCACAAGGTACTACAATTGAATTTAAAGCACCATTAGTTGTCGCTCCACCAACGTATAACATTGTTGATGAGCTTAAAACTGAAGGCGATTGGGAAATTTTAGAAAAATACTCAGGTTTTGTATTCGATGATGTAAATCCAAAAGATGCTGCTCGTACTAAGTACGAAAACATTTTATACCTAGAACGCCCAGGCTGTAACTTATGTATGGGTAACCAAGAGAAAGCTGAACCAGGCGATACAGTAATTGCTACGTCAACTCGCTTATTCCAAGGTCGTGTTGTTGCTGATACTGCTGAGAAAAAAGGTGAATCTTTACTTGGTTCTACACCGTTAGTTGTGCTTTCTTCAATCTTGGGTCGTTTCCCATCAATTGCAGAATACAAAGCAGCTGTTGAAGGTATTGATTTAACTAAATTTACACCGCCAACAGAAGCAATGACTACTGTGTTTGACGCTACTGCGGTTAAAATTGCAGATCCTAGCTAAACAAATAGCCTATAAGCTAATGATATAGCTTTAAGCAAAATAAGAGGCGCCTTAACTTGTTAAAGTTAAGGCGCCTTTTTTATAAAGCTATTCTATTATTTTTAATGGTGAGATTTCATTTCTTGAGTTTAATAGAGAAACGATACAATCCCTTAGGTAATTTAAATTAATTATTTGATTTTTTTGAAAATGTTATCTATTTGTTAAGGCTAATTGAAAAAAGTTAACAGTTTGTAGAAATTTTATCGTATCTCCATTTTATGGTAGATTCTAATGGTATAAAGAAGCTTTCATCAATACAATGGTGAGCAATTGGTGACAAACAAGATAATAAATAAGAGAAATAGCATGGAAGCGAAAATGTATGCTTACGGGCAATATTTCCTTAATAACGCACTCACTAAAAATAAAACTGACAATAAAACGCTAAATATGCTTAAAACAATAATTTTTAAAAATATGTTTTTGATAACGCCTAGTATTACAATTGTAGGACTAGTTTTATCAAGTTTACTTGCGACAAGCTTTACTGCGAACGCAAATACCCTTTCTATAACGGCCGAAATGAGTCCCGAGGTAGTAGCTGAATATAATAAACAGTTAGCCTCAAATTCTTGGCCTGAAATGCATACCAAATTAGCCTTGATGGATAATCCCTACGCTAAACAATACAAGGTATTAAGAAAAGCATTAAGAAAAGAAGCACCTGAAGGCAAGCGTAAGCGTTTAATGACCCATGAAGAGAGTCTTTTTATGGCCAAAAAAATGCGTTTTGATTACTGCCAAGCATCAGTTTCATTCTTTGTAGACTTTTCACAACGCGCATTTGATTTATCAACAACCGAGCAAAACCCGCTAACTAAAGAGCAACTAATGCAAGGTAATGGCGTTGCATACCCGTTTACCGAAGCTGAAAAAAACAACCCTAGCACTCGCCCACCACAAATAGCCTTAGACTTAGGTTGGAAATACAAAGGTCAAGGCAAAGCACGCGCAAAAGAGTTTCTTGCTACCTGTTTAGCAATACCTGTTGAGTTATATTATAAAGAAGATAAATAATGTTTGTTAGGTGTCTAATGATTGCACCTAACAAAACTCCCCCTCTCTGTTTACCTTCATTACAATTAACAAATTGCTCCATTTCACTTTTAAACAAAATTTTCCTTTTAAACAAGATTGCGCTTTATAACAAATACAGTATGATCCCCTTTATTTTATAAATTTTAAGGCGTTAATATGTTTGGTACAGCCACAAGTAAAAGCGCAACACGCGTTTTATTATTAGGCTCTGGCGAGTTAGGTAAAGAAGTTGCTATTGAGTGTCAACGATTAGGCTTAGAAGTTATTGCTTGCGATAGTTACCCTAATGCTCCAGCAATGCAGGTAGCGCATCGTAGTCACGTTTTTAATATGTTAGATGCTAAAGCACTTGCAGACGTTATTAATCGTGAACAACCTGACTTTGTTGTGCCTGAAGTAGAAGCTATCGCTACGGATATGCTCGTTGAACTAGAAAGCCAAGGTTTAAATGTTGTACCTTGCGCCAATGCAACCAAACTTACGATGAACCGTGAAGGCATTCGCCGCTTAGCTGCTGAAGAGTTACAGATAAAAACCTCACCATATCACTTTGTGGATAGCTTAGAAGCGCTTAAGTCAGCAATTGATGATGTTGGCTTACCTTGTGTTATAAAACCGATTATGAGCTCTTCAGGCAAAGGTCAGAGCGTTATTAAGTCAGTCGATGATATTGATAAAGCTTGGCAATACGCGCAAAGTGGTGGTCGTACTGGATCTAAATCGAATAACCAGCGTGTTATTGTTGAAGGCTTTATCGATTTCGATTATGAAGTCGCTTTATTAACCATTAGCGCCATTGACGGCATTCATTTTTGCGCGCCAATTGGCCATCGCCAAGAGGATGGTGATTACCGAGAGTCTTGGCAACCACAAGTAATGAGTGAGAAGGCTTTAGCAGCCGCTCAAGAAGCCGCTAAAAAAGTCGTTACCGCATTAGGCGGACATGGTTTATTCGGTGTAGAGCTTTTCATTAAAGGCGATGAGATTATCTTTAACGAAGTGTCACCACGCCCACATGATACAGGCATGGTTACCTTGATTTCTCAAGAATTATCAGAGTTCGCTCTTCATGTTCGTGCTTTTACTGGTTTACCAATTAATAACATTGAACAATTTGGTCCATCTGCTTCTGCGGTAGTATTAGGTAAAGGTGAGTCTACTGATATTAGTTTTTCGGGTATTAATAACGCGCTGAGTCAGTCACAAACTCAAATTCGTTTATTTGCTAAACCTGAGATCCATGGTTCTCGTCGTTTAGGCGTAGCGTTAGCGCGTCGTAATACTATTCAAACGGCTATAGATGACGCCATATCGTGTGCGAAAAAAATAACGATTAACTACTAAGCTGATCAATTGCTAAGCTAGCACAAAGCTAATATGAGATTAAGCTAGCATTGGATAAGTTAGAAATATTGCATGGATACTGTTTAAGATAAAATGCAGTGCAATAGGATATGCAATATTTCTAGCGTAATAATACACAAGCCCGTAACCTAAACCAGCAAACACACTAGCCAAGGCAAATAACGGTGAAAAAGCAGCATGCACAGCACCGAAAAACAGCCCCGAAATAATCAGTACTCCCCACAAGCCCAGTTTATTTGTTAAACCACGTTGTAACATTCCGCGAAAAATACACTCTTCAGCAACAACAGTTACCACCAACATTTTTACAAAAAATATTAACGCTTCATCAGGTAATTTAACCTGCCAATTAACTAGACCAAGCGCAAAGGCTAAAACAAACACAAGGCCAATAGTTAAAACTGAAATAATAACCATTGCCATAGGCAAGGAATAGCGCGATAAAAAACTAGGTAGTTTGGGTAAAGCGCGATTATCAGTTTTATCTATTAATAAAATATAAGGTAGTAAAATCACCGCAATCAAAAATTTATCAAAATTTAGATACAGCGAATAAGGTAAAGCATCGGGAGAAAATTGCACGTCTTGATATATCGCTATATTTTCAAAACCGGGCACTTTATGTAGTAATAATGCTGCACTAAAGATAAAGAACAACGCCATTCGCGCCGATAAATATCCTTTAAAGTAAGCTTTATCGGCGCAAATAATTAATGCATAAATACTTGCAAACAAAGCAGCAACAAATGCGATATGCCCCAATAAAAGTAATAAAATAAGAAGAGTATGCACACTAATGAGCATACTCTTTTTAGTTAACGCCATTTTAGCCCCTGTAACAATACCTTCAATTCGTTGATAAGTAGTACTTGTTAAGCACGACTAGGAGCATCATGAGCCTCATTGTTTTCACCGTCTTCAATAATCTCATCAACATCCGGCGCCTTTTGTAAGGTACCTTTAGCTGGGTATTTCAAACTATCTTTTCTAGCTTCAATATCTTCTTCTGAAAAATCAGGAAACGGCAGTTTTTCTTCATTACGTAATGCTTCCATATTGTCATGTGCTGCTTGCACAAGCTCAGGGTTGGTTTGTATTGCTTTACCCATTAATAATTCTTGCTGTGGAATAGCCCACTGAATACCAAGATCACGGATAATATCTAATATATAAAGGTTTAAATCTTCAGCAACCCCTTTAAAATCTATGATCGATTTGGTATCCACATAGCAATTTACCACAACCACAAAAGCATCACGTTCGATATATTCAAAGCGAGCGCGCGCTGACGTTGGTAATACACGTTCATGGCAAAGTAATAATTCACGCATTTTAATTAACATTTGGCGTAATTGATCTGATGTTGTATCAAGACGTACACGAAATTCTCGTTGGTAATGGCGGCGATCTATTTCTGCAAAGTTCTCTAATTCTTTTGATGAAAATATTGAGTTAGGAACATGTACTACCGATCGGTTAAGTTTACGAATACGTGTTGAACGCAAACCAATTTCTTCAACGGTACCGGTAATATCACCAAACTTACAAAAATCTCCTGCTTGAATAGGCTTTGCTACATAGATAGTAAAAGCACCGAATATATTCTCTAAGGTTTTTTGCGCTGCTAAGGCGATAGCTAAACTACCAATCCCCAGACCCGTTAAGATGGTTGCTATGTTGTAGCCCGCACTTTCAAACCAATTAAGTAATATCAGTAACACTACAATAATTTTAGCGGTTGTCATTAATGGCCTGATCAGTGCTGCTGAATAGGCGCCTTCTTTTCTTGGTAATAGATACAAGGCGGTAATAACTTCCATTAAACCAATAATAATATAAGCTGCGGCTAAATATTTTAATGTGCCTACCGTTAACCACACTTTCGCCTGCATCGACAAGCCGAGATAATTAGTCCCATAATCAATCAGAATAAAAAATAAAAACATCCGCACTGAGTGACCAAAAAAATGTTCTAAAGCAGTACCATGTTTGGCCTTTTTAGCAAAAATAAGCTTAGCTAAGCTGCGGATAACACCGGTTAAAAACCATGTAATAACTATAAGTAAAATAAAACAGATAAACTGCCAGTTACTCATATGAAATACTTTAAACTCGGGCAAATACTTAGCAATTAATTCTATGTGCTTGTTATAACCAAACTCTTTCCACAATTCTGGAATATTAGCGACAGTGGCATTTGATATCTTCCAAACCCGTTCCCCTTTACCAGCAGGAACACGCTGTAGATATAATGATACAGGGCCATTACTTGATTCAATAATTCCTAATAACTCACGATAATCAGGCAGACCATCATTCAAATGGCCCTCTGGTTGGTCACTAAGGCTGTATAAGTCAAGAATGTGTTGCTGGCTCCAAATAATCACCAATTGTCGTAACAACTCTTCACCGCCAATTGCAGCAATTTCTTTTGGCAAGTAACGCATATCTAAAGACTTACTTGCTTCAGCAAGGTTACCTTTTTTCACTTCTGTATGAATAGCCAAAATTGTCGAAAGCGGTGTTTGTCGGGGTTTACCTTCTTCTATTTTTTTCTCAACAAGACTTTCAGCCATGTCTTCAGTGTCTGAAATTTCTTTTAATGTAGTAGGAGGAGTTGCTTCAGCACATACAACATAGCTAGTGCTCAAAATTAAAAAGCTGAAAAAAACATTAAAAAAAGCAGGGGTTAATTTGGTGAACATCTGTGAACCTTAATACGAAGAAACTGCATTTATAATAGCAGCGGGATTCAATAGTAATATCAGTCTAAAATTATTCTCGGCGGATGGCACTCTTTTTATGTGATTTTTTATTCAATTAATTACAATAAATGACGGCATAAAAAAACCCGTTTTACCTAAATGGCAAAACGGGTTTAAGTTAAATCATAATAATTACCTAGAGCTAGCTAAAGGTAAGTAAAAATTTAACTAATTATTTTTTCTTTTTAACTGCTTTAGCATTTGGTAAATCAGTAATTGAACCTTCAAATACTTCAGCCGCTAAGCCGATTGATTCATTTAACGTTGGGTGAGCATGAATAGTTAATGCTAAATCTTCAGCATCTGCGCCCATTTCAACGGCTAAACAAACTTCACCAAGCATTTCGCCAGCGTTGATACCAACAATAGCACCACCAAGAACACGACCCGTTTCTTTTTCGAAGATCATCTTAGTTTTACCTTCAGTACGTGCAGAAGCAATAGCACGGCCAGAGGCAGCCCAAGGGAAGTTAGCAACTTCGATGTTTAAACCTTGCTCTTTCGCTTCACGTTCAGTAACGCCAACCCAAGCCATTTCTGGATCAGTGTAAGCGATTGAAGGAATACAACGTGGGTCAAAAGTATGTTTCTTACCAGAAATAACTTCTGCAGCACAATGTGCTTCGTGAACTGCTTTGTGAGCAAGCATAGGTTGACCAACAACATCACCGATAGCGAAGATGTGATCTACGTTAGTACGTAATTCATTTGAAACGTTGATGAAACCACGATCGTCAACATTAACACCTGCTTTTTCAGCGTCGATTAACTTACCGTTTGGCTTACGACCAACTGCAACTAAAATCTTATCGTAACGAACTTGACCTTCTGGTGCGTTCTTACCTTCAAAAGTAACGTATAAACCGTCATCTTTAGCGTCGACTGCAACAACTTTAGTAGACAACATGATGTTGAATTTTTTCTTGTTGTAGTTAGTGTAAATTTTAACAACGTCAGCATCTGCAGCAGGTACTAATTGGTCAGCGAATTCAACTACAGACACGTTAGAGCCTAATGCGTTGTATACTGTACCCATTTCTAAACCGATGATACCACCACCAAGTACTAACATTTCACCAGGAACGTCTTGAAGTTCAAGTGCGCCAGTTGAATCGATAACACGTGGGTCTTCTGTTGGGATAAACGGTAAATCTACAACTGATGAACCAGCTGCGATAATTGCGTTATCAAAAGTGATAGTTGTTTCTGCGCCGTCGTTACCTGCAACTACAATAGTTTTGTCTGAAGTAAACTTACCAAAACCGTAAACTGTGGTTACTTTACGTGCTTTAGCCATGCCGCCTAAGCCGCCAGTTAATTGGCCAACTACGCTTTCTTTCCAGCTACGGATTTTGTCTAAATCAATTTTTGGTGCGCCAAAAGTAACACCGTGACCTGCCATTTCAGCAGCATCATCAATTACTTTAGCAACGTGAAGTAATGCTTTAGATGGGATACAACCCACGTTTAAACAAACACCACCAAGTGTTTCACGGCTTTCTACTAATACTACGTCTAAACCTAAATCTGCCGCACGAAATGCTGCTGAGTAACCGCCAGGGCCTGCGCCTAAAACGACTACTTGAGTTTTAATATCTTTACTCATGTGAACCTCTAATTATTCGTAACAACCTTTTGGTGATTACGTTTTAAAATTTATTAGTTAAGCCTTGCTCATACAGTTATTCACAAGGCTTACGTTTTAGCAACACAATAACCAAAATAGTCATTATGTTGCTGGCATTACTACAATACTAAACGACGTAAGTCAGTTAAGTTATTAGCGATTTCAGTAGAGAACGCAGCACCTTCAGCACCATCAATTACACGATGATCGTAAGATAAGCTTAATGGCACCATTAAGCGTGGTTCGAATTCTTTACCGTTCCACTTAGGTTTAAAGTCTGACTTAGACACACCTAAAATACCTACCTCTGGTGCATTTACGATTGGCGTAAATGCAGTACCACCGATACCACCAAGGCTCGAGATAGTAAATGTACCACCTGACATGTCAGCTGCTTTAAGCTTACCGTCACGTGCTTTACCAGAAATTACGATAAGCTCTTGTGAAAGTTCTTCAATACCTTTTTTGTTCACGTCTTTAATAACTGGAACAACTAAGCCACCTGGAGTCGCTACTGCGATACCAATGTTGATGAACTTCTTAAGAATTAAGCTAGCGCCGTCATCAGATAATGATGAGTTCATGTTAGGGAATTTCTCTAACGCGCGAGCAACAGCTTTCATCACGAAAACAAGTGGCGTAATTTTTAAGCCAGTTTTCTTTTTAGCATGATAAGCATTTTGCTCTTTACGGAAGTCTTCAATATCAGTGATATCTGCTTCATCAAACTGTGTAACGTGTGGGATAGTCGCCCAGTTACGGTGTAAGAATGGACCAGAAATTTTCTGAATACGACCAAGTGGCTTCTCTTCAATTTCACCAAATTTACTGTGATCAACAGGTTTAACTGCAACAATCTCAAGTACATTTTCAGGAACTGCGCCACCACTTGCCGCTGCTTTAGGCGCTGCTAATGCTGCTTTAACGTAGTTTTGTACATCTTCTTTAGAGATACGACCTTTACGTGCAGTACCTTTAACAAGAGTCAAATCAACACCAAATTCGCGTGCTATACGACGAATTGATGGTGAAGTATAAACTGGGCCAGATGCTTTAAAGTCACTTGCTGGTACTGGGTCAGGGCGTGCTTCAGTTGTTGCTACAACAGGAGCAGGAGTTGCCGCTGGAGCTGAAGCTGCCGGCGCAGGAGCCGCTACTGGAGCTGCCTCACCACCTTTAGTTTCAAGCTTAATTACAACAGTACCTTGTTTAACTTTATCACCATTTTTGATGAATACTTCTTTCACTGTACCTGCATGCGTAGATGGAACGTCCATCGTTGCTTTGTCAGTTTCAAGGGTAATTAAACCGTCTTCTTCTTCGATTTCATCACCTACAGCAACAAGAATATCAATAACGTCTACTTCGCCGTCTTCACCGATATCTGGAACTGCAACTTCAATAATTGCTGGAGCAGAGCTAGCTACAGGCGCAGGTGCTGCTGCAGGAGCCGCTTCAGCTACAGGAGCAGGAGCCGCCGCAGATGCTTCAGCAGGAGCTTCAGAGCCAGCAACTTCCAATTTAATTACAATTGAACCTTGCTTAACTTTATCGCCATTGCTGATAAGTACTTCTTTAACGGTACCTGCATGAGATGATGGTACGTCCATAGTAGCTTTATCAGTTTCAAGGGTAATTAAGCCATCTTCTTGCTCAATTACATCACCAACGCTAACTAATACGTCGATAACTTCTACTTCGCCATCTTCACCAATATCTGGCACAGCAACTTCAATTACTTCGCTTGATGTTGCTGCAGGCGCTGCAGCTGGAGCAGCAACAGGTGCCGCTTCAGCTGGTGCAGGAGCCGCCGCTGGTGCTTCTTCAGCAGCTGGCGCCGAAGCGCCTTCTGCTTGAATTTCACCAATTACGTCGCCTTCTTTAATTTTGTCGCCCACTTTTACAGATAAGCTTGAAAGCTTACCTGCAAATGGTGCTGGAATGTCCATTGATGCTTTATCAGTTTCAACGGTAACAATACCTTCATCAGCTTCTAATGCGTCGCCAACAGCAACACAAATTTCAATGATTTCAACTTCTTCGCCGCCAACATCAGGGACTAGAATTTTTTGAATATCAGACATGTTTGTCTCCTTATCTAATCACTTATTAAGCGTAAAGTGGGTTAAGTTTATCAGTGTTAATGTTAAAGCGTTTAATTGCTTCAGTAACAACACTCTTCTCAACTTCACCACGGTTTGCTAATTCAAATAATGAAGCAACAACAATGTAGCTTGCATTTACTTCGAAGTGAGTACGTAAGTTAGCACGGCTATCACTGCGGCCGAAACCGTCAGTACCTAAACAACGGTATTCAGTGTCGATAAATGCACGAACTTGGTCTGAATAACCTTTAACGTAATCAGTTGCAGAAATAGCAGGACCTTTATCAGCAGTAATTACTGTGCCAATGTATGGTACTTTTTGCTCATCTTCTGGGTGAAGCATGTTCCAACGCGTAACGTCTTGACCTTCACGTGCTAATTCATTAAATGAAGTTACTGAGTAAACGTCACTTGAAACGTCGTAATCAGCCGCTAAGATTTGTGCTGCTTCACGAACAGATTCTAAAATAGTACCAGAGCCCATTAATTGAACGTTTGCTTTAGCTTTCTTCGCTTCAACCGTTTCTAACTTGTAAATACCTTTAATGATTTGCGCTGCTACGTCATCACCTTCAGGCATAGCTGGGTGTTTGTAGTTTTCGTTCATTAACGTTAAGTAGTAGAAAACGTTTTCGTTATCAGTGTACATGCGACGTAAACCGTCTTGTACAATAACTGAAATCTCGTAACCGTATGTTGGATCGTAAGTAACACAGTTAGGGATTAAGTTAGCTTGAACGTGTGAATGACCATCTTGATGTTGTAAACCTTCACCATTTAGCGTTGTACGACCAGCTGTAGCACCTAATAAGAAACCACGTGCTTGGCTATCGCCAGCTGCCCATGCTAAATCACCAACACGTTGGAAACCGAACATTGAGTAGTAAATGTAGAACGGAATAGTTGTTGCGTCACAAGTAGAGTAAGACGTACCAGAAGCAACCCATGAAGCCATTGCACCTAACTCGTTAATACCTTCTTGTAATACTTGGCCTTTTTTGTCTTCACGGTAGTAAGCAACTTGGTCAGCATCTTGAGGAACGTATTTTTGTCCTTCGTGAGCATAAATACCAACTTGACGGAATAAACCTTCCATACCGAACGTACGTGCTTCATCAGGAATGATTGGTACAATACGCTTACCAATTTTCTTGTCTTTTAATAATGCATTTAATACACGAACAAAAGTCATTGTTGAAGAAACTTGACGGTCACCAGAACCTTTCAAGATTGCGTCGAATACTGATAATTCAGGAACTTCAACTGGCTCTTCTGCTTGAACGCGACGTGCAGGTAATGAGCCACCTAAGGCTTCACGACGTGCCATCATGTATTTATATTCTTGGCTATCTTCTGCAAATCTGAAGTATGGTAAATCAGCAATTTCATCATCCGCTACTGGAATGTTGAAACGATCGCGGTAGTATTTAATTGACTCAACGTCCATTTTCTTAACGTTATGCGCGATGTTTAATGCTTCACCAGAAGCACCTAAACCAAAACCTTTAACCGTTTTAGCAAGAATTACTGTAGGACGACCTTTAGTTTCCATTGCTTTTTTGTAAGCAGCGTGAACTTTAATAGGGTCATGACCACCACGGTTTAAGCGGTAGATTTCTTCGTCAGACATATTAGCTACTAATGCAGCTGTTTCAGGGTACTTACCAAAGAAGTGCTCACGCGTGTACGCGCCGCCTTTTGCTTTACAGTTTTGGTATTCACCATCAACAGTTTCGTTCATAAGTTGTAATAACTTACCAGAAGTGTCTTTAGCGATTAGTGCATCCCAGTAACGGCCCCAGATAACTTTAACCACTTCCCAGCCTGCGCCACGGAATGTGCCTTCAAGTTCTTGAATGATTTTACCGTTACCACGAACAGGACCATCAAGACGTTGTAAGTTACAGTTAACAACGAAACATAAGTTGTCTAAACCTTCACGAGACGCTAAACCAATAGCACCTAATGATTCTGGCTCATCAGTTTCACCGTCACCTAAGTAACAGTAAACACGTTGGCCTGAACAATCTTTAATACCACGGTCAGTTAAGTACTTAAGAAAACGTGCAGTGTAGATAGCTTGTAATGGACCTAAACCCATAGAAACTGTTGGGAACTGCCAAAAGTCTTTCATTAAGTGTGGATGTGGGTAAGAAGATAAACCTTTACCATCACATTCTTGACGGAAACCGTTCATTTGCTCTTCAGTTAAACGACCTTCAACAAAAGCACGTGAGTATATACCCGGAGAAATGTGACCTTGTGAGAAAACTAAATCGCCGCCGTCTTTTTCAGTAGCAGCTTTAAAGATGTGGTTAAATGCTACATCGTAAAGTGTTGAAGAAGATGCGAAAGAACCAATATGACCACCAAGCTCTAAATCTTTCTTAGAAGCACGTAAAACTAATACTAATGCGTTCCAACGAATCGCTGCACGAATGCGTGATTCTAATATTTGGTCTGCAGGCATGTATGGCTCATCGCCTGAAGGGATGGTATTTACATAAGCAGTTTTTGCATCAAATGGTAAGTGAGTACCACTACGACGTGCATTATCAATTAATTGCTCTAATAAAAAATGTGCACGCTCTGGACCTTCGTTTTCCAGAACCGATTGCATTGACTCGATCCACTCTTGTGTTTCTGTTGAGTCAATATCGATATTTGGTATATCTGACATATTGTATAGTCTCCGATACTTTTGTGTTTTTAAAAATGTTTAAAATTAATAGTTAACTTACTGTGCTAACTATTCGTTTAATACTTTCTTTTACGCATGTACTTTTACTTTTTGCATTCTTGACAACTAATGTTAGTTAGCACCCCGAGTACAATATTATTTACTTCGCCGTATAACCCTTGCTACACGATTTTTTCGTTGTTCGTTCCATTGAACCGCAATAACATTATTTTGATAACACGCTTATTTTTAAACGTTAATTACCGGCTTATATCACTGCTAATATTCATAATTCTTTACAAACGTCGTTTTACATTCGTCTCATTGAGCGCTCAACACGACTATTTTCTTGCGTCAATTTAAGTAGCACTTCTTCAATAAAGGCTAAGTGTCGATGACTTGCTCCCCATGCTTTTTGCGGCTGACCGCTAATAATGGCATTAAGTAAGCTTTTTCTATAATCAGTAATCTTGCTAAAAATATCAGGTCTTTTAGCAAGTACTTTTAAATTTTGTACGATATTATCAACCAACAGTGACGACATACTACGTGCTAGCTGTAAAATAACCGCATTGTGTGATGCTGCACAAATAGCTAGATGAAAATCGACTACCGCTTTTGCTTCTACTTTAAAATCATTTTCTAATTGACTCGTGCCAATTTCATCATGTCTTGCTTCTATTTGCTCAAAATCTGCCGCAGTTCCGCGCATAGCCGCATAATAAGATGCCATCCCTTCTATACCGTGACGAAACTCTAATAAATCAAACTGTGATTCATTATTACTCGAAATTAACTCGAACAAGGGGTCTGAAAAACCGTTGAGTAAATTATCACAAACAAAGGTACCGCCACCTTGTTTACGGGTAACTAAACCTTTCGCTTCTAACTTTTGAATCGCTTCACGTAATGACGGTCTCGACACTTCAAATTTCAAAGCAAGTTCACGTTCAGGTAATAGCTTCTCACCTGGTTGTAGACTACCTTCAATGATCATAGTTTCAAGTTGCACTAAAATAATGTCAGCTAACTTCTGTGGCTTTACTCGCCCAGTGCTTTTGGTTGCGTTCATTTAGTTAGTTGCCAATACGTATGTATTCATAAAGTGATAAATTTAAAGTAATAATTAAATATTTTAGCTAGTTAAAGGATCAAAACGATCAAATCCTACCCACATATCAACACAAAAAAGCTTGGTAAATTGGTAAGACCTTTAATTTGGTAGGCCATAAAATAGCAAAAAAGCCTACTTTTGACAAGTGAATTTAGTATATGAGTACTATATAAGCAAAGTTTTTATGCGTGAAAACAACAAAGGCTATTTTCAAACACCTGTTTGTTTTAGCATCAATAAAAGCAGAACACCCTACTATTAATACTGACTCATTCTACTATTTAACATTTACCGTACATAGGCAGTATGTATAAACACGATGCATAGCTTATATGACGCCTTCATTAATAAAAAATTAACGATTAATGAAGGTGTCATCTAAATAATGGGAAAAGAATTTAATATTGCTTGAGCTCGTTAATTAAGAAAACCTGAAAGGGTTAAAATTGAGATAACAGCAAGTACCAGCAATAAGTTGCGTTTGGCAAGCCTTACTAATAAACAAGGCTCTGCTGTACAGTCATTTTCATTGACCATAATATCTTCCGATTTTTCAGCTACATCAATCAATATTTTATGAGTAGGCTTCGCTGTATCGAACAAGCTTTCTAACCAAACCGGTAAAGCCTTAGAGAAATGACCTACCAACATAAAACCAAATGAGGTGATACGTACTGGTAACCAATCAAGCCAAAAAAGAACGTCATGATGATTTTGACAACCCAAGCTAATGTTAGGGGCAATATTACTTTGATGTTCATTTGTAGTTGTTGTTTGAGTATCTTCTTGAAGTTCAGCTGCATCACTTATGTCATTGTCTGCATCATTTTCGGTAACTATTTCAACATCAAGATTATCATCCGCTTGTGACGAAAGTTCTGCTGCTTGGGCTTTATAAGCATCAGCAATACATTGTTCTTTTTTATGCTCTATCACGGTGGTAAGTAAGCGATAAAAAATAGCTCCTGCCGCGCCAAATACAGTAAAAAATAACATAATTGCAATATAGTAACGGTAGTTGAGCCAAATTAACGCTTGCCCAAAACCCATTTGCGGTAAGTTCTTATCTGACAATAATTGTTGATGGTACATTTCAGCCGTAGTTTCCTCATCACGAGTGGCTGATTTCAGATAATTTTTATAGGCTGATCTTGTCGTCGTACAGCCAAAACAAATAATCAGTATAACAGTGGAGAGTATCAACTCAATTAAACCGTTATGAATAGAAGTTAAGACTAAATAGGTGATAATTACAGGTATAATTATAAACATGACACTCGCGACAGTACCGTGCTTTGCGGTAAAATTTTTACCAAAAAGGTGTGTGTAATAATTATAATAAAAATTAAATTGCCACATTGAGCCAGACAATGAACGTTCTGCCATGATAGCAATTAATAAACTTAGTAAACTCATGTTATGTTCGATTCCTTATCGATTTTTCGCACAATTGTTGACGAAAATAGTGCCAATCAAATACCTTACCCGGATCGGTTTTTCGTATTGGGGCAATATCACAATGACCAACGATATTTTCCATAATAATCCCAGGATATTCATTTTGCAAACAAAGTGTTAACGCCGCCAAACCTTGATACTGCTGTTCTGTATAAGGAATATCATCAGTACCTTCTAACTCAATACCAATAGAATAATCATTACAGCGTTCTCTACCTTGAAAGGAAGAAACACCTGCATGCCATGCTTTATCCAAAAATGACACATACTGAGTAATACTGCCGTCACGGCGAATTAAACAATGTGCAGACACTTCAACACCAATTAAATCACAAAAACTATCATGCGCAGTGCAATCTAGTTTGCCAAGAAATAAGTCATCAATATATCGTTCACCAAACCTACCCGCAGGCAACGAAATATTATGTACTACTAATAGGTTGATTTCTTCATCACATTCTCGCGGCGCAAAAAAAGGTGAAGGTAAAACCTGTACTTGGGTTATTGGCTCTAACCAACCGTCAGAAATTATTAATGCTTGTAATGACATACGTAAAACTCATGTAAAGTTATATTTAGTGACATGTATTATCCGAATTAAGGGGGTTTAATATGTATAAGATTACACTTTTAGACTTTCTTGCTTATTCTATAAAACATACAATACTCATCTCTTAATCAAAGATGGTTTAGTATGACTGAAGTTGACCCAACAAACAAAATAGGAAAAACATTCGTTTGGCTCGCCTGGATAATTGGCTTAGCGTTATTAGTCTTTGTCTTTCAAGATGCGCTTGATGAGCAATACAACCCTAATAGCCAACCAGAAGTGCGCCTAACCGACTCTGGCCAAGCAGAAGTCACTTTAAATCAAAACAGACAAGGACATTATGTTGCCCGCGGCACTATTAATAATGAACCTGTAACATTCTTACTTGATACTGGTGCAACCCAAGTATCAATTCCTGCCCATATTGCCGATAAGTTAGGGTTAGTTGCACAAGGAAATTATCAAGTACAAACAGCCAATGGCAATGTCACTGTTTATAAAACACAAATTGCACAATTGAGCTTAGGTAATATTTTCCTTTATAATGTCGCCGCTCATATCAATCCTGCGATGAAGTCTGATGCAATACTTTTAGGCATGAGTGCCTTAAAACAAGTAGATTTTACGCAAACGGGTAAACAATTAATCTTACGCGAACAGCGAAATACCTATTAAGCGAGTCTAAAATTGACGTTAGTAGCACAATAGGTTTAACAGGAAAAAGCCATGCTTAAAGCACAATTAGAAAAATTACAGCAAGATATTAGCAAAACTATTGCTTGGTCACTTAGCGAAGACTTAGGCGCCGTTGACGGCGAAACGCCGCAAGCAAGCCAAGACATTACCGCCATGTTGATCCCCGAAAATGAGCAAGCAGTAGCAACGGTAATTACCCGTGAAGCATGTATTATTTGTGGTGTTGCTTGGGTAAACGAAGTGTTTAAACAACTTGATGCATCGTTCAATGCCACAACGCCTTCAGCTGAGCCTTATACAACTAAAATAACTTGGTTTGTTAATGATGGTGAATCAGCACCCGCAAACACAACCCTGTTTGAACTAGAAGGTAATGCTCGAATATTACTAACCGGTGAACGTGTCGCTTTGAATTTTTTACAAACACTCTCTGGCACAGCAACATTAACCAGTGCTTATGTAAAAGAATTAGCGGGCAGTGAAACTAAATTATTAGATACCCGTAAAACATTACCTGGTATTCGTAGTGCCCAAAAATACGCAGTGCTTTGTGGCGGTGGCGTAAATCATAGAATTGGCTTATTCGATGCCTTTTTAATTAAAGAAAACCATATTGCTGCTTGTGGCGGTATCGCTAATGCAGTTGCTACAGCAAAAGCAAACCACAGTGATAAAACAGTAGAAGTTGAAGTTGAATCACTCGATGAATTACAACAAGCATTGACGGCAGGTGCCGACATTATCATGCTTGATAACTTCACCCCTAAAATGATTGAAAAAGCGGTAACAGCTACGCGCGGTAAAGCCAAGTTAGAAGTGTCTGGTAATATGACCTTAGAAACTTTACAAGAATACGCTAAAGCCGGCGTTGATTTTATTTCTAGTGGCGCATTAACCAAACATGTACAAGCGGTTGATTTATCAATGCGATTTAAGTAATAAATTATATAAGCAACATATATTACATGTAGTTTATGCTGCTTATTTAAACCAAGTTATTATTGTCAGTGTCAGTAGAGTCTCTACATAAAACAGATTACACTGTCACATACACTAGAAGTAAACTAGAAAATGTTAACGCTACTAGAGATAGGTCTAAGCCCTAGCAGTATTTAGTTATTAATATACCCGTTCCACTTGAAGATGCAGGATTCAGCTGGAGCGGGTATATAAATTATTTATTTTAATTTATTAACAAAAGTCTCTCTGAACTTTGCTAATTTAGGCGCAACTAAATAATAGCAATATTGATTGTTCGGATTATTCTCAACATAGCCTTGGTGATACGCTTCAGCCTGATAAAAAATAACTGCAGGACTTACTTTAGTAACAACAGGCTCTATAAATACTTGTGATTGAGTTATCTCTTCAATCACAGCATTTGCCGTTTCTTGTTGCTCTGTATCATGGCTGAAAATCTCTGAACGATATTGTGTACCAATATCATTACCTTGCCGGTTTAATTGCGTTGGGTTATGCAAACTGAAAAAAATCTCAAGTATTTCACGATAACTTATCACGCTACTATCAAACTGCACTTGCACCACTTCAGCATGCCCTGAAGTACCGGTACAAATATCTTCATAGGTAGGGTTTTTAACCTGTCCGCCCATATAACCTGATATAGCACTACTAACTCCTTTAATGCTGTTAAAAGCACTTTCAATACACCAAAAACAGCCGCCCGCTAACGTGGCTATTTGTATTAATGAATCATTACTTTTATCTGTCATAGAATATGCCTTTGATTTTTATTTAGTTAATTAGCTATCTAACTAAACGAAATTAATACTACTTACTTTAAGAAGTATATTCATTAAGTCTTTAGCAACGAATATTTACTTCGGCTAAAAGCGTTAAGATGGTATTGTTACCACTGTATTGTACTCATATAAAACCATTAAAAATAGATGACAAATTTTTTTAAAATCACCAACCAAATTCAAGCAATAATTGCCCTACGCAGTATTGCTATTGCTATTCAACTGATATTAATTTTATTTGTAAATATAGGTCTAAATTACCAATTACCTTGGCTGCCTTTAGTCAGTATTATTGGCTTAGAAATACTGTTTACTCTAATTAGCCATACTTATTATCATCACCGCCAATTAAGCGAGAAAAAAGCCAGTCAAAACGCCGTACTTATTCAAATATGTGCCGACATTATATTTCTGTCTTTTATTCTATATTTTAGTGGCGGTGCTACTAATGCTTTTGTTTCCTTACTGCTCATTCCTATTGCTATTGCCGCGGTAACCTTAACGCCGTTATTACTTACTGTAGTCGCCTCACTTGCTATTGCCTCTTATAGCATTTTACTCTGGTCATTACCTATGAGTGTGATGCACGGTAACATGCAAGGCCACTTTATTGGCATGGGTATTAACTTTTTATTTTCGGCTTTAGTGGTTGCTATTGTAGTGGGTAAAATGGCGCGTAATATTAATCAGCAAGAGCTTGCTATTGCTGCTTATCGAGAAGACTTATTAAAACAAGAACAAGTGACTTCATTAGGTGTTGCTTCTGCACAAGTTACCCACCAATTAGCGACACCTATTGCCACTGTGCAATTACTCGCTGATGAATTAAGTGAAGATTTTCCTGATAATGATATTGTTGTTGATATGCAAAACCAATTAAGTCGTTGTAAAGACAGCTTAGCGGGGTTTCGTGCAATGGTTTTTGATATTAAAGAGCAAGTTATTAAAGAAGTTAATTGCCAATATTTATTTAATAACATTACCGAGAATGTTCGCGTAAATAACCCTGAAATGAATTTAACGCTTACCAATCATAGCCATACTGCAAATACCAAAATTAATACCGATGCGGCGCTATTACCTGCTATTCTCAATTTAATTAATAACGCTATACGAGCTAGCAAAGCAAATAATAGCAACACACTTAGTCTGAGCAGTGAAATTAATGATTTAAATTGGCAATTAACTATTCGGGATTACGGTAAAGGTTTTACGTTAGCAACACTAAATGAATTAGGGGTAAAACCAGTAAATAGTGAACAAGGCTTTGGCATGGCAGTATTTTTAAGTCATGCAAGTTTAGAAAGACTTGGGGGTAAGTTAGCATTAACAAACCATCAAGATGGCGGCGCTCTGGTTACCTTGAGTTTACCACTTGCCATTGCCTCAATATAAAAGACACAAACAAGAGAAATATCGATAATGGCACATACAGCGACTACTAACATAACCGCCCCTACTCTACCAAAATTATTAATTGTTGAAGATGATGTTATTTTTGCTAACACCCTTAACAGACGATTATCTAAACATGGTTTTGACTGTATACAAGTAGATAACAACAATGATGCTTTGTTAGCTTGTCATCGTCATACGCCTGATTACATTTTACTTGATATGAAATTAGCCGCTGAAAATACACTATCAATAATTACGCCGATGCGTAAACTGCGCCCACAAAGCCGAATAGTATTACTAACAGGTTTTGCTAGCATTGCTACTGCCGTTGACGCAATAAAGCTTGGTGCTGATGACTACTTATCAAAGCCGGTTGATAGTCAAACCTTATTAGCAACACTAAAAGGCGACAAAATAGATGTTGCACACTTTGAAAACCAGCCTGAAAAAACTTTATCTGCCGAACAAGTAGAGTGGCAACATATCCAACAAGTTTTAAAAGCCAATCAAGGCAATATATCTGCCACCGCAAGACAGTTATCTATGCACCGTAGAACGCTGCAACGTAAATTACAAAAGCGCCCACAAAATTAGTACTAGATACTAGGTACTAGGTACTAGGTACTAGGTACTAGGTACTAGGTACTAGGTACTAGGTACTAGGTACTAGGTACTAGGTACTAGGGCCTATCTTCCTAGCGACTAAAAATTATAAGCAAGGTGTTGATGAAATCTGATCATCATCTCTTCTTTTTTAGGCTCAATTTCTAGTTCTACTGCCATCAATTGCATGGCTAATTCAATTTGATTTAAGAATCGACCAAAACCATGATCACTATTATCTTCTGGCGTTGCGACAAATACCAACTGTACACTGTCAGTTAAATCACTGGCATTCCATTTGCTCACCATACCGCACGGGCTTTGCTCTGGGTTATAACCCAACATTTGTAACTCACCCACACGTGAAACAATCTCATGAATGCTATAGCGAACAATAGGTACTAAGCCATTGGCAATCAGTGCCCCATTATTTAAGTTGTAACACTTAGCCGCCATAGTAAAAACATCTGTTAAATAAGTATAAAGCGGGTTATACGGATCAGTAGAATGACTATCAATTTCTACCTGCTGTAATATCTCATTACTAATATTTAAAGTGACCACAGCATAATTCATCGCACTGTGATAACTAGGTAAGTTTACATCTTGGCTCGCATAGCGCTTTCTAATTTCACGGAGCATGTGTACTTGGTTTGTTTCACAGCCTTTATTTTTTGCGAACAAATCATAAGTTAAATGCTGGTGATCCCTAAGTCTCACATCACTTTTATCTAAGTTAATCACCTCACAAAAATCAGTCACTGCCTGACTAACACGTAGATGAAAATTAGCTGCATTGGTACGTATATCGTCACCCGTAGCTAAAAACAGTAAACAAACTTTTTTAGCTCTTTTACTGCCATCAAAAAATGACTTTTTAAGGTGGTGACTTGCAGGGTTATAATAAAATAAAATTTGCTGATTAGTTTGCCATTGATGCATTTCCTGGCTGTAACGTACCCGTGCCAATTTGTCGTTAGCAATAAACTGACAATTACCTAATGCAAGTTTATCGGTTAACTCAAAAAATATTGTAGATAGCTGCTGATAAAAATCATAATAAGGTTGCGGTTTCTGCTCGCTATATTTTTCTGAAAATTGTTGGATCAGTTCATCGGTTAAATTAAATTCTGCCAATATGTACTGATTGTCACGCACATTCCCTGGCAAATAAGCTTTGTGAGCCGCACTCCGTTTTCTAATAATCGACATATTCATCCTTCACTCTATAAATAAGGAAAACGTGACTAACTTTGCATGCTGGACAATGAGAATTACAAAAATTTAACTAGCTATTCCTATAATGCTGAGAATGATCATAAAATATCTTGCTAGGTAATATGCCTATCCAGTATTCGGGTTAAGTCATTAACCTTTTAACTTATAGGCAGTATAATGAGCCTTAATGAAGCTTTTGTGACGAACGCATGGCACAAATATGACAAGAATTGAATAAGGAATGTAATGCTAAATGATAAACAATTTTTGGTTGAAGCCATTAACCAAACCATGCCTTTTGGTAAATATGCGGGCAGAAAACTATTACAACTTCCTGAGCCTTATTTAGTGTGGTTTCACGGTAAAGGCTTTCCTGAGGGTAAATTAGGACAACAACTCGCCTTAATGTACGAAGTTAAACTCAATGGTTTAGAAGGCATGTTAAAACCTTTATTGCGCAGCTAAGTTACCCCTGCTGTTATTTAGCTAAATGACATCACTAAAATACATAGCTATTTTTAAATACTGCAATCATCATCCCCTAAACTCTATTTTTATTAATATTATTTAACATGATTTTTTAGAGTTATTTTATCTATAAAATAAACTTATTATTATTTTTAGTAATAACCTTTTTTAATTAAAATGACTAACGAGTTGTTTTGAAAAGGCAAACTTTATCATTAAAAAACGCTATTTTTTATCGCTTCTATTTCCTGTAAAAAGCAACTAATTTATTCAATTTTCTGCCTTGCATCATGACCAAATATCTCCTTAAATGATATGGCTAGTTGTGGTTAACATAGACATGAAATTAATTAAATAAGGTCAAAAGATTAACCATAAAGCCATATTTAGTAATAACTTTTTCATTTAAAGATTAACGTTGTTTTTTTACTAACAAACTGATTTACCGGAACAATTTTTAAGTATTTATGAGGTGTGTAAAATGAAGAGACAGAAAAGAGATAAGTTAGGCAGAGCGCATTCAAACGGTTATCAAGCAGGTTTAGGGGGAAAAGCTAAAGAGCAATGCCCTTATCAAAGTGTTGATGCGAGATCGCAATGGTTAGGTGGCTGGCGAGATGCCATTAGCGATAGAAATTTAGGACTATTAAGATAGATTAACAACCTGTAAAAATATACTACTGTCTATCATAATGCTGGTTAACAAAAATATGATAGACAGACCCTAAAAATAAAAATTCACAATACCCCACTCACTCTCATCAGTTATGCAACCAGTAAAGCAATAATTAAAAAAACCTTAAATTTATTACGAATATTCATATATTAATTATTAAATTGATATTGCCAAGATTTACCTTTAGTATTTTAACTCTAAATATTGTTATTTTATACGTTAAGCCCCCCAAAAAAGTTTACGTATTTAATAAAAAACTTGGTAGCTAGTCTTATGGATAAAATTTTACTGCTCGACCGATTATACAACGATATTAACGATATTATTCTTACTCGCCAGCACCCCGTAACTGGGCTATTACCTGCCAGCACAGCTATAACAACTCATGGTGATTATACCGACGCTTGGGTACGCGACAACGTCTATTCTATTATGTGTGTTTGGACCTTAGGCAGTGCCTATAAAAAAGGCGGAGAAAAGGTAAGAAGCGACGAACTTAACCAAGCCACTATTAAGTTAATGCGTGGTTTGCTGCAATCTATGATGCGCCAAGCGCCAAAAGTAGAAACATTTAAACACACGCTTAATGCTATGGATTGTTTGCATGCAAAATACAATACGCAAACAGGTTTAAACGTTGTAGAAGATCACGAGTGGGGACATTTGCAAATAGACGCCACATCGGTTTTTTTACTAATGCTTGCGCAAATGACAGCAACTGGTTTACGCGTTATCAACACCATTGATGAAGTCGATTTTGTACAAAACCTTATTTACTATATCGCTTCAGCATACCGCATCCCCGATTACGGAATTTGGGAGCGCGGCAATAAAATTAATAATGGTAAAACAGAAATCAACGCCAGCTCAGTAGGTATGGCTAAAGCGGCATTACAAGCCTTAGATGAACTTAATCTTTTTGGTGATAACGACAATCCAAGAGCCGTTGTACACACTATTCCTGATGCCATTTCTCGGGCAAGAAACACCTTAACGCATTTATTACCACGAGAATCTATTTCTAAAGAAGTAGACAGTGCTTTATTAAGTATTATTGGCTTTCCTGCTTTTGCAGTAGGCGACACCGCCTTAGCTAATGAAACGCGTAATAAGATATTGTCGGAGTTAGGTGGTAACTACGGCTGTAAACGCTTTTTATGGGATGGACATCAAACCAGCATAGAAGATCACAGCAGAATGTATTATGAACATTCAGAGCTAGCTGACTTTGAACATATTGAATCAGAGTGGCCGCTGTTTCATACCTATCTTTATATTCAAGCATTGTTTGATAAAGACGAAGAACTCGCTAAAAAATATCGCGATCAACTAGAATCTGTCATGGTGGAACAAGATGGTAAATTTTTGTTACCAGAGCTGTACTTTGTTGATAAGCCTGAATTAGAAGGCGAACGAAACAATCCTGGTTCGCAACCACGAAAACCCAATGAAAACATTCCGTTAGTATGGGCGCAAAGCTTATATTTTACCGGCTTAATGCTTGATGAAGGTTTGGTACAAGCTGATGATTTAGACCCTTTACAATTACGTAATCGTTCAACCAAAAATACCGACACACAAATCGCTCTTGTGGTATTAGCGGAAAACGAAAGCGTGAAACTGCAATTAGCAGAGCATGGCGTTATCAGCGAGACCTATAGTGATATCAGCCCTATCAATGTTATTTCTGCTTCCGAGTTAGTCGAGTCATTTAGAAAAGTTGGCGCTAATAAAAGCTTAGCGTTAACTGGCCGACCAAAACGTCGATTTCAAGGTTTAGCAACAGCACAAACTTTTAAAATTAATGATAAACCCTATTTATCATTATCCAACTTACAGTACGATGAAAATAATTATTTAAAATTTGATGCTGAATTGGCCACCGCTGATTTACTGCGAGAATTAAGCTACATAAATAAGAGTTGGATAAACAACGAGGTTGCCGTATTTACGTATTTAGTCACGCAAGATATCTGTGACAGTGTTAATGCCGCGGTGTTATTAAAAGCTATTAAAGAATTACAACTTAGAATTAGCCACACTAATATTGGTTATGCGTCAGCAAGTTTGGCTATTAGAGCCTCTAAAGTGAATAACTTGATGGTGCCTGATTTAACGGTAAAAGGCTTATTTAATACCGAGCAAATGTCTAGCGCACATGCTTATTCTTTTGATTTATTAGCCTTGCCTGATGAAATTCAACTGCAAATTAAAAGTAGCGAAACTGATGATTTAAGTTTTTATCAACAAATTACAACTTGGTTATCCGTTTATACATTAGATTCTGTGTTGACCGAAGACATTAGCGCAGACAATGATAACACGATTAATTTTGCTCAATTGGTCTCGGGCATTTACGCTAGAGCTCAGCATAAACATCATTGGTTAACAGCAAGGCTTTGTTTTTCAATACTTAAATTAGCGCACAAAGATTTAGCTGATGATTTATCATTGGTTTGCGCGCGCCATATAGATATTGTTATAGGCGAAGAAAAACACTTAATACTCACTCACGAAAACTCACTATTAAAACCTAAAGAACTGTTAAAACTGTTAGATGACACTTGTCATCAATTACTTGAACGTACTTTAGTACAAGAGATGCTAGTAACTTTAGGTAATATAGTACGTACCAAAACACTAGTATTTAATGGTTTACGTTCAATAAAAATTAATAATTTATTAGCTTTATGTGCAAAACATGATGAATGTAGTGAAAGTACTTTTGTTGAGTTATCTTTAAAATCACCTTTTGAATTAAACCAAGCAGTGCGCGAAGTACTGACAAGCCAACAACAAGAATTTAATGAAAATGTTAAATTTAATTTTTGTGATCATACTATTAAACATCCGCAGTCTGACTTTACTCAAGCAGTAGACACCGATTGGTTAGAATGGCGTTCTGAAAGGGGCTTGTTTACACGTATTGATGATGATTTACTTGCCGATATTTGGCAAAGCTTGGCACACACTTCACGTATAATTTTTGCCGATGACGATAATGCCGCTGAAGTATTAGACGCTGAAATAACTCGAAGCTCAATGACACCAAGAGAGGAGAGCTTTGCTCGTTGTATTGATGGCTTAGTGCAACATTTACAACCGATTTATTACAAGTCAGCCATATTAGAAACGCTCTTTGCGTTCACTCAACATTGTAAAAACACAGCTGATTTTAAAACCGAGCAAATTATTCTAGGCCAGGTATTATCTGATGCTGCAACCCTGTTTACTGAAACCGAAGGCACTAAAAAAACTGGCGAGACTTGTTTACAAAGCTTTATGACGCAATCCCCACAAGTATTGCAAAAATATATAGGGACTATTTTTCAGCGATTAAGTGTTAGCGAGTTAG
The DNA here is from genome assembly GCF_018860585.1 of Colwellia sp. E2M01. Taxonomy (GTDB): domain Bacteria; phylum Pseudomonadota; class Gammaproteobacteria; order Enterobacterales; family Alteromonadaceae; genus Colwellia. The sequence goes on from NZ_JAHKPR010000048.1 coordinate 91,479, forward strand.
CTTAGCCTTAATCCTAATTAACATGGGTAATAGTCGTTATAACATTAAAATCCGCTGCTCTTTTTAAGAGCAGCGGATTTTTTATATTAATTAAATCACTCGAGAGAAGCGTTGTTGGTTAATATGCTTTTTCATGTAAGCGTCAAAACTCATACAAATATTACGAATAAGTAATCTCGCTTTTTGCTCTACCTTAATATACTGCGCATGGTTTTCTACTAAGCCATCATCAATAAAAGTTTCTAACAGCGGTAAATCGTCAACAAAGTAATTATCAAAATTAATATTATATTTATCATTAATCACTTGTTTGTCTACATACAAGTTACACATTAGTTCACGAATAACCTCACCACGAATAATATCGTCGTCAAATAAGGCAACGCCTTTTATTTGTGCATGTTGCTTGTCGGTAATGGCTTGATAATAGGCTTTTAGTTCTTTTATATTTTGGCTAAAACTATCGCCAATAGCGCTGATTGAAGACACGCCTAAACCCAATAAGTCACAACCACCTTTGGTGGTATAACCTTGAAAATTACGGTGTAAAGTACCGTTGCGTTGCGCTTTTGATAATTCATCATTAGGTTTGGCAAAGTGATCCATACCGATAAAGTCATAGCCAAAACCGCACAATGTTTCTATAGCTAGTTTCATCAAAGCAAATTTTTGTTGTGTGCTAGGTAGCCATTCATCACGCAACTTACGCTGTGCGGCAAACAAACTTGGCATGTGGGCATAACTAAATAGAGAGATACGATCAACATCCCATTCATGAGCTTTTAACAGGGTTTTGGCGAAGGTTTCCAGAGTTTGATGCGGTAGACCATAAATTAAGTCAATGTTAATAGAAGTGAACCCTACGGCTTTAGCATGGCTAATAAAATCACCAATAAACTCGGTTGATTGTACTCGGTTAATAGCTTGCTGCACTTTTAAATCAAGATCTTGTACGCCTAGACTTAAACGGTTAAAACCTAATGAATATAAATGTTCGGCTAAATCCATTTCTATTTCACGCGGATCTATTTCGATACTCATTTCTAATTCATCAGAAAAAGTAAATTTTTCTTTTAACAGGTTAACAAGTTTAGTTATTTGTTGGTGTGTTAAAAAACTCGGTGTACCACCACCCCAATGCAATTGCTTAACGGTATAGTCGCTAAATAATGGCGCTTGTAGAGAAATTTCTTCGGCTAAATATTCAAGATAGGTATCGGCTTTGTCGCGATGGCGAGTGATGACTTTATTACAACCACAGTAATAACAAAGGGTATGGCAAAAAGGAATATGCACATAAAGTGATAATTCATGGTTTTTCGAGTTTTGAATCGCTTTAATAAAATCATCATGGGTAAAATTATCATGGAATTCTAACGCGGTAGGATATGAGGTATATCTTGGCCCACTGGCGTTATATTTATTTAATAGCGTTTCATCGAAAAACTGGCTTACTTGCATACTTTATACCCTAGTATTTAATTAACAAGGGTATTATAAGCCGTGATTATTTTCGTAACTTGATCGAGCGCAATAACAGTACTATTAACGATGTAATCACAAGCTTGTAAAGGCTATTTTAAGCTTGGCTTGGCGTTAACTTAACGAGTTGCTCTGTGGTGAATTGATGTAGTGCTTTTAAATCTGTCACTACACCATCATGCATTTTGTCTAAGGCGACCATGCGTTGATAGTCTTCTCGCATACGCTCTTTTTTGGTCAGCTCTTTACGTGCATCAAGAATGGCAAGATCTTTAATTGCTTCATACAAACCATAAATGTTCGGAAACTTAGCTGATAACTCTGACATGGTTTTTAGTGAAGATAATAAAACCGATAAGCGCCAACAGCCCTCATCAAATTCACATTGCTCTTGCTGCATTGCACGAGTAATGAGTAAAACACTGTCTAATATTTTTTTATCATGTTTATTTAATGCTACTTGTTGGTCTTGCTCAGCTTTAAGTTGTCGCGCTTTTTGCTGTGCAACTTGTTGCAGTAATCGACCGGCATAAAACGCTAATGCAAGTACAATACAAACACCTAGCAATAAAAGATAAAACCAATATTCACTCATTAATCACTACTCTTGTTATTTAGATGAATCGTCAAAGTCTGAAAAATTTGGGCGATCTAATTTGTCCCATAATTCATCTTCACTGTCATTATCAACCGCTTCATCGTCACTTTCTTCACTGTCATCATATTCATCAAGCCCAAGTTCAGCTGACAAAGCTTGATGGCGATCCATCATGTCATTGTAGTAGTTAACTTCTTCTTCAGTTAAAGCGATATCATCTTCTTGCTTCGCTAAAATAGCCTGTAACTGTGCATCATCTTCAATGGCGTTTAATTCATCTTCAGGAGAAAGTCTCGCGGCTTGTTGTACTAGCTCTGCGTCCTCATTTTCAACAAAACGCACTCTTGCCATTGGCGCAAGTTTATCGTCGTTAGGTTTTACTTTCGCTTCTTTTGATTTGTCTTTAGCCACTAAAACAATCGGGGTTTTATTGCCTAAACGCGGATCTTTTTTAACGCCTTTTTGATTAGCATCATTTTGCTTTTGTGTTGCTTCTTTTTGACGATTACCCGCTACTTTACCCGTAGTTTTGCGGATACGCTTTTCAACATTAGCTAATTCTTGCTTACTTAATTTAGGTTTAGCGGTTGGTGCTCCACCTGGTTTTCTTGATTTTTTTGAACGTGACATAGGTACACTTGCTGTTTAACAAATAATGTAGGCTATTTTACGTTATTAAAACTTGAAAAGCCTTAAAAAGCAGAAAAAAGACACAAAAAAAGCGTCAACGGACGCTTTTAATTGCTTACTAATACAATGCTAACTTAAAGACGGATATGAATACTTGGTTGAGTATCGACTTCACCTTCTTTAGAAATAACGGCAACATTATCATTACATCGTAATATGGCTAAATGCGTTTCATCTACATCTCTGATCCAATTAAGATCATAACCAAGTCTAAGTAAACTATTAGCGGCAAATTTTTGTGCTAAAGTTAATTCTTCCCAAAGTTCATTTGTATCTATTTTTTTGTCTTCCCGACGCTCAAGAAGCTGCTCTCTTGCTTTATCCATTATTATCCCCTCTACCCCAATCTTATTTTTCTATTATTTTTATTCAATTGTGCTGTTATTATTTTATTATTTTATTATTTTATTATTTTATTATTAAACATTTATTGTCGAATAAAATTTAACCTACTTTGCATGTGACATCAATAAACATTACACTTACCACCTTGAGTTAAGTGGCGTACGTCAGAGATTTTTTGATATTTAAGGTAAAAAATGACACGTGTATTAAATGAGTTATCAGCACTTTTAAAATTAGAAACCATTGAAGAAGGTATTTATCGCGGCCAAAGCCAAGATTTAGGCTTTAAAGCATTGTTTGGTGGGCAGGTAATGGGGCAAGCACTTTCAGCTGCACAAGAAACCATTCCTAATGATCGCTTTGTGCACTCATTACATTCTTATTTTTTACGTCCTGGCGATGCCAGTTTACCCGTGGTTTATGAAGTAGAAGTAATGCGTAATGGTGCAAGTTTTAGTACTCGTAGAGTACAAGCAATACAAAAAGGTAAAACTATTTTTTATATGACCGCATCTTTTCAGGTATCGGAAGTGGGGTTTGACCATCAAGACCCTATGCCAGAAGTAACTCCCCCTGAAGAGCTTCCGTCGTTCAGTGACTATATACATGCCAACCAAAAATATATTCCAGAAGCGTTACGTGAAAAATTCCTGGCTGAAAAGCCCATCGATATGCGTCCTGTGCAGCAATATAATTGGTTACAACCTAAAGCAACTGAATCTGCCAGCCAAATGTGGATTAAAACCAATGGTGAGCTACCTGATGATATAGCTTTACACACCAATCTACTTGCTTACACCTCTGACTTTCACTTCTTACCAACCGCTTTATTACCGCATGGTGCAAGCCATTGGCTTCCAAATTTTCAAATTGCGACAATAGACCATGCCATGTGGTTTCATCGTCCATTTCGTTTTGATGATTGGTTGCTTTACTGTATGGATAGCCCTTCTGCCAGCAATGGCAGAGGCTTAGTTAAAGGAAAAATATATAATCGTCAAGGGCAGTTAGTCGCCTCAACCATGCAAGAAGGTGTGATCAGACAACGCTAGTTGCATTGTTTGTGTTTTCACTTAAATAATAGGCTATTGAGCAAGTGTTTATTGATTAAACTTTTGCTGCCAATCATAACCACTTGGGTGTTGAAAAACACGCAGTTCAAATTGCGGTGCAATAGCAAAAAGGTGATCAAATATATCCGCTTGAATAGCTTCGTAATCAAGCCAATTAGTAGTATTAGCAAAACAATAAATTTCTAACGGCAAACCTGATTCTGTTGCCGAAAGCTGTCTAACCATGCAAGTTAAGTCATCGCGAATATTAGCGTTTTGTTGTAAATATGCGGTTATATAGGCGCGAAATGTTCCGATATTGGTTAGTTGTCTTTTATTAATTTTATTCAGTGTTATGGCATTTTCATCTGCTGATTGCCCTTCTTCATCGTGCCCAAGCTCTTCTTTTTTCTTTTTCAAGTAACCATTTAGCAGGTGCGCGTTAGTAAGCTGACTAATTTTATTGGCACTGTAAAAATCAATCGTTGCCATATCTATGATGATGGTACGCTTGATACGGCGAGCACCTACTTGATACATATTACGCCAGTTTTTAAATGAATCACTGATCAATGCATAAGTTGGTACTGTCGTAATGGTTTTGTCAAAATTTTCAATTTTTACGGTGCTTAAACCTATTTCTAATACATCACCATCGGCGCCATATTTAGGCAACTCAACCCAGTCGCCAGTAACGACCATTCTATTTGCTGATATTTGAATACTAGCCACCAAACCTTTAATAGTATCTTGAAACACTAACAACAATACTGCTGTTAATGCCCCTAAACCACTGAGTAAATATACTGGTGAGCGATCGATAATTAGTGAGATAATAACAATGGCGGCAACTAAATATAACGCTAATTTAATGATTTGAATAATAGCGTTTAAGGGTAAAAACCGTTGTTTCGCACCTTCTCTATAAATACTTCGGCTAACATTTAATAACGCACTGATACTACGAGTTATTTGAAAAGTGAGTAATATTTTAGCCATCAGTATTAACGAAATATTCGCTAAACTTTCAGGGGGTAACACTAAAGGTGATAAAAATAGAATAAAAAGCAGCGGTACGAGTAACGTCATTCGAGTTAATACGCCATGCTCTATTAACGCATCATCCCATTGATTTTTACTGTGAACAATCAGTCTGTGAACTAAGGTAAGTATTTGATATTTAGCTAGGTAGTAACTTAACACTGCTACTAGCAGCACAAAAGAAATACCTACAGAAATAGTACTAGTCGCGAGGTACTTATTACTTAAACCTTGCTCGCTTAACCAAGTACTGATCAACTCATTCATAGATGACTCCTGTCATTTTGATAGTAACTTCGTTATTTAACGCGTCACTGTAGGCTATAGATTTTTATCACGGCTTGCTTTATTAGCTTGTTTTATTTACTTGATCTTGAACGATATATTGTTGCTTTATTTCCTCAAGCCTTGCGTCTTTATTGTGCCAAAACTGTGTTACCCACTTTTGAAAAGCAACTTTATCACCGCGATCTGAAAAGTTAATATGACTAAGCTCACTGGCAATATCAAACGTTTTAATATCTATATGTACGCGATCTACTTTTCCTGAAACAAAATCACCAAAACTTGGAATGCCATCAGGATAAAAAATTGTTACATCAACAATTTTTGATAAATTTTCGCCCATCGCGTCTAAAACAAAAGAAATACCGCCTGTTTTTGGCTTTAATAAATGTTGAAATGGCGATTGCTGTTTATCATGTTTTGCTTGAGTAAAGCGTGTGCCTTCAATGAAGTTCATCACACTTACCGGCGTATACTTAAACTTAGCGCAAGCAATACGTGTGGTTTCTAAATCTTTACCACGTAAATGTGGGTTTTTCTTTAAAAACGCTTGGCTGTAACGTTTCATAAAAGGGAAGTCTAACGCCCACCAAGCTAAGCCCAGTAAAGGAACATAGATCAACTCTCTTTTTAAGAAGAATTTTAAAAAAGGAATGTTACCGTGCAATGCACGTTGTAAAACAACAATATCAACCCAGCTTTGATGATTAGCAATCACTAAATACCAGTCTTTTAATTGCAGTTTTTCTAAGCCGGTAATAACAATATCTGTTTTAGTAAATATTTTTTGCACAACACTGTTTGTTGCTACCCAATTACTCGCCATTAAGTTAAGTAAATAACTAAAAGTTTTTTGAGAAAAATCTAATGGGATTAATGCTTTACACAATGAAAAAACTAAAATAGGAATAAGCCAAAATACAGTGTTGAGAGTATAAATAAAGAAACAAATAAAAAGGGTCAATTTGGCAGGTAAGAAATTTAGCATAGCTTAATATTAACTAATAATAGATGAGTGACGCGAATATCGCCATTTAACCACGATTTCACTCATAATTAAATTTTTTTATTATAACTTAGATTACTGTCACATTACTGTTATACAAATAAGGCGTGGAATCATTTATATTTACTCAATAATTTATTTTTGCATAAAAAGTGATCACTTTTATTTTTATAACAACATAATAAAGACAATTTTAAATAGGTAACATATTAAAACACTTGTTTACTTGCATATACTTGATAAGACGATTAAAAATAGATGTTAAGCCTCTAATTTTTTTGGTGAATTTCTTTACCAATTGAATTTCAGCCCTTTTTAGGGCATACTTGGGACAGTATAACAATAGGAGAACAGATGGACTTTAACAGAGCTGTAATCAAAGTAGGTAGTGCTTTAGTGGCACCAACAAGCGATGGTTGTAGCGGCCAATATATATTAGCAATCGCACAATTCATAACCAAATGCCAACAACAAGGTAAAGAAATTATTTTAGTTTCTTCCGGTGGTGTTGCCGCAGGTAGAACAGTTATTCAACATGGTTCACCTGAACTTTCCCTCCCAGTTAAAAAAGCTATGTCCAGTGTTGGGCAAATGCAAATGATGGCAAACTGGCAACGGTTTTTCGATATTCCTTGTAGCCAAATTCTCATCACGCAAAATGATTTAGCTGATCGTGAACGCTTTATCAGCATTCAAGAAACTATCAAGATCCAATTAGCCAATGGCGTGTTACCTATCGTTAATGAAAATGATACGGTTACCACCAAAGCGCTTTCTATCGGCGATAATGACAACTTAGCCGCTTTAGTAGCGCAAGCTTGTGAGGCTGACAGCTTATTTATTTTAAGTGATATTGATGGCGTATTTACGAAAGACCCAAATATTAATGATGACGCAGTATTAATACCTAATATTGATAAAATCACTGATGAAATATACGCCATGGCTGGCACTAGCCGTAACCCGCAAGCAACGGGTGGTATGAAGACAAAAATTGAAGCGGCAGAAAAAGCCACTGAACACGGTATCAATACCTACATTGTCAACGGCACTAAAAGTGAAGTATTTAGCTCGTTAATAGAGCAAGTAAATCCCGGAACTCGCTTTGCTGCAGATAAAGAAATTATTTCAGCTAAAAAACACTGGGTAAAACATACGCTGAAAAGTCGCGGTAAAATTAAGCTAGATCCTGGCGCAGTAAATGCCATTGTAAATCAAGGTGCTTCTTTATTACCTGCCGGTATAAAGTCAGTAACCAACCGCTTTAAAGCGGGTGACGCTATCGATTTAGTTGATGCTCAAACCAATAAAATTATTGGTAAAGGTATCACCTTATATAGCCACTATGATTTAAAAAGAATTATGGGTAAACACAGTAACGATATCATCACAACGCTAGGGCATGACTATGGCGATGTTGTTGTACATCGAGATGACATGGTTATTTTATAAAGCGCTTAACAGCACAATAAAGCACTTAATATCTAAAAAATTTAAAAAAGAGTATCCAGATGACAGATTTTAATATGGCCACAATGGCTAGCAATGCTAAAAAAGCAAGTAGAACAGCAGCACAACTTAATAGCAGCGAAAAAAATACGCTGTTAAATGCAATTGCCGATGCAGTTGAAGAAAATAGTGCTGCAATTATTTTAGAAAATGACAAAGACATTACCGCAGGTCGAGAAAAAGGCCTTTCAGAAGCCATGTTACAACGTTTGGTATTAGACGAAAAAGGCATCAAAGATATTGCCTCGGCTATTCGTGAAATTGTCGCGTTAACTGATCCAATTGGCGATGTTGATAAATTATCACTTCGTCCAAATGGTATACAAGTAGGTAAAATGCGTATTCCTCTTGGCGTTATTGCGATGATTTACGAGGCTCGCCCTAACGTTACAGCAGAAGCAGCGGCTTTATGTATTAAATCAGGTAATGCAGTAATTTTACGTGGTGGCTCAGAAGCGATTCATTCTAACTTAGCCATTGCTCAATGTTTACATGCAGTACTAGCCGCGCATGATGTTGATCCAAACATTGTCAGTGTTATTCCTGACACTAGTCGTGGTGTTATTGAAGACTTACTACAGCAAAATGAGACCATTGACTTAGTTATCCCTCGTGGTGGTGAAGGGCTTATTCGTTATGTAACTGAAAACAGCCGTATTCCTGTTATTCAACATTACAAAGGTGTTTGTCACTTATACATTGATAAAGATGCAGATTTAAATAAAGCAGTAAATATTTTGGTAAATGGCAAAACCCAAAAGCCGAGTGCCTGTAATGCCTTTGAAACTGTTTTAGTTCACGGTGAAATTAGTGGTGAGTTTTTACCACTTGCCGCTAAAGCATTAAAAGAAGCAGCACAAGTAAAAGTACACGCTTGTAAAAACAGTATTGGTTACTTTGCTAATGCAGAATTAGCAACTGACGAAGATTATCATGCAGAATATTTAGCACAAGAAATTGCTGTGAAAGTAGTAAACACATACGATGAAGCGGTAAGTCATATCAATGAATACACCTCAGATCATACTGAAGTAATTATTACTCAAGATATTTCACGCGGTCATCAATTTGTTCGCCAAATTAACTCTTCTGTTGTAATGATTAATGCTTCATCACGCTTTTCTGATGGTAACCAATTAGGCTTGGGCTCTGAAATTGGTATTTCAACCAGTAAGTTACATGCCTACGGCCCAATGGGTTTAGAAGCGTTAACAACCGAGAAATTTGTAGTGTTTGGTGACGGACAAGTTCGCGTATAAACACAATGGTTCACTTAAATTAGTTAGTTGTTGCTAAATATAAAGTGAACAACATGAAGTTATTATTAAGCCTAAGATGATAATCATCTTAGGTTTTTTTATGGGTGATTAATGCATACGTTTAGCATTAGGTTTTTGCTTAACCGTATTGAGCGCTAAGCGCGTATCCCACTCTCCGCGGTGATGTTTATCACACGCTTCTTCACTGTCAAAACGTACCGCATTTTTAATGCTTTTAACAACAACGCCCACTTTTAATAATTGCTTTTGAATATTGTTACGTAAAAAATCATCTTGTTGCTGCACCGTCATCGCATCAATATCAGCTTCGCTTGTAAAGACACAAGTAACCACTAAACTCGCAGGAAAATTAGTGTAATTGGCTCTATGGGTTAACCACACAAAGCCAGGAACTTCATGTAAAGAAGATTCACAAGCAATGGTCAGCGCTTTACAAATGTTGTTATCAATTTTCTGATTAGTTTTCGTTAATTTCATTATTTACCTAATACTTAATACCTAAAGCGATGAGCTTATTTCAATTGTTAATATTTTAGCTGCCTAAAAAAATGAACACAACAAAGCCTTTATGACATAAGTTCATAACATTAAAAACATTGGTTAAAGCTTGAGGTTTTAACTGTAACTTTGTATGCTACGCGACCTTTTTCCGCAGCTAGAAAGCAGATATATGATAGGTTTCGATTACGGTACATCAAATTGTGGTGTTGCCACTATGCGCAACGACCAACCTCAAATTATCCAACTGTTAGGTGATGAGTCATACATTGCCTCAAACCTATATGCGCCAAGCAGAGATGTGATTGCCAATTGGCTATCATCACAATTAAGTGAGGGCGAGCGTCTTAATTATACCGCCAGCCGCAAAAACCAATTGTTAAAGGGACAAGCTGCACTTCGCGAACTTAAATATGATGGTATTTCTAGCGAATTACTCTTCGGTAAAGCGGCTTTAGCACAATATCTTGACGATCCAGAAGAAGGTTACTACATCAAATCACCTAAATCTTTTTTAGGGGCAAGTGGCTTAGCACCAACGCAAATTCAATTTTTTGAAGACATTGTTGCTAGCATGATGAGTAATGTTAAAACCCTTACCGAGCAAGCCCTACAAAAAGAAGTTACGCAAACGGTTATTGGCAGACCTATTAACTTTCAAGGATTACACGGCGAAGAAAGTAATCAACAAGCGATTTCGGTATTAACCAATGCAGCTAAACGCGTTGGCTTTAAAGACGTTGAATTTCAATTTGAGCCGGTTGCTGCAGGTTTTGAATTTGAAGCATCGTTAACACAAGAAACACGGGTATTAGTAGTAGATATAGGTGGCGGTACCAGCGATTGCTCAATGATATTAATGAATCCTGCTTTTACTAATATTGATGACCGAAGCGATCATTTGCTTGCCCATACTGGGGTTCGAGTTGCCGGTAACGATTTTGATATTCAATTAGCCTTACAAGGCATAATGCCTAGCTTAGGTATGAACAGCTTATTAAAAACGGGCAAACCGATGCCAACTAGCAGTTTTTATCAAGCATTAGCCATTAACAATATTAATGAACAAACAGCCTTTTACAGTGCACAGAACAGACGAGATCTTATTCAACTTTCTCGTGATGCCCAAGAAACTGCCATTATTGAACGTTTAATTACCGTACATGATCACAAGTTAAGCTATCAATTAGTCAATGCAGCTGAACAAGCGAAAATAGCTTTGTCAGAGCAAAATAAGCAGAGTATAGACTTAAACGATGTTGACGATGGATTAACTGTAGAAGTAACAACAGACACGTTAAAAACCGCGAATAAGCGTACCTTAGAAAGTATTGCCAATATAATGCAACTAGCGGTTGAACAAGCAGACTGTCTGCCCGATGTGATTTTTGTGACTGGCGGTACCGCAAAGTCACCGGTAATAAGTAAGTTTATTCAACAGCAAATGCCGAATATCCCTATTGTTGTCGGTGATCACTTTGGTAGTGTTACTGCAGGTTTAGCGCGCTGGGCTGAGAAAATTTTTAAATAACTTTAACTTTCGAAAATGCTTACGATAGCTATTTAAAATTTAAGTGATAAACTTTATTCTGCCGTATAGTGTATCTCGAACTGAGATTAAATAGTATTTACGATTGCAGTCAATTAAAGACAAAAATTTACACTAATAACTGTTCCTTTGTAACAGTATCAGTGTAAATTTATTGCAAATATTACGTAAAGATATTATCTAAAATTGATAAGCCAAGCCTAAGTAAGCAATATCAATATCGTTAATATCAAGTGTATAACGTTTTATACCTAAATTTACACTCCAAATATTATTGATTTGATAACCTCCTTCAATACCAAAAAACACATCAACGCCATCTTGCTTGTTTTTAAGGTTTTGATTATCAAAATTACTGTCTACCTTACTATCCCACATCATCACGCCTAATAACCCTGAAACTGTAAAAGCATCTTTTTTGAAGAAGTGGTAGCGAGTATCAAGCGTTACACCTTGGGCAAAAATAGGGGCAACATCTGACACGCTCTGGTGATAATCATTTTCATCAAGAGTATCACCGGTTATTGTTACAGAGCCTTTTCCCATATCAATATAGCTTAGAGTAATACTCCAATCTTCAGTGAGATGCGCACCTATACCAACAGACCAGTTTGTTGCACTATCATCAACCTCAGTAACTAAGCCTGTTGCTACTTGATCAGAAAGGTTATTTGTTTGCACTTTACCTTTGCCAACTTCAGCTTTAACAAATAATGGCATCTCTTTAAATTCAGTTGCATTGGTGCTCATACTTACACCAGCACTTAAACCTGCTAAGGCCAATACGGCAACTGATTTTGCAGCCACTTTTTGTTTAGACATTTTACTCTCAACAGTATTACCTAAACGCGATGTATTTCTACGACGAATAAATAACATGGTACTTCCTATTAATAATATATACAGCCCGATACTACCGCCACTAGATTTATTAGTAATGGTAATAGTTTCATAGGCATTAATGGTAATAACAACTTGTCCTTCATCTATACCGCCATTGTTATCGCTAATTTCATAGGTAATAATGTCATTACCTTCAAAGCCTGCAAGCGGCGTATATGCCAGCGTGTTATTATTAATAACAACACTACCTTGCTCTGCACTTGCACCGATAAGTGTTAGCACATCGTTATCTACATCGGTATCATTGGCTAATGCATCAATAGTTATTGCTGATCTATCGTTAGTACTTGCACTATCGCTATTAGCAACCGGTGCTGTATTTTCGATAACATTAACTAACACTTTGCCATAACCAGTACCGTGGCCATCACTAACACCATAGCTTATAGTCGCCAAGCCAAAGAAGTTATCATCAGGCTGGTACTCTAATGTTTGATCAACAATGGTTACCGTTCCAAAGTCAACATTGGCACTGATAATCGTTAAGTCATCACCATCGTTATCTGTATCATTAGCAAGTACGTCAATAATTACCATTTTGTTTTGCGTGGTTGTAACTTGATCGTCTTCAATTTCAGGTAAAGTGTTTGCATTATTCCATGTTGCTACGCCGCCTGGGTCAACAATTTGATTGTTAGCAATACCATCGGCATCATTAGATCCACCATCTTCAATAGTTAACTGCACACACCAATAACCTTCGGTTAAACCTTTAGTCCAAACATTGGCATTAGGCGCAGGACAATATCCCACAGTACCAGGAGCTGATGAATAGTAGTTGTTATTATCAATCTCAAAATTCACCCAAATATTATCTGCTGTTAATTTACGGTAAACCGCATTAGCAGGAATAGGTAAACGTTGTGGCAATACTATACTCACACTTTGCCCCGCTACAGGTATGTCACTAATAATAAAGTCAAATAATCCACCAATATTACTAGCTTCCTCATCCTGAACAACCTCTTCTATGCTCATTAATATAGAGCCTGAAGCATTATTAGTAGTGTGAATACCTCGACGTATACATATAGCAGGCTCAGCTTCAATAAGGTTGATATTTTGCATAATAATTTCTGAAGGTTGAACATTACAACGAATGTTATTGTTGTCTAAATGATCAGCAATATCATCACCATCACTATCACTATGACCTTCAATATTATCTGGTATTAAATCACCATCACTATCAAGGTCGGTAAGTGTTGGTAACGCCTCTACAACATTAATATAAGCAAATGCTTTAGCATTTAATGATGTAGCTCCATTTTCCGTTGCTGTTAACGATAGCGTATATTGCCCTGTCATCAAATTAGTAGGATCAAAGGTGAAGGTCGTTTCATCGTTATCAATATCAACAAGCTCTCCATTCATACTTTCCCAAGTATAAGTGTGGGTATCGCTAGCGTTAGCATCAAATACATTACTTGAGACAACAACCGCACCTAAGTCTTTACCAACTAAGGTGCGTTTTTCACTATCTTGCGATACAGTAATATTAGCTAACGGCGCTATGTTATTTTCAGTAATGGTTAGTGTAAACACTGATTTAGCGCCTAAGTTCATTGCACTATCAAGAGCAATATTCAGCGTTTCATCCATTTCTTCTATGCTGTCGTTGTAGGTATCGAATTCAATATAACCAATTAAACCAGAATCAATAACTACTTCACCAGCTAACAAGTTATGGTCATCACTATCTGCATCACCACTAATGGTATAAGGTATCGTTACTGGATAGCTTGGTGATTTACCATTTAGATGAACCGCCACTTTATAATGGCTGCCTTCACTACCTTGTTTATCTTTAGCAATACTAATAAGTGGTTTAACAGCAACGCGCTGCGTAACAATGCGTTTAAAGCCATCACTATCTTGTGCTTGCCAATACACCAAGTGATTACCTGGTGTAAATTGGCTAATACCATCAACCAGTGAAACCGGTACTGACTTACCTTTACTATTCAATGCTGTAGCAATACCTAGATTAACCTTAGTATATAATGCTGTAGCATTAACATTTATATCTGCCGGAAGCGTAACAACAGGTAACAATTCATCAGCTGCATCAGAAAAACGCAAGGTTACTGTTGCTTCACTATTACCATTATCATCACTACTGTGCCTGTCATTAATAGCATATTGCAGTTCAATATCGCCTTCGATAACACCTTGAACTTGGAATATTAGCTGTCCATTTTCAATAGTCGTTTCACCGATAGAGCTACTGGCATTAGTAATGGTTAATACATCTTCATCAACATCAATGTCATTACTCAAAACATTAAGAACATAACGGCCATCTTCTCTGTAGTTCAATACAATTACGTCATCTTCTGCAATTGGTGCATCGTTTATCGGAGTAATAGTCAACGCAACGATTGCTGGCTCAGAGTTAGTATCAGGATCCGTTGTTATATAGGTAAAACTGTCGGTTCCGTTATAGTTTTCTGCTGGTGTATAAGTCCATGTATCATCCGTAGATTGTACTAAAGAACCGTGTTCAGGGTTGGTGACAATGCTGTATATCAGTTCATCACCATCAGAATCTTCAGCACGAAGCGTAACAGTTACTTGGCTGTCTTCTTCCAACTCATAGGTTTGTGCTTCAGCAACAGGCGCTTCATTTGTGTTAGTAACATTAATGGTAAAGGCTGGTAAGCTTGCACTTGCGCCATCTTTATCACTAACACTCAGAATTATACCTGTATAATCGCCCGCATCGGCTCTGGATGGTGTACCGGTTAAGGCACCTGTTGTAGTGCTAAACTCTGCCCAACTCGGTTTGTTGGTAATACTAAAGGTTTCAGTATCGTCGGCATCGACATCAACTACTGTTGGAACAAAACTATAACTAACATCCTCTGCAACAGTTAATGTTGGTGAGCCTGAAATCACTGGCGTATCATTTGTATTAGAGACGGTAATATTGAATGCTGCGAGGCTATCGGTTGCTGACGCAGTATCTGCAACCGTAATAACAATACCTGTTGTGGTTCCAAGATCATCTTGCGTTGGTGTTCCTGTTAAGGCACCTGTTGCGGTATTAAAGACAGCCCAACTCGGCTTATTGATAATACTAAAAGTGGTTGTATCACCTACATCATTATCACTTACCGTAGGGGTAAAACTGTACGCCGCATCTTCTGCAACGCTTAACGTTGG